>NZ_BAABFT010000016.1:0-134330 GCF_039541195.1 Mucilaginibacter gynuensis
AACTTTTCCTGGTGGCTTTTCTTCCCTTGCATATTACAAGATAAGAAACACCTCGCCTTTCATTATTAATGTCTTTTCAACATTGTGTTAGTTGTGCAACAGCCACGAAAAGAAAAAAGTACATCCATTAACGATAATAATCGCAGAAACATTCCTAACGAAGCACAAACTACAATGATTCATTTTAGCTTGCGATGCCTGATCAAGAAGATATGATACCAAGTAAAAGCTAAAAAAATAATTCTAACTTTACCGCACTTTTAAAAACTAACAAAATGGCTTATAATTTATTAAAAGGCAAAAAAGGGATCATATTTGGCGCGTTGGATGAAAATTCGATCGCCTGGAAAACTGCCCAGCACTGCAAAGCAGAAGGTGCCGAAATTGTATTAACCAATGCGCCGATCGCATTACGTATGGGTGCCATCAATAAACTGGCCGAAGAAATTGGAGCACCGGTTATTCCGGCTGATGTTACCAGCGATGAAGATATTGAAAACCTGTTCATCAAATCAAAAGAGCATTTTGGCGGCGGTGTCGATTTCGTGCTGCACTCTATAGGCATGAGTATCAACGTACGTAAGGGCATTCACTATACCGAAAACAACTACGATTTTACCCACAAAGGTTTGGATATATCAGCCATCAGCTTACACCGTGTATTAAAGATCGCTTTAAAGCACGATGCTATTAACGAATGGGGATCAGTTGTGGCTTTAACCTACATTGCTGCCCAACGCATATTCCCTGATTATAATGACATGGCCGACGGTAAAGCTATGCTGGAAAGCATTGCCCGTAACTTTGGCTACCATTACGGTGTTAAAAAGAACGTACGTATCAATACCATTTCGCAATCGCCAACCCGCACTACAGCAGGTTCGGGCATTAAGGGCTTCAATGGCTTTATTGATTATGCCGAAAAAATGAGTCCGCTGGGTAATGCAACTGCTGATGCCTGTGCAGACTATATCGTTTCCCTGTTCTCTGACCTTACCAAAATGGTTACCATGCAAAACCTGTTCCACGATGGTGGTTTTTCATCAACCGGAGTTACCCAGGCGGTTATCGAACAAATGGAAAAAGAATAATCATATTCCACATAAATGCAAAAAGCCATCCGGTGTACGGATGGCTTTTTGCATTTATTAACGTTATTGATTACGGTTGCGAATCAACAAATACTACTTTGATTAAACCTGTTGGTGGCGCGCTGGTTAGCGGGTTACCATCAGAGTCTTCGGCATCAATTTCAATACTACCTGCCTTGTGGGTATAGCTGTACGAAACACCTTCGTAAGTTTGTGGTATTTGTTCGTAAACACCATTATCGCCTCTTGAAAAATAAACCAGTACCGCGCCGTTATCGTTAAAGTAATTATCAATTTCAGGAGTGCTGTAGGTTACAAAGTAAATACCGGTAGATGAATTGCGTTCCCACTTATCAAGATTGAACAATACAGTTTTATTTGGCTGAACAATTTGAGTGATTTCTTTACGGCATGATGAGGCTAACAGGCCCACACTTAGTAACAAAACGAGAGTTAATATTTTTTTCATAATACATGTTTTTTATATTTATAAGAACAACTAAATAAGGAAAGGTTTAATTACTTTTAACATTAATTATACTAACCAATACCTTATTTATGTCCCTCAGGATATTATTAACGCTAATATTGTTCTTTCCAGTATGTTGCTTTGCCCAATATAATATCTCCGGCAAGGTGTATAACGCGGTGGATAATAGCCCTTTCCCTGATGCCAGCGTGTTCCTGAGCAATACCACTATAGGTGCCCGCAGCAATGCTGACGGTTCATTTTTTATTAATGATGTTAAGCCCGGAAAATACACCCTGGTGGTATCGGCAGTTGGTTTCGAGAGCCACACCGAGGAGATCATGCTCGACAGGAATTTCAGCCTGCGCGATGTGAAACTGCTGCCCAAAAGCACCGTATTGCAGGATGTTACCATTAAGTTTGATGCCGCCCGTGAGAAACGGCTTAAGCTATTCACCCAGGAACTTTTAGGCTGGAGCGAGAACGCCAAAGAAACCAAAATACTCAATCCCGAGGTAGTCAGTTTAAAAATAGATAAGGACAGTGTACTCACCGCATCGGCAGACGATTATATTCAAATAGAGAACAAGGCGCTGGGTTATAACATCAAGTACCTGCTAAAGGTATTTTCGCTGCAATTGAAAACCGGGCTGGTATCATACACCGGCGAGTATAAGTTCGAAAAGATGCAGGGCACTTCATCCGAAGATCACCGCTGGGAGAAACACCGCAAAGAAGCCTATTTAGGCTCGCCCAAACATTTCTTCCGCTCGCTGATTGCCAATACTTACAAAAAAGATGGCTTTACAGTTTACAAGGTGGTGCGCGAACATAAACCCTTGTTTGTGGATACCAACTTTGTTAAAAGTTTGATAGTTAACGATTCGCTCATCCGCGTAAAAGATGATACCAACAGCTATCGGGTAGTAGTGAAAAAAGACACGGTGAAGTACAATAAAAAGAACCCGCCAATGGAGAAACTGCGTATTATTGATCCGCAGTTGACGGCAAAAGAAATATTCAGCCCGACAGATCAGCCCGGGATATACGCGCTCCGTTTTGATGACCTGCTTAAAAATATCATGTTTGTGATATACACCAAAAAACTCACCATGAACAGCGCTTACGAATTTGTGAACCGTCGCCGGTTCTTAATCGACAGGCCAACCACTTTTGTAGCATTTACCAAGCCTTATGCCTTGTTCGATAGCAACGGCATTATCACCAGCGCGGGCAGTATTGCCTACTCCGGCGATTGGAGCGTAACACGTGTGGCCGACCTGCTCCCGGTAGATTACTGGCCAAATGAATAACCCAAAACCAAGCCTATGAGAACGATATTCCTGATATTTTTATACCTGTTACCCCTCGGCTGCCTGGCCCAATACAGCATCACAGGTAAAATAGTAAACGCTACTGATAATACGGCCTTCCCCGATGCCAGCGTATTGTTAAGTAATACCACCGTGGGTACCAAAAGTAATGATGACGGTAGCTTTACCTTGAACAATGTTATGCCGGGCAAGTATACCCTCATTGTATCGGCAGTAGGGTTTGAAAAGTACCAGCAGGAGATAATGGTAAACAAAAATATTGCTGTTAACAATATCACCCTAAAAGTAAAAACCACAGTATTACAGGATGTAACCATAAAGCTCGATCCAAACCGTAATAAATACCTGGCGATGTTCACCAAGCAATTTCTTGGCAGCAAGGGCAACGCGTTGCAATGTAAAATACTGAATCCGGAAGTATTAAGGTTTGATTTTGACCAGGCTGCCAATGTGCTTTATGCCTATGCCGATGACTTTATAGAGTTAGAGAATAAGGCCCTTGGTTATAAGATCAAATACCTGCTAAAATATTTCTCAACCAATGAATCGTACGGGCAAACTTCATATACCGGCGAGCATGTGTTTGAAAAATTAACCGGCGATGCAAAGGCCGAAAAGGAATGGGAAGAGAACCGAAAGGAGGCATATAACGGCTCGCCTAAACATTTCTTCCGCTCACTTATTGCCAATAATTTAAAGAAGGAAAAGTTTTACGTGTTTAAAGTAACCCGTGAAGGCTGGTCGTTACTGCCTAATAAATTGCTTATTAAAAAATTGATAGATAAGGATACTTTAAGGCTCAAAAACATTACTGATGCCGATATATCAAGCACCAGTTTTGGCAAGCCGGGAAACGAGAGACTAAAATTGGTTCAGCCGAAATTGGAGAGGGCCGATATATTCAGTAAAACTGATCAGCCGGGCTTATACGCCTTGCGGTTCGATGACCTGCTTACACACCTTATGTTTGTAATGTATACCAAAAAAACTGTGCTCAAAAACACTTACTATTTTGTGAATACCTCGTTTACAATAGACAAATCTGCCACGTTTATTATATTTAGCAAGCCATATGCTTTGTTTGATGATAACGGCATAGTTGCCAGTTCGGGTAGTATCGTATTTTCGGGCGAATGGAGCGACTCACGTATCGGCGAGCTTTTACCTGCCGATTATTGGCCCGATAAATAACCCTAAATTATGCGGATAAACCTATTGCTCTTGTTATTCCTGTTACCGATATGTTGTTTTGCGCAGTACAGCATCAGCGGTAAAATTGTTAATGCTATAGATGGTTCGCCGTTTGCAGATGCCAGCGTATTTTTGAGTAAAACCACAGTGGGTACTAAAAGTAATGCCGATGGTACCTTTACCTTAAACAACGCCCTGCCGGGGCAGTATACGCTGGCTGTTTCGGCAATAGGCTTTGAAACCTATAACCAGGAAATACTGATTGATAAGAGCATCACCATTGCCGACATCAAGCTTATCCCCAAAACCACCGTATTGCAGGACGTTGTCATCAGGATTGATCCTAACCGCGAAAAATACGTTAAGATTTTCACCGAGCAGTTTTTGGGCAAGTATGACAATGCCCGTCAAAGCAAAATATTGAACCCCGAAGTGGTGAACTTTTATTTTGATAAAATCACCAACATACTTACTGCCACTGCCGACGACTTTTTGGAGATAGAGAACAAAGCCTTGGGCTATAAAGTAAAATATCTGCTTAAAGATTTTGAATATGCTGACAATGACGGCTCCGGCAAAACAAGCTACGAAGGCGACTTTCTGTTTGAAAAACTGAAAGGAAAACTCAAAGACGAGGCCCGTTGGCAGCGCAACCGCTTAAATGCCTACAAAGGTTCGGCGAGGCATTTTTTCCGCTCGGCAATAGGTAACATCATTCCCGACGAAGGATTTACGGTTTACCGCATTAAGCGTGAGGTAAACGACGGCACCGAAGACACTGCTTTTATCAGGAGCAGGATAGATTATCTCTCGCAAAAAGTGATTGACGGTCGCCCTGTAAAGTTGAATGATTCCTTGCAATACTATATCAAAAAACGGGATGGTATACCGGTTTTAAGACTTGATAAAGCAGAACTATCGCCGCTTGATTACATTACCAATACCGATAGAAAAGGCTTATACGCTATCCGCCTGGATACACAACCCAAGGATCTGCTGTTCGTGATATATAATAACCGGAAAGATGAACGTGCTATTTACGATTTCTTTAACGGCAGTTTCAGCACTAATAAACAAGCCACCATTATCAGCTTTGATAAATCCTACGCTACTTTTGATATCAATGGCATGTTAAACAGTTCTAAAAGCCTCACTTTTTCGGGGTATTGGACAAGGCTGCGGGTGGCAGATCTATTGCCGGTAGACTATCAGCCGGGGAAGTAAAATTTGGCTTTAATAAAACACCGTCATTGCGAGGTACGAAGCAATCTCTACTTAGGCTGAGCTTGTGCTGTAATTGACATTAATCTGCTCTTGGCCGCAGAGGCCCATTACTTTTGAGGGCAAAAGTAACAAAACCCATGTCCAGCAAAAGGCTTCTTTGCCGCACGAGGCCATTACCCTGCAAAGCAGCCAGAACTTGGGGCTGGAACTTTTGCCACACCGCTCATTTCCTACCCTCATGCAACAAGTTCCTATGCCCGCCTTTGCGCTCGTAATCTCCAAAGTTCTGCCCGCTTTCGCCCGAAGCTGTTTGCTGACGAGGGAATCTCCTTTAAACACTGTCATGCTGAGGCACGAAGCATCTAATCGCTCACCCGCAAGGTAAAGAAGATTCTTCGCTCCGCTCAGGATGACAGTTAATTATTGCCCCAAACAATAAATGCCCCGCAGTACGCGGGGCATTTATATTTATAAGTATGTTAACTTATTTTTGTTCTTCTTCTTCAGGTGTTTTGTCTTCACCTTTTCTGTCGAGGATAACGATCTGGTCGAGCTCTTTGTTGTAGTCTACCTGCATGGTATCACCTTCATGAAGCTCGCCTTTCAGTATCTCTTCAGCAATCGGATCTTCCAGATACTTCTGAATGGCACGTTTAAGCGGACGGGCACCGAACTGCGAGTCGTAACCTTTTTCGGCTATGAACTCTTTAGCGTTTTGGGTAAGTTCAATTTTGTAACCTAAACCGTTAACCCTGCTGAACAGGTAAGCCAATTCGATATCGATGATCTTGAAGATCTCGTCTTTACCCAATGAGTTAAACACGATCACATCATCAATACGGTTCAAAAACTCAGGAGCGAAGGCACGTTTAAGCGCGTTCTCTATCACACCTCTTGAGTGTGCATCGGCCTGTGTAGTTTTGGCGGCTGTAGTGAAACCAACACCCTGTCCGAAATCTTTCAACTGGCGTGCGCCAATGTTTGAGGTCATGATGATGATGGTATTCCTGAAGTCAACCTTGCGGCCTAACGAATCGGTCAGCTGGCCTTCATCCAATACCTGTAACAGTATGTTGAATACATCGGGGTGAGCTTTTTCAATTTCATCAAGCAATACTACCGCGTAAGGTTTACGACGTACTTTCTCGGTCAATTGTCCGCCTTCTTCGTAACCTACGTAGCCCGGAGGCGCTCCCACTAAACGTGATACCGCGAATTTCTCCATGTACTCGCTCATATCAATTTGTATCAGCGCGTCTTCAGTGTCAAACATAAAACGGGCAAGCTCTTTAGCCAACTCTGTTTTACCAACACCTGTAGGGCCCAGGAATATGAACGAACCTATTGGTTTTTTAGGATCTTTCAAACCGGCACGGGTACGTTGTATAGCACGTGTCAGCTTTTTAATAGCATCTTCCTGCCCAATGATCTTGCTCGATATGGTATCGCCCATTTGCAACAGCTTAACGCTATCGGCCTGGCCAACCCTTTGTACCGGGATACCGGTCATCATTGATACTACTTCGGCAACATTATCTTCCGTTACGGTGTAACGTTTCGATTTGGTTTCGGCTTCCCATGCTGATTTTGCTTGTTCAAGCTCTTCCAGCAGGTGCTTTTCAGTATCGCGAAGCTTAGCGGCTTCTTCATACTTCTGGCTGCGTACTACCTTGTTCTTTTCAATTTTTATCTGCTCAATCTTTTGCTCAATATCCAATATGTTTTGAGGCACGTGAATATTGGTCAGGTGAACGCGTGAACCCGATTCGTCTAAAGCGTCGATAGCTTTATCCGGTAAAAAGCGATCGGTAATGTAGCGTGTTGTTAAGTTAACGCAGGCCAAAATTGCTTCCGGAGTATACGTAACACCGTGGTGTTCTTCGTATTTCTCTTTAATCCTGTTTAAAATTTCAACAGTTTCATCCGGTGTGGCCGGTTCAACCATTACCTTTTGGAAACGACGGTCTAAAGCGCCGTCTTTTTCAATGTACTGGCGGTACTCATCTAAAGTAGTGGCGCCAATGCACTGGATCTCTCCTCGGGCTAAGGCCGGTTTAAACATGTTAGATGCATCGAGCGAGCCTGAAGCGCCACCTGCACCAACAATAGTGTGGATCTCGTCGATAAATAAAATTACATCGGGCGATTTTTCCAGTTCGTTCATTACCGCTTTCATGCGCTCCTCAAACTGACCGCGGTATTTGGTACCTGCAACCAATGAGGCCAGATCTAAAGTAACCACACGTTTGTTGAACAATACGCGCGATACCTTACGCTGCACTATTCGTAATGCCAAACCCTCGGCAATGGCAGATTTACCTACGCCCGGCTCACCTATCAAAATAGGATTGTTCTTTTTACGGCGCGATAATATCTGCGATACCCTTTCAATCTCTTTTTCACGACCAACGATCGGATCCAAGCGGCCATCTTCGGCGGCTTTGGTTAAATCGCGGCCAAAATTGTCAAGTACCGGGGTTTTTGATTTAATGTCTGATACTTTTTTAGGCTGGCTGAATGATTCTTCTTCTTTAAAATCATCCTCCCCCCCTGTTGATGAGCCCGGCATCTCGTCGGTTACATCATTTTTGTGGGCTTCCACCTCTGCTTTAAACACCTCGTAGTTCACGTTGAACTGCGATAGTATCTGCGAGGCAATATTATCTTCATCGCGAAGTATAGAAAGCAGCAAGTGCTCGGTTCCTATAACATCGCTTTTAAATATCTTAGCTTCAAGATAAGTGATCTTTAATACTTTTTCAGCTTGTTTGGTCAGCGGGATGCTGCCAATATTTACGTTAGTTCCTGTTGTTCCTTTAACAGCATCTTCAACGGCACGGCGCAATTTAGCGGTATCAACGCTAAATCCCTTCAGCAACTTAATTGCAACACCGTCACCGTCGCGTATCAATCCTAATAAAAGATGTTCGGTACCAATATAATCATGCCCAAGGCGCAATGCCTCTTCCCTGCTATACGATATAACATCTTTAACGCGTGGCGAAAATTTAGCTTCCATATAATACCTTTCTGATTAAGAACGTCCCTAATTTATTAATTCAATTTTTAATAGTTAAAAACGTACTGTGCAACATTTATCAACAACATTGCCAATAATTTTCGCTATATAAAAACAGACACTGTTATGATATTGCAATCTATTAATTTTAAGCAAACAGAACAATTATATAACAATAAAACACCGTTTTTTTTATTCTTTTTTACAAAAGCATTGAAATACAATAATTTGATGTGGCAATTGTTAAAAAGTTTAACACAGCGCACTATATTTTTTGTTTAAATGGCAACAAAGGCAATTTCGTCACTATTTATGACAGAACGGCACACGACACATTAACAACTGTTATTAAGATATACGCAAAATCATACCAAACTGATTTGCTAAAGGCATAATTTCCACTCATATTTGACATCTTTTTATTTTGATACTTATGGCAGACGAAAAAATCATATTTTCAATGGCTGGGGTTAGTAAGATCTACCCTCCGCAAAAAACTGTTTTAAAGAATATTTACCTGTCTTTCTTCTATGGCGCCAAAATCGGCGTTATCGGTTTAAACGGTTCGGGTAAATCATCCCTGTTAAAAATTATAGCCGGTATTGATAAAACCAATATTGGCGAGGTTATATTTTCGCCGGGTTACTCGGTAGGCTATCTAAGCCAGGAGCCCGAGCTAGACCCTGAAAAAACCGTGCGCGAAGTGGTGGAAGAAGGCGTGGCCGAAATAACCGCTATATTAAAAGAGTACGAAGACATTAACGAGAAATTTGGACTGGAAGAGTACTACAGCGATGCCGATGCCATGGATAAGCTGATGAACCGCCAGGGCGAATTGCAGGACAAGATAGATGCCGTGAACGCCTGGGAGCTTGATACCAAGCTGGAACGTGCCATGGACGCCCTGCGTTGCCCGGAGCCTGACACCAAGATCGCGGTACTGTCAGGTGGTGAGCGCCGCCGTGTGGCATTATGCCGCTTATTGTTGCAGGAGCCCGATGTTTTACTGCTTGATGAGCCTACCAACCACCTGGATGCCGAGTCGATCGACTGGCTGGAGCAGCATTTACAACAATATAAAGGTACTGTAATTGCCGTAACGCACGATCGTTACTTCCTTGACAACGTAGCTGGCTGGATCCTGGAACTTGACCGCGGCGAAGGTATCCCGTGGAAAGGCAACTATTCATCATGGCTGGATCAAAAGGCTAAACGCCTTGCCCAGGAAGAAAAAACCGAAAGCAAACGCCAGAAAACTTTGGAGCGCGAGCTGGAATGGGTGCGCATGGCCCCGAAAGCCCGCCAGGCTAAAGGCAAGGCCCGTTTATCGAACTATGAAAAACTGGCATCAGAAGAAACTAAGGACAGGGAAGAAAAATTGGAGCTGTTCATTCCGCCGGGCCCGCGTTTGGGTAATGTGGTAATTGAGGCTACCAACGTAACAAAAAGCTACGGCGATAAATTATTATTTGATAACCTGAGCTTCAGCTTGCCGCCCGCGGGTATAGTGGGTATTATTGGCCCCAATGGTGCAGGTAAAACCACACTTTTCCGCCTCATTACAGGACAGGAACAACCCGATGCAGGTACCTTCCGTGTAGGTGAAACAGTTGCCCTGGGTTATGTTGACCAAATGCACGACGATCTTGACCCTAACAAATCTGTTTGGGAAAACGTAACCGGCGGCCTCGAAACCATTATGGTGGGTAACCGCCCCATTAACTCGCGTGCCTATGTATCGCGCTTTAACTTTAACGGTGCCGATCAGCAAAAGAAGGTAGGTGTATTATCGGGTGGTGAACGTAACCGTGTCCACTTATCTATCACGCTAAAAAAAGGCTCGAACGTATTACTACTGGATGAGCCTACCAACGATATCGACGTAAACACGCTCCGCTCATTAGAAGAAGCCCTGGAAAACTTCGGCGGCTGCGCGGTGGTGATCAGTCACGACCGTTGGTTCCTCGACCGTATTTGTACGCACATCCTGGCTTTTGAAGGTAATTCACAAGTTTACTTCTTTGAGGGTAACTACTCTGATTACGAAGAAAACCGTAAAAAACGTTTAGGTGACGTAGCGCCGAAACGCATCAGGTATAAAAAACTCGTATAATCTTATTCTTAACAGCCCCGGTCTAAATTAGATCGGGGCTGTTTTTGTTTTAACACTTTTCCATCAAAATCGGCGGAGCCACCCACTAATCAATAAAATGGCGAAAAGAATAAAAAATATACATTTGCATATAACATCAGTATATGAACCGAATTTGCCTCATTGAAGACGAAGAGAAAGTGGCCGCTTTTATTACAAAGGGGTTGCAGGAGCATAACTACCATGTTGAGGGAGCGGTTGACGGTATTGCCGGGCTGATGCAGGTACTGCAAAACGATTATGATCTGGTGATTCTCGATATTATGCTGCCACTGCTTGGCGGCATTGAGGTTTGCAGGCAAATAAGGCAAAAGAAAGCACAGCTGCCCATATTAATGCTGAGCGCTTTAGGCACTATTGACGATAAGGTGAACGGTTTGCATGCCGGGGCTGATGATTATTTGCTGAAGCCATTCCATTTTAAAGAGTTGCTTGCCCGTGTTGAGGCATTGCTTCGCCGCAGGCAACCTGCCGATACGGGGAGCCATCACCTCACCTTTGCCGATCTTAAACTGAATACCTGGGATAAAACAGCCGAACGTGCCGGTAAACAAATTATGCTTACCGCTAAAGAGTATGCTCTGCTCGAATTGTTTATACACAATCCTAACAGGTTACTCTCTCGCGAATTCATTACCGAGAAAGTATGGGGGTTCAACTTTGATACCCAAACCAATATGGTTGATGTGTATGTGAATTACCTGCGTAATAAGATACAGAAGGGGTTTGATAAAAAATTGATCCACACGGTGATTGGCATGGGGTATATATTAAAGGAGCAATAGTGGCATGAAGATCAAAACCCGGCTATCGTTATATTTTACCCTCATTAGTTCGGGGGCATTGCTGATAGTTTTGGTGGTGATCTACTTCGTAGTGTTCTCCTTTTTTCGGGCCGATTTTATAGAGCGCCTTACCGACCGTACCAATGTAGCCTCGCAATTGTATTTAAAGGCAGATGAAATTGATGCTGATTCGATGTTGCAGGTACAGCAGCGTTACCTCGAAAAACTCCCCGATGAGGTGATCCGCATTTATAACAAGAATAACCGCATCGCCTTCAATACCCATAATAATGTGTTTTGGACATCTTCTATTATTGATCAGGTACGCCGGGATGGGTATATTGAATACCAGGAAGGCGAGCGCCAGGTAGTGGGCAAGTTGTATAAAGATAACCAGGGCGATTTTGTGATACTGGCTTCGGCTATTGATAAGAGTTTTTCGCGACGGGCCATGATGTTGGGCAAAACGGCCGTGCTGCTGTTCCTGATATTTATGCTGATCTCCTTTTTTGCCGGGCAAATTTTCGCTAAAAACGCGCTGGCACCCATAAAAAAGATCATCGACCAGATGCGGCAAATACGATCGAGCAATCTGCATTTGCGGGTTGATGGCGTAAAGAACAAGGACGAAATTGCCGACCTCATCAGTAATTTCAACAGTTTGTTGGAGCATTTGGAAAACGCTTTTGAGTTACAGCAAACCTTCGTATCCAACGCGTCGCATGAGTTGCGCACGCCTGTTACCAGTATTATGGGCGAGGTGGATGTGGCCCTGTCCAAAGAGCGCAGCAGCACAGAATATAAAAGGGTATTGCAATCCATCTCAGCAGATGCGTTCCGCTTGCAGGAAACCATTACCAGCCTGATGGAACTGGCCCAGGTTGATTTTAATTACACACAGGCTACGCTATCGCCGGTGCGTATTGATGAACTAATATGGGAACTGGAAGAGCATTGGTCAGCCAGGCAGGGCCCGGGTATGCTCAACCTCAAATTTGCCGATCTGCCGGAGGATGAGAACGAGCTGATCATCTTCGCTAACAAGCCGCTGCTGTACATCGCCATTAATAATATTATAGATAACGCCTTTAAATATTCGGGCACTCAACCTGTTGATATTTACTTTGAGGCAGGTATCAGCCAAATTAAAATAACCATTACTGATAAAGGCCCCGGCATTAAGGCTGCCGATACCGGTAAAATATTCCAGTCTTTCTATCGCTCGGCAAGTGTTAAAAACATCCCGGGCAGCGGCGTAGGGCTATACATTGCCAGCAAAATCATCCAGTTATGCAAGGGAAAAGTAGCCGTTGTAAGCGATGGCGAAGCGGGCAGTACCTTCATTATTGAGTTTGCCAAATAGCCAAATCAATTTTAATGCTTTTCTAATGTCGGTTTAATTCGGGTCTAATTCGGGTACAATAGTTTTGATTTAGTCAAACAGATCAAAATAAGATGACCGCGAAATATTTAAAATTACTCATAGTAATACTGGCCACAGGTTTTACCCAAACCGCCTGGTGCCAAACCGATACCCTTAAGCTGTCGTTTAAGGATGCCGAAAAACTATTCATCAACAATAACCTGAGCCTGCTTGCCCAAAAGTATAATGTAGATGCCAGCAAAGCCATGATACAACAGGCCAAACTTTGGGACAACCCCGTACTAAGCACCGACCAAAATATTACCGATGCCTCTAAAAAATATTTTAACCATGCCAACGGCAACGGGCAAATATTTGTACAGCTAAGCCAGCTGATACAAACTGCCGGCAAACGCGGTAAGCAGGTGCGCCTGGCTACTGATGATGCCAATATACAGCAGGCGCAATTTGACGACCTGATGCGTAACCTGCACTATAACCTGCTGCTCGATTTTTCACAGGTAGCTACACTGGCCGATCAGAGTAAGGTTTACAAGAACGAAATTGCTTCGGCTACCAATTTGGTTAACGCCATTGATAAATCGTACCAGGCAGGTAACTCGTCCTTAAAAGATCTTATCCGTTTAAAGGCGTTATTGTTCAGCCTGCAAAATGATTTGGTGGAGAACGACCGCCAACTGAACGATCTGCAAAGCGAGCTGAAAACATTGCTGGCTACCAGGCCTGATCAATTCATCGCCCCGCAAATTACCTTTAGCAATACCGATACCCCGCTGGATGCAGCCGCTTTAGCCGAACAGGCAAAAACCTTCCGTGGCGATTACCTGGTGAACAAATACGGCCTCACCCAAAGTAATGATAACCTTGCCCTGCAAAGAGCACTGGCCGTACCTGATGTTACTGTAGGTGCCGCTTTCGATCAGCATAGCAGCTATGCCAACAACTATGTGGGCTTGCAGATTAGCGTACCGCTGCCATTGTTCAACCGTAACCAGGGCAGTATAAAATCGGCCAGGCTGGCTGTACAAAGCCAGGAGTATACGCTTAAGAACAGCGAATTGCAGTTAACCAATGATGTGTACTCGGCCGTTAACCAATACCGCCTGAGCCAGCAACTGCTCAATAAAAACGAAACCGACTTTTACGATAAGTACGACCAACTGTATACCAGCATGCTCAAAAGCTTTAAAGAAAGGCAGATAGGGTTGCAGGAGTTCATCGACTTTTTCGACTCGTACAAAGAAACCAAGCTTAAAATTTTACAGCAGCAGCTTAACCTGCAAAAGGCTATCGCCGATATTAATTATGCCGTTGGCACCACAGTAGTAAATCCTCTATAAACAAAATATTTCAGCATATAAAAAGATGAAAAAAGCAGCAATATATATAGCCCTTGCCGGTATGGTAGCCCTGGCATCCTGCGAAGAAAAGAAAACAGGTACCATGGAAACCAAGCAGGTTTGCATTAGCGATTCACTGGCGAAAATGGTAACCATCGATACCGCCAAAACATCGCCCATGAAAGATGAACTGGCGCTATCGGGCGAGGTATCGTTTGATGAAAATAAGGTAGTAAAGATATTCCCGTTTGCAAGTGGGCAGGTAACTGAAGTGAAGGTGTCATTGGGAGATAAAGTGAGCAAGGGGCAAACCCTTGCCATTTTAAAAAGTGCCGATGTGGCGGGCAGCTATTCTGATCTGTCATCGGCCAAGGCAGATCTGGCCATCAGCAAACGCCAGTTGCAACAAGCCGAATACCTGTACAAGAACGGCATCAGCAGCGAACGCGATTATACCGAGGCCAAAGAGAATTACAACAAAGCCGAAAATGCCGATAACAAAGTTCGCCAGCAAATAGCCATTAATGGCGGAGGCAATACCAATGCCAATGGCACCCTGGTAATTACAGCACCACGCGATGGTTATATTGTAGAAAGGAACATCGCTGCGGGCAACTACATCCGCCCGGATAATAACAGCAGTTTGTTCACCATATCAGATATGAAAGATGTGTGGATAACCGCCAATGTGTTTGAGACCGATATATCAAAGGTTAAGGTAGGCTTTAATGCCAAAGTAACCACCATAGCTTACCCTGATAAGGTATTCACCGGTAAAGTGAACCTCGTTAATTCGGTGCTCGACCCTGATACTAAAGTAATGACGGTGCGCATCGCCCTGCAAAATGCCGACCTGCTGTTAAAGCCGGAGATGTTCACCAATGTACTGATCACCAATAGCGAACCAGGCCAGGCGGTATCTATCCCGGCGGCGGCCATTATATTCGATAATAGTAAGAACTACGTGGTGCTATACAACAGCAAATGCGATTTGCAGGTGCGCGAGGTTAGCATAATAAAAACCGTTGACGGCACGGCCTACATTTCATCGGGCTTAAAACCGGGCGATAAGATCATTTCAAAAAGCCAGTTACTGTTGTACAACGCCTTAATCGCGGAGTAAGCACCCGATGTTGCTTTACCTAATTTTTTAAATCTACAGAACATACACTGTACTACATAAATTGCAATGAATAACCTCATTAAAAGCATTATACATTTTTCACTCAGGCGCCGGGCGTTTATATTTTTCCTTACCGGGGTGCTGGCTGTATTGGGTGTATGGAGTTATATGAATACTCCTATCGAAACATTTCCGGATGTTACCAACACCCAGATCATTATTATAGCGCAATGGCCGGGCCGCAGCGCCGAGGAGGTAGAAAAAATGGTGACCATCCCTATGGAAACCGTGCTTAACTCGGTACAAAAAAAGGCTAACCTGCGCACTACTTCATCTTTCGGGCTATCCTATGTCCGCATTATTTTTGATGACGACGTTGACGATGCCTTTGCCCGGCAGCAGGTATTGAGCAGACTAAGCAATGCCGACCTGCCCGATGGTGTAAAACCCGAAGTAGAGCCGCCTTATGGCCCTACCGGCGAAATTTTTCGCTATACGCTGAAAAGCAAGACAAAATCAATACACGACCTTACCGAGATACAGGATTGGGTGCTCGACCGCCAGTTTAAAGCCATCCCCGGTGTTGCCGATGTTAACAGCTTTGGCGGTGAGGAGAAAGATTACGAGGTAAGCGTTAATCCATCTTTACTTCAAAAATACGGTTTAACATCGCTGGATGTGTACAACGCCATTAACCGCAGTAACATTAACGTAGGTGGCGATGTAATTGAAAAGAACGACCAGGCCTTTGTGGTACGTGGTATAGGTTTGATCAACAACATCAGCGAGATAGAGAACATCATTATCAAAAACATCAACGGTGTGCCTATCCTCACCCGCAACGTAGCCGATATTAAAGAGAGCGGGCTGCCTCGTTTGGGCCAGGTTGGCAGGGATAAGAATAACGACGTGGTAGAAGGTATTGTGGTGATGCGCAAAGGCGAAAACCCTGCCGAAGTATTGAAAAGGATACGCGATAAGGTGACCGACCTGAACGATAACGTGCTGCCGCCGGATGTAAAAATAAGCACCTTTTACGACCGCACCACGCTGATGGAGTTTTGTACCGAAACCGTGTTGCATAACCTGGTTGAAGGTATTGTACTGGTTACCGTTATTGTGTTTTTGTTTATGGCCGACTGGCGCACCACCTTAACCGTGGCCATTATTATACCGCTGGCACTACTGTTCGCCTTTATATGCCTGCATCTAAAGGGCATGAGCGCCAACCTGCTCTCTATGGGTGCGGTAGATTTTGGGATCATCATAGATGGAGCGGTGGTAATGGTGGAAGGCATATTCGTCGCCCTTGACCACAAGGCGAAGGAAGTTGGGATGCAGAAATTTAACGGCCTGGCCAAGCTGGGTTTGTTTAAAAACGTGGGTAGTGAAATGGGTAAGGCTATCTTCTTCTCCAAGCTCATTATCATTACCTGCCTCATTCCAATATTCGCCTTTCAAAAGGTAGAGGGTAAAATGTTTTCGCCGCTGGCCTATACATTGGGTTTCGCCTTACTGGGCGCGCTACTGTTCACGCTTACGCTGGTGCCTGCTTTGTCAAGTATCCTGCTTAAAAAGAATGTGAGGGAAAAACACAACCCGGTAGTGATCTTCTTTGAGAACGGGATCCGCCGCATGTTTAGCTTTACTTACAAAAATCAAAAGCTAAGCCTGCTCGTCGCCCTAACCTGCATGACGCTCACCTTCGCATCGGCCAAGTTCTTAGGATCGGAGTTTTTACCGCAGCTAAACGAGGGGGCCTTATGGGTAACCGCGCAAATGCCGATGAGTACCTCATTAGAGAACTCGGTTAACATTACCAACAAAATGAGGCAGATCCTGTCACAGTTCCCGGAGGTAAAACAAACCCTGTCGCAGGTAGGCCGTACCAATGATGGTACCGACCCTAAAGGCTTCTTTAACGTGCAGATCCAAGTGGACCTTTACCCTAAAAAGGACTGGAAAAGGCACATCACCCAGGAAGAACTGATTGCCGAAATGGATAAAAAGTTAAGCCTGTATCCCGGCATCATATTCAACTATTCGCAGCCTATTATTGACAACGTGGCCGAGGCCGTGGCTGGTGTACCAGCATCAATGGCCGTAAAAATATTCGGCCCCGATTTTAACGTGCTCGATGAGGATGCCAACAAAGTGATGGCTACGCTTAAACAGGTTAAGGGTGTAGAAGATCTGGGCATACTGCGTAACCTTGGTCAGCCCGAGTTCAGGATAGAGCTTGATCAGCAAAAGATGGCCCGTTACGATGTAGCTACCGCCGATGCCAATGCAATAATTGAAATGGCCATTGGTGGTAAGGCTGCCACCCAGCTATACCAGGGCGAACGCAAATTTGATATCCGCGTACGTTATCAGAAACAATACCGTGCTACGCAAGAAAAAATAGAATCGCTGATGGTACCTACCCTTAATGGTTCAAAAATATCGCTAAAGGAGATCTCTACCATTAAAGAACTCATTGGTCCGGCATTCATTTTCAGGGATAACAATATGCGCTATATCGCGGTGAAATTTTCGGTACGCGGTCGCGATTTGGGCAGCACCATTGCCGAAGCCCAGCAAAAGGTAAACGATGCCGTAAAACTTAAACGCGGCTACACCTTCACCTGGAACGGCGAATTCGAAAACCAGATCCGTGCCTCTAACACCCTGGCGCATGTGGTACCGGTTTGTTTACTGGTGATCTTCCTGATACTGTATACCACCTTTGGTAATGCTAAAGATGCTATACTGGTAATACTCAACGTACCGTTTGCCCTTATTGGCGGGATACTGGCACTGCATATTACCCAAACCAACTTCAGTATATCTGCCGGTATCGGTTTCATCGCGCTGTTTGGGGTGTGTATCCAGAACGGGGTAATCCTTATCTCGGTGTTCCGCAAAAACCTGGAGGAAGGTAAACACCTTGATGAAGCATTGCTTACCGGCGTAATATCAAGGGTACGCCCCGTTGTAATGACCGCTCTTATGGCTGCCATCGGCTTAATGCCTGCCGCCATATCAACCGGTATAGGTTCAGAAACCCAAAAGCCACTCGCCATAGTGGTAATTGGCGGACTGGTAACCTCTACCATACTAACCCTGCTGATACTCCCTATTATTTACGGGATAGTTTACAAATTCATCCGCAAGCGTGAAAACCGTAAACTGCTCAAAAAGATAGGCGCTATCAACAGCTAACCGTTCCCCTTAATTATCTATATATAAATACCCCCTGCCCTCAGCGTGTAAATGCTGGGGGCTACTTTTTTGAATAGGATAGTTTTGGGTGCGCTAATGGTTTTGATGTGTAGATAGAGTTTGATGTGCAGATGTGCAAATTAGCAGATGTGCAGATGATGTTTTCTCCCATCCCCTCCTCGGAGGGGCGAGCGTAGGGAATGCGCGGTGGCGGGGTGGGTTTATACGATATTAATTGACACTATGCAGGTGACCGTTTTGGCAAAATCCGCAAATCTTCTCCTTTCCCCTCCTCGGAGGGGCGAGCGTAGGGAATGCGCGGTGGCGGGGTGGGTTTATGCGATATTTAAAGCCTCTTAAACAAATTTGAAAGGGAAAAAGATTTATTGGCTTGCCGTTTATGGTTTAGCTCTAAAAAGTCGGTTATATAATCGGCTGTTTCGAAAGCATGTGAACGGATTAGAGAATTAGGAATACGTAGTGTTATATACCCTCTTCTAAAGGAGTGGAATGTTCTTTTTAAATCGGCCAGTGCTTGTCGTTTATCATAATTGTGATGACCGCCGTCAACTTCTATATGTACTTTGGCCGCTTCAATAACAATGTCAACTGATTTATAGCCATCAAATTTTTCGAGTTCGGCGGGCACTCCATTTTCTTTTAGTAAAAAATACAGTTGAATAGCATCATCTGTAGCAACGTGATTTTTAATCCAATTTTGATGTGCGCGGCACAATGGTACATTAAAATTGTATACAGAATAATTATAGACATCCTGATAGATGCTGCATTTGCATTCTAAGCATTTCATAATTGTAAAAAGGTTTAGGTTATAAATATAATGCAAAAAATAAAAATGCAAAAGCCCCTTAAACCCGATAGCAGCGATACCGGCCCCGAGCTTAATGCCTGTGTAGTATAAGCGGATAGCGGGGCTATCGTAACCGAAGTACTACTGCTATTCATTTTCAAAAAAGCTATTGGATTAACTTGCTTGGCGTAGAAACCCACCCCGCCATCGCACGGGCTTGCGCTCGCCCCTCCGAGGAAGGGATATGGAAAAAGTGCATCATTCCATCATCTGCACATCTACTAATTTGCATATCTGCACATCAGATCAATCTGCACATCAAAACATCACATTCGAAACCTACTCCACACTTGCTATCGCTTGATTTAGCGTGGCGTCGTTGATGTTGATGGCCTGGAAATAGTAAGTGTCGCCCCATTTGAAGCGGGCGGCGTAGGCTTTAAGCAGCGATTTTATTTCGGTTTTTGATAGCTGTACTTCCGGCTCGTCGATGTGCTTGAGCGAGTGCGAGGCGTATTGTATAAAGCTGTTAAAATCGGTATCGGTTGGCGTGTAATTTTTTATGAAACCATCGGCCTGTGGGTATTCTTTCAGCAGGGGCTGCATCCTGTCTACAATGTAAGCGGTAAAAACCTGTGCCGAACTTAGTTTTTGAATAAGGCGGGTGGTTTGTGCGGTATCGGCAGGTATAAATACGTCGGGCATAATGCCGCCACCACTGAATACTTGTTTGCCGCTTGATGTACGGTAAGGCGATTGCTTGCTGAAAACACTGTCGTTACGGATGTTTTCGGCCGAGAAAAGTTCACCTTTTTTCATGCGTTCTGATAGCTCACGACGATAACTCTCCACCCCGTGGCTGTACGATTTTTGTATCGACCTGCCCGATGGAGTATAATACCGGGCCACGGTAAGATTAATGGCCGAGCCATCGCCAAACGGAAATTGCTGCTGCACCAATCCTTTACCAAACGAACGGCGACCAACAATTACGGCACGATCCAAATCTTGCAATGCTCCGGCTAAAATTTCACTGGCCGAGGCCGAATATTCGTCGATCAATACGGCCAGTTTACCTTGCTGAAACGCGCCTGAATCTGTAGCGAAATAATCGGTACGGGGTTCGTGCACACCTTTGGTGTAAACAATCAGCTTGCCTTTAGTTAAAAACTCGTCGGCCAGGGCGGTCGCGGTATTGAGGTAGCCACCGCCATTGCCGCGCAGGTCGAGCACCAGTTTTTTCATGCCTTCGGCTTTCAGCTTGTTGAGTGCTCCGCGAAAGTCTTTATCTGTAGTGGAGGCAAATTTGCCTATTTTGATGTAGCCTGTGTTATTGCCTGCAATGTAAGCGGCATCTAAACTGCTCAATGTTACACGGCCTGGTTTTACAAGGTATGGCTTGGCCTCCTTTTCGCCGGGGGCAATAGCGGTAAACAGGATGGGTTTGCTTTTATCCTGACGTAAGGCTTTACTGATCTGATCGTCGGTTAGGCCTGTGCCCGCGAATTTTTTGTTGTTTATATCGATGATCTTGCAGCCGCCGGTTAAACCTGCGCGTGCCGCCGGGCTACCCGCATATACTTGCGTAACCACAAAGGTATCGCGCAGCAGCAGGTATTCGATACCCACGCCGGTAAAGCCGCCTTCCAGTTTTTCGCTTAAAGCCGATGCCTGTTGCGGCGGCAGATACAGCGAATGCGGATCGAGTTTTTGCAGCAGTTCGTTAACGGTAACGCCGGTTATGCTATCCACATTTACCGAATCAACGTAGTTATATTGCACCAGTTCCAGCACTTTCGACATTTTATCGTCAGTACCCGAAAGCGACAAGCCCATACGCCTCCCCGTAAGTCCATTATCGCTAATGAACAGCCCCAGGGCTATACCAATGAGTATGAGCAGGGTTGAACGGAAAATTACGGATGCTGTTTGTTTCATAAATAGCGCTTAACACAAAGATAACAATTGCCCGGGATACCAATTATTAATTAGCTGTAGTATTTGATGATTTTTACCGAATTTTGTTTCAACTAAATTGAAAAATGGAAGCTACTACCGAGAAGAGTTCATACTATAATAACCTGGAGCAGATGACCGTCGCGGAGATTCTGCAAAGCATTAATACCGAGGACAAAAGCGTTCCGCTGGCGGTAGAAAAGGCCTTGCCGCAAATTGAGGCGCTGGCAACCGCCATTGCCGAAAGGATGAAAAAGGGTGGCAGGTTGTTCTATATTGGTGCGGGCACCAGCGGCAGATTAGGCGTAGTTGATGCCAGCGAATGCCCGCCAACTTTTGGTGTTCCGTTGGATTTGGTAGTAGGTATTATAGCCGGGGGCGACGGCGCCATACGCAAAGCGGTTGAGTTTGCCGAGGATGATGCCGAGCAGGCCTGGAAAGATCTGTCGGCCTATAACATTAACGATAAGGATGTATTGGTAGGCATAGCGGCATCGGGCAAAACACCTTATGTAATTGGCGGGTTAAAAAACGCTAACGAGCACAATATTTTAACGGGCTGTATCGTATGTAACAGTGGCGGCCCGGTTGCGGCTATAGCCCAATACCCGGTAGAGGTAGTAACCGGTCCGGAATTTTTAACGGGCTCAACCCGCATGAAGGCCGGTACCGCGCAAAAACTGGTATTGAACATGCTTACTACCAGCGCCATGATACAGCTTGGCCACGTAAAGGGTAACCGAATGGTAGATATGCAACTATCAAACAACAAACTGATAGACCGCGGCACCCAAATGGTAATGGCCGAAACAGGCTTGCCCGAAACGGAAGCGGCCACCCTGCTGAAACAACACGGCAGCGTACGCAAAGCAGTTGAGAGCTTCAACAAAATATAAAATAAGTCAAAATTCAAAAGTAAAAAGTCAAAAAAGGGAACTTTCAAGGCTTTTGAATTTTGACTTTTAACTTTTGAATTTAAAAAATGCACGAGATAGAGCCATATTACCGCTGGCGGGATGATTATATAGCATCAGAGGATGAGCTATCACCTTTTTATGCTACGCAGTACAACGAGTTTGAGTTTGATAAGCAGATCTATAATTACCTGCTTCACCCGCAATGGGATACCTTTGGCTCAAATACCCTGTACCTGAAGGTGCTGTTTGTTGATTACGATAAGGGCTTTTCCATTATTGAACTGATTGGCGAGTGGAACGATGCCATCAATAACGATATTATGCTGATGAAGCGCGAACTGCTGGAGCTGATGATTGACGCTGGCGTAACCAAGTTTGTGCTGATCGGCGAAAACGTGCTGAACTACCACTCGTCCGACGATTGTTATTACGAGGAATGGTTTCAGGATGTGGAAGATGGCTGGATTGCCGGTGTTAATTTTCGCGACCATGTGATAGCCGAGTTTAAGCAAAACAATATCGACTATTACATCAACTTCGGCGGCGAACTCGATAACCTGAGCTGGCGCGGATTAAAGCCGGTACAGGTATTTAAAAAGGTAGAAGAACAGCTGATGAAAAGGCTTAATTGATTAAACCATCGGGCCCGAAATTCGTCTAACTGTTATAACAACAAATTAGCCGCGGTAATTATTTTAAGCAGGGTAATTTTTAGTAAATTCGTACAATTTAAACCATATAATAAAAATGGAGATTAATAAAAGTAATTACACTTATGATAGTGTATTTGTAAATGAAGATGCAGCTGCATCGCGCAAATTTATTGCGAACGTGTTTTTATGGATGTTTGTGGCATTAGGTATATCGGCAATATGCGCGTGGGTGTTTGCGCACGACAAAACGCTGATCAGTTCATTGGTTGATTTTAATACAGGCCGCAGAACAGGCTTGGGTACAATCGTTATGTTTTCGCCGCTGGCTTTTGTTTTAACGATGAGTTTTGCATTCAATCGCCTGTCATTTGCCATGCTGGCCGTGTTCTTTTTAGGTTTCGCGGTAATGATGGGCATTAGCCTTAGTTTCATATTTTTAGCTTATACAAGCGGAATGATCTATGGTACTTTTATTACCGCATCGGTAGTATTCGGTATAATGGCTATAGCGGGTTATACTACCAGCCAGGATCTTACCAAATTCGGTTCAATTTTAGGTATGTTCCTGATAGGTATTGTTGTAGCCTCAATTGTTAACTGGTTTATCGGCAGTTCCGGCTTAAGCATGATCATCAGCTATGTAGGTGTTGCTGTATTCGTTGGCTTAACCGCTTATGACGTACAAAAACTAAAACGTATTGGTGCCGGTTTAGAGTACGGCGATCAGTCAACTCAAAAAATAGCGATCATGGGTGCATTAACCCTGTACCTTGATTTTATCAACCTGTTCTTGATGTTACTGCGTGTATTCAGCGGCAACAGAAAGTAATAGTATTGATTATACAATATTTGAAAAGCTGCATGTAAATGCGGCTTTTTTTGTGGACTCACCCGATCTACGCTTCGCTGGATCACCCTCTCTGCTGCGCAAAGAGGGCTTTGTTTTGAATGTTACGGAACATGTAATACTTATACCTTCTTTTTCGCTTGCGAAAGAGAGGGGCGCCCAGCGAAGCGTAGGCGGGGTGAGTTAAAACCCTTCCTGCAACAATATTGCATTTCGCTTATATACATAAGCCAAAAGCCTATTGCACATTAAAACTTTATTATGCACCTTTGTGCTGCTTATGGAGAAAGACGGAGGGATTAGACCCTGCGATGTCTTAGCAACCTGTACTTACAAGGTGCTACATTCTACTTAACAAGTCAACTGGACCGGTTAGGAAAGATAAGCGAAAGTCAAATACACACGCCCGACTTTTCGAGATAAGCTGTTATAGTATCAAGTAATTAGTATCAGGTATCAAGTAGTTTTTACTGTTGATCACACTGTGCTAATCACGCGGGCTCATAAAGTCTTGCTACTTGATACTCGCTACTTGATACCAAAATGGATATTAGAAAAGAACTACAGAAACGCATTTTAGTGATTGATGGGGCTATGGGTACCATGATACAACGGTACCAGCTCACCGAGGAGGATTTTCGTGGTGAGCGTTTCCGCGATCATATATCCGATTTAAAAGGCAATAACGATTTGCTGAATATCACCCGCCCGGATGTAATTAAGGCTATTCATGCCGAATACCTGGATGCCGGGGCAGATATCATCGAAACCAATACCTTCAGTACCCAACGCATTTCATTGGCCGATTACCACATGGAAGAGCTCGACTATGAGCTGAGCTATGAGGGTGCCCGCATTGCCCGTGAGGTGGTTGACGAATATAATATAAAAACACCCGAAAAACCGCGCTTTGTTGCCGGTGCCGTTGGCCCAACCAACCGTACGGCTTCTATATCGCCGGATGTGAACGACCCGGGTTACCGCGCGGTATCATTTGATGACCTGGCCGATGCTTATTACGCGCAGGTACGCGGACTGGTAGACGGTGGATCGGATTTGCTACTGGTGGAAACCATATTTGATACCCTGAATGCCAAGGCGGCATTATTTGCCATACAACGCTACGCCGAAGAAAGCGGCAAGCATTTGCCTATCATGATATCGGGTACTATTACCGATGCTTCCGGCCGCACCCTTTCGGGGCAAACGGTGGAGGCATTCTGGAACTCTATCCGCCACGCCAACCTGCTGTCGGTAGGGTTAAACTGTGCTTTGGGCGCCAGGGAAATGAGGCCTTATTTGGAAGAGCTGTCTGAAAAAGCAGAGGTATACATATCGGCCTACCCTAACGCTGGCTTGCCAAACGAGTTTGGGGCCTATGATGAAACCCCGCACGAAACCGCGCACCAGGTTGACGATTTTATAAAAGCCGGCATAGTAAATATTGTGGGGGGGTGTTGTGGCACTACGCCCGAGCATATCAAGTGTATTGCCGATAAAGCAGCAAAATTCCCTCCGCGCAAAATCCCCGAAATAAAACCCTTTTTACGCCTAAGCGGACTGGAAGCAGTTACGCTTACGCCCGAAACCAACTTTGTTAACGTTGGCGAGCGTACCAACATCACCGGTTCACCAAAATTCTCCAAACTGATACTTGCCGAAGATTACGAGGCCGCGCTAACAGTTGCCCGTCAGCAGGTAGAAGGCGGCGCGCAGGTGATCGATATTAACATGGATGAGGGGATGATTGATTCGGAAGCCGTGATGGTGAAATTCCTAAACCTCGTAGCATCCGAACCGGATATTTCCAAACTGCCTATCATGGTAGATTCATCCAAGTGGACGGTATTGGAAGCCGGGTTGAAATGCCTGCAAGGCAAGGGCATCGTTAACTCCATATCCCTTAAAGAGGGCGAAGAAAAATTTATAGAGTACGCCCGTAAGATACAAAGTTATGGCGCTGCTGCCGTAGTAATGGCATTTGACGAAACCGGTCAGGCCGATTCGCTGGAACGCCGTAAAGAGATCTGCCAGCGCTCATATAATATACTGGTTAACGAAGTTGGTTTCCCTCCGCAGGATATTATCTTCGACCCAAACATACTTACCGTAGCCACCGGCCTCGAAGAACATAATAACTACGCGGTAGATTTTATTGAAGCTACCCGCTGGATAAAGCAAAACCTGCCTTACGCTAAAGTAAGCGGTGGGGTGAGTAACATTTCGTTCTCGTTCCGCGGTAATAACGTGGTAAGAGAGGCTATGCACTCGGCGTTCCTGTACCATGCCATTAATGCCGGTTTGGATATGGGCATTGTAAACGCGGGGATGCTTGAAGTATACGAAGAAATTCCGAAAGATCTTTTGATACTGGTAGAAGATGTATTGCTTAACCGCCGCCAGGATGCTACCGAGCGACTGGTAGAATATGCCGACACCATTAAGAGTAAAGGTAAGGAGATTGTTCGTGATGAAGAATGGCGTAAAGACCCGGTGGAAAAACGCTTGTCGCACGCGCTGGTAAAAGGCATCATTGAGTACCTTGATGCCGATGTGGAAGAAGCTCGTCAGAAATACGATAAACCGCTTGAGGTAATTGAAGGTCCGCTGATGGATGGTATGAATATCGTAGGCGACCTGTTCGGTTCGGGCAAAATGTTTTTGCCGCAGGTGGTAAAATCGGCCCGTGTAATGAAAAAAGCCGTGGCTTACCTGCTGCCCTTCATTGAAGAAGAAAAACGTAACAATGCCAATGCCGATCAGCGCAAAAATGCCGGTAAGGTATTAATGGCCACCGTAAAAGGTGACGTGCACGATATTGGCAAGAATATAGTAGGCGTGGTACTGGCCTGTAACAACTTCGAGGTGATTGACCTTGGGGTGATGGTGCCTGCGCAACGCATTATTGAAGAAGCCAAAAAGCAGGATGTGGACATCATCGGCCTGAGTGGTTTAATTACCCCATCGCTGGATGAAATGGTACATTTTGCCAAAGAAATGGAACGCGAAGGCTTTACCATTCCGTTGATATTGGGTGGGGCTACTACCTCACGCATCCATGCCGCGGTAAAGGTGGCGCCTAACTATTCAGGGGCAGCCATTCACGTGCTTGATGCATCGCGCAGCGTAACGGTTTGCAGTAACCTGATGAACCGCGATGGTCGTGATACGTATATACAAGGCATTAAGGATGAATACGCCAAAGCACGGGAGGCGCACGCCAACAAAAAATCGGACAAGCGTTTTGTGAGTATTGAGGATGCCCGTAAAGCGAAATTTCAGATCAACCTTAACGGCTCGATACCGAACAAACCTACCTTCACGGGTACTAAGGTATTTGAATCGTTCCCGCTGGAAGAATTAGTACCGTATATCGACTGGACCCCCTTCTTCCATACCTGGGAGTTACGCGGCAGCTACCCGAAGATATTTAACGATAAATATGTAGGCACCGAAGCGCAAAAACTATTTGACGACGCGCAGGTGCTGTTGAAAAAGATAGTTAAAGAAAAATTGCTGCATGCTAATGGCGTAATCGGTTTTTGGCCGGCCAACAGCGTGGGCGATGATATCGAGATCTACTCGGATGAAACCCGCAAGCATGTGATCACCAAAATACATACCCTTCGCCAGCAAGGCGAAAAGGTAAAGGATGATCCGTATTATGCGCTGTCGGATTTTATTGCGCCCAAAGAAAGCGGCGTTACCGACTATTGGGGCGGCTTTGCCGTTACTACCGGAATTGGTTGCGACGAGCTGGTGGCCGAATTTGAAAAAGATCACGACGATTATAACAGCATTATGGCCAAAGCCCTGGCCGATCGCCTGGCCGAGGCCTTTGCCGAAAAAATGCACGAACTGGTACGTAAAGATTACTGGGGTTACTCGAAAGATGAGCAACTGGATACCGACGGATTGATCAAAGAAGAATACCAGGGCATCCGCCCGGCACCAGGTTATCCTGCTTGTCCGGATCATACCGAGAAAACGACACTATTTGAACTGCTGAAAGCTGAAGACAATGCCCACATGCACCTTACCGAAAGCCTGGCCATGACACCGGCGGCATCGGTAAGCGGTTTTTACTTCGCCCACCCGCAGGCCCGCTATTTCGGCCTCGGCAAAATAAGTAAAGACCAGGTACAAGACTACGCCAAACGCAAAGCCCTACCACTGGAAGAAGTAGAAAAATGGCTGGGACCGAATTTGAACTATTAATCAGGTTGGGTTCGAGGTTTCAGGTTCGTGGTTTGAGTGTTGGGTTTTGAGATTTGGGTGATTCGGTTTTAATTTGCGCATTGGTAAAGAATATATGATTTATACAGATTTAGAGGCATGGAAGGAAGCCCGGATTTTGGTTAAGTTGGTTTATCTCAACTTAGTTAACTTCCCGAAGGATGAATTGTTCGGGTTGCAATCTCAAATTCGCCGTTCTGTAGTATCAATACCATCAAATATTGCTGAAGGGTCGGGCCGTAACCACCGGAAGGATACACTGCAATTCTTTTATATTGCGAGAGGTTCAATATATGAATTAGAAACACAGCTTTATCTTTCCTTCGACCTTGGTTTTTTACAGGAAGAGGTATTAAATAAGTTATTAAACCAAATTGGAATTGTCAGAAAATTATTAGCTGGCCTGATCAATTATTTCAAATCTAAATTAGAAGCATAACCAGTATTGTTTTTTACAGGCCACACGAACCCCAAACCACGCCACTGATACACAAATGAAGATCACCGAACACATAAAGAACGCTAACGGCAAAACACTTTTTTCTTTTGAACTGATTCCGCCATTGAAGGGGCAGAGCATACAGGGTATTTATAACGCTATTGATCCGTTGATGGAGTTTAAGCCGCCGTTTATTGATGTTACCTCGCTGCGCGAAGATTTTATTTATAAGCAGCATAACAGCGGTTTGCTGGAGAAACTGGCTTACCGCAAACGTCCGGGAACTATTGCCATTTGCGCGGCTATCATGAATAAGTACAAGGTAGATACCGTTCCGCATTTGCTGTGCGGTGGCTTTACTAAGGATGAAACCGAGAACGCGCTGATAGACCTGGAGTTTTTAGGTATCGAGAACGTACTGGTGCTTCGCGGTGATGCCCGCAGTGGTGATTCTGCCTTTGTGCCTAATCCTAACGGTCATTGCTATGCTACTGACTTGCTACAACAAGTAGTGAACATGAACAATGGCGTTTACCTGCACGAAAATTACGATAACATTCAAAAAACTAATTTTTGTATAGGAGTGGCCGGTTACCCCGAAAAACACTTTGAGGCACCAAACCTTAAAACCGACTTTAAATACCTCAAACAAAAGGTAGATATGGGCGCACAGTTTATTGTAACCCAAATGTTCTTCGATAATAAAAAGTACATCGAGTTTGTGAACAACTGCCGGGCTAATGGCATCAATGTTCCCATCATTCCGGGTTTGAAGCCGATTACCTCGTCGAAACAGTTGGTGAGCCTGTCAAAAACCTTCCATATCGATATGCCCGAAGATTTGAGCGATGCCATACAAGCCTGTACCAGCGAAAAAGATGTACGCGAAGCAGGTATAGAGTGGATGATCAACCAGTGTAAGGAGCTGGTTGCTTTTGGCGTACCTGTATTGCACTTTTATACCATGAGCAACGCCGGGCCAACAAAGCGTATTGCCGAAGCTATATTTTAATATATTTGCGGCAACATAAATTCTTATCACATGCGTATTTTTTATTGCGCGGTATTATTGCTTTTACCGCTTTTTGCCTTGTCGCAGGCAAATTATCATGATGGCTACGTTGTAAAAGCCAATGGTGATACTGTAAAGGGTTATATTAATGCAAGGGAGTGGGCGCACAGTCCGGAAGTTATTGAGTTTAAAAACTCAAAGAGCGACAAAGATGCCCTGCGTTTTTCGGCAGCAGATATATCCCTTTTCCACATTACACCTTATGATACTTACGTAAGCTATACCGGCCGTATCAGTAATAATCGTAACGGGTTCCCTAATATGGATAAAAGGCTGGATACTACTAAAACCCAGGCTACCATATTTATGAAACGCGTTGCTTCAGGGCCTAATGTTACATTATATGCACAGTCAGACAATGTTAAAACCCGCTATTTTTACCAGGAGAAAAGCGATGTAGTAACAGAATTGGCTTATTACTATTATTATAACAATAGCAGTGTGACCACAGTTGTCACCAAATTATACGTCGGACAGTTGCTTTTACTTCATAAAAAGTACAATAATGACAATAATAAGAATCGTTCTACGATAGAAAATTCCAATTTTGTTGAAAGCGATTTAGTAAAAAGTATTAATATCATTAACAACAGTAGCAGTACTACGAGCAACACTCAGAAAGGTACTGAAGTAGTAAGGCCATCAAATAATCGTTTTTTTGTTGGCCTTGGGCTAACCTATACTAAAACACGTTTCAAAGGCCAAAATCCGTTTGATGGCGGCGATGGCGGTAAAACATATACGCCCAAGATAAGCATAGGTTATGACGCCTTTGCCAATTCGCAGGTACAACGAGTTGTTTTCAGGGGCGAATTATCCTTCAACTATATTAGCTCAAAAATAACATCAACCCAAAGTGCTACATCAGGGGCTGTATATTCTTTTAACCAGGGCAACTTTGCTTTTACGCCGCAATTAATATTCAACTTATATAATACTGATGATCTTAAACTTTATGTCGAGGGTGGCGCGGCGCTTACTTTTTCTTTTTTTAGTAATGATAAGATCGTATCCGGAAACAGTAATATTACGAACCAGGCAAAGCCATATGATGTCGAAAGTTTTTGGCTTAGCTATCCTTTCCAGATAGGCGCTGTTATTAATAAAAAGTTTGATGTATCGGTAGGTTATACTCCATCGGCAACATATACCCGTTACACCTTTTTTACTTTAAGCAATGAAGTGATCGGCTTAAACCTGAAGTACTTGTTTAACAAAAAATAGCACTCCATTTATATAAAAACAAAACGGGCAACTTATCTAATTAAATTGCCCGTTTTGTTTTTATGGATGTATTTTATTTAACAATATCCAATCGCCATAGTTCGTGTACGCCTTCAAAAAGCATAAGGCCGCTCAAGGCTACTGATGAATGGTATTCGTCGTTTTTAGGTTGTTCGCGCCAGTTTGGTCCGTAATATCTTTCCGGGCTTTTTACAGCGGTAGCAACAAGGCTTTCGGCATTCTTTACCAGGTAGGTACTGTAGGTGGTTTTAGTAGCCGCATCGAGGTCGCCTTTAAGAATCAGTTGTACCATGTAGCGGATAAGGATGCCTTTAAACAAGCCACCATCTCCCGTACCGTTACCTATCAATATCCCTTGCGAGTTAAAGAACGAGTCGGTTAATATCGAGTTGGTAGTTTGCTTGGCATCGTTCAGGTATTTAGCTTCTTTGGTAATAGCGTATAACTCAACGGCAGCGCCAATGTAAGTACCCTGGTTATAAGTGAAACGCCAGCCATTGTCATAATTGCCGTAAGCATCCCATACCAAACCAGTAGCAGCATCTACTAAGTATTGCTTTTCCCATTCATATATCTTTTTAGCCCAAGCCAAATCATCCGGATTTTTATCGAGCTGGTAAAGGCGCGCAGCTATAATAGCGGCAGGCCCGTTTGAACAAGCGTTTTTACCATCGGGTGTGTTGATGTTCCACATAATACCACCGTGATTTTTATCAGTCCAGCCGGTTTTTATGTAGCCCCACAGCTCCACAGCCGCATTTTTGTAAGTAATATCCTTAGTGGCGTCATAGGCGCGAAGGCACGATATGGCCCACCATTCCATATCATCATAAAAATCATTTTTGAATTTGTTGCCGTTCTTATTGTACGATCCCTGCAATACGTTTTTCATCTGCGTAAGATATTTAGGATCGTTAGTGCGGTTATAGGCATCCACCTTTACACCAAGGGCGTGCGCATTCCACCAATAGTTAAAGCCAAAATCAGTTTGGGTAGTCTTGTAGTATTTACCGGTAGGATCATAAAAGTATGTCTCCAATGCTTCCTGTCCCTTTTCGGCATATGTATTCCATTTACTTGGGTCGGCTACGGCAATGGTAACCTCTTTTTTGGCTATATTGCCATCAGCATCGGCAGTAGTAAAAACAACCTTGAACGAGCCGTAAGCCGTGTATTTATGTTCGGCATTCATTTCGGTAGAAGTATTACTGTCACCGAAATCCCACTTAACGGTTTTGTAGTTGGTAGCAATACCTTTAAACGAGTAAGTCTTTCCGAATTTATCGGCAGTAACAGTTTGCGCGGTAAAGTTGGCCGTTGGTTTAGTCTTTTCGGGCGTTACTACCTCCGGGTTATCGGCGGGTTTGGTATCGCTCTTTTTGCACGATTGTGTGAGGGTTGCCGCAGCTACGCACAGCATGAATGTGATAGATGTAAATCTGTTCATGTTAGGTTATAATTTAGTAAAATTGGTTTCAATGGGCTCGGGTGTTCGCAAATGTTTCGGCACTCATCGGCAGCAGAACAACCTGGTTTACAAAACCAAAGCTAAAACAATTTAATAAACATGCAAAAGGATTTATTAGTGAGTTGCAGGTTGTGTGTCGTAAGTTGTGTGAAGTTGTAAGTTGCGGGTTGTAAGTTGTAAGACTTGATTGATAATGGAAGGAACAGGAATATGGAATTTGTATAGCCCCACAACTTACAACACACAACCTGCAACTCAATTTGAAATCGTATCTTTGCGGCAATGGGCCGAAAGCACTACAGATCAGTGGTATGGGCTAAACGAATATGGAAGCAGTAGCGGGATTAAATCAGGGTATTAAGGGATATAACAATTACGGTGCATGGCTGCGCGAGAAGTACGCAGGCCAGCGCGTGTTTAAGGTTATTGTGGATGGTGGTTTTACATGCCCTAACCGTGATGGCTCAAAAGGTTATGGCGGTTGTACCTATTGCAATGTTGATTCGTTTACGCCATCGGTATCACGCAAAGCGCCTTCGTTGCGCGAGCAGGTGATACAGGGCATGGAGCGTGCCATAAAGGGTAATAAGGCCGATAAATTCATTATTTACTTTCAGCCCAATACCAATACTTATGCCCCGGCACATTACCTTAAAATGATGTACGATGAGGCTTTAAGCATCAACACCGAAAACATTGTGGGCCTGTCTATTGGTACCCGTCCCGATTGTATCGATGCTGAAAAGATAGCCCTGCTGGAAAGCTATACCGACCGTTTTGATGTGGACCTGGAGATGGGTATGGAATCCATCTATAACGAAACCCTTAACCAGATCAACCGCGGCTGTACCCACGAAGACCTTATTAATGCCCTTAAACTTACCGAGAACAGCAAGTTGGACATTTGTGTGCATACCATATTCGGTTTCCCATGGGAAACAAAGGAAATGATGCTGCGCTATGCCGACGAGATAAACCGTCACCAGCAAATAAAATTCGTGAAGTTTCACCACCTGCATATTGTTGAAGGCTCAGTAATGGGAGTGAAATACAAACGCGAACCATTCAAGCTGTTCAGCTTAGATGAATATGCCGAATTTTTATGCGAACTGCTGCCGCTTGTACGGCCCGATGTGGTAGTGCAAAGGCTGTTTGGTCTCAGCGACCGCGAACTGCTGATTGCCCCTAACTGGCAATTAAAGAAATCGGAAATACAATACTATATCGATAAAAAGATCGCCGATAGAGGGATCATTCAGGGTTCGGCATTGATGTAGTTATTAACTTACTATGCCGAAATAAGATCGGACGAATGTCCATTTGCCTTTAATTTTTTTATAAAGCCCCACACCGCTAAAAGCACATAAATTGCCACAATAGTGATTAATGTAAATGAGGCAGCGTTGTTTGTTTTTTGAATAATAAGGTTTCGATAATTTGATATATATCAGGTTATATTTAAATTTTTTGAGTTGCCTAATAGAATCTATGTAGCTGCTTTTAACAATCCTTAAACTATCAAATAAATCAACATTCCACTTTACAGGGCGGGATGAAGCGATCTGACCTTTAATATAGTTAATATCATTTTCGTTATTTAACTCATCCATTTTTGCAGCTTCCAAGATCAGATCATCACGATAAACCACACTATCAACCAAAAATGGCTTGCCACGTCTTGCGGGATCTTTAATGTAATCCAGCTGCCCGAAAAACTGTTTTGCTTCTTTGGCATCCATATCTATGGATTTAATACATGATGAAAAACAGGCTACCAGTATTAACAGGATTGCATATTTCATAGATAATGGGTTTAGTTAGATAAAGCTAATAATATTTACCTTGCTATTGTGTTTATACTTATTTCATCCGCGATTATATAAAACAATACTCAGATACCATTTTGCTTCAAACCCGACCTCAAAACTATATTCCGGCACTTACAGGTGTGCGTGCTTTGGCGGCTTACCTCGTATTTATATCGCACTATTCGTATGTATTTAGCACCAATATGCCTCCTATTGCGCAGCGGTTTTTCGGGGAGTTCCACATCGGGGTAACCATTTTCTTTGTGCTGTCGGGCTTTTTGATCACCTTCAGGTATTATAATAATTTTCATTTAACGGCTCACTGGTTTAAGCAATACCTCAAAAACCGGGTAGCCCGTATCTACCCCATGTACGCGCTGCTTACTATAGGGGCGTTTATTTATTATGCTTTTACTAAAGACGAATCCATTACCAAAGGCTATAACCCCGTAGTGATGTTGCTGCTTAATATCAGCTTCGTCCGTGGTTTTTTCTATAATTTTTGGAATACCGGCATTGCGCAGGGATGGTCGTTAACGGTGGAGGAATGTTTTTACTTTTCGGCACCGTTCGCGTTTTTAATAGCGCGGCGTTATAAAAAGTTTTGGTTGCAGCCAATAGTAATCACCCTTACCGGGCTGTTGTTGGTAACCATGTTTAGGCATGTTAACTGGTATGGCTTTTTGGGCAACTTCACTTTTATGATGTTGTTTACCTTTTTAGGCAGGTGCTTTGAGTTTTTTGTGGGCATTCAACTGGCCATATATGTGCTTAAGCATAATTTTACGCGCAGCAATAAGATTAGCTACACCTATTTAGGTTTCGCGCTACTATTTGTTTGCGTGCTGATCATGGCATTGCTGCCTATCCCCAAAGGCTGGGCAGCGGGCTTGCAACATCCCGTGGGTATACTTATCAACAATTATATTTTGCCGGGGTGTATAGCCTGGTTTTTCTACGGCTTACTTACCGAGGGCACACTGCTTAAAAATATACTGGCCAATAAAACGGTTGAACTGTTGGGCAAAAGTTCCTACATATTTTATCTCATTCATTTGGGCTGGATGTATAACCTGCTGAACAATTGGTTTAACCGTGGCAATGATTTCGCTTTTGAATGGTACGACAAATGGGGGATCAACTGGCCTTCACCTTTCGAAAACGACACGGTTAATTTACTTTATGCCTTTGTGCTGCTCAACCTGGTATCGGTTATATTGTTTAAAACTATTGAAGAGCCCCTGAACCATTACATCCGCAAATCAAACTTCCTCGTCAAAAACAAACCGCATAACCCGGAGAACGGATCGGCGCTCATAAAATAGCCGCACCCTTACACGGGCATCGGGCCAAATAATTCTTCAATGGCTTTGGTGCGATAATAAAAGATCTTGTTCACTTCTTTTTTTACCAGTATGCTGTTGGCTAACGTGCCTATGGCGCCGTATGGAATTGCGTAGGTAAGTCGGTCCGTCATGTATATTCCACCGGGGATTTCTTTAAAATGATGCTCGTGGTGCCACATGGCGTAGGGGCCAAAGCGCTGCTCGTCAATAAAATATTCTTTATCGGGGTTAATGTGGGTGATCTCCGTGGTCCAGTTCATTTTTATACCGAACAGCGGGGCTATTTTGTAGCTGATGAGCATGCCCTCATACATTTTGGTATCGACTGTAAAATCAGATGTGATAACAAAGCCCATGCCCTGCGGGGTAATTTTGGCAAGGTTAATTGGCGACGAAAAGAAATCCCAGGCTTGGTTAAGGGAGATAGGTATGGCCTGCTCCCATTTTAGTGTATAAGTTTTCACGCTTATTTAACGTAACGGGGGCTTAATAGTTTAGCGTTAACTAACTATTTACTGTACAATTTTGTTGGCGCAATACGAGCTTGCAAAAGCCTCCGGCTTGGCCTTAAATACAAAGCCCATGCTCAAAATATAACCCATGGCCTCGTGCAGTGCCTGGTTCGATTTAAACATAGGGTTAGTGTTAATGTCGGCATGCACCTCCAGGTCTACATCGTACAAGTCAAGCAGGTCGCAAAGGCTGTAGGCCGTGTCGATAGATTTTTGCACTTCGCTAAGCATACGTTCTTTAATGCTCATTTTTTGCGAGGTACGCTCCTGGTGGATAAACATGAATCCGCCACGCTGTTCGCGTAAAAAAACAATAACGGTGGCAAAATCAGTCACCGCGCCTTTTACTTGCGAATCTGTACCGATACATACTTTTAGTTTGTTGCCGAGCAGGGCTTCACGTTCAATGGCATGTTCAACTTCTTCGAGAATGGGCGTTTGGATAACTTCGCCGCTGAATTTTCTCCAGGTCATAAAATTGAGTTAAGTTATTTTAGTAAGACCTTGAATAACAGGTTTATAAAAATAAGCCATAACATTTCATATATACATCACCCGCATATTATTTATTTGTTAACATTTTGGTGATTATCAACAGGTTGTGGGTTGGGTTGTAAGTTGCGGGTTGAGGGTTGTGTGGGGTGCGAGGTTCGGGGTTGCAGGTTCGAGGGGCGGGTGGCTGTGGCGATTTACGTTTTTGTGAAAACGGTTGACAGGGCCGTGCGGATGCCGGCTTTACAATATGATAAGGTTTAGGTTGAAATCCGTATTGACTATGATTCAATCCTTACGTAAAGCTACTTTGCCGGCTTTAATACCGCAATACCTGAATCCGGGTATTTTAATTGAATTTTAATGTGTTACGATATTTGCTCAGCCAAAAGGCAGTATGTATTCGGGTATACTTGGCGAAATTAATAATGCCTATTTTTGGCCCGTTCACCATATCAAAACAACTTGCGCTACTTTTTTCATATAGGTTACCTCGGTACAAATTATAGCGGCTGGCAAAAGCATCCCGATGGGTTAAGCGTGCAGCAGGTATTAGAAAACTGTTTGACACAGGTATTTAAAAAGCCCATGTGGATTGTTGGCTGCGGCCGTACCGACGCGCAGGTGCATGCAAGCCAGTTCTTTTTTCATATGGATGTGGATGAAGCGTGGGATTTCGACCTGCTGTTCCGGTTAAACCATTTGTTGCCTGATGACATAGCCGTTTTTGATATTATACCGATGGATGGCCAGCAACACGCCCGGTTTGATGCTACCGAAAGGGCGTACGATTACTTTATCCACACCTATAAAGATCCTTTTTTGAGCAATTTCAGCTCATTATACATAGTTAAAAGCTGGGACATAGCGTTAATGCAGCGAGCAGCGAACCTGCTGTTAAAATATAACGACTACCACGCTTTCTGTAAAATGCCCAACCGCAATACCCATACCATTTGTAATGTGAGCGATGCCGGTATTTTTGTAGATAGCACCGGCGATAAGTTGCGCTTTCACATAGCAGCCAACCGCTTTTTAGGGAAAATGGTGCGCATAATAACAGGCAAACTAATAGATATAGGCACAGGCCGCTTAAGTATCGACGAGTTCGAATCGCACCTCATTGATCCGCAATTACCGCAAAATATTAAACCGGCTTACCCGCAAGGGCTATATCTCAGCAAAATCACCTATCCGTATCTTGATATTCGGCCTCGCAGCAACTTCAGCCAAATGCTTGCAGGGGCGGGAGAATGGCGATAGTAGCTTAAACGGCATTCTATTTTAAGGCTTTTTGCTTTTGTAAGCGCTCTGTTTAATTCCGCTTTAATTTAAAGATGATCTTGCAGTTACAATAAGCTATAAACATTTTGAAGGGATATTGCTTATTTTACATATTATATGAAAAAGACAAGCCTGGCCGTAGGTATCGATGTAGGTGGTACCAATACAAAATACGGCATTGTAAACCAGCAAGGAGAAATTTTGCAGCAGGGAGAAGTTAAAACAACGCTTTTCCCCACTATCGAATCATTTGTTGATGGGTTATATGAGCGCTTGTCGCCCATGATAACCGAGCATGGTAAAGAGGCCACTATTAAAGGCATCGGTATCGGCGCGCCCAATGGCAATCATTTTAACGGCTCTATTGAACATGCGCCCAATCTGAAATGGAAAGGCATAGTGCCGATAGCCAAGCTGATGTCTGAAAAATTCGGGATTCCTTGTGTGCTGAATAACGATGCCAAAGCTGCTGCTTTAGGCGAACTCAAATTCGGAGCGGCCAAGGGCATGAAAGATTTCATTATGATCACCCTGGGTACCGGTGTGGGCAGCGGCATTATTGTTAACGGCGGTTTAATATACGGGCACAATGGTAATGCCGGCGAATTGGGGCACACCACCATTCGTCATAACGGGAGGCTGCATTGGTCTACCGGGTTACGCGGAACGGTAGAAGCATACTGCTCGGCAACGGGCATACGCCTTACGGCAATAGAGATGCGTAACCGGGCCAAAAAACCAACCCTGCTTCAGCAGTATAAAGACGACGAGATCAATTCCAAAATAGTATTCGATTGCGCCATGAAAGGTGATAGAGTAGCCAAACGGGTATACGAATTTACCGGGCAGGTTTTAGGCGAAGCATTAGCCAACTTTACCATGTTCTCTTCGCCGGAAGCCATCGTACTTTTTGGCGGGGTAACCCACGCTTGCAGCATGCTGATGGAGCCTGCAAAAAAAGCGCTCGAAAAAAATGTGCTCACTGTTTACAAAGGCCAGGTAAAACTGCTGTTAAGCAAACTCAAAGAAGCTGACGCGGCGATACTGGGTGCCAGCACTTTGGTTTGGGATTGACGTAAGATTAATCCCTTAACTTCCGCTCTTTTAAATACCTGATCATTTCTTTTGGCCGATCGGTTTGGAGGATGTTGGCGCCGTGGGCAATCAGCCAGTCCCAACTGTCGCGGGTGTTGTGCTGCTCAACGGCCATGTCGTCGTAATGGCCTCCGTTCAGGCTTGCCCATAACGAGTTGATCCATATTTTTGAGCCTTTGGCATTGATCGTATTCTTACTGAGGATGCCCGAAGTATCCCGCCCGAAGATGAGTTCGAAAGCTACGGGTTTTAAATTTTGCTGATAGCTGTTGATAGTCTTTTGCGCTTCGGCGTTATCAATGTTTACTACCGGCATATATGTTATTTTATCAAACAGCGTTGGGTATTTCGCTTTAAGGTCTTCATACTTCGCGTCCGATTTAAATATGGCTTGTTTCAGCGTATTGGTTTCCTGCAATACTTTATAGGCTTGCTGATAGTATGGGTAACTTTTATCGAGGTTCACCAGCACTTTGTTTTTCGCCAGTAACATTACTTCTTTAAGGGTGGGGATGGTATGAGTGGTGAGTATGCCCAGTCCATTACGCAGGTGAAATTTCTTTATTTCGGCCAGGGTATAATTAGCCGGACTGCCACGCCCATCTGTTGTACGGTCAATACCGCCATCGTGCATAATAATGATCACGCTGTCTTTGGTCATGCCTAAATCTACCTCAATAATATCAACGCCCATATCAATAGCATTCTGATAAGCCTGTAAAGAATTTTCGGGAGCATTGCGCCAGTCGCCACGATGCGCGGCTACCATAATGTGCTTGTGTGTAGGGTTATGTAGTTGTTTGATCAGCTTGTCGATTTTGCCGGTCTGCGAAAAACCATTTGTGCCGGTAAACACCAGTGCTATCAGTAATAAGCCTTTAAATATGTTGTTCATTTGGAGGGATATTTGCCTGCCCAAATTAGTAAATTATTGTGTGCGCTATGTTAACAATGCTGATACGCTAAGCTACTTTATCGTTTTAGGCACACGGTTTGCGCATAGTTGATTATAAACCAATTAAACTATTTAATACATCTGCTTCCTGAAAGGTGATTATCTGCAATACAAATTGCTGCAGGCTGTTTTTGATGTGTTTTTCACCCTGATTAACTAAACCGATTTAGGCCGATCGTCAATTATTGTCCTGTAATGGCGACAAGCCGTTGTAGCGGCCGCGTGTGTTTTTGTATACAACACGTTTTTTTAAAGCGAGCAAGTAAACCACTATAAAAATTCAATTGTAATTAACCAGATTATGAAAAACAACTCAACCAATTTGCACTACACACGTGCAGTTTCTAATTACTCATTATTATTACAGCATGGCAGGCATATCCTAACCATAGTTGTATTAGCTTGTTGCGCCTTTGCAGCGGGTTGTAAAAAAGACATTAAGACGGATGCCGCCACCGCCGATGCCATATCATCCGGCAGAAAATTGCGTACCGAAGCCCTGCCTACCCGTGCCGAAGCTTTGGTGGCCATACAGGTGTACAACAACAATTTTTACAATCAGTATGGCAGCTACGGTCCATCGTTCAAAGCTTATTACTGGAAAGACCAGAACCATACCTCGCGCATGGACTTTTGGACACAGGCCGAAGCCATTGAAATGCTGATCGACGCTTATTATATTAATCCAGGTACCGATCTTCAAAACAAGATCGCGTACCTGTATAATGGCATGCGCGATAACTGGGGCCTTACCTGGGAAAGTAATGAGTTTAACGACGATATTATTTGGGGGGCGCTCATGTGTGTAAGAGCCTATGCCATTACCAATGATGGCGGTATGCTGGATATGGCTAAAAATAACTTCGCTATTGTGTGGAACCGGGCCTGGGATACCCAATTGGGCGGCGGCCTGTGGTGGAAAACCGACAAGCAATCAAAAAATGCCTGTGTAAATGCCCCGGCGGTAATATGTGCCATGAAGCTTTACGCCGCTACCGGCGATGCCGCGTATAAAACCAAGGCCAAGCAAATTATGGATTGGATGGTTGGTAAGTTCTACACCTCATCGGGTGAGGTAAAGGGTGCCGTTAACGCTGCCGATGTAATTACCGAAGGTGCACGTACCTACACGCAAGGCACTTTTATAGGTGCCTGCGATTTACTGCGGAATGAATACCCGGCAGTAGGTTATGCTACCATGGCCAATAATGTAATGAACTATACCAAAAACAATATGTGTAACGCGGCGGGCATACTGCCCGACGAATACGATACCGGCGACACCGAGGGGATGAAAGCCATATTTGCACGCTGGGCATGTATTTACGTGCAGTCGGCATCGTTGGTAAGCACTTACGGAGCCTGGCTGGATGCCAATGCCGAAAAAGCATGGTCGGTACGTAACAACAGTGGAGTAATGTGGGGCAAATGGGGTACCCGTACCCCCGATAACACTACCCTTAACTCGTTTGAAACTACCACAGGTGTTTCTATGATGAATAACGTTTACTGGTATCATTAAAAGCTAAATATTACTTGCTCAATAGCTTTTAATGAAAACGAAGCCCCGCCTTAATATTTAGGGCGGGGTTTTGTTTGTTTAACTGTTAAGTAAAGCTGCTTTGATTATCCCCACGAAATTTCTTACGCGAATTTTACTCCATACTTTTCATCCAGTACCTGCGCCATGTAGGCTATGGCTTCAGTAGGCGGTGAGCCTTGCGGCGCGGTTACCTGCGGTTCGCCTTGTACCGGCGTGCTGAACTCCATAAAATAATCAACAAACTTACCGGGAGTAACCATGGTAAGCATGCGGGCTTCGGCGGTATTAAGTGTAAAACGGTGAGCGATGCCGCGCGGCGCGAATACGGCTTCGCCATGTTTGGCGATGATGGTTTCGTTGCCTATTTCAAAGCTTACTTCGCCATCTATCAGGTAAAAGGTTTCGTCTTCATGTAAATGGATGTGCGGCGGTGGTTCGGAACCTTTAGGTAATCGTATATCGATAATACCCATGGCTCCCGCCGTTTGTTCGGGCGAAATTAATACGCTGAAAAATCCGCCATGGTAGCTTCTGTAAGCTACCGGCGCTGTTACACTGGTTTCTGAAATTGTGATACTCATATTCTTTTGGTTATTTATATTGATGACGTAGCCGGTAAAGCATATGCTACAAGCAGGTAAGCATTTAATTATAAATGCCGCTTTCAATCAATAAAACAAACCTCTTAGAATCCTTCCTGCAACATTCAAGCGGAAGCTACTGTGTTAAAATAAGTTAAATGCCTCATCACTATCGGTATATTAAATAACTTAGGGCATAATTATAATGCCGGCGTAAAATCCGCACAAAGCAACCAACCTACACACAGCATGATCAAAAACTACTTAAAGATAGCCTGGCGCAACCTGGCCAAAAACAAGGTATCGTCGTTCATTAACATAGGCGGACTGGCCATTGGTATGGCGGTAAGTTTTATGCTGCTGTTGTATGTGTACAATGAGTTTAGTTTTGATAAATTCCACAACAAGGCCGACCGTATTTACCAGGTATTTAAAAACCAACCCGGCAATGGCGAAATAAAAACCAAGCCCTTAACTCCACAGCGGCTTGCAGGTACCTTAACGCAGGATTTCCCCGAAGTTGAACGCGTGGCCCGCATTAACGAAGCCAAGGACGTACTGATAAAATATGCCGACAAAGGCCTCAAGTTTAATACCGTAGCTGTAGACCCGGCACTGCTGCATATTTTCGATTTTGATTTTATATATGGTAATAAAGCCACCGCGCTTACAGATCAATCAACCATTGTACTCACCGAATCTGCCGCGAAGGCACTGTTTGGCAATGTAAACCCGGTAGATAAAATCGTTCAGTTTGACGTGCGCTTTCCGCTTAAGGTGAGCGGGGTAATTAAGGACAACCCAGCTAATTCAAGCTTTACCTTTAAGGCGCTCATCCCCTGGAACGCTTTTATGGCCCAGCAACCATGGCTAAAAGATGAAACCTGGGGTTACTATTCGTACTTTACTTATGTGCTGCTAAAACCGGGCGCGTCGGTTAGCGCGGTTAATGCCCGTATAAAAAATCTTATAGGCGAACACTTCGCTGCGGATAAGGACGTAAAGCTGTTTATGTATCCATTTACACAGCTGCACCTCTATGGCGACTTTAAGAACGGCGTTCAAGCGGGCGGCAATATCGAATATGTGCGCCTGTTTTTAATATTGGCCATCGGCATACTGGTTATTGCCTGTATCAATTTCATCAACCTGTCAACCGCGCATTCGGGCAGGCGTGCCCGTGAGGTAGGCATCCGCAAGGCAATGGGTGCCCGCAGGGCCGCGCTCATCAGGCAGTTCATGGGCGAATCATTATTGATGACCCTGCTGGCTTTTGTATTGGCGTTGATACTGGTTGCCCTGCTGTTGCCTGCCTTTACCAATTATGTAAATATCCATATCACCGTACCGTTTAAAAATGTATGGGTATGGCTTACCATTTTGGCGGTTACGCTATTTACAGGCTTGGCGGCGGGGAGCTACCCGGCCTTGTTACTATCGGCATTTAACCCCGTGAGCGTGTTAAAAGGTCAGTTATTAAATACCAATACTGCGGCTAAACCCCGGCAGGTACTGGTGGTATTGCAGTTCACCTTCGCGGTATGCCTTATTTTGTCGAGCATTTTCATTTACAAGCAGATCAATTATATAAAAGATCGCCCGGTGGGTTATAACCGCAATGGGTTAATTGAATTACCTGCTGATGGCAGTATGTTCGAAAAATTTGAGAGCTTCAGGCAGGATGCCCTCAACGCCGGGGCAATTACCGAAGGCGCGTTAATCTCCGAGCCTATAACCACAGTTACTAACGCCACCTGGCAAAATACATGGCCCGGTCAGTTGCCCGGCGAAGAAAAAATTCCGATTGATTGTTTTGCGGTCACGTATCATTTCATCGATACCTATCAGCTTACCTTACTGCAAGGCCGCGATTTTGCTACCGACAGGCCTGCCGATTCAACAGCCGTAATACTTAACGAGGCCGCGGTAAAACTGATGCGCTTTAAAGATCCCATAGGGCAAACTATAAAATGGATGGACGCTAAGCGGACGGTTGTTGGTGTGGTAAAAAACTTTGTTTGGGCTTCGCCTTACGAACCGGTAAAGCCTGCCATCATAGGCTTTGTACCCGGCTGGGCGGGCAATATCGGGTTGAGGTTAAATCCGGATGTATCTGTCGCTAAAAATCTTTCGGTATTAAAAACCTTGTATGGCAAGTACAACCCGTCCTTCCCGTTCGAGTATAAATTTACCGACGAAAGCTTTGCTTCCAAGTTCAGGAGCGAAAAATTGCTGGGCACCATGTCGGTATTGTTTACCGTTTTAGCCATCATCATTTCGGCACTGGGATTGTTTGGCCTGGCCTCCTTCTCGGCCGAGCAACGCCGCAAGGAGATCAGCATCCGCAAAGTATTAGGGGCAAGCACGGCAAATTTGTGGCTCAAACTCTCGCAGGAGTTTATCAAACTGGTTATTATCGCTTTCGTGATAGGTTCGGCTATTAGCTGGTATAATATTAACCGCTGGCTAACGCAATACACCTTCCATACCAACTTTGAGCTGTGGATCTTTTTAGTCACCATGGCGGCGAGTATAGTCATCTGCCTCGCGGCGGTAAGCTGGCAGGCCATAAAAGCCGCGTGGGCAAACCCGGTTAATAATTTGCGAAGCGAGTAATATTACGTGGCTGATCATAGCTACATCTTCCACGGTAATAATTATTTACTAATAGTGCAAAATCGTTTTTCAAACTGGTTTTTTAGTTATATATTGCCCGAATAAACCTCCTTATGACGCCTAAACGCGCAATAATTATTATCTATTGCTTAATATGTTCTGCCACTGCCTTTGCCCAAACCAATTATGGTGTTAAGGGGCTGGTTGCCGATACCTCATCAAATATCTCGCTGGATAAAGCCACCGTTTGCGTGCTTAACGCCAAAGATTCCATCCTTTTAAAGTATAGCTATACCGACAAGGGCGCATTTAACATCGACAAACTGCAACCGGGCAAATACATGCTCATGGTTACCTATCCCGACTATGCCGACTTTGTAGAGACTTTTACGCTGGATCCCGATCATCCGCTGAAGGATTTTAACAATATAGGCATGATATTACGCTCAAAACTATTGAACGAGGTGATCATTAAGGCGAGGGCCGTAGCCATTAAAATAAAGGGCGATACCACTGAATTTAACGCCGCCGCCTACATCACACAAAAGAATGCCAAGGTAGAAGACCTGCTGAAACAATTGCAGGGCATGAAGATAGATCAGCGGGGGAAGATCACCTTTCAGGGGCAGGCCATAGATAAAGTATTGGTAGATGGTGAAGAATTTTTTGGCGACGACCCGCTGCTGGTTACCAGAAACCTGCGGGCCGATATGGTAAGCAAAGTTCAGGTATACGACCAAAAAAGCGAAGAGGCCAAGCTGAAAGGTATAGACGATGGTGTAAAAATAAAAACCATTAACATACAGCTCACCGAGGATAAAAGGAAAGGTGTTTTTGGCAAAGCCGAGGGGGATTATGGCACCGGCAAATACAATACAGGACAGCTAATGGTGAATAAGTTCACCACTAAAGAAAAGATCGCGGCTTTTGGTAGTTTTAGCAACACCGGTAAGGTAGGTTTAAACGGCGATGATAATAACAAATATGGCGGTGGTGATTATAATAACGGTAACGGGAGCTATGATGGCGTGGGCTTACCGCTGTCGCGGAATGCGGGCGCTTTTTACAGTAACAAATGGAATAAAGACAAGCAATCTATCAACACCAGTTATAAAATAGGCTCGTTTAATGTTGATGGCGAGGGCAGTTCCTTTACCCAAAATAATTTGCCGGGCAATTTTAATACCAGTAACCGCAACAATACATTTCACAGGTATAGTTTTAATCAATCGTTATCGGGAACCTTTAACTCGCAAATAGATTCAACCTCCGACATTAACACCCGCTTTGGCGCTTACAATACTAATGGTAAAAGCGATGGTAAAAGCAACACAACCACCCTGCGTGGCAATGGCGTTTTGCAAAACACAAGTGATAACGCCACCTTTGGCGACTATGACCATAACTCGTTATCCGGTTCCGTTTATTATACGAAACGCCTGAAAAAGAAAGGCCGTTACATCTCCTTAAATGCTTATGGAGCAGCCAGCAAAGGCAACAATAACAACAACCTCAATACAACACTCAAATATTATAATGAGCAAGGTACGTTAGATAGTACAAGCCTTATAGATCAACACAAGCCCGGCACCTTTAAAAGCAACGATTACGGAGCGGGCGTATCCTATGGTGAACCGCTTTCAAAAAAGATTACTGTATCGGCAGGCTACAATGTAAGCAGTAACGTTAGCCATAACAGCCAGTTATCATTCAACAAATCGGCAGCAAACCGGTACGATGCACTTGATTCACTTTTCAGTAACGACTTGAGAGTTACTAACCAATCCGGCGGTTATAGTGTAGGCATGTCTTACTCGGGTACCGGTACTTATTTCAGCATAGGTACTAATGTAGCAAGGGTTAACTCAAAACAGGCTGATCTGTTTGCCGATACAGTACTGAGCCGTAAGTTTGTCAATTGGTCTCCGAATGCTTACTTCAGCCATCAGTTAAGTAAGGCGGCATCCATCAATTTTAATTATTATGGTTTTAGCGGCCAGCCATCATTTAATCAACTACAGCCTTTAAGGCAAAACTCCGATCCCCTAAATATCACCATTGGTAATCCGGCTTTAAAATCATCATTCTCTAACCGCTTCTCTGCTAATTACCGGCTTTATCAGCCAACACTCGATAGGGGGATCAACTTGAACGGTTCGTATGGTAACACCTATAATGCCATTGTGTATAACCGCACAACCGATTCGGCCGGGGTAAATACGCTGCAATATGTAAATATTGATAAAAAGCCCACCAGTTGGAACATATATAGCGAGGTATATGGCCACTTCCCGAAGCTCGATTTTATTGTGAGCATCAATATGTCGGTTAACGGTAACACGCAGTTCAATTATGTTAACAACCAGTTAAATACATCAAAATCTGTCACCTATACACCGCAGATCAACATTTGGAAGAACAAGACCAACTATTCATACTTTTTTGATTTCGGGTTGAATTATGTGGTCAACTCCAGCTCATTACAGCAGATCAATAATAACAGCCGCGGTTTTCTTACCAATGCCGGATTTAGTTTTAAGCTGCCGCATGGCTTTTTTGTAAACAGCGATGCCCGGTATAGCTATACTGCTAAAAACAAGGTATTCGACCGCGATTTCAGTCGTTACCTGATCAACTCTACCATTGGCAAAACTTTTTTGAAGGATGAAAGCCTGAAGATCTCGATAATGGGGAACGACCTGCTCAACCAAAATACAGGTTACAGCCGCAATGGCAATGCCGATAACTTTACCGAAGAACGCAACACCACCATAAGGCGCTACTTCCTGTTTTCGGTAACGTGGGATTTTAGCAAATTCGGTAAATCATTACAACCCGTACCACAACCATGAAATATATAGTCTATATTTTTATTTGCATGTTTATGTTTAAAGCAGAGGTATCGCCTGCTCAAAACAAGCACTTTATAACAAGCGGTGTTATTGAATTTGAACGTACCGCCAACATGTTCGCGCTGGTTAAAAAGAAGGTAACCAAAAGCACCATGGATGTGAAACCTTATTACGAAGAGTATTTAAGAACCCAGCCCCAGTTCAGGAAGTTGAAGAGTACCCTGACTTTTGGCAATAATACTACCCTGTACAACCCGTTGCCTGCGGATACCTGGGTATATTACTGGTATGATTCGCCAATGGCGAACCAATTGAATATCGTGTTTTCTGATCTTACTAAAAGAACGTCAGTTATACAAAAAGATTTTTACGAGCGCACTTACCTGGTAAAGGATAGTCTGCGTACTATTAAGTGGAAAATAACCGACGAAACACGGGTAATTGCAGGGTACAATTGTCGCCGGGCAAACGCGCTGGTGCTCGATTCTATTTATGTGGTTGCCTTTTATACCGATGAGATCCATATATCCGGAGGTCCCGAATCGTTCAACGGTTTGCCGGGTATGATACTGGGCGTTGCCGTTCCGCACGAAAACGTTACCTGGTTTGCTACCAAAGTAACCGAAAAAGCAATCGAAAATAAAACCCTCGTACCGCCCACCAAAGGCAAGGCCGTAAACAACAAGCAATTGTACGAGGAAATTATGAAGGCAATAAGCAATAGCGGCGATTATGCTATTGTTCAATTAAAAGGGTTGCTGTTGTAAACACTGTTACGCTACTTAAGCTCCATCAGCAGTAGTACAGCGTTATTACTCAGGGCTTCGACTTCTACCTGTTGGGTATGCCAAAGGGCGAGCCCATCACGTTCGTGCAATAGCCTGTTTTGTAGTTCGAAAGCTCCGGCTATTACAAAGGCAAATACCTGCGACTGTTCATCTTTTAAATTATACACAGCTTCGGTACGCCCGGCAAAGCGGCCAATGTGCAGGGCAAAGGGCAATGCATCATTATCAACAGCAGCTACCAAGCTATCCGGGTTTCCGTCTATATCAAAAGCAAAATTTTGCGCGGATGCCAATGTCGCCGCATCTGCTTTTATTTGCATCACTATAAAATTTACCCAATTTTCAGGATAGGGATTAGTAAGGGTAAACACCTCATTTTCGACAATCGGCAGTAGCAGCACTTCTCCGGCATCGGCTTCATGTGTTTGTGCCCCTATCGTGATCTGTACTGCGCCGGTAACCGGCAGTATAATCATATAGCCACCAAAGCGAACCTGTTGCTGTACGGATGCCCCGGCAGCAAGCATTTCATCATTAAAGGTATACAGGTTGCCCGACCCTTGTTTATGCTCGTTGTAATAACCGGCAAAATTGAAGGTGCTGTACCGGCGTTCGAGGTTTGTTTCAGTAAGCCCTCGATCATCTGCCAAAAATATTTTACCGTGCGATTGTTCCATAGCGTTTAATCAATCATTTGTACAGAATAGATGCTCAGGTAAGGCTGCAACTGAAATAAGTGAGTAAGCACCACGCTTTCGGCGGGTATCTCGTTACCGATCAATAAATAATTATCAATGGTATCGTACCACAGCACCGGTTCTGAAAAAAAGCTGATAGAAACCTGGTGCTTGTCCTTCAAATGTAAATGCGAATTAATGATCTCGAACTGAAAGGTTTTAAACTTTAAAAACCTGCGACCAAGATTGTTCAGTATATCCGGCATTACCTCGTTCAGCTGTTGTATATAATTCATAACCGCGCCGCTAACAATATGGTTCAGCTTTTTCACTTCGGGTACATGGCTAAGTAATTCGCCGTAAGAGGGGTACGTTTGTACCTCGGCAAAATTTTGCACCTGCATCCTGAACTCCATATAGCTATCGTTAAACACCAGTTTCTCCCAGGGTTTATTGGAATTTACATCGATGATTTTACGATAACACAATACTATTTTACGCTTGGCCATTAGAGCGGATAAATAAGGGCACCCAACATTCGCCGGGTACCCCTGGTTATGAAACAGAACAATTATGCAGGTACAGCAAGCGCTATAGAAAGCGCGAAACCATCGGTAGTATTACCGGTTACGGTAGCAATTTCTACTCCGGCAGTATCATCACTAAATACATTATCGCTTTTGTTATAGGTATAATTGCTCATGCCTTTTGAGTAACCGTTTACCGCCGCAACGGCAGTGCCCGTACCTTCGGGAAAAGCGATCTGCGTAACTTTTAACGAGGTGCCCGAGCTATTGTATACATGCACGTGTATGTGCGTAGACCTGCCACTATACCAGCCCGGGAAGATGGAAGTAAAGGTAACCAGCCCGTTAGCATCGGTAGTTTGGCGGCCCCGTAAAAAGTGAACTAACTGATAATTGGTAGATTGCATGCCCGAGCCTCCGTATTCGGAGTAATTGCCCTCGGCATCGCAATGCCATATATCAACCAGCGCGCCCGATACTGCCGCGCAGCTTTTGCTGCTGTTATTAATGGTGATTTTAATAGTAAGCTTGTAGCCCGTACGATCTGACGTGATATCGCTGCGTACATAAGATGCAGGCTGCTTGGTAGGGAACGGCCCTTCTGTTTCGGTTGGCGCTACCACGCAGCCACCCTCCGCCGATCCATCTGCCGTACTGCTTGAAGTAGTTGTAGCATCCGGCGAAGCCGAATCACTATCCTTTTTGCAGGCCTGTAATATTACAGGTGCCGATACCGCGCTGATCACTAAACTCTTTAAAAAATTCTTTCTTTCCATAACCTAAAGTTTATAATGTAAAGGTGTGCGAAAGAACGGCCTGTTTAATGAGAGTATCGGTGAAGCGGGCTGATGTGTCGATAATCAGGTTACAAAAAAGGGAATCAGCCCCTTATAAGAATAAAGAGACCGATTCCATTACTGTTTTGCTGTCGCGATATTAAAAAGCGGCGGCAAACTCCTGCGCGAAGCTTTCAAAATTGCGGCTGCCGAATGTGGCCGGTTTGTGGGCATCGTAATGTTGCCATAAAATGCCGCTGCGCACGGCGGTGCCCATTTCTACAAAGTTACGTGCCATTTCGGCGGGTAAACCGCCTTGTAGCATACCGTTAAGGGCTTGCTCGTCGGTAAACTCTACCCATGGCAGTTCGGGTTTGCCAATGGCCGCGCCCAATACCGCGGCGGCCTCGTTAGGAGTACGTTCATCGCTTACGAGGTAACGCACAGTATGGCCTGTAAAATCATTTTGAATTTCTTCGGCAGCTATATCGGCAATATCGGCCGGGTGCACCATTACCAGGCGGGCATCACCGGGATAATTAGCGCCGAGGATACCTTGGTGTTTGATGAGATCCACATTACCGTAAAAGTTAACGTAAAAGAACGGCGCACGCAGGTGTTTTATCGCTACATTTTCCAGCTTGCTAAAAATTTGCTCCACATCGTGCAAGCCTGCGATTGGACCTGTGCCGCCATCTAAATGCGCGCCAATGCTGCTCAGGTTAACAACGCGGGTTACACCTGCCTGTTTAATGGCTTCGGCGTAGTTTTTACCAATACCACCAACATGCTGCCTGAAATTTTCGGCATTATAGCTGGGCGGCACCATGGTATATATGGCATCGGCACCGGTAAAAGCACCGGTAAGAAAGGCCACATCGGTTATAGAACCAATTTTGGGCTTAGCGCCTAACGCCTCTATGTCGGCCGCCTTATTGGCATCGCTGCTGATGATACTAACCTGATGACCAGCTTTAATTAATTGTATGGCCAGGGGCTTGCTGATATTACCCAATGAACCTAAAAGTGTGATTTTCATGCTGATTTATTTAATTTTTATTGTCAGCAAAGCTATATTTGTACTTACTTTTATACAAGTACTTACCCTAAAGTGTGTATACTATGACGGCCATTAAAGAGAGTTCGACCCGACAGGAAAACAAACACCTGGCGTTTAAAGAATGCCCTGTAACGTATGTGATGGATAAAATAGGCGGACACTGGAAACCCATCATTTTATTTCATTTACTATCGGGCAGTAAACGCTATAGCGAATTGAAAAAGACCATACCGGCCATTACCGAAAAAATGCTGATACAGCACCTGAAACAATTGGAAGCCGATAAGTTGCTAACCCGTGAAGCACGCCCCGTAGTGCCGCCCTATGTTACTTATACGCTTACTCCATCGGGCATGGGGCTTAAACCCGTGCTGCTTGCCATGGCGGTATGGGCCATGCAGGAACGCATGGACGATCCGAAAATAACCCATAAAGATCTGGCCGGTTTTCCGGGTTGAAAATTACCCGTAATACACCAAAAAAGGCGCTGACTGCTCATCGCTGCCAACGCCTATATAAACATAACTAAACTATACTATTCGCTGCGCAGGCTTTTCACCGGGTTGGCAATGGCTGCCTTAACCGATTGAAAGCTCACTGTAAACAAGGCAATAAATGCCGATAACAAGGCGACCCAGCCAAATACCTGCCAATCAATTGCTATGCGGTAGGCAAAATCGTTAAGCCATTGGTGCATAGCATACCAGGCTAGCGGCCAGGCTATCAGGTTGGCAATTAACACCAGTTTTATAAAATGCCCCGATAGCAGCAGCACAATGTTTTGTACCGATGCGCCAAGTACTTTGCGTACCCCTATTTCCTTTATACGCTTTTCGGCCGAATAAGATGCAAGGCCCAGTAAACCAAGTGCCGAGATCAAAATGGCCAGTCCGGCGAGAATCCCTACAATTTTGCTTACCTGGTTATCGGCCTGGTATACTTCGTTAAAATGATCGTCTAAAAACTGGTATTCAAAAGGGCGGTCAGGGTAAATGCCATTCCACTTGGCTTGCATAAAGGCAATCGCTTCCTTGGCTTTACCCGGGTTTATCTTTACCGAAACTTGGCTGAAGCCCCATTCCTTTTGATTGAACATAAACATGGTTTCAATTTTATAGTGCAGCGAGTTAAAGTTGAAATTCTTTGCCACGCCGGTTATCACCCCTAACGAATCGAAACCGAAGGGCTTACCGATGAGTGATGACAGGGGTGCTTTTTTATCGTCCTTCAATAGCTCTTTAGCCAGTGCCTCATTAATAATATACTCGCGGCCCTTGCCGTTCTCGGTAAAGTTTTTTCCTTCGGCGAGTTTTATTTTATAGAGGTCAAGGTAATCGTGATCTACTACTAAACGCGTTACCGCCAGTTGCCGCTTAGGGCCATTACCGGGCTGAAACTCCACCCCCGATTGATCAAGGTGACTGCCCAGTACATCCTGCGCGGCGGTTACACCCGAAATAAGGGTATTGTTGGCCAGTTCTGATTTAAGCAGATCATACTTTCTGGAAGTAATATCATCCAGCGGAATGGTTACCACCTGCTCGCGGCTAAAACCGGGATCCTGCTGCTGCATAAACCGGAGCTGCTTTACCACAAATACGGTAGCTATCATCAAAAAGACCGCGCTGGTAAATTGCCCAACCACCAGCACATTACGTAACGATGCCTTGTTGCGGCCAACTTCTATAACGCCTTTCAGCACCTTTATGGGCTTAAACGACGACAGGAAAGCAGCAGGATAAAGGCCAGATAGCAAGCCTACCACCAGCGTTAAACCAAAGATGATCAGCAAAAATTCGGGGTGGCTAAATATGGGCAGGCTTATACTACGCTGACTAAGGTTATTGATATAAGGCAGACTGATCTCTACCAAAACAATTGCCAGCACTAAGGCAAATAAGGAGAGCAGCACGGTTTCGCCCAAAAACTGGATAGCCAGCTGAAAACGGTGCGCGCCTATCGATTTACGGATGCCTACTTCCTTAGCCCGCTCTGCTGAACGCGCGGTAGAAAGGTTCATGAAGTTAACACAGGCTATTACCAATACGATGATGGCGATAATGGCAAACAGGTTGGTTGAGCGTTTATCAAATTTCTGATAGTTCAGGTAATCCAGCCCGATATCTGACGTACCGGCGTGGATTTCTTTAAGTGGCACGTAAAACAACTCATAGTATTTCCAACCCTCATTTTTCGACATGTATTTTTTAAGATAGCCCGGCATTTTCTTTTCCAGCGAAGCTATATTGGTGCCCGGCGCCATTTCGAAATAAGTATTTAGCCAGTTACCACCCCAATTCTCCATCCATGGTTTATAAGTACTGCTAAAAGAGAACAAGCCATCAAACTGAAGCTGCGAGTTTTGCGGTACATCGGCCATTATACCGGTTACGGCGAAGCTCACGGTATCCTGCGCGTAGTGGGTAATTACCTTGCCTATCGGATCCTGATCACCAAATAGCTTTTTTGCTGTTTTTTGGGTAAGCACCACAGTGTTGGGCTTTTGCAATACGGTTTTGCGGTCGCCTTTTATCAGCGCGAAATCGAAAATATCCAGAAAGGTAGAATCAACAAACAAGGCCTGCGGCAAAAAGAGCTTTTGCGAGGCAAAGGTCATCTGGTATTTAGGATTCCACCTAACCCGGGTAAAGTTCTTTATTTCAGGGAACTCGTTTTTAAGCGTTGGTCCCATCGGGTACATGGATAAAGCCACCTTTTGCGATGATACCATGCCCGGAAACTTTTGCACTTCGCTGAGGCGATAGATGTTTTTGGTATGCAGATTATCGAAACTCTTTTCGTAAAAAACAAACAGCATGATCACTATACAGGCGGCCATACCCACGGCAAGGCCAATAATATTGATAGCCGAAAAAAACTTGTTTTTCCACAAGTTGCGCCATGCAACTTTAAAGTAGCTTTTTATCATAATTGCTTAATTTTCAGGAAATAATGTACCGATACACTTTTTGCTTACCACATATTACATGCCATGCTTTTATCTGATTGACTATCAAGTAAATAGGTTGTATTTTAATTTAGAAAATGTTCGGCTATGATATAGCTTACGTGCGGTTATGTTACAGCGAGTAATAGTACGGGATGGTTAGGCAGTCGCCGGGATATTCGATTATTACATCCGGATGAAAGGCACTAAATATTTATCGTATACTTTTACTTATATTCATCTGATTGAGATACTGCCATGTTTGCTGTTTTTAAAAAATATATCGACGATAAAATTAACCTGACTGCCGAAGACTGGGCGCTGATTGAAAGCCTGGTTGTTATTAAAAAGCTGCGCAAACACCAGTATTTATTACAAGAGGGCGATTTGTGGAAATACCATGCCTTTGTATGCGAGGGTTGCCTGCGCACCTATCGTATTGATGATAAAGGGCAGGAAAACATTATGTACTTCGCCATTGAAAACTGGTGGACCGGCGACCGTGAAAGCCTGCATTCGGGCAACCCGTCGCGCTCAAATATTGACGCGGTAGAAGACACTGTGGTATTGCTTTTTACCTATAATAACTTTGAGGCCATTAAAAATACCATCCCTGTTTTCAGGGAGCTTATTAATACTATTATAGACAGGAGTTTGGTTGCAACGCAAAACCGTGTGCATACTTCCATTAGCCAAACTGCCGAAGAACGGTACAATAGTTTCCTGGCAAACTCGCCGCATTTAGCCAACCGTGTGCCTCAGCACATGATAGCCTCCTACCTGGGCATCTCGCCCGAAACACTTAGCCGGGTGCGTAAGCAAGCGGTTAAAAAGTAATTCTGTTGATATTTGTCAAGTTTTTTGGCATCAAACATCAATGGATCGAGGAGCTTGGACTTTGCACATTTGTCTTAATAAATCACAACAAAAAATTAAGAAAATGAGCAAAGTAATTTTAATAACCGGAACAAGTACAGGCTTTGGCAAATTAATGGCTATCACCTTAGCAAACGCAGGCCATAATGTAATTGCCGGTATGCGCGGCGTTACTGCCAAAAACGCCGAAGCTGCAAAAGAACTGGGGGCCTTGCCTAATATAGAAGTAGCCGAACTTGATATAACCAGCGATAACTCAGTTAACGAAGCTATCAGCAAAACGCTCACCAAATATGGCAAAATAGACGTGTTGGTGAACAACGCGGCGGTAAGCGGCTTCGGTTTGCTGGAGGCCTATTCGTTAGATCAGATCCGCAACATGTTCGAGGTGAACTTTTACGGTGTGCTGCGTACTTACAATGCGGTGCTGCCATCAATGCGTGCCAACAAAAACGGATTGATCATCAACATTACATCGGGCGCAAGCGGCCACACCCTGCCTTTTATGATCCCTTACCTGGCCTCAAAATTCGGGGTGGAAAGTATTACCGAAGGCTTGCAGGATGAACTGAGTCAGTTTGGCATCGAGAACGTAAGCATACAACCGGGCGTTTACCCTACCGAAATGAACAACGGCAGTAAAAGCGGTATCCATGCCGATAAACCAGCCATAATTGATGAATACGGCGATACCGCTACACAACAGTTCAACGCCCTTGGCAGCGCGCTTTTCAGTAAAATGGCCGAGTTTAAAATGGATCCGCAAACCATTGCCGATGGTGTATTGGCCTTAGTAAACATGCCTAAAGGTGAACGCCCGTTACGCTACCCGCTTGATGCCGTTGCACAAGGCACGGATCAGGAATTTATTGACGCCAGGGCCACTATTAAAGCCAAATGGCTTGCAAAATATAGTAACTAAAGGCTATAAAATCAGCATAAGCAAACAAATGAGAAAACCTCTTGGAGTGATCTGAGAGGCTTTTAATATATTCCTCCGTTTACAATTATCGAGTAGGCAACTAACCCTATTATTAGTAATGAAAATAAGAAGATAGAAATATTGATGTAACGGTTTCTTTTGAACCATTCTTTGTAAGCAATGGTTGTATAAATGCTTACACCAAACAAAATAAGTATAAAGCTAAAAAACAGTAAGAGAAGATAGCCGAATCCGTTTTGCGAAATTTCAGACCCGCCAGTAATTAATTTAAACAGCAGAAAAGCAAAACTTACGGCCAAAAAGATAAAGCACTGTCTGTATATGTCAGATGGCGTTTTGTAGGTTATTGCCTGATTTTGGTTCTTATCCGTCCTTTTTTCGCTAACCTCATTGCTCCAATCATACAAACCATTGGGTTTAAATAAACCGTTTTTTAAAAAACGGTCTAAAAATTCAGCGAAATTTCGAGTCAGTATCCAGGTTTGATCTATATTCGAAATACGATAGCTGTTGTCATTTACTTCCAACTGCCATGCATTACTATATATCAAATATTCGGCTATGTAAATATTATGATCATCATTCCTGCCTTTATATTCTATCATTTCATCAAGGGGAATAATTCTAAACAGGTCTTCGTCCGATTCAAAACCATTGCAGAATAAGTAGAATTCTTTGATATCATCCGGAAGTTTAACATTAAATGTTGTTTCAAACTTATTAATAAGCTCAATGGGGGCAGCCTCATAAAGCGTTATGTCTGTTTGACCTATGTGGGTTTTTAAATAGGTGATTATTTCGGATATCGACATGTGCGATGATTAATAGGTATTGTTGCGATAAATTCAGATTTGAATTTGTAAAGTATATTGATGTTAAATCGGAAATAGATGAGCCTTAAACGAACAATTTACTTTTGCAAAAGAGTTTTTAAAGTAAGTTAACATATTGAATTATTACTTTAAGAGGTCATCTAATGATTCCTCGGGTAGAAACTCTTTTCCATTAGCAACAGCCATTAAAATTATATATACATTATCTTTTGCTTTAACAAAGCTTAAACACATTGGCTTACAATTTCCATTGTCTGTTTCACCATATAGTTCATAGCTTGAAGAATTATAGCTTATTGAAAAGTTTTTAAAACAAGAAAAGAGGCTGATTATTTTTTCGCTTTGTTTAATAAGCATTATTTGTTGGTCGCTGTTATAAGTAATAAGTGTTACCAATGCATCATCATTGAAACCACTTCGTAAATCATACTTATAAGATGGCATACTGGCAAACACCATGTTGTCTACAGAATACGCTCGTTGGTATTTTACAATTTTTGAAAGAAGTTCCCTTTCGAGAGTTTTTGTTTTAAATACATGGATATAATATTTTTTATTATAAATGTAAGTTGAGGCAGGAGCCTTATTTCGGGATATTGTAGTACCAAGTATATCTAATTTGCTGTTTGCCTTATCATTAAACAAATTGTTATATTCCGCTATGCTATTATGGTTAAATGTTGCAAAACTATGTATTACAAAATAGATAAACCATCCTCCAATCACCAAGACAATGGCAATAAACGAAAAAATCAGTATCTTCTTTTTCATAAATTCATTTGGCATAAAATAAAAATATACTTAAGCACTACTGCCAACGGGACAAGGAACGGCAACCCAAACGAGAACCAGTAACCTAATTTATAGAGCCGTACTCTAAAGGCGTCGTTATCTGTTGTATTAAAGCCGGCATCTACCGCGTAGCCCAAAGTATAAAACAGGTTGGCCACTCCCATCATAATTAAATAGCCTACCCCCTGAAAAAACATGGTGAATAGTGTTATCTCAAATTCCTCATCATGGGGCGCTATGAGCAAACTGCCTAAAATGACATACAGCACAAATGCTATTATGCCTGCTATAACTAAACCCTTGTTATAATGTAAGCGTCTTTTTTGCCACCAGTCAAGGCTGATCTGCTGCCTGTTAAGATTGTTCTGTGTAAAATTATCTGGGGTTGACATGATAAGGATAGCAGGCTTGACTAAGTATATAGGTGCTCAATAAAGGTAAAAATATTTTAATTCCTGCATTAGGAGTATATATGATAAATTAAATGTTACGATTTTTTGCCATCTATTTCTTTTTTGCTTTTAACAATAAAAGAATAAGTAAAAAGAAATTCAGAACTTTACAACACATGTAACTAAACTGAAAAACAACCAACATCCTATGAAAAAGAATAAGGTTCTGTTAGTCTGCCTGTTTGTTATAAACGCGGTTTGGGCCACGGCACAAGCCCAAAAGCTGGACGGCGTATACGTGGGGGCGCAATTGTACTCAACCCCTTACAATGGTATGCAGATAGAAAATATTGCGGTGTATTTTAGAAACGATGGCACCTATACCGATAAACTGAACATCAAAAACTGGAAAACCAATGTTACTGGTAAATACACCATTAGCAATGGTATAGTGCAGTTTACCTTTGATAAGGCTATTAAAAAGTACAAGCTAAGCGCGAACGGCAACCTCGAAAGTACATCGGGCATTAAGCATACCCTGCACAAAGTGAAAAATGTAACCACGCTGGCCGCGGCGGTTTACGAAATGAAATCGGCTTCAAATAGCGGTGGTATGGGGACGGGTATGCCTAATGTGGGCGCTTTCTCGTCCGACTATCTCTATTTCGACGGTAAGGGAAATTTCTCGACAGATCATTCGGGCGTGGTAGGTATTGGCGGCGATGTTGCAGGCGGTACCATTGGCGGCAAAACAAATACCAACAGCAAAACACGGGGTACTTATAAGCTTAGTCCGGGAGAGATCACGCTGACCTTTAGTAATGGCACCGTTAATAAGCATAGCTTTTTTTACAGTCCGCCTAACGAGGAGGATATGATCATACTGGATGGCAACTTCTACTTTCGGCAGGAGAGCGAAAAACCTGTAGCCAATATAAAGCAGCCTGTTGCTAATACAAACAAAACGCAGGGCAATGCTACAAAAGCATCAGGCGGATTGCCATCGCCGGCCTTACTGTTGAGCAAACTACGCGAAGCCTGCGGAGGAGCGGGTATAGATAAAATTACCACAGTAAAAGAAACGTCAGCTATAACGGGCAACCTGCAAGCGGTAACTTTTACGGATATTGCCGCTAATAAACTGCGCGTAGAAATAAGGCAGAATGGCAAACTATTAATGGTGAAACAACTGGAAGGCAACGACGGCTGGCAATGGGTGAACGGCGCAAAAAAACCGCTATCGCAAAGCGATAAAACCGAAATGACGCTAAGCTTGTACCAAGGCATACTGGGGTTGCATAAAAAGCTGAACAAAAATTTCCTGGCGGGAACAGTATCTGAATCAAAGGGCGATTATATGCTTACCTTTTTTGTAAATAATAACAAGCTCATTTATATGATTGGCAGCGATTATAAGCTGAAGGCCAATGCCTATACGGTTAATAACACGCCCAATTATTCGGTATACCGCGATTTTGTTGAGAAGGGCGGCATAAGTTATCCTTCGGTTACCGAATCGTCTGACGGGAAGAACACCATTACGGTAACTACCACGGCCATTGAGTTTAACCCGGCATTTACCGAAGCAAACTGGCAGGCACCATGATCAAAAAATGGTTAACACGCGGCAATATCCTGAATGCCTTATTTTTTGCCGTTATACTGATCCTCCTGTTCGTTCCCGCGGCAAAGGCCTTGCTGATACGCGGCTTAATGCAGGTGGGCTTGTTTCAGCCCGATGTGGCTGATAGCTCAACTAAAAATAGTATAGCTACCGATGTGGTATTTCACGATGTACGGGGAAGACAGTTTCACCTCGAAAGCCTGAAAGGGAAAGTGGTATTTATCAATTTTTGGGCTACCTGGTGCCCGCCTTGCCTGGCAGAAATGCCCGCCATAAATGAAATGCACACGCAACTAAAAGCCGACACCAACATTGTTGTGCTGGCAGTTGATACCGATAGCGACCTTAAAAAATCGGCAGCGTTTATGGCGAAACATCAATACAATTTGCCGGTATACGCGACCGAGAGCGCTATACCGCAAACCATGGCGGGCAGCAGCATACCAGCCACAGTGGTGATCAATAAAAAAGGACAGATCGTTTTCCGGCACGATGGCACGGCGGATTATTCTTCATCGAAATTCATCGCTTTGCTAAAACGCTTGTCGGCAGAGTAGCCACAGGTGCTGGGAAGATGATTTTTTTGTCATTTCGAACGAGGAACGAGGAGAAACTACTCTCTTGAGCGTTAGCGAAAAATCTTCTGCTTAATAAAAGTAGAGACTTACAGGGCAAAGAAGATCTCTCCCTGCGGTTCGAGATGACACGTAGTCTTCCCAATACCTGTGAGTTGAATAGCAAGTTATTAAACGGCCATTTGCGGCTGATAGCCTGCCGTAAACATATTAACAATGCTGTGGGGCGTGAGTACGGTTACTATTTTTTCTACCGGTATTTCGAGAGGTATTTTATAACCAGCTGGTGTCCATAAATGTAAGGCGCCGTTTTTAACAAGATAAGGCTCGGCTTCATGCAGCACAAAAGTACCGTCGGGCAGGTCGGCAAGTTTTGCCCTGTAGGTAATCTTCGATCTGTCGGCCGCTATCCTTTCTGAATGAATGATTTCATCTATTTTGGCAACCGGCGTTTTCGGGCTGAAGCCATACTGCGGGTTCCCTTTTAACCAAAATGATTTAAATAGTTGATGATCTTTAAACCGGCATTGAAAGCAAGGGCGGTGCCCGGCAGAAAACGCGGTAGCCTCATCCAGAAAGAAAAGCTCCGTCCAGCGGTCGGGCAGCATGATATCGCGGTGCCTGCCCCTGAAACTCAACGCGCAGGTGATCCATGCCTTCAATTTAAACGGCCGCGTAATTTGTTTATCCTCATTGTGGATCACGCCCCGGTTACCCAGCCACGCCCCGCGGGCAGTAGTACTGAATATATTTCCTTGCGGATCGACGCGGTTTTGGAAAGGCATGGTTAGTTAACAGTTAATTGATGTATTTAATCGCTATCTGATCGCTCGACCCCTAATTTCTTTGGGTATATCTACATAAGAAGGGGTTAAAACCATCCCTGGGATCCAACTATTTATACCATCCTTAATTAAATTATCATCTGTTTTTAAAAATACGGGGTCGGCTTTGAATACTTTGTAAGCAATATCTTTGTAATCCTGCATGCTAAACGTCAGGCCGTGCTTATTTACGTTTATTTTAAGTAGTTCTATAACAATACGGAGGCGCAAAACAGCATCTCCATACAAGGCTATGCCTTCTAAATGTTTTACATTCTCAAATTTGGATGCAACTCCATTTAAAATAAAGTATTTACCATGCTCCATATAAAACCAGTTGCCCTCTAATTCATTGTTGTTGTTCGAGCTATATTTTAAGTGTGGCAGGTCTTCCTTAATTAAGCTACCTTCTTTGGTACCAATAACTATACACTTTGCTTTTCCCCGTGTCGAAAGTTTTTCGCTTACCACACTTCCGAATAAAAGCTCTTTATTTTGTAGCTCGTCAAGATCCTTTATTTCATTATCAAAGGAATTGTACACAGTTACCATATGAGCGTCAAGCGTCATAAATGTTATTAAAGGAAAAGAACTACAATAAGCATACTGATAGTTTAAACCATTTAAAGTAGGAATTTTTGAAAAGGGAATAAACTGTAACGGTAACTTATAAAATGTAGTTTTGATTGGCTCCATTAAGTTAATGATATTTAGTTTTCACTCTGAAATTGTAAGAATTATGAAGAGGGATATCAATAAGATGATTAAGTTCAATCATTCGTTGTCTTCGTCAAAAATGCGAGTGTAATTTGCAAACTCGGTATCTTTTAAAGCTTGCCCAATTACATGTTTAGCCACATCAAAATCCACTACTAAGCAACAAACTTCCATCGTTCCGCTGCCGATACTGCCACCATCACAATGCCCAAGTCCCGTCCAGCCTAATACCTCATCCATTTTATCCTGAAGTCTTGTTCTTTTCTCAACATCTTCGGCAGTTCCCATTCCATCTACAGTATATTCAATTAAAAGGGTATAATGTTCGTCGGTATCAATTTGTGCGTATCCGTCTTTAAGTTTTTGATCTACTTCTTCTTGTATCTTTTTTCTAAAATTGGCTAATAAACCGGATGCGACTTCTTTGCCTTCTCCCGTTTGGCCAACAATGCCCCAATGTATTATTCCTGCCTTACTGTTCTTATCCCAGGTTTCCCAATAATGGAGCGTATCCCCAACGCGTTTATAGAGCTTTAGCATTTTAATCTTTTGTTTTAAGGTATGGTAATAGCAAAGAAAGGTAAAAAAAGTGTTTTGATCCTCAAAATAAGGAAATAGGATTGAGCCGAGGATCGGTATTATTATCGAATCATGAACTTCTATAAGAATAAGATATCTAAGTTGATATACAATTATCTTTTTTTAAATGTTGCTTTTAAATATTTAAAATTCCCGCCTTTTGTTTTATAAAGTTTCAGTTCTTCGTCATGTTGATAATCCTGAAAGCTGGGCATTAATCCTAAAACCGGGACGTCAGTATTTATGAACTTTAAGATTAATGTGTCCTCGTTTTTTATCTTCCATTTACCCCTTCCCTTTTTTTTCGATTCAATGGTACGTTCATGAAAGTTGAAAGTACTATCCTGATTCAAACCTAATTCCATAATGTAATCTTTTCCTTTTGCAACATAAATGCCAGGGATGCTTCGCTTACTTATACAAGACGCTAAGCCAGTAAGCATGTTCCGAAGATTATTCGTTTCATAATTTATTGTTTTTTAGGGTCAGATATTATTGGACGGGCAGTCTAAGGATTCGGTCAAATAAAATCTTTAACGTTTGCCATATGGATATAATGAACTATCTCATCATTCCTGCTTTGAATCCAACATTCAATATCGGGTCTGCTTTGTACAATTGTTAGAGCGGCTTGTAGTGCGTCTTCTTTGTTCGGATAAATCGTAAATACTCTTTGGGCGTTCGTAGTTGCAAAATTATATTCTTCATCAATTACAATTCCGGTATTATACATAGCCCGGGCTAAAACAACCTGACTGTCGACTAAGTTTGGAAATAGCTCAATCATTTAAACGGGTTTAAGTTTATTGTAAGATTTCAACAACTTTGGCCATGCCTAAACTACCACTTAAGTTTCTTAAATCTCTTACAATCAATAAGAGATAACATGAGTACAACTCAAAGAAATTAAAGCAATAGAACCATGCCCTTAAGAGTTAAAGGTACAAATCTGATGCTATATCAAATCCATCATTTTCTGCTTGCTGAACGCCTCGCGAATTACAACGTAGTGTCGATCCGGACAGCGACTTCCCTTTCTAAACGGTGGGATTTATCCTCAGAGAGATACTGTCAATATTTTATTTACAAAGTTTACATTAATATTTACAATACAGATTCGTCCGGCTGAAAACTATCAAGGTAGATTCGCTGAACTAATTCTGATAGATATGAAAAATAATAGCAATGTTTTGTGCAGCCTGGCTATCATGCTGGTTAGCGTAATTTATTTTCCCGTGCAGGCTCAGCAAAAAAAGGGCACTCAACGCGCTGACTTTTCCGGCGAATGGAAAGCTAAAGAGTCGATAAGTATGGGTGGGAATATTGTTTGCACCTACACAGAGGGTGATCGTATGCTATATAAATCGATGAAAATAGCACAGCAGGCAAATTTTCTAAATATAGAGGTATCTGATCCGTCTCCCCACTCAGGTCCGGCTAAAAGCCAGGAGAAGCTGGTCTTTAGCGGTAAAGCAAGCAAAATTGATCGTGCCCCTGGGTTTGGAAAGAAGTTTACTGTAAACTGGTCAGCCGATGGCCAAACTATGACTGTGAACACAATTGTACATTTGATGATCGATCAGAAACAAGAATTGGTTTACGTAACAGAGGTTTGGAAGTTAACCAATAATGGCAATTCAATTTCTGTTCAGACCAATGCAAGATCTGGCTTATTGGGTCGCGACCGTGAACGTTCCTGGACGACCGTATTCGATAAAGCCAGTTGATATTCAAAGATTTTTTATAACAGATCGAATGTGCCGAATTATGCACGCAATTTGTTACCATTTTTAAAACAAAAAAGCCTCTCAGATTTCTCTAAGAGGCTTTCATTTTACTCAGGTAGCGGGAGCAGGACTCGAACCTACGACCTTCGGGTTATGAGCCCGACGAGCTACCAACTGCTCCATCCCGCACTGTGTTTTTATATGTTGCATTCCGTCATAACTTCGGAAAGGTGCTTCCAATTAGCGAAAATGCAAATAACATCTCCGTTTTTATTGGACTGCAAAGATATAATTCGTTTCTTTGCAGTCCAAATAATATTTTTAATATTTTTTTATGAGTCATAAGGCAGGTTTTGTAAGCATAATTGGTAAACCCAACGCGGGTAAATCAACCCTCATGAATAATCTCGTGGGCGAAAAAATGTCGATCATTACGCCTAAAGCACAAACTACACGTCACCGTATATTGGGTATAGTAAATCACGAAAACTACCAGATCGTTTTTTCAGATACGCCCGGTATTATTAAGCCGCACTATGCCCTTCACGAGAGCATGATGCACCAGGTAGAAGGCTCTATTGTTGATGCCGACCTTATTTTGCTGGTTACCGATATCAACGAAAAGCATGATGAGAACGATGTGATGGAGAAGCTGCAAAACTCATCGGCCCCGCTGGTGGTGCTGATCAATAAGATAGATCAGTCGAACCCCGACGCTGTAAACGAAAAAATTGCTTACTGGCAGGAGAAGCTGAACCCTAAAGCGGTTTTCGCTATATCGGCCCTGCACATGCCAAACGCGGCAAGCCTGCTCGATTTTATTATCGAGCACCTGCCCGAGCACCCGGCTTATTATGAAAAAGACGCGCTTACCGATCGTAACGACCGTTTCTTCGCATCAGAAATGATACGCGCGCAGATCTTTAAACAATACAAAAAAGAAATTCCGTACAGTGCAGAGGTAATAGTTACCGCTTTTGTGGAGGGCGAAAAGCTGCACCGCATCAGCGCGGAGATTATTGTGGAGCGCGATTCGCAAAAGAATATATTGATAGGCGAGGCCGGCAGCATGCTTAAAATAGTGGGCAAATACGCCCGTTTGGATATGGAAGAGTTCTTTCAGCGCAAGGTGTTCCTGGAAATGTTTGTAAAAGTAATACCCGACTGGCGCAGCAAAAAAAATTACCTTAAAAAATTCGGGTACGAATAAAATCAGTTGTATGTTATAGGTTGTGAGTTGCAGGTACTCATAATTTTTTAGCATCTAACATCATAATCAAAAATGGTTGTAATTTTGCGGTAACTACTCGCAACATACAACCGCAACTTACAACAAAACAGAATGAGTAACATAGTAGCCATAGTGGGCAGGCCCAACGTAGGCAAATCAACTTTATATAACCGCTTAACCGAAACCCGCAAGGCCATCGTTGACGACTTTAGCGGCGTTACGCGCGACAGGCACTACGGCGTATCTGAATGGACCGATCATCACTTTACCGTGATTGATACCGGTGGCTATGTAGCCAACTCTGAAGATGTGTTTGAGGCCGCCATTCGCGAGCAGGTGGTTATAGCTATTGAAGAAGCCAGCGTGATCTTGTTCATGGTTGATGTAACTACTGGTGTAACCGATCTGGACGACGAAATCGCGTCGTTGCTTCGTAAAGGCAAAAAACCGGTTTTTGTAGTGGTAAATAAGGTTGATAACCACGCCTTACAGTCTGACGCTACGCTGTTTTACAGCCTTGGTTTAGGTGAGATCTACAATATTTCATCTATGACAGGTTCGGGCACCGGCGAACTGCTTGATGAGGTGGTAAAACACTTTGAAGATGAGTTTCCGGAAGAGAATGCCCTGCCTAAGTACGCCATTGTTGGTCGCCCTAACGTAGGTAAATCCTCCATTATAAACGCGCTGTTGGGTAAAGACAGGAATATTGTTACCCCGATAGCCGGTACCACCCGCGATTCTATCCACATTCGTTATAACCAATACGGTCACGATTTTATGCTGATAGACACCGCCGGTTTGCGTAAGAAAACCAAGGTGAAAGAAAACATCGAGTTCTACTCGGTGATGCGTACCATCAAAGCATTAGAAGAAGCCGATGTAGTGATACTGATGATCGATGCCGTTGAAGGTATCGAATCTCAGGATATCAACATCTTTCACCTGGCCGAAAAGAATAAAAAAGGAGTGCTGATCGTAGTAAACAAGTGGGATTTGATTGAAAAGAACAACAAAACCGTAAAGGTATTTGAAGAGCAGATCCGCCAGAAACTGGCACCATTCAGCGATGTTCCTATCGTGTTTACCTCAGTAACCGAAAAGCAGCGTGTACTAAAGGTAATTGATACCGCTAACCAAGTATACGAAAACCGCAGCCGCAAAATACCAACCTCAAAGTTGAATGATATAATGCTGCCGATCATCGAGAACTATCCGCCGCCATCAATAAAAGGTAAATACGTTAAAATTAAATACGTAACGCAAATAGCAGGTACATCACCCATGTTCGCATTCTTTTGCAACCTGCCGCAGTACGTAAAAGAACCTTACTATCGTTTCATCGAAAACAAACTCCGCGAAAACTTCGAACTATCAGGCGCCACGGTGCAAGTGTGGTTCAGGCAGAAGTAGTTTTTAGGATGATGTTTTAATGTGCATGAATTTGATGTGCAGATGAATCTGATGTGCAGATGTGCAAATTAGCAGATGTACAGATGATTTCTTGATGGTCTTTATTCTATCCCCTCCTCGGAGGGGCGAGCGTAAGCCCGAGCACTGGCGGGGTGGGTTTCTACAATTTACAAGGTTAACAATTCCAATATTTTTTTGAAAATCAAAAATAGCGGGGCGTCGGTTACGATAGCCCCGCTATTCGCTTATACTGCACAGGCATTAGGCTCGGGGCCAGTATCGCTGCTATCGGGTTTAAGCGGGGAGAAGGCTGTGCTGATTTAACAGTATACGGCATAAACCCACCCCGCCACCGCGCATTCCCCACGCTCACCCCTCCGAGGAGGGGAAAACTGCATCGCTTCATCATCTGCACATACTCATATTTGCACATCTACTAATTTGCACATCTGCACATCAAAAACATCATCTGTAACATTCCACCCTTTCGCGCGTCAAAACGATATATTAAATACTAAACTTATGCGCTACTTCCTTTGCTTTTTGTTTCCGCCGGCTGCCGTGTTAACTACAGGGCGTATTGGCGCCTTTATATTGAGTATCATACTTACCCTGTTCTTCTGGATTCCGGGTATTATACATGCCGTACTGGTAACGCAGGATTATTACGAAGCCAAACGCCACCGTCGCCTGGTTCGCGAGGTAAGGCGCGGTCACCGGTACTCGTGGTAATGCTGCGCCTGCTCACAGGCTGCAATTAAAATAGATTTTGTTGCAGCCTGATGTCGCTGGTTATGCTGAACATGCCGCCCATGGCTACATAAGGCAATATAAAGCCATTCTTATACCACAATGCGTTCGAACCATCCGAGAACGACGAACTCCGCAGGTTCTTTTTCGATAATATCTCCATGCTTTTCCATTCGCCGGTTTGCATATCAAGCGTGCCATGTATGGCCCTTATAGATGTCATTCCATCCTTGTCATTAGCTATCACATGTAGTGTGTTTTTATCGGCATAATACCCGGTTGGTACCACTATCATGGTGTAGCTGCATTGCGTTGGCATTACCTGCTGAAATTTTTGCTTAAGGTTGGTATCATAACCGTTAATAATAATACTTTGCTCAACACCCCACGCGCCAAGCTGCCCCTGTTCAAAATGCTTGTTTGATACAGCTACCAGCAAGGTGTTATTTAATTCCCTGATATAGCGCACCTCAACATTATTAAACGAACCGAATTCGGGCTTATCAACATCTTTATTAGGCTTTACAAAAGCCTTTTTAATCTCCTTGATGTGGTTCCTGTCAAAAACCTCTGATATGATCTGTTTAGTTTTTTTTGCAAAATCAAGTTTAGCTACAGCAAGCTGAATGTCCTTTTCGTAGTTCTTGTGCATAATGCTAAAGTAAACCACGTTACGGTCAGCTTCCGAAGCAATGGTTTTGATGTACCTGCCCGGCATGCTTTTATCGGCATTGGAGGGGAGGTCAATATCCTGGCTCAACACACCAGATGGTACTTTGGCGCCCGCATTATACCGGGTTACTTCAATGGTATTGTCTCCTTTAAAAACCGAAACAAAAAGATCGGCATCGTAATTACCGGCGGTTTCAATAATGGTACCATCGCCAATAACAGGCTTAAAGGTAGATGCTATATCTAAACGCTCGTTAAGTTCAAAAACCGTCAGATCTGTTGTTTTATCATAATTGGTTTTGGTGCGGCTAAACGAAAACATGGCCCGCTTCATATTGCTTTGGCGTATCACCATTCTGAAATAGGTACCATCGCCGGTATAGTAATTGGCTATGGTTTCGTAATACTCGCCTTTGCCTTCATATATTGTTTTCTCAATTTCTGATTTGCCGGTTTTGGGATCAATTAAAAAGCCTTTATAAACACCGTTAAAGCCTCTTATCTCGCCATGCTTTTCGGCCGCTATGGCTAATATTTTTCCTTTAAATTTTCCGCATGATATGGCATAACCGTTAAGGGTGGTTTTCCACAAAATGTTCATCTTGTCGTCAATAGCAACCAGGTCGAATTTTTCGTTATTGAGGTTAATTTGCATCACGCTGATGTGATCATCCCAGCTAAAGGAGTCGGCTATGCCTTTTGTGTCATCAGCAAAATCTTTGTTTACGGGTGGTTCGCTTTGCGCGGAGGTTAAAAATGGCAGAAGTGCCAGTACTGCGTAGAGTAATAGTTTTTTCATGTAATAAGGGGTTAATTACGTGCCCAAATATAACAGGCTTACAGCGATATACTGCAAGCCTGTTATATTATGTATACATTAAATTTTACTTTAGCGCGAAGGCACCGCTTCCTTAGCATTCTCCGGGAAATAACCCTGATCTATCAGGAACAATTTACCATCCTTAAAATAGTAAAAGCGAAAGCTCTCATAAAGAGGCTCTTTATAAACCTTGCGGTAGGCCGATGCTTCAACAACATTGGCGTAACGATGCTGTTTTTTAAACTGCGGTTCGCTCATGCCTAAAACAGCTTCGGGTATTTTACAGCTAACTAAAACGCACAGGGCAAGTAATAAGGGTAGTATTTTTTTCATACAAATAAGATGCATAATCGCCCATAAGGTTTAACTATGCATCTTATTCTTATTTATTTCTTCACCCAGCCGTCTTTCAAGGTAACGGTGCGGTTAAACACCAGCTTGTCGGCGGTTGAATGTTTATCTAAAGTGAAATAACCTTTGCGGATAAACTGATAACCTTTACCGGTTACAGCAGTAGCCAGATCGGGCTCAATATATCCCGGAATCACCTTTAAACTATCCGGATTAATGTAATCTTTAAAGTCGCCATCCTCGTTTGATGGGTCTTCAACCTTAAACAACCTGTCGTACAAACGGATATCGGCGGTTTTAGCATGCGGTACACTTACCCAGTGAATGGTACCCTTTACGTTGATGCCGCTGGTATCGCTGCCCGATTTTGATTCGGGGATGTAAGTACAGTGTATTTCGGTTACGTTGCCATCGGCATCCTTCACAAAATCCTCGCATTTAACAATGTAGGCGTTTTTGAGGCGCACGCTAAGCCCAACACCCAAACGGAAGAATTTCTTCGGCGGAACTTCCATAAAATCCTCACGCTCTATCCAGAGTTCTTTGCTGAACGGTATATCACGACCGCCTTCGCCGCCTTCAACCTCGGGGTTGTTTTCGCCGTGCAGTATTTCTGTTTGTCCTTCGGGATAGTTGGTGATGATCAGTTTAACCGGATCAAGCACCGCCATACGGCGCCACGCGGTTTTGTTAAGGTCTTCACGGATGCAGAACTCAAGCAGGCTTACATCTATCATGTTCTCACGCTTGGCTACACCGATGCGCTCACAAAAATCGCGGATACTGGCAGGGGTATAACCACGGCGGCGCAAACCGCTGATGGTTGGCATGCGCGGGTCATCCCAATCCTCTACATGGCCTTCTTCTACCAGTTGCAGCAGCTTGCGCTTGCTCATTACGGTGTAGTTAAGGTTGAGGCGCGCAAACTCGTACTGGTGCGATGGGAAAAGGTTCAGCTGCTCAATAAACCAATCGTACAGGGCACGATGTGGCACAAACTCCAGGGTGCATATCGAGTGGGTGATCTGCTCAATGGCGTCCGATTGGCCGTGGGCGAAATCATACATCGGGTAAATGCACCAGGCATCGCCGGTACGATGATGGTGTGCATGTTTAATGCGGTACATCAAAGGGTCGCGCAAGTGCATGTTTGGCGATGCCAGGTCGCCTTTGGCGCGTAATACTTTAGCGCCATCCGGATATTTACCGGCTTTCATATCGGCAAACAGTTGCAGGTTTTCTTCTACACTGCGGCTGCGGTATTGGGTAGGCGTACCGGGCTCGGTAGGCGTACCTTTTTTTGCGGCAATTTCTTCGGCGGTGCTATCGTCAACATAAGCAAGGCCTTTGCTGATCAGGGCCACGGCAAAGTCGTACAGCTTATCAAAATAGTCCGACGCGTAAAGCTCTTCGGCCCATTCAAAGCCCAGCCATTTTACGTCGGCCTTTATGCTGTCAACATATTCAACATCCTCTTTAACAGGGTTGGTATCATCAAACCGCAGATTGGTTTTACCGCCGTATTTAAGCGCCAAACCAAAGTTAAGGCAAATAGATTTGGCATGGCCTATATGCAGGTAACCGTTAGGCTCGGGCGGGAAACGGGTAAGTACCCGGCCGCCGTGCTTACCGGCACGTATATCTTCTTCAACAATTTCTTCTATAAAATTTAATGATCTTTCTTCGCTCATGAGTGTTATTTACAATAGCAAAGTTAACTTAATTGCGAAAAAAACGAGAATTTATGTAAGGTGCCTGTTTTGCCTGCGTTACGTTAGTGCTTGTTCTGCCTAAATTAAAAAAGGCAGAAGAGATAGGCTTTTAATTTATTAGTAGCGTGGCAAGTATTTAAGCTTAAGTTTTAATAATTAGGGCATTGCCTGCGGCCCGGGCTTTCCGTTACAAGTCCTCGCGTTTTCCTCCGCTTCAGGGGCAATGCTCACACGCTGCGGGCTTTTCACTGCAATCCCTAATGCGGGTAGATTGTCTCATTATAAATTATATTTGATTTTCGCCTCCCTGTTTGAAAGCACAGTTAGTAACTGTGGCCCACCTCCTTGCATCTCGCTATCCGGATAAGTGTATTCCCAGTATCTTTGATCACTGGGGTCTTGATATAATTTCTCCCATCCATCTTTATTGGCGACCATAATCAGATAGTTATTTACTAACCACTCAATCCTGTCACATTCAGACGTTTTATGCATCTTTTTGCCGTCAAATATCCACTCGCAAACAATTTTTGTTTCCTCTTTTTTTATTTTCATGTCGCAAGTAAATATGCCCGAATCTTTCCTGAAGTTACCCGTTATTTATTGCTAAATTTAAAAAAAGCGAAAATTTGTTATTCAAAAAAATGCAATGCATCGTTCAGTTGCGAATCAAATTTTCTATTACATTTACAAAATACCAAACGGTGTAGCAGCCCATGAGCATAAACCCATTTAACCGCCCAATCCGCGTTTTAGTTGCAAAAGTAGGGCTCGACGGGCACGACCGCGGCGCACGTATTATTGCTACAACTTTGCGCGATGCCGGCATGGAAGTGATTTATACCGGCCTGCGCCAAACGCCCGAAATGGTGGTGAATACCGCCTTGCAGGAGGATGTTGATGCCATTGGCATTTCCATACTCTCCGGCGCACACATGACGGTTTTTCCGAAGATCCTTAAACTGGTAAAAGAGAAAAAGATGGATGATGTGCTCATTACCGGGGGAGGTATCATTCCGGCAGATGACGCGGCGGTGCTAAAGCAAATGGGGGTGGGCGAACTGTTTCCGCCGGGTACAAGCACGCAGGATATTGTGCAATATATAACCGCATGGGTGCATGAGCACCGTAATTTTTAATTGAATAAAAATGGTTTTCGAAAATATATTATCAGAACAAAAGGGCCGTATACAGTACATCACCATTAACCGCGAAAGCAAACTGAACGCATTGAACAAGGCCACCTTAGCTGAGTTACACGTAGCAATTACCACCGGCTTTAATGATGAGGGCATTGGCGGTATAATAATCACCGGCGCAGGTCCAAAAGCATTTGTTGCGGGCGCCGATATTGCCGAATTTGCCGCTTTGGATATAGCCGGAGGCCGCGATATGGCACTCGACGCGCAAACAAAAGTATTTGATATTATTGAAAATGGTAACAAACCGGTGATAGCAGCCGTAAACGGGTTTGCACTTGGTGGCGGCCTTGAGCTGGCTATGGCCTGTCATATCCGCATAGCGAGCGACAATGCTAAGCTGGGTTTGCCCGAGGTAACCCTGGGGCTTATACCGGGCTACGGCGGTACACAGCGCTTAACACGCCTGGTTGGCCGCGGCAAAACGCTCGAAATGATCATGACGGCAGATATGATCAGCGCGGCCGATGGTTATCAATATGGTTTAATAAACCATGTGGTAAGCCCCGCCGAACTGCTGCCAAAGGCAGAAGAGCTGCTGAATAAGATATTATTACGCGCTCCGCTGGCCATTGCATCGGCAATTAAGGCAGTTAACGCGGCCACTTTGCCGGGTACACAAGGCTTCGAAACCGAGATAGATGAGTTTTCGAAATGTTTTGGTACAAGCGATTTGAAAGAAGGAGTAAACGCGTTTTTAGAGAAGCGCAAAGCCGATTTTAAAGGAAAGTAATGTATGTTTTTACATATATTAGCTTTTTGAAACCTTTAGTTAATATTTTCAGAATATAATAATAAAGGGCGGGTACGTATATTTACCTGTTGTAATACTAATTTTCCGATATGAAGAAAATACTCATCATTGATGATGAAGTTAATGTTGCGTTACTGTTGTCGAAATTTTTGACACGTAATGGCTTTGATGTTGAAACGGCGTCGAATGGTGCCAGTGGGATGGATTTTTTGAAAAACAACGAGTTTAATCTTGTTTTGTGCGATTACCGTTTGGAGGATACTGATGGGCGAGAAATATTAAAGAACATCAAAACGCTTTACCCTAAAACCGGGGTAATTATCATTACCGGCTATTCGGATATTAAAATGGCGGTTGAGCTTATTAAGATGGGGGCGTATGATTATATCACCAAGCCGCTGTATCCTGATGAGATATTGAACACCATTAACAAGGCTATTGAAACACAGTACGCCTTGCAGCAGGAGGATGAAGATGTAGCCGCCATCCCCGAAAAATCAAAAACAAATAAAAAGCAGGTTTTAGCCGGCGAATTTGTGGTAGGCACCAGCCGCCCCTCAAAAGAACTGGTTAGGCAAATAGAACTGGTAGCACCCACCAACTACAGCGTTATTATATTGGGCGAAAGCGGTACGGGTAAAGAGGCGGTTGCCAAGAGCATCCACCTGAGCAGCCCGCGCCATAACAAACCCTTTATTGCAATGGATTGCGGTTCGTTAACCAAGGAGCTTGCCGCGAGCGAGTTCTTCGGGCACGAAAAGGGGTCATTTACCGGCGCGCTGTATACTAAAATTGGTCACTTTGAAATGGCTAACGGCGGTACCCTGTTTTTAGATGAGGTAGGTAACCTATCGTACGATATACAGGCAGCCCTGCTGCGTACCGTGCAGGAGCGTAAGGTAAAACGCATAGGCAGCACCAAGGAGATCGACTTGGATGTGCGCATTATTGTAGCGACCAACGAAAACTTGCAGGATAGTATTTTAAAAGGGCGTTTCCGCGAGGATTTGTACCACCGCTTTAACGAGTTCGGTATTTACATGCCGCCGCTGCGCGATCGTGGTAACGATATTATGCTGCTGGCCGAGCACTTTTTAAAGATAGCCAACGAGGAGTTGAGCCGTGCGGTAAGCACATTTTCGCCCGAAGTGGTGGAATGCTTTTTAAATTACCGCTGGCCGGGTAACATCCGCGAGTTAAAGAATATTGTGCGCCGTGCCGCCCTCCTTGCCGAAGGTGATGAAGTGCCATTGAAAGCCTTACCGCTCGAAATATCGAACTACAAAATGCCGGCGTTTGAGGCTTACAGCCCTAATCCGCATAACTTTAATCATGGGCAGCACCAGCAAACGGAAGCTCCGGAAGTAAAAGAGCACCCTAAACACGATTTAAAAAATGCCGCGTTAGAGGCCGAATATGAAACCATATTACGTGTACTGCGCGAGGTGAACTTTAACAAAACCAAGGCTGCCGAAATTTTAAAGATAGACCGCAAAACCTTGTATAATAAAATGAAAGCCATAAATTTGGGCAAGTAAGTATATAAATGATGGATGAGGCTGCTGAAAAATACAATGATTCGCTAAGGATGTTAAGGCATGATATCAACAATCAGCTATCCAATATTCACCTTTGTCTTGATCAGTTAAATTATGAGGTGCCCGATCCATCGCCCGATTTTACCTTTTATGTAACCACCATTATGGCCAGTTGCAAAAAGATAGAAGAGCTGCTGAAAAGCGAATAATAAACACGACCAATTTTAACAGGAATTATACTTAAACACTAAAAAACTTTTTAGTGTTTTTTTGTTTAATTGATAGTTCCTCCGTTCAATTATCCTGCATGTCGATTTTTAATTATAAGCAACGCAATAACATTGTATTAGTAAGCATTGTGCTGCTGGCCTGTTTTTTGGTTTACGCGTTAAGCGGCCTGTTCAGCGCCATATTGGGCGCTATTGTATTGTTCACCATTTTCAGGCCGCTGTACCTGTACCTTGTAGAAAAGAAAGGCTGGAACGGCACCTTTGTGGCCTTGTTGCTCATCTTCCTGTCGCTAACGGTGATCATCATCCCGTTCCTGCTGCTGAGCTTTATGGTGATCGGTAAAATTGCCAGTCTCAACAGCAATACCTTCCCTATTGAACAATGGTTGAAAAAGATAGATGCCTTTGCAGGCTCAAACCTTAACCAGCCACACTTTGCCGAAAACACGCTGCAAAAGCTGAGCACCTATACTACCGATCTGTTCCCATCTATACTGGGCAGCGCGGCCAATATTATTATCACCCTACTGGTGATGTACTTTTTACTGTACTTTATGTTTGTACAGATGCGCCAATTCGAGGCCGGCCTACTGCGTTACGCCCCTTTCCGCGAGCAGCATGCCTTAAAATTCGCTGTTGAGTTACGGCACTCTACTTACTCCAATGTATTAGGTCAAGGAATTATCTCGATAGTGCAGGGCGCGTTACTGGCCAACGGTTTCTGGATCTTCGGCATACCCGACCCTGTATTTTGGGGCGTGATAGGTACATTCATATCCTTTTTACCGGTAGTTGGCGCGCCTACGCTCACTATCCCGGCAGGTATTATTTTGATGTCTGACGGGCATAGTTTGAAAGGCGTTATCCTGATTGCTTACGGGGTGTTATTCATCGGTAATATTGATAATGTGTTGAGGATGATCATCAACAAACGGATAGCCAATACGCATCCCATCATATCGGTTATTGGCGTATTTATCGGCCTGCCGCTGTTCGGTATTTTGGGCCTGGTGTTCGGGCCGCTGCTGCTATCGTACTTTTTATTACTGCTGGAAATATATCAAACCAACCGCATGGCTGCCGACCGGCTCGACCGCATACGCACCGGCCCCGATAATTAGCGATTTTTTTGACCACCCAATAAACTATAAATGTTAAAATTGGGTTATTACAAAAAGAAATTCATGCTAAATTGGCCGAAAACGTAGGTTTGGCAAGATATTTAAACGATTTTTAAAACAAATGTTCAACTTAAAAATTTATATGATATGAATGATAACACAAAAACAGTAGTTGCTTTGCTGGCAGGATTAGCAGCAGGCGCGGCATTAGGGTTGTTGTTTGCTCCTGAAAAAGGATCAGAAACGCGCGATAAACTGAGCGAATCATTAAAAAACTTAGGTGATTCTATCAAAGATACCGCCGCAGCAGAAATTGATAACCTGGTTGGTTTTAAAGACAGGGTTGTTGACAACATTAAAACTAAAATAAAAGGCGCTGAGCAAGAATACCAGGACGATCTTGAGCACGCATAATTAAAACATAAATTTAACTGAGCGCCGGGTAATGTTATCCGGCGCTTGTAAATAAATTACATGGAAGCTAATAAAGATACAACACAACCCATTATTGATCAGCTTAAGGAGTACGTTGAAACGCGTATTAAGCTGGCCAAGTACAAGGCTATTGAAAAAGGATCGTCAATAGCATCAAGTATTATCATTGATTTAATAGTGGTTGTTATTGCAATGGTGACTTTCTTGTTTGCAAGCTTCACCCTTGCCCTGTTCCTTGCCGATGTTTTTCATTCTTACTGGAAAGGTTTTGGTACTGTTGCAGGTTTTTATCTTTTGTTGGTAATTATCATTCTGGCTGCCAAACGCAGCTTTGAGCGACCAATTATGAACGGCTTCATCAAAAAATTCTTTAAATAACCGGCAATGACAAGTATCACAATCAAAAGTATCGACGACCTTCGCAGCGAGATATCAAGGCTTGAACTTGCTGAAACACAGCAGGCGGCATTATTAAAACAACGCTTCAGCAGTCCTTCGGCGCTGTTTGCCACTGCATTAACCCTATTCCCAAAATCGGCTACTGCTGATGGCATTAAGAGCGCGGGCTTTTTCAAGCAGGATTTTGTAGGCTTGATATCGCGTTTTGTATTGCCTGTATTGCTTAATAAAACCTTCTTCCGTAAATCAAACTTCCTGGTAAAAGCATTGGTGGGTGTGCTGTCGCAAAAAGCATCGGCCTATGTTAATGAAGATACCGTAACCGGTGTTTGGGGTAAGCTGAAATCGTTGGTGGGTAACATCCATCTCGGTAAAAAGAAGCAAGAACCCGAGCCCGACCCAAGGATACCGCCGCTAAGCGAAACCTACTAAGCATAAAATTTTACGCCATTTTTCGCCGGACTTAACATAAAAGTTATTTTTGCACTTTATTATATTTAAGTGGGAAAAGATAAACTGAGGCGTTTTGCCGAGATAGCTACCTTTAGCAATGTGTTTGAGCTGGAAGCCGGCAAAGTATTAAAAGGCCAGTGGGCTGCAAATTTCTTTAAGAACAGCAACCCTGTTGTGCTTGAACTGGCCTGTGGTAAAGGCGAATATTCTGTTAACCTTGCGCAATTGTTTCCCGAAAAAAACTTTATTGGGGTTGATTATAAAGGCAACCGTATATGGCGCGGCGCTAAAACCGCGTTGGAAGAAGGTGTTGATAACGTTGCCTTTTTACGTATACAGATAGAAACCATTATCGAATACTTTGACGAGGGTGAAATTGACGAAATATGGATCACCTTCCCCGACCCGCAACCGCAGATAAGCCGCGAAAAGAAACGTCTTACCTCACCGCGTTTTTTAAACATGTACAAGCAAATACTTAAACCGGGTGGGTGTATCAACCTTAAAACCGATAACGATGGCTTTTATGCCTATACCGCCGAACAGGTTGAAGAACAGGGGTTAAAAGCACATATAAAAACAGAAGACCTTTACCATTCGGAGTTTGCAGATGAAGTATTATCAATTAAAACTTATTACGAAAAGAAGTATCTTCAGCACAATAAAAACATCAACTACATCAAATTTTCATTTGAATAAAACACATGGCCGACGATAATTTTTTTGAACGGGTATATGAAGTGGTTCGGCAAATTCCTGCCGGGCGGGTTACCTCTTATGGTGCCATAGGTCATTTCCTGGGTTCAAAAAGATCGGCACGCGTGGTGGGTTATGCCATGGGCGCGGCAGGCGGTGCCCGCCCCCCTGTACCGGCACACCGGGTAGTGAACAGCCAGGGTTTGCTTACGGGCAAATTCCATTTCCCAACATTCGATCTTATGGAACAGATGCTGGCCAGCGAGGGTATAGTTGTGGAAGACAACAAGGTACAGAACTTCAAAACCGTATTCTGGGATCCATCTATTGAATTACTGTAAGATGGGTAGCACACACAAATAATCCAAACCATTAAGGCAATACCTGTGTTTGCATTTAAAACACATCGCCATGAAACACAAACTTTTAACAGCCTGTTTATGCGCTACGTTAGCACTGGCGGCATGCGGCGGCGCGCCCGACAGTAACGCCGGAGATACATCGGTTGCTACCGACAGTCCAAAAATCGACACACCAACCACTTCTACTACAAATACACCCGCAGCGACGGATACGCCTGTTAAGGTTAACCCAGCCGATACCACGGTATCAGACACTGCCAAACCGGGGCCGGTTCATTAATCTTAATTGAGGCTACTGGTTCGAGGGTTCGAGTTCGAGTTTTTAGAGCGTGTGTGATTGAGTACAATTAGCAATACCACACGAACCCCGCAACTGAAACCTCGAACCCCATCCCCCGAATACCGGAATATTTTGGTTAAATTTGGGTAACCAATTATTCCTTGTATGGAAAGCATTGCTCCATATATTTCTAAAAACAAAATTCGTTTTGTAACTGCTGCTGCGTTGTTCGACGGGCACGATGCCACCATTAACATTATGCGGCGCATCTTGCAGGCATCGGGCGCGGAGGTAATTCATCTTGGGCACAACCGTTCGGTTGATGAGGTGGTGAACTGCGCTATACAAGAGGATGTGCAGGGGATCGCCATAACATCGTACCAGGGCGGCCATATCGAATATTTTAAGTATATGTACGATCTGCTGCAACAACGCGGTGCAGAGCATATCAAATTGTTCGGCGGCGGCGGTGGCGTTATTCTTCCGCACGAAATTGCAGACTTGCAGGCGTACGGCATCAGCAAGATCTACTCGCCAGATGATGGCCGAACCATGGGTTTGCAGGGCATGATCAACAACATGTTGGAACAATGCGATTTCGCTACGCGCATCAGTCTAAATGGCGAGCTAAAACATCTCTCCCAAAAACATGCTGGATCGATTGCCGCCTTAATCACATTGGCAGAGAGTGGAAAGAGTGAAGCCCCAAACCTTTCAAAAGGCAAGAGCACTAATCACACGCCGGTGTTAGGTATTACCGGTACAGGCGGGGCAGGCAAGTCGTCGCTGATTGATGAGTTTGTACGCCGCTTTTTACGGCATACCGATAAAACTTTGGCCATTATTTCTGTCGACCCTTCTAAGCGCAAAACCGGCGGGGCTTTACTGGGCGACCGTATCCGGATGAATGCCATCAATAATTCGCGGGTGTATATGCGGTCGCTGGCTACGAGGCAGGCTAACTTGGCTTTGTCGGGACATGTGCAGGAATCGGTAGATATTTGCCGTGCGGCGGGCTTCGATCTCATCATTGTAGAAACATCGGGCATAGGGCAATCAGATACCATGATCACCGATTATTGCGATGTATCGCTCTATGTAATGACGCCCGAATTTGGCGCGGCTACCCAGCTGGAAAAAATTGACATGCTTGATTTTGCCGACATTGTAGCCCTCAATAAATTTGATAAACGCGGCGCGCTTGATGCCATACGCGATGTGCGCAAACAATATAAACGGAATCACCAGCTATTTACCGCTAAAGACGAAGATCTGCCGGTGTACGGTACCATGGCTTCCCAATTCAACGATGCGGGCATGAATAGCTTGTTCGCCGCAATTATAAATGCTATCAAAATAAAAACAGGGACTGATCTGTTTGGGAAAGATGGCGATAAAACTCCATACGCCGCTTCAAATACAGGTAAGGCATACATTATTCCGCCCGAACGTACACGTTACCTTGCCGAGATAGCCGAGAGCAGTACAGCTTATGCCGATTGGGTGGATGAGCAATGTACGATAGCACAGCAAATGTACGGGTTGAATATTACTCGGGGCCTCACCCCGGCCCTCTCGAAGGGAGAGGGGGTAGAGAACAAGTATGACAAAGTCCTCTCCCTTGGAGAGGATTTAGGTGAGGCATTGCAATCGCTTTATAAAAATTTAGAAGCCCGTCTTCACCCGGACTGTAAATGTTTGTTAACCGAATGGCCCGACACTGTGGCTAAATACAAGGCCGAAAACTTTATTTATAAAGTGCGTGATAAAGAGATCAGGCTGCCGCTGTTTTATACCTCCTTATTGCAATTACAGATCCCTAAAATAGCATTGCCCCGGTATGAAGCCTGGGGCGATATTTTGCGGTGGCTGCTTACCGAAAATGTGCCGGGTGAATTTCCTTATACAGCTGGGGTATTTCCGCTAAAGCGGGAAGGGGAAGACCCAACCCGCATGTTTGCCGGTGAGGGCGGTCCGGAACGTACCAACAAGCGTTTTCATTATGTATCGCTCGGGCAGCCTGCGCACCGGCTGTCTACCGCTTTTGATTCGGTTACACTTTATGGTGAGGATCCGCATATCCGTCCCGACATCTACGGTAAAATAGGCAATGCGGGAGTAAGCATAGCCACGCTGGATGATGCCAAAAAACTCTACTCGGGGTTTGACCTGTGCCATCCATCCACCTCCGTATCCATGACGATCAATGGTCCGGCACCAATGCTGCTCGGCTTTTTCATGAACGCGGCTATTGATCAGCAATGCGAAAAATATATCACGGAACACCAGCTGGAGCATTTGGTGGAAGCTAAGTTTAAGGAGTTATATGATGATAAGGGGTTGGCAAGGCCTGGTTATGGGAGCCTCACCCCGGCCCTCTCCAGGGGAGAGGGAGGGAAGAATGAGCAAGACAAAGTCCTCTCTTTTGGAGAGGATTTAGGTGAGGCTTCTAAAAGCGCCAAGCCCGGTTATCAAACGGCCGATTTACGTTTCTGGGAGGTTTTAAAAACCAATTCGAGGCTCAATCGGCAAAATGCAACGCCTGCGGAAAGTCTTTTATGGCAAATGCTTCGTAACCAGCAAATAGGCTACAAAATACGGCGACAGCATGCTATTGATGGTTATATAGCTGATTTTGTATGCTTAAATAAAGGACTGATTATTGAAATTGATGGCGAATATCATCACTTCACAAAAGAGCAAGATGACATAAGAACACGGGTTTTAAAAGGGGAAGGTTTTGACGTGATCCGTTTTTCAAATGATGAGGTACTGAATAACACACATCAGGTTATTCAAAATATAAAAGAGCAGCTCGACCGGCAGGCGGAAAGGAGCCTCACCCCGGCCCTCTCCAAAGGACAGGAAGTAAGCGCCCGGCAAAACAAAGTCCTCTCCTTTGGAGAGGATTTAGGTGAGGCCCAACCAACTTCCCTTCCACCCGGCAACAACGGCCTCGGCCTGATGCTGCTTGGTTTAACCGGCAATATGGTTTTACCTGCCGAGGTTTACGAAAAGATAAAGACCGACACCCTGGCTACTGTACGCGGCACCGTTCAGGCGGATATTTTGAAGGAAGACCAGGCGCAAAACACCTGCATATTTTCTACCGAGTTCGCTCTGCGGATGATGGGCGATATCCAGTCTTACTTTATTGATAGCAAGCTGCGCAACTTTTATTCGGTATCTATTTCGGGGTATCATATTGCCGAGGCTGGTGCAAACCCGGTTACTCAGTTGGCCTTTACACTCTCCAACGGGTTTACTTATGTGGAGTATTACCTGAGCAGGGGCATGCATATTGATGATTTCGCGCCTAACCTGTCGTTCTTCTTCAGCAATGGTATCGATCCTGAATATTCGGTGATAGGCCGGGTAGCCCGGCGTATATGGGCGAAAGCCATTAAAAATAAGTATAAAGGTAACGAGCGTTCGCAAAAGCTGAAATACCATATTCAAACCAGCGGACGATCATTACATGCCCAGGAAATAGATTTTAACGATATCCGCACCACCCTGCAAGCTTTGTATGCTATTTACGATAACTGCAATTCGCTGCATACCAACGCATACGACGAAGCGATTACCACACCAACGGAAGAGTCGGTACGCAGGGCGATGGCTATTCAACTCATTATTAATCGCGAACTTGGTTTGGCCAAAAATGAGAACCCCTTGCAGGGCGCTTTCATTATAGAAGAACTGACCGACCTGGTAGAAGAAGCCGTAATGGTCGAATTTAAAAACATCAATGAACGGGGCGGTGTACTGGGCGCCATGGAAACCATGTATCAGCGCAGCAAAATACAAGAGGAGTCGTTGTACTACGAAACCCTTAAACACAATGGCGATTATCCTATAGTCGGCGTAAATACTTTCCTCAATAAAAAAGGCTCGCCAACCATTACCCCCGGCGAAGTGATACGGGCTACCGAAGACGAAAAACAACAGCAGATAACTAACCTGCAAGCATTTCAACAACGCAATCAGCTTCGATCCGCAGAGTTATTAAGCGATTTACAAACAGCAGCCATCAATGGCGATAATATCTTTGCAAAGCTGATGGAGGTGTGTAAATACTGCTCGCTCGGGCAAATATCAAATGCGCTGTACGAAGTTGGTGGGCAGTACCGGCGGAATATGTAATGGCGCGAGGGGCTCTCCACCCAAAGGAGAAAGGCTATATACACTTTCCTCCCCCATCAACAAACAGCTTCGGACGAAAACGGGCATAATTGTGGAGGCCCATTAGCACAAAGGAGGGAATAGTGAACTCATTGCATAAGCTTAAACCCATAAAACATTTGGAAGCTCATAAAAGCCCATACCAAATCGTGCTCTTCCCAATACCTGTGGTTTAAAACGAGTGCTTACTTGTCTTGCGTCTTCGACGCTTCTTCGCCAGATCCTAATAGATCTTCCTGTAAAATTCCTTCAATGTTTCGGCCGGGTTAAGCGCTAAGTTAACGGCTGATGATACGGCTATGCCATAAATATTGGTGTGCAGCAACGCGTCTACATCGGTAAGCTGTATGCCGCCTACGGCAATTACGGGGAGGTCTACCGGTTGCTTTTCCAGTTCGCGGTAGGCAGCGAAACCTAATGGATAGTTGTTGGTATTGGTATCGCTGTGCGCAAACGGACCGTAGCCGCAATAATCAACAAAGCCGTCGTTTTGCAGTTTAATAAGTCGCGTTATATTATTGGCCGATGCGCCGAGGGTTTTGTCCTCATTGATCACATCGCGAATGTGGCTGAAATCGGCATCCATATCTTCTATATGCACGCCCTGCGCATCTACCTCATCCAGCAGATGATAATGGTTGGTGAGTATCAGCGTGGTGCCCCAATCATCGCAAATGCTGGCAATTTGGTTAATCTCGTCAATAAGCTCCTTATCGGTTTTGGTAAGGCAGCGGTACTGTATCCAGTTGGCCCCGGCAATGCAGGCGGTTTCTACCTGTTCAATATGGCTGCGCTGCGGCAGGTCTTGTGTGATATAGTGTAGTTTTGATATGTACTTTTTCATGCCGTTAGCATCAATCAGCCTAAAATAAAAAGCCGGTCGCTTGTTTAAAAACGACCGGCCTTTAACCTAAATTTTATTTCATTACCTCGGCAATTGGCTTGCCAATGTTACCGCTTGGGGTTTGTATGTGCAATAATGCAGCTACGGTAGGCGCAATATCCGTCATGTGGGTTTCGCGTACCAGGCTGCCATGTTTAACCCCCCAGCCCATAAATACTAGCGGAATGTGCGCGTCGTAAGGGTTCCAGGTACCATGCGTGGTACCGGTACGGCCGCCCGAAAACCATCCCGGTTTCAGTACAATTTGTACCGTACCGCTATGCTCGCTGCTGTAACCGTTAACAATTCGCTCACGCAAATCGGCAGGGATGTTGGTGGTCAACGCTTTTTTCATGTCAACAGCGTAAGCAACACCTTCTTGTTTGGCTATAAAGTCGATAGCGTCAAGCTTAAGGTCTTCCTCGTTTAATTTCGCCTCGGCAATAGCTTTATTGTTAAAATTTACCTGGTAGTTGTTAAGGCTTAGCACCAGGTTTTTCACTTTGTATTTATTTTCGAGCAGGGTATTTAAGCCGGTATTTACAGTACCCTCGTTAAAGTTACCTGCCGGAATGTTATGATCTTTCAGGAAAGTTGGGTTATGAGCGGCGCCATGATCTGCAGTTAAAAAAACAGTGTAGTTGCCCTTGCCCACTTTACCATCAAGATAAGTGAAGAAAGCCGCTATATCTCTGTCTAAACGCAGATAAGTATCTTCGGCCTCAAGCGAGTTAGGGCCAAACTGGTGACCAACATAATCTGTTGATGAAAGGCTCACGGCTAAAAAGTCGGTTACTACGTTTTGGCCAAGTTGCTCGCTTTCAACGGCCGCCTTTGCCATATCTAAGGTAAAAGAGTTACCATAAGGCGTAGCACGGATCATGCCCAGCTTGCCTTTATACAATTCAGATGTTTTTATCGGGAAGGTAGGCGCATCGGTACCGCCAAATTTACCTTCATATTTCGGGCTGTTATCGGGCGCGCTTTGTACGTAGGTGTTGATAGGGTATAGGGTATTCCAGTCTTGTTTCAAATATTTTTCGGCCAGGTTTTGGGCATTGAACTTCTTCACCCATTCCGGCAAATCATTCATATAATAGGTGCTGGTGATCCAGGCACCGTTGCTATCATCAAACCAGTAAGCAGCATTAGCTGCATGACCGGCAGGTAATATACCACCACGGTCTTTAATAGCTATACCGATCACTTTCGAGCGGAAGTTGGTAGCCAGTTTTAACTCATCGGTAACGGTGCTGGCCATCAAATTACGTGGCGACATTTCGCCCGCTTTTGAGGTGCTGCCCACCGCTTTTACGGTAGAATCTTCGGTACAGTACATGCTTTTGCCTGTAGCCTGTACAATAAAATCGTTACCGGCTATGCCATGTATGGAAGGTACCGAACCGGTATATATACAAGTATGGCCCGCCGCCGTAACGGTTGGCAGATAATCGATATTGGTATTTTCGCAGGTAAAGCCTTCGTTAAGCATACGCTTAAAGCCGCCGGCCTGGTAACGGTTGTAGTAACGGTACAGGTAATCCCAGCGCATTTGGTCAACCACTAAACCTACCACTAATTTGGGGCGGGGTAAGGCGGTAGCGGGTGGTGTTATAGCAGTAACTTGTTTTATTTGGGCCGATGCAGCTGTAGTTGCCGCGCCCAATAGCAATAAAAGGAGGTGTTTAATTCTCATCAGTAAATTTTTTTACACGGCAAATATGAACATTGAAAGTAAAATTAAACTACTATTAAGGTTAATAATAGTTGATTGTTACATTCATTAACGCCCTGTTTTTTTGGGTTGATAATAATATATGTATATTAAACCTGTTTTTAAACCTTCCGCAATACACAAAACAATGAAGTTGTTAAATAGATCATTAGTCCTTGCTGCTGCCATTTGCCTTGGTGCTTTCACCGGCTTTTCGCAAACCGCTAAAACAGCCGAAGATACACCCAAAGATTATCTGAGCGCGGCGTTCCATGCGGGCAGGCGGCAAGCACTGCGCGATCTGATGCCTGCCAACTCGGTAGCGGTGATATTTGCCTATCCGGAGCGGCTATTTTCAAACGATGTTAATTACGTATACCACCCTAACCCCGATCTGTATTATTTTTCGGGCTATAAAGAACCGGATGCCGTATTGCTGGTATTTAAAGATACCCAGGCCGCGGGCGACAGCAGTTATAACGAATTGTTTTTTGTGCGCAAGCGCGACCCGCAGCGTGAACAATGGACAGGTAAGCGGTTAGGCGTTGAGGGCACCAAAACACAGCTGGGTTTTAAGCGTGTTTATAATGGTGATGCTTTCGCAAATTTCCCTGTCGACCTGAAAAAGTTTAGCAGCATAATCTATGATAAGTTACCCGATGATGCTACAGGAGATGGCGCCGGAGGATTAAAAGCGTTAATAAGCACATTCAAAGCCAAAGCCGGTGTGCCCGATGTGGATAAACAATTATTGAGCGATCTTAATTTGATCAATCAGCGGGGCACACCCCAAAATATCGACCGTATATTGAACTACCTTAAGCCTAAGTTAAACAACGAGGCTTACAAAAAAAATGAACTGATACAGCTACTGGTAAGCAAGCCCGATTCGGCTACTTTGGTGACCGTAAAAGCGAAAATCAATGCTGATTTTTCGAGCATGGCAAAGTTTACGGAGTACACGACCCAATTACGCGGGATAAAAACACCGGAAGAGCTGGATCTGCTGAAAAAATCTATCAGGATATCATCTATCGCACATGCCGAGGTGATGAAGGCGGTAAAGCCTAACATGTCTGAACGGGAACTGGAAGGTATCCTGCTGTATGTACACAAAAATTACGGTGCCGAAGATGAAGGTTATCCACCGATCATCGGCGCGGGGGGCAATGGTTGTATTTTACACTACGAAGAAAACAGCCGCATGCACCTGGATAATCAACTGGTATTGCTCGATGTAGGTGCCGAATATCATGGTTACTCCGCCGATGTTACCCGCACAATACCTGCCAATGGCAAGTTTACCGAAGCGCAGAAAGCCATTTATCAACTGGTGTACGATGCGCAGGAAGAAGTATTTAAGCTATGCAAGCAAGGTGTAACCTACAGCGACTTCGAAACTAAAACCGGTGAAATATTGGCTAATGGCCTGATCAAACTCGGCCTTATAAAAACCGCCGCTGAACTGCGCAAATATTATCCGCATGGTGTATCGCACCATTTGGGTTTGGATGTGCACGACAAAGGCGCTTATGATGGCGAACTGAAAGCTGGCATGGTGATCACGGTAGAACCTGGTATCTATATCCCGGCCGGTAGCCCATGCGACAAAAAATGGTGGAACATTGGCGTACGTATTGAAGATGATATTTTAATAGGTGTAGATAAAGGCACTAACCTATCTGCCGACGCCCCACGCAAATGGCAGGATGTAGAAAAGATGGCCGCACAACCAAGCATATTTGATACCGCCAAATTCCCCGATCTGGATACGAAGAAATAGGGGGATTTAAAAATCCTGTCATCTCGGCCATAGGGAGAGATCTTCTTCGCCGTTATTTTTTAACCGCGGAGTTAAGGAGGTTTGCGCGGAGTTAAGAGAGAAATTAGATAAAGACTTACGAGGTTTTTGAAACTTCGTAAGTCTTGAAAGCGCGATATGTTAGTATACATACTCCAGCGTAGCCGGATTGTCAAATTCTACATTGTATAGTATATCGTATAGCCATTTAGCTATCTCTGTTTTTATGGGAGTGGCATCCTTAAAGTTTGCCATATTATAATAAAAGGTGAACAGGTTATTGTCGCCATAGATAAAACCCACTTTAGTAAACTGTGCCGCATAATTGTCCATTAAATATGTGTCAATTTCTTCAGTTACCTGAAACGAGATGGCCAGTAAATGACGATGATGCAATGAGAACTTAAAGTGCATATCTACAGACTTTTTAATAACTAATTTGAACCCCACGCATTTACCTTCGTAGATCGCAAACAGGGCATCGTCAACCTCTTGGGTATCGAATAATGGTGTGTTTTTTATTTGAGCGAGGGTACGTGCTATATTAGCCTCTGTGCTTTCAATGTGCTTTATAACAAATGATGGAGCGAATCGAGCTTTATCGGCGCTCATTGCTTCTAAATTTTGTAGCCGGTACCTTAACTCTTGTAACTCCATATAGCCCGGAGTTTTAAATTCATTCAGAAGTCCTACCATCCTGTTAACCTCCCGTAAGGCAGTAGCGTTATAATCTGCCGATAAATATTCGCCCTCGGCTACCGCTAATTTTATCTGGGTTTCCAGCGCTTGCTTTTCGGTTTCGTAGTATTCAATAAGCAGGTCGAGGTCGGTTTTCATACAGCATGGCTTAGGCTGTCTAAATTAAGCATTATCCGCCAAAAGGCATATCAACTAATCGTTAACAAAGAGTGCTGCCCGGCGGTATGCATATCGCGCCAAACCTGGTTGATCTCGGTATCCGGATTAGCCGCTTTCAACCCACAATAGGTATACAGGCTGTCCACGCTTTCGCGGGCGGCTTTGGCCAATCTTCTGCTGCTTGCGCTTACCTGTTGCAATTCGGCTTCGGTTAAAATATTATTGCTGATAGCCTGCCAGGATGCATCAAGCGCTTCATAAAATGCCGAACGGCATTGCTCTAAATTGCTGATGGTTTGTTGCAGTAATTCCTTTAATAATGCTTTTTGCGATTCTGTCGTTTTTTCGCGACTTGCCCTTTCTTCAAATATGGGCCCGCACAGGTCGGTAAAATGCACTGCCAATCCGGATAGGTTGGCGGCCAGGGTAGCTTCTGCCAGTTGCAGAAAAGCGTACCTGTAAAGCGGGTCATCAATCACAGAAAAATCAGGATCTATCTTAAAACAACGATCCTGCTTTACAAACAGATTTTTCACCTCATAGCCATCGCTTCCGGTTGCCATCATGCCTACATATTTCCAGGCGGAGAAGAGACTAACATCCGCCCTGTCGAAAATAAACGGTAACACCAGCGGAGTGCCATCACTGTTTAACACAGGCTCATCGCCTTGATAAATACTACAATTGGCCGTTAAGTGTGTAGCATGGTGCGCGCCGCTGGCATACATCCAACTCCCGTTAATGATGTAACCGCCATCGGTAATTGTAGCGGTGCCGGTGGCCGCGCCGCTGCCTGCCAGACAAAGCTGTGGGTTGTTAAATATTTCGGCAGCAACATCCGCCCCTAAAAAACCACCGAACCATCCCGCCCCGCTGCATAAGGTAACCACCCAACCCAGACTGCCGCTGGCCCAGCTTAGCGCTTCTTCCAACCTTACCTGTTCGGGCAATGCCAGTTGCAAGCCCGAATAAGCCTTCGGGACTAAAAACTTAAACCATTGCTGCTCATAAATAAGTGCCAGTTGATCGGGCTGTAATTTGCCTGCCTTTTCAGCAGCCGGTACAGAGTCGCGGATGGTTTGTACCCATTCGGGTTTTAAGTATGTTGAGGGATGCGTCATTTTTGAGAATAAAGAGTATGGAGTCAAGAAGCAAGAAGGAAAGTAAATCAGGAAAGGTTTGCTTCAGACCTTGTCCTGATTCCTGCTTCTTAATTCTTGCTTCTTTTTAAAGTATAGAGTCAAGAGCTCGAATCACAATAAGCTGGTTTCAGGTTCTTGTCCTGATTCCTGTATCTTAATTCCTGTTTCTCTCTCCGATCTTTTCCAATCAAAGTAACCAAAAATGGCTACCACAAATAGTATAATAGTTAACAACGCGAACAGCGGTAACTGCTTATGGAACAGCAGCGGCACCGCGAACAGATTACTTATATTAAGCAATATCCAGTTCTCTATTTTGCGGCGGGCCAGCAGCCACATACCTGCCCACGCGGTTGATGATACCCAGGCATCCCATACCGGTACTGTTGAGGGGGTAAAATGTTTAAGCGCCAAATACAGCACCAGCCAGCCGCCAAATACGATAGCCAGTGTAGTAGACCATTCGTTTCGGGTGCTGTAGCTTACGGGTACAGGTGGCTGGTCGCGTTTGCGCACCCAGTATATCCAGCCGTAAACACTCATTACTATATAATAAACATTCAGCAGGGCTTCGGCAAAAAGCTGCACATCTACCAGTAAATACACCGATATAGTGGTGGCTACTAACCCGGCAGGGTAAAGCCATATTTTATTGGCCCGCGCCAGCAATACCTCGGCCACGCCAAACACCACAGCTACCCATTGCAGCCAGGTGGTTTCTTTAAATTGTGATATAAACAAATCTATCCAGTATTGCATTTCTTGAGATGTAAGAGTAAGAATCAGGATACAAGAATCAGAAGATATCACAAAGCATAGATTGCTTGATCTTGTCTCTTAACTCTTGTATCCTGATTCTAACATGTTAGAAACTTAAACTAACCGATGCCAGCAAATTGCGTGTGGCCTGCGGGAAAAAGTAGTTGTAATTATACAGCGTACCTGCGGTTACACCCGGATACGTTGCGCCGTTGGCCTCATATTTTTTGCTGAATACGTTATTAACCAATAAGGTAAGGCCTATGTTTTTAACACCGCTTACGCTGAAGTTATAGTTGAGCCTTACATCGCTCACAAAGTACGATTTCAGGAAACGGTTAACCGCGTACGAATTATTGGCCACATCCGGCGAAGTGGTAATACCATCGGGATTAACGTTCGAGGTATTGTCCAAATATTGCTTGCTTACATACTTGCTGATGAACGCGATGCTGCCGCGTTTAACCGGTGCAAACGTAATTTCACTACCGCCGATAAACGATGGCGAATAGGCGATATTGGTTTTGCTGAAAAACTGCGGCACCGGTGGCAGCGGGGCATAATCTTCAGTAGTATTGCTCAAAGCCTGGCTTAAATTTTTGATCTTGTTAGTGCTGATGGTAGCATTGGCAGCCCAGCTTAATTGGTTGGTGATCTTCACGCGGCCATCCACCTCAATACCTGCCCGGTAGCTATCATCCACATTTTTGCGGATCTGCGAACCTACATCATTCAACTGACCTGTAATTACCAGCTGGTTTTTGTACAGCATATAATAAGCGTTGATGCCCGCGCTGAAATTGCTTTGCGTGGTACGGTAACCCAGTTCAAAATCTTTCAGATTCTCTGATTTCGGCTTGTTCTGATCGGCCAGCCTGTCGGTATAATCATTACGATTAGGCTCGCGATTACCTACCGCGAAAGAGAAGTATACGTTGTTATGCTGATCAATCTGGTAAGTAACACCCGCTTTAGGGTTAACAAAATTGAATTTGGCCAGTTCGTTTACAAACTGCTGCTTGTTCTCGGGCCCGTAAATTTTGTAGTATACGTTGCGGTACTGTACATCGCCATATAGTAATACTTTGCCCCATTGGTACTCTGCACGGGCAAAAATATTAAAATCGTTCTTTTTGGCATTATTGCGGTAGTATTCATAATTAGGACCGATGCCCGCGCTTTGTTCCGTATAAATTACGTTGCCGAAATGGTCGCCATCGTACTTGTTATAAGCGCCGCCCACAATAAGGTTCAGCTTGCCGGGATTGTACTTAAGGGAATAGGTAACGCCATAAAAATCATTATCTAACCAACGGCGACGCGCCAAATTGGTACTGGCAATGGTATCGCCGCCTACAATTACCGGCGTTATGCCATAAGTACCTTGCAAGTCGTCATCTTTGCAGTATTCCTCATAATAACCCGCGCCCTTGGTATAGTGCAGGGCTCCGCTAAAGGTTAATTCGGGCGTAATGCGCTGATCGTACAGCAACTGGTAATGGTGCTGGGTATAATCGTCTACCTGGTCTTTATAATAATTATTTTCGGAGATATAACCCAGTTCATTGTAACGACGATTGTTCTGGATGGAATTATCGCCGATCACATAGTCGGGCACGCCGTTCCAGGCCTGGTAGGTACGCTCGTAACCTGTAAATACGTTTGCACGGATAGTAGCTGTTTTGCCATAATAAGCGCCGCTTAAAAAGTACGATTTAAGATTTGATGAAGCCCTGTCGATATAGCCGTTAGATTGTACGCGCGATAAACGGCCATCGAAAGTAAAATGATCGCCCAATAGGCCTGTACCCACGTTTACCGTGTTTTTAACCGTACTGTACGAGCCTATGGTATTGTTTAGTTCGGCATAGGCGGTATCGCGGCGGGTGCCGGTTTGTATGTTGATACTACCGCCAAAAGCACCGGCACCATTAGTTGAGGTACCTACACCACGCTGCACCTGTATGTTATTTACAGACGAAGCCAGATCGGGTACATCCACAAAAAAAGCTCCCTGGCTTTCCGAATCGTTATACGGAATGCCGTTTACGGTTACGTTAATGCGCGAACCATCAGACCCACGGATACGGATCCCGGTATAGCCAACACCCGTTCCGGCATCTGACGATACCACTACCGACGGCGTTTGGTTAAGCAGGTAAGGCAAATCCTGACCAAGGTTGTTCTTCTCCAGGTCTTTTTTGCTTAAGTTGGTAAAAGCCGTGGGCGAATTTTTGCTTGCACGTGTAGCCGTAATAGTAATGGTTTCGGTGGTGAGCGAGCTGCTGGTTAATGTAAAATCAGCAACACGACTGGCGGCGTTCAGCGTAATAGTTTTGCTGACGGCTAAATAACCAATGTAACTTACGGTTAAACTGTAAGTGCCTTTGTTTAAATTGTTAAAACTGTACTTTCCATCAGCATTGGCAACGCTGCTTTGAGCAGGGTTTGCAATAGTAATGGTAGCGCCGGGCAGTACTTCGCCGGTTTGATTAGTAACCTTTCCGGATATGGAAAGTTGGGCCGATGCCAAAGCAGGCAGCAGCAGGACGAATATCGCCGCAAATAAATTTTTCAATCTTTAATAATAAAAATTAGTTAAACCATCTCCGCATCAGGGCAATACGCAGTACACTTAACTTGTTACCTCTCCCTACGCCGGCATTACCCGGATCAGGTTCGTGTTTTGGTTGCGAGTGGCGTTTATGCAGTATGAGTTATAATGTACTAACCGGATACTGAAAACTGTAAACTCTTAACTCAAAACAATGGGTATGATCTCAGCCTGTCTTTAAGTTTGGTATTAACGTTCTGCAGTACGTTATTGCAACCAAAGCAAGGCACCCCTTGAGAATTATAAGCGCAAATATATAATTTTTTTAATAAGTCGGGTGGATGGGGTGAGAAGTCTGAAAGTAGGGAAAGATACAACAGGTATTAGGAAGAACAAAAAAGGTCATGCTGAATTTATTTCAGCATCCCACGTGCAGGGTAAACACTTTGCCTTTTCGAGACTCTTTCAATAGGATGCCGAAATAAATTCGGCATGATGGATTATGAAATTGGTTTTCCTAATATATGTGGACTGAAAACGAGCGGTGGGCAAATATCGCCTCGCTTAGTCTTTTACACTTTGAGGCTCAAGTAATGAACAAAGCGGTTAAAAGCAGATACGACACTCCAAGATTTACTAATATGAGGGATTACGTTCTTCTTCGCAGTGACACTTTTGATTTTTAAGCAAATGCCATTTAAAGTATCCCCCTGCTAATCAATTCATTCTTCAATTCCGCGGCTGATGTAAAGTGAATACTACTGATCCCGAGGTTTTCGGCACCTTCAACGTTGCGGGCGCTGTCATCAATAAACAAGGCTTCTTCGGGGTTTACATGGTACCTGTCCAGCAGTATCTTGTAAAATTCGGGGTAGGGCTTGCGGATCTTTTCGGTGCCCGATACTACGATGCCATCAAACCAGCTCAAAAACTCATAACGGGCTTTGGTGAGTACAAATGTTTCTTCCGACCAATTGGTGAGCGCGTATATTTTATACTTACCGCTATCTTTCAATTGCTTAAATATCGTTACAGTTTCATCTATCGCGCCGCCAAGCATTTCTTCCCAACGGTTGTAAAACAGGCGGATGTTGTCTTCATGGTCCGGGTGCTTGGCTACCAATATATCGGTTCCGTTTTTTAAGGAGCGGCCTGCATCCTGCTCTTCGTTCCAGTCGGGCGTGCATACGGAGGCTAGGAAATCGCGAATCTCGTCGTCGTTATTAAATACCTTGCGGTACAGGTGATACGGGTTCCAGTCGATAAGTACACCGCCAAGGTCGAAGATGATGGTATTGATCATACAGCTTAAAATTTATGCTAAAATAGGTTAAACGAGCATGTATTTATGGTTAAATTATGACCGAATGCCTTAATCTATGCAGATATATTTTTCTAATTTGCGATATTGTTAACGTTTTAGGCAATTTTATATAACAGACCGCCATAATTCATCGAATTAGTAATCTAAAACACAAAATCCATAAACAATCAACCATGAGTTTTCAAGACCAGATCAGATCACTATTTATTGAAGAGGACCGGATTCCGGAAGAATTCAGGATAGAGGAGGTACACCAGCGCGAATACCTGAGCAACGGCGAAATGAAACAATGGGATGGTCCGGTGAGCGAAGTGTATTCGCCGGTTTGCATCCCTACAAGCGAAGGCCTTAAACGCAAGCTGATAGGTACCTACCCTATTTGCACCGAAAAAGAAGCGATGGAATCGTTAGATGCCGCTTTGGCCGCCTACGATAACGGCCGTGGCGAATGGCCAACCATGAGTGTTGACAACCGCATTAAAAGCCTCGAAAAGTTCGTATATAAGATGAGTGAGCAACGTTCGCTGATCGTTAAGCTTATTATGTGGGAGATCGGTAAATCTTATGCCGACTCTGCAAAGGAGTTCGACCGTACCATCGAGTACATCAATGCTACCATTGATGGCTTGAAAGATATCGATCGCCAGTCGTCCCGTTTTGAAATGGCCGAAGGCATTGTGGCGCAGGTACGCCGCTCGCCATTGGGTGTAGTGCTTTGTATGGGGCCGTTCAACTATCCGCTTAACGAAACCTTTACTACGCTGATTCCTGCACTTATAATGGGCAACACCATACTTTTCAAGCCGCCGAAACACGGTACACTTTTGCACTACCCGTTGTTGAAAGCCTTCCAGGAATCGTTCCCGAAAGGGGTGGTGAATACCATTTACGGCCGCGGATCGGATGTTACACCGGGATTGATGCAAACCGGCAATATCAACGTGCTGGCCTTTATTGGTTCAAGCAAGGTAGCCAACGGCTTAAAAAAGAGTCACCCTAAAGTTAACCGATTAAGAGCTGTTTTAAGTTTAGATGCCAAAAACGCCGCCATCATTACCAAACATGCCGACCTCAAACTGGCCGTAAGTGAGTGTATACTGGGCGCGCTATCCTTCAACGGCCAACGTTGTACCGCTATCAAGATCATTTTTGTACATAAAGAAGTAGCCGATGAGTTTTTGGGCCTACTGAGCCAGGCTGTTGAAAACCTGAAGATAGGCCTGCCATGGGAAAAGGATGTGAAAATAACGCCGCTGCCCGAGCCGCACAAACCCGACTACCTGAAAGAGTGTATTGATGATGCCAAAGCCAACGGCGCAAGCGTGATCAACGAAAATGGTGGTGTTACTTCCGAGTCGTTCGTGTTCCCGGCGGTGGTATACCCGGTTAACGAAAAAATGAAGCTGTACCGCGAAGAACAGTTCGGTCCGATCATCCCGGTGATCCCATTCGAGTCGATAGAAGAACCAATCGCTTACCAGATAGATTCGCCGCATGGTATGCAGGTGAGTATTTTCAGTAACGATGCCAAAGAGATCTCCTCACTGATTGATCCGTTTGTGAATTTGGTGAGCCGGGTAAACATCAACGCGCAATGCCAGCGCGGGCCCGATGTGTTCCCGTTCACCGGCCGTAAAGACAGTGCCGAGGGTACGCTATCCGTACATGACGCTCTGCGCTCATTCTCGATACGCTCATTGGTGGCTACCAAGCTTAACGAAACCAACAAGCAGCTCATCAACGAAATTGTGAACGATAACGATTCCAATTTCCTGAGCACTAAATACATTTTATAATGCTAAACTTTTAGCAGCATACTAACGGCATCCGGACCACCCGGATGCCGTTTTTGTTAAAAAAATATTATTAAACCATTGCCAAACCACGCGGGTGTTTGATTGCCGTACAAAAATTATATATTGCAACAAATATCTTAGGTATTGATAAACCAATTAAAATAAACTATAATTGTCTCTTTGACAGATTAAACCTAACTTAAAAAAATGAAGACACTTTCCACAAGTGATTATGCCGTATTTATTGTATACTTTTTAATAGTAGCGATATATGGTTATTGGGTATACAGGCGCAAGCATAACGCCGATGCTACCTCAAAAGACTACTTTTTAGCTGAAGGCTCCCTTACCTGGTGGGCTATTGGCGCGTCACTCATCGCTTCTAACATCTCGGCCGAGCAATTTGTTGCCATGAGTGGTAACGGTTTCACCATGGGATTAGCCATTTCTGCTTACGAATGGATGGCAGCCGCGACACTGATCATTGTAGCGATCTTCTTTATCCCGGTTTACCTTAAAAACAAGATATTCACCATGCCGCAGTTCCTGCATCAGCGCTATAACAGCACTGTAGCAATGATTATGGCTATATTTTGGTTGCTTTTATATGTAATAGTTAACCTTACCTCTATCTTATACTTAGGCGCTATCGCCATTAACGGTATATCGGGCATCAACTTCCAGTTGTGTTTAGTTCTATTAGCCGTATTTGCCGTTATTATTACTTTAGGTGGGATGAAAGTAATTGGCTATACCGATGTTATACAGGTGTTCTTCCTGATATTGGGTGGTTTGGTCACTACCTACATCGCGGTAACGCAGGTATCTGAACATTTTGGTACCACAGGTGTTGGCAACGGGCTTTCGTTAATGTATACCAAGTTTAACGATCACTTCCACATGATCCTGAAAAAGGATAACCCAAGCTATATCGACCTACCAGGTTTAACCGTATTATTGGGTGGTTTGTGGATCACAAACTTAAATTATTGGGGTTGTAACCAATATATTACACAAAGGGCATTAGGCGCTAATTTGAAGACTGCACGTGGCGGTATCCTGTTCGCGGCGTTCTTAAAATTACTGATGCCTGTTATTGTGGTACTGCCTGGTATTGCGGCTTATGTACTGTACAAAGAAAACGTATTAGGCCCTAATATGACAAACAGCCTGGCCGAAAACCATGATAACGCTTACCCTGTATTGTTAAACTTACTTCCATCGGGCTTTAAAGGTTTATCATTCGCGGCGCTTACTGCGGCGGTGGTTGCATCATTGGCCGGTAAAGCGAATAGTATCGCTACCATCTTCACGCTTGATATCTACAAGAAAATTAAACCGGACGCGCCTGATTATAAACTGGTGAACGTTGGTAAAATAACCGTAGTAGTAGCCATGGTGCTGGGTATCATTATCTCTCCGTTTTTAGGGATTGATAAAAAAGGTGGTTTCACATTTATACAAGAATATACCGGTTTCGTATCTCCGGGTATCTTCGCCATGTTTATCCTGGGCTTCTTCTGGAAAAAGGCATCTTCATCAGCGGCATTATTCTCCACTATAGGCGGTTTTATATTCTCGGTAATATTTAAACTGATGCCTAAGTTTGTCGACCTGGCATTTTTAGCACCATTTGGTTTCTCAAAACAAGTATTGCAGGAAGATAAGGTGACTTACCTATACGAGATCCCTTTCCTTGACCGTATGGGCTTCGTATTCATTATTTGCGTGATAGGTATGTGGATCATCAGTACACTTGATTACAAAAAAGGCAAAGTTACCAACGGCCTGGAAATAGACGTATCTATGTTCAAAACCAACAAAGCATTCACCGCAGGCGCGCTTATTGTGTGCGGTATATTAGTTGCACTTTATACCTTACTTTGGTAAGTGTTAATAAATAATATAAAACGGGCTTATGATGTAACATCATAAGCCCGTTTTGCTTTTAAAGGGGTTGATATCTTTTGATATTACCATTATCAGCAGAAATGCAGTGAGAATTTACTCGCTATAGACACCAATATATGTATTGAAATCTTTCTCTACAGTCTAATCATTAATATCTCAACTAATTTCCGGTTATACTCAATTTCATAATCCGCCTTGCCAATTTTATTTCGACATCTCATCAGAATAATCTCTGATAAGCGAAGTGTTTGCCTACTTGTGTAATGCTGAAACAAGCCAATATAATCTTTATGATTTTCCAACACCTGTAGGTTCTGCCGGGCTTTTTTTTGGAATGAGCTGATTGAGCAGCATGGCTATCGGTATTAAAACAATGCAACCAATGGCATTAAGCCAAAGATACGCCACCACCTGGTAATAACCCAGCACACATACAATGCTTTCGGTAATAATAGCCGCTATAAAAACCGGCGTGCCCTTTATCCGCTTAAAATAAAAAGCCACTACAAATACACCTAAAATGGTACCATACAGGTATGAGCCTAACTGGTTAACCGCTTCAAGCAGGTTGCCCAGCTTGCTGGCATAAAGCGCCATGCCAATGCTTGCCACGCCCCAAATAATAATGGCCAGTCGCGAAGCATTCAGGTAATTTTTGTCGGATGCATTGGGGTTAATAATGCGCTTGTAAATATCAACCACGCTGGTTGAAGCCAATGAATTAAGGGCGCTGGCAGTTGAACCCATCGACGCCAGGAAAACAATGGCGATCAGCAGGCCTATCAAACCTTGTGGTAAGTACTGGGTAACAAAGGTGAGGAAGATGTAATTGGTATCATCCGTATCGGCACGCTCATTATTTTGTTTCATTAAACCGATGGCATCTTTGCGGATGGCCAGGGCTTTTTCGTCGGCTTGTTTCAGGGCTTGCTTTGCCGTGCTGATCTGTTGCTCATCTTTGCCATCAATGGCGGTAAGTAGCAATTCGGCGCGCGATTTCCGTTGCGCAAAAGCATCGGCATATTGGGCTTCGAGGGCATTGTATTGAGGTGCAAGCTTGCTTTTCTTAATTACTTCAACCTCGTACCGGTTAAAAAATACCGGCGGCTTATTAAACTGGTAAAATGCGAATACCAATACACCCAACAGCAATATTAAAAACTGCATGGGTATTTTGATCAGCCCGTTCATGATGAGCCCCATGCGGCTTTGCCCCACCGAGCTGCCGGTTAAGTAGCGCCCGACCTGGCTTTGATCGGTACCGAAATAAGAGAGTTGCAGAAAGAAGCCGCCGATGATACCGCTCCATATAGTATAGCGGTTATCAGGGTCAAACTTCCAGTCTATCACATTCATGCGCCCCAGCTTGCCGCCCAATTTGAGCGCGTCGGTAAAGCCAACATTGCCGGGCAACAGGTGCACTACAATTACCCCCGCCACAAACATACCCGCGAAAATGATGCTCATTTGCAGCATCTGCGTATACGACACCGCCCTGCTGCCGCCATACACCGTATAAAATATAACAATGCTGCCGATGAACAGGGTGGTGTAAACGGTATCGATCTTCAGGATGGTTGACAGGATGATAGACGGCGCGTAAATGGTAATACCTGTTGAAAGCCCGCGCTGTACCAAAAACAGGAAGGAAGTAAGCGCACGGGTTTTCAGATCGAAACGCTGCTCTAAAAATTCGTAAGCGGTGTAAACTTTGAGGCGGTGAAATATGGGTACAAAGGTAATGCACAGCACGATCATGGCCAGCGGCAGCCCGAAGTAGAACTGCACGAAACTCATCCCACTGGTATAAGCCTGGCCCGGTGCCGATAGAAAGGTGATGGCACTGGCTTGCGTAGCCATTACCGAAAGACCTACGTTATACCAGGGCAACGAGCGGTTGCCCACCAAAAACTGATCGATATTTTTATTGCTGCCGCTTTTCCACAGGCCATAGCCAACTATAGAACAAATGGTGAGGGCAAGAACTATCCAATCGGTAAGGCTCATTCAAACATTTTAGTAATGAGCCAAAATACAGAAATAAGAAAAACCAGCCAAACAACCACAAGGATGTAAAACTGGTTCCAGTTATTTATAAAAGAAGGTAATTCGTTATTATTTGGCGTTTTCACGGCCTTTCACCAGCTTGCTGATAAACAATGCAGCGGTTAATAAACCTAAAACACCACCAATTGGGATGTAAATTAAGCCTCTGTCAACAATTGCACCTACAAATAAGCCGGCTAAAAGACCTGCAATGTAGTAAAGTGAGTAAAAGTTGTTATCCTCTTTTGGTTCGTTATGATGTTGTGCCATGTTCTTTTTATGTGTTGCTGCAAATTTAATTGATTAAGCTATAGATGCCTAATGTTAAATGGTAATTTTTTAGCTACCCTGCCTTGCCTAAAGTATGCTTAATAGGTTTCGGCAAGTTTTAGGGCATTGTAAGCATTAACAATACCGCCGCTTTTGCACAGATCGCTAAAAGGCACTTTAACTTCCTTACTGCCATCCCTCATTTTTATCTGGTGCTTAACCGGCGTAACCGATTTCATGATGATCTCTTTAACCTGTGCCGCGCTTAATTTAGGATAATACGAGCGGATAAGTACTGCCAAACCGGTTACTACAGGGGACGCCATACTTGTACCATCGTACGCAATATAGCCCGAACCCGGCGCGCATGAATTGATCTTTACGCCCGGCGCAAAAACATCAACGGTTTCTTTACCGTAGCATGAAAACGGCGCTTTCAAAGTTTCATCGTCAATGTAAGATGATGCACCCACCTCTATCCAGTTGGCAGCGCTGCCGCTGTTATCGGCATAGTTGCGGTTAGGGTAACGGATGGCTTTGTCGCGATTGCTATTTTCATTGCCCGCGGCATGTACAATCAATACATCTTTGCTCATGGCAAATTTAACGGCATCGTCAACTGCCTTTTTATCGGCCGGGTAGGTTTTGCCAAAGCTCATGTTAATTACCTTCGCGCCATTCTCAACAGCATAGCGTATGCCGTTGGCTACGTCTTTATCACGTTCGTCGCCGGTTGGCACCACTTGTACCACCATTATTCGCGCGTCATTAGCTACGCCCTTAATACCTATATTATTATCACGCGCCGCGGCTATAATACCCGCCACATGTGTACCATGCTCATTATGCGGACCGGTTACGTCTGAATTACCATAAAAATGTTCACTACTATTAGCATAATTGTCGCCCACAGTATCGCGCGGGTCGAAATTAAAATTCAAGTGATAATTCAGTTGCTCGCCAGCACGCTGCGCCGGGCCTGTTATTTCGTCCTTTTTAAAGGTAGCGTAGTCCATTTCGCCCAATGCGTCTATCATTGTTTTGCGTATGTAGGCTTCCGCGTCGCTGTCGGCTGTAAAGTCTTTAAAATCCTGCGCGGTAGGGTTATCCTTTTTCATTTGGCCCATTATACCGTATAGTAATTCGCTGAAACGATTGATAAAGGCTAACCGCTTTTGGTATTTGGTGGTTTGTACTTCCACTTCCTTTTTCATGGCGCGGTAGTTCTTATATCCGTCCGCGTCTTCAGGTTTTACCGCTGTAGAATCAAGGTTTTCGTACTTGTCTTTCTGCTGTCTTAACAGGCGTACCAGTTCCATATTATCATACTGGATGTTCCCCTTCGCCGGCGAACCGATAAAGCACCAGCCGTGCACATCATCGGCAAAGCCATTTTTATCATCGTCGGTTTTATTACCTGCTATCTCGCCAGGGTTTGTCCACAGTACTTGTTTTAAATCTTCATGGTTAATATCCACACCGCCATCAATCACACCTACCAATACGGGCACATGTTTTTTATTTTTGAGCAGTTCATTGTAGGCCCTTTCGGTACTTATGCCAAATACACCGTCGGCTTTTAAATCGAGGTTTTGCCAGTTCTCTTTGGGTTTATCAGCTTTTTGCGCGTAGGTAAATAAGGGTAGCGACAGGCCGGCTATGAGGCAGGCCTTTTTCATCAGGTTATACACAATCATGTATGCGTGGCGATAAGGTTAATATTTGTTGAGCTATGTTTATTTAGCCCTGAAAGTAATACTTTTTTAATACAAATTATAATAAACAAAAAAGCGGTGAAAGATGCTTTTCTGCACCTATCACCGCCCCTTACTAAGATATATATCCTTCTTAACTTTTCGGTTTGCTCAATAGGTTAATGAATAACCTGTACGCGCCCGGTACACCGGTGGGCAGCTCCCTGAAGAAGGCCAGCGAGGTATACACAAAGCGGCCTTTGCCATAATCGGCCACTATCAGCGAGCCATTATTGGGGCCTTCGTTGGTGTCGTGCATTTGCAGCGGGGTTTTGTATTGCGGGTCGATGTCGCTTACAAAGTACAGCCCGCGCTCCTGTATCCAGTTGCTGAAATCGGCATCGGTAATTTTGTTAGGATAGTTCAGCACCGGGTTTTGCGCATCGGTAATGGTTACTTTGGCATCCTCCTCGGTAACACGCTGGTTAACCGGGCGAAATGGGTACGGACCGATCTGACTGGTTACCAAACCATTGTTATTATTGTACTGCACCACCAGGTTACCGCCGTTTTTAACATAGTTAAGCAGGGCGGGCTGTTCGTAAACTAACCTGTCGTTCACGTTATAGGCACGCACACCGGTAACAATGGCATCATAGGCAGATAGGTCGGTATTCATGATCTCGCTTTCGGTAAGCAGGTGCACATTGTAGCCTACCTGGCGCAAAGCATCGGGCATCTGGTCGCCCGCGCCTACGATGTAGCCTATATTTTTGCCTGCGGTTTTAAGGTCGATGTTCACCAAACGGGTTTGTGCCGGGGGGAATAGAGTGATATTGGGGATATGCTCATATTTTATCCGGAGGATCCCTTGCGAAAAGGCCTTGCCATTGGCTTCAACAGCGGCGTCCAAAGCGCTCACGCTCGATTTGTTGCTTAACGGTGTAACTGTAAACAAAGCAGTCCATTCATCGCCTTTGTGCTTGCCTGCAAAATCAACCTTTTCCGGGCTGATCTTCCACCCTGCTACAGGTTTCAGGCTGATGCTGCCCGTTGCATTGGTAAAGCTTTTCAGTTTTATTTGCAGGGTTTGGGGCTGTTGAGTATTAAACACGTATACCTTATCAGCTATATTGGCGGTAACAATGGGCGCTATCTCAATAGGCTGATAAACCTCACCACGTACCGGATCGGTATATTTATATAACACGGTACGTTCATATTGCAGATCGCGGCCGTTTATCAAAAAGTCGAAAGTTACTTTTGGCGGTTCAGGGTTTTCGGGGTTACCTGCCAGGGTATCTGCCGGTAAAGTATACATGCCAATACCATGCGGAGCGGCAAGCCAGTAAGGCTGTGTAAGCTGCGTGGCAACCGGCGAACTTTCAAAGCTTTTCATCTGATTTTTAGGCAAAGCCACGCCGCCTCTGAAACCAACAATGCTTTGTTGTATGCCAATGTTAGCCAGTTTAATGTTACTATCAACCCGGTTAATAATTTGTGAATTAACCCGCATTACATCGCCAACGGCATAAGTAGGGTCGAGCGCGTAGCTTTCAAACCATAATCCCGCGCAGGCGGCAATCACTTCTTTTAATTCGTTGGTTTTTTGCTGCTGCCAGTAGGCATCTTTGATATTTTCAACCTTGTCGTATAGTTTTATCAGTGCCGGTACCGATCTTTCGGGATGCTCGCCATCCAGCGCTTTTTGTATAGTGGTTACTTCCGTACTTAATGCCGGAGCTTTTACCCTTCCCCAGCCGGTATCTACACCGTCCATCAGGTCCGCTTTGGGGGCATCGCCCAATATGGTTTTAAAATACTCGAATGATTGGCCGCGTTGTTTAGCAGCGCCAAAGCCCTGCGATTTATGGTTCGACCGGCTTTCGGCAGCTATTTCGCCATAGCCTTTACCTAAAAGTGGGTTATATACACCTACGTCAATCCTGAACTGATCGGGTGCCGTGGTATTGGTACTGCCAAAGTTGAAGGTATTCCACAGCAGGCGTTTGGCCTGCCATACCTGTACATATTTTAATTGTTCGGGAAAACGTTTTGGGTCGGCAGCGGCGCTAAAGGCTTCTTGGGCTAAAATGGCCGAAGTGGTATGGTGCCCGTGCCCACCCTCGCCGGTGGTAGGGAAACGACATATCATTACATCGGGCCTGAACTTGCGTATCACCCACACTACATCGCCCAGCACCTTTTCTTTGTCCCATATCTTCAGCGTTTCCTCGGGATTCTTTGAAAAACCGAAATCATTGGCACGGGTAAAAAATTGTTCGGCACCATCCACACGGCGGGCGGCTAAAAGCTCCTGCGTGCGTATCAATCCTAACAATTCACTTTGCTCGTTACCTATCAGGTTTTGGCCGCCATCGCCACGGGTGAGCGAGAGGTAACCGGTGCGGTAATGTTTTTCGTTGGCCAGGTAAGCCAGTAAACGGGTATTCTCGTCATCAGGGTGGGCGGCTACATATAGTACACTTCCTAATACGTTCAGCTTTTTCAAATCCTGTTTAATGGTTGCCTCATCTGCCGGCGGTGCCGACTGCGCGAATATACGGCCGCATGTAAGTAGCAATGCAGCAATTAGTTTAGCCCGTTTCATGCGGCAAAAATATATAAAGTATGCCGCCCTTGTTAATATGTAACAATAAAATGAAGAAACTATGTAAAATTGACATTAACAGGTTATTAATTAATCGATTGATTAACTTTTTAATATTGATAATCAATTACTTACGTTTCATGACATTTCAATTACGCGTATTTAATTAATCGATTGATTAATTTTGTTCAGCAATTACAAAATGGACAAGGAAAAATCAGATAAAAAAGACCACATACTCGACGTAGCCGAAAGGATATTCTCGGATGTGGGCTTTGACGGAGCATCAACCAGGCTGATCTCCGGTGAGGCGGGTGTGAACATGGCCATGCTTAATTATTATTTCGGTTCAAAAGAAGGTCTGTTCCTAGCGGTATTCGAACGCAAGATAGCATCGTTCCAAAACATGCTGCAAAACATCGGCAACGACGAAAACATGTCGGCATGGGATAAGCTGCAAATGTGTATTGATACCTTTATTAATAAAGTAGTCGTAAACAACTGTTTTCAACGGCTCATCACCCGCGAGGTATCTATCAATAAAACAGGCCCGCTTAGCGAAAAACTAACCGATATATTAATGGTTAATGTATTGGAGTTCAAGAAGATATTTGTTGAAGGTGTAGCAACCGGCGTTTTCCGTAAGGATATCGATATTGAAATGGCCATAGCTACCATATTCGGCACCAAAAATTATATCAGCAATTCGTCGCAATTAGCATCAAAACTGTTAGGTAATGATGTAAGCGATATTAAATATATGGACGAAGAATTAAAACCACGCATAAAAAACTACCTCAAAACCCTCTTAAAAGTGTATTTACTAAACGATAATGACAACTCAAAATAACACAACCAATCCCCACTTTTTGCATAGAGAACTATTCATCTATGCCATTATAGCATCGCTTATCGCGCTGTTTCTTACCACCACGGCAAACGCGCAGGATAAGGTGCTCACCCTCAACGAAGCTGTTGACCTGGGTATTAAAAACAGTAAAGTTTTAAAGCTTTCACAATCAAAAATTGACCAGGCTATTTCACAGTACGAGCAAGCCAAAGATGAATCACTGCCAACCGGTAAAGTAAACTTTGGTTACAACCGTGCGCAAATACCTGCCAACAAATTGGTTTTAGGCGAAGAAACATTAAGGTTACCGGCACATGCCGATGCTTACCTTGGTACGGTATCATTAAGCCAAACCATATTTTCGGGCGGTAAGTTCAAGTACGCGCGTCAGTCTACCGAGTTACTGGCCCAGGTATCGCGCCTTGATGCGGTGAACGATCAGGATCAGATAGTTTACGATGTAATTAACTCTTACTACAATCTATATAAGGTATTACAGAGCAAAAAAGTAGTTGAGCAAAACTTAGCGACCATTGATCAGCAAATTAAACAGGCCAAACGCTTTTTCGACCAGGGTTTAGTTACCAAGAATGATGTATTGCAATTTCAACTGCAACGCGCCAATGTGGAACTGAACGGTATCGATTTGGAAAGCAACCGTAAGATTGTTAACTACAACCTTAACATATTATTAGGCTTGCCTGAAACTACCCAGCTAAAAATCGATCAGTTAAACGATGATGATAAACCGGTAGGCATATTGGCAGGTTACATTGATACCGCGCTGGTTAACCGCCCCGAATTAAGGCAAACAGACTTACGTGCTAAAGTAGCCGATATCAACATCAAAAATGTAAAAGCTAACCTGTCGCCAACATTAGCGGCTGCTGCAAGCGCGTATTATATTGACGCGAATGCTAACCCGCTGCCAAAATCGGGCAACTTCATTACCCCTATATCAGTAGGCTTAACCGCGTCATGGAATTTCGGCGCACTTTGGACCAACAAGAACAAGGAAACCGAAGCGAAAATTGAACGCGAGCAGGTAGATATAAGCAGAGGTATCACGGCGGATCGTATAAAGAACGAAGTGAACCAAAACTATCAGAACTACCAGGCTGCTATAGATAAGATAAAACTGCTGCAAACATCAATAGCGCAGGCTACTGAGAACAACAAAATTTTAGAATCAAAGTATAAGAGCAATATATCATCAGCCGTTGACCGTGCCGATGCGCAAACCTTGCTTTACCAGGCCGAAATTAATTTAGAATTGGCCAAGGCAGATGCAGGCTTAGCTTACTACACTCTATTGAAATCAACCGGAAAAATTAATAAACAATAAAAAAATAACAATACCACGATAATGGCACAAGAAACAGAAACTCAGGAAACAACCAAAAAGAAATCAAAAGTTATTCCTATTATATTAGGAGTAGTGCTTATAGGAGGATTGATTTTTGGTATAAAAGAATACATATACTTTAGCAAACACGAGGATACCGATGACGCGCAAATTGATGCCGACATAAGCCCGGTAGTTGCCCGTGTAGGCGGTTATGTAGATAGCATTTTGTTTGAAGAAAACACCCACGTTAACAAAAACCAGCTATTGGTAAAAATTGACGACCGCGACTTTAAAGTGAAGGTTGAGCAGGCACAAGCCGCCCAACAAGGTGCTAACGCGGGTATCAACGTTGGTCAATCACAAATTTATGCTACTGCCGCTACCTCATCAAGCGCGAGGGCACAGGTTGCCTCAGCCGCTGCAAGGTTAGAGAAAGTGAAGAAAGATTACGCGCGTTATGCCGACCTGGTAAAAGACGGATCAGTAACCCAGCAACAATTCGATCAGGCAAAATCTGATTTGGATGTAGCCGTTGCTACTTACCGTGCCGCGCAAGATCAGTATAAAGCCGCTGTTGAGCAGGTAGGTACTACCCGCAGCCAGTTAAAGGTAACCAACACCGGTGTTACCCAGCGCCAGGCTGATGTTGATTACGCTAAACTGCAATTAACTTATACCGATGTTAAATCGCCTGCAAGTGGTTTAGCCGCTAAAAAGAACGTACAGGTAGGTCAGCTGGTACAACCGGGCCAAACGCTGTTTGCTATAGTTAATGATAACAGCTTATACGTAACCGCCAACTTTAAAGAAACCCAGTTGGATAAGATCCGCAATAACCAAAAGGTGGATATTGAGGTAGATGCCTACCCTGATATGAAACTGGAAGGTACAGTATACAATTTTTCGCCTGCTACAGGTGCTAAATTCTCTTTACTGCCACCGGATAACGCTACGGGTAACTTTGTTAAAGTAGTACAACGTATCCCTGTTAAAATTAAAATAAACGGTACTAAAGAACAATTAGAGAAGTTACGCCCGGGCATGAGCGTTAACGTATCTGTTAATATAAAAGATTAATCATGGCTGAAACAGGCTTTAAAAAATGGATTATCACCTTTACGGTGATCACGGCCTCGTTGCTTGAGCTTATTGATACCACCATTGTAAACGTGGCCATACCACACATACAAGGTAACCTTGGCGCAACGCTTGAGGATATTGCCTGGGTGGTAACCGGATATGCAGTGGCTAACGTAATCATCCTGCCCATGTCGGGCTGGTTGGGCGATACCTTCGGCCGTAAGAATTACTTTATCACGTCCATCATTGTGTTCACTATCGCCTCGTTTTTATGCGGTAATGCTACCACGCTGAATGAGCTGGTTGCCTTCCGGATACTACAGGGTATTGCGGGCGGTGGTTTGATATCAACATCACAGGCTATATTGATAGAAACCTGGCCGCGCGAACAAATTGGTACAGCAACAGCGCTGTTCGGTTTAGGCGCGGTAGTAGGGCCAACAGTAGGCCCTACTATTGGTGGTTATATCACCGAGCACACTTCATGGTCATGGATATTTTATGTGAACATTCCGGTAGGCGCGCTTGCAGCATTCCTGGCCTATACTTTTATTCGGGAGACGCCGAAAGTGGTCGGGCGACCCGTCGACTGGTGGGGAATTGTTTTGCTCGCGGTAGCAGTTGGTAGTTTACAAACCATATTGGAAAAAGGTGAAAGTGAAGACTGGTTTGCCAAAACTTACATCATCGTACTTACCATATCTGCGGTATTGGGTACCATCCTGTTCATCTGGCGCGAAATGAGTACCGACCACCCTATTGTGAACTTCAGCATTATGCGGCACCGTAGTTTTGCGGTAGGTATGTTCACCTCGTTTATATTGGGCTTTGGTTTATATGGTTCGGTGTTCGTTTTCCCGGTATTTTGCCAAAACCTGCTGGGCTTTAACGCGCAGCAAACAGGTGAGCTATTGTTCCCCGGTGGTTTATGTACCATTGTAATGATGCCTTTCATTGGCCGAATGCTTAATAAGGGTATTCCGGCGCAATTTATGGCAACTATAGGTATGTTCCTGTTCTTTGTATTTACCTGGATGTTGAGCAACTCAACACTGGCAACCGGCGAAAAGGACGTATTGGTACCATTACTGATTCGTGGCGTAGGTATGGCACTGTTATTCGTGCCGCTTACTACCCTGGCAATGGCCGACTTGAAAGGGCCGGAGATTGGACAAGGTTCGGGCTTAAATAACATGATGCGCCAGTTAGGCGGTTCATTCGGTATTGCAGCACTTACTACCATTATCCACATCAGGCAGGGACAACATCGCAGTAACTTGTTAACTAACATTAACCAGTACGATCCTGCATTTGTAACGCGCTTAAAAGAGCTTACAGCCGGTTTTGTGGCTAAAGGATCATCGGTACTTGATGCTACGCAGATGGCTTATAAGGCTATTGAAGGTACTATCATCAAGCAAACGTTATTGCTTACTTATGATGATGCTTACTGGATCTCAGGCTTGGTAATGTTATTCTCAATACCCCTGTTATACTTACAGCCATTTAAGAAATTGAAGGCTGTTACCGACTCTCACTAAATAATAAAAGCCGTTCCTGTAACTACTTACGGAACGGCTTCCCCAAAAAAATTAACAATTAAAATTTAGTTCACCAGCCCTTAAGCATAGTCCGTTTACAAAAATGAATAAGGGATTGGTTTAATCTTGCTATAAAATTAAAATATTTTATGTTACAAACACAACTTTTGTTAGTAACATAACACATTATTAATAAAAAAGGCCCGAATCTCGCGATAAGGGCCTTTTGGGTATTAATTAGGGGTATTTAAAAATTAATTAATAGATCACTTTACCTGTAGCGGTAACCAGTGATGCTATGCGAACCGCATCAAAAATGCGTTCTTCGGTAGTGCCCAGTTTAATCAGCGAATCCTCGTGCGCGTTCACACACATTTCGCAGCCGTTCACTGCTGATACGGCAAGGCTCAACAGCTCAAAGAACTCTTTACCTGTTACCGGTTTCATCATCAATTGCATGCGGATACGGGCAGGTATTTGGGTATATTTCTCTTTTTGGGTGAAGTGCCTGAAACGGTAAAAAACATTGTTTGATGCCAGTAACGACGCGCAACCAACCGCTTCGGCAATTTCTGCCGCAGTTGCGCCCTGCTCTTCAGCATATTTGGTGTAATAGTTGGTAAGCGGTTTATTGTTGTTGTTCACCGCAATGCTAAGGCCGGTTAAGGCACATTCTTTAGTGCTCAGGTGTTCTGACGTAAGTGTACTGGTAAAGTTCAGCTTCAAATCGCGCAGGTAGCGCGATTCGCCGTTCTCTAACAGGGTAAGGCTATCGGTAGTGTAATCAGCTCCCAGGCCTAAAGCCTGTACTATTTCGCCTATTATTTCTTTGCTTTCGCTCATGTTATATTCAAATAAAAGTGTACAAAAAATCCCCGCATTATTCAACAATACGGGGATAATTATAGAGGTCGTTAATTATACTGTAAGAGTTTCCTGACCTTTTTCCCAGTTGCAAGGGCAAAGTTCGTCAGTTTGTAAACCGTCTAATACACGTAAAACTTCTTTAACGTTACGGCCAACGCTCAGGTCGTTAACACATACCCAACGTACAATACCTTGTGGGTCGATAATGAAAGTAGCACGGTAAGCGATTTTTTCAGTAGGCTCTAAAATACCCAGGTCTTCAGCTAATGATTTTGAAGTGTCAGCCAGCATCGGGAATTTAAGGTCACGAAGATCATCGTGGTTGTTTCTCCATGCTAAGTGAACAAATTCAGAATCGGTAGAAGCACCAATTAAACGAGTGTCGCGGTCGCGGAACTCACTGAAGTTTTTGTTGAATTCAGCAATTTCAGTAGGGCAAACAAAAGTAAAATCTTTAGGCCACCAGAAGATAGTTGTCCAAACGTTATCCTCGTTGGTTAAATAATCTGAAGTTAAAGTTTCAAACTCTTTGCCTTTTTCTAAGCTGGTAACAGCTGTTTTTGAAAATGATGGGAATTTTTGTCCTATGGTTATCATATCGTAGTCTTGGTTTTTATTTATAATGCAAAGATAAGCTTTTGCAACACTTCTGTTTATACTAATAATTTATAGCTTATAAATTTTATCTATAATTTGATGAAAGTTTTATAGGATAAAACGATTTTTCAGACGGGGGTTTGTATTGAATGGTGGCTTCTGTTAAAAATTTTGCAAGTGTATGATGTACAATAAGTTGGGGTGGGAGTTGTGGGTTGAAAGTTGTGAGTTGCAGGTGTGCTTTTAGGCTATCTGTAATTATCTGAACCTTTAGTCATATCTCGCCACCTCATATAACTTCTGCACATTAAAAATTCAAGAAAATTTATTGAAGCAATTTCTGCTTTGTACTTCGGAAGATAATACCCGAAGGAGGAGGGTTAGATTAAAATCTCCTGCCATGCAAAACGGATATATCATTTTGCATGGCAAGGATTTAAATATGCGAGCTTAGATATCGCTCAGGGCTATTAAAAAAGACTGGTGAAAAGAATTAATCTCTCGCCTATCCAAAATTTATTTCTCTTCAGTAGCCTGATCAAGCACATTCTGGTTCAAACGAACATATTCGTCGTCATTACTTGCTTTTGCCAGTTTTATACCTTCGTTAGCGGCAGCTATGGCGCCTTTTTTATTGCCTTGTTTTAACAGGATACGGGCTTTCCATAATTTAAACCATGGGCCTTTAGGTTCGGCTTTTTCGGCTTCGGCTACCCAAACAAGTGCTTTGTTGAGGTCTTTGTCGTTTTCGTAGTAATACTGAATAGCGTTAAAGTATGGCTTTTTAGGTCCTTTCATCAGCTCATCAATATTAGCGGTGATCTGCGCATCATCATTGGTGGCCAGTTTAATGGCTACGGCAGTATAATCCCACAGTAAATACAGTTCGGCAGTTTTGGTGGTTACGTTAGCGAAAGCGATGGTAAAGGTTTCGCGTTTTTCCTGCAATTTAATGGGCGCAACTTTAAACCTCACTACATCATCTTCTTGCTTGTAGGTATAAGCGCCCCATTGTTTAGCCGTTTTGTTGAGGATCACAGTCCACTCGGTAGCTCCGGGAATAGTGAACAACGAATAAGTGCCCGCCGCTACTTTATTGCCGGCTACTAAAACTTCTTCGCTAAAGGTGATGGTGGTAGCCGCGTTAGCGCCTGTGCGCCACACTTCGCCATAAGGCTGTATGCCGCCAAATATTTTGCGCCCTTTAACATTGGGGCGCGAGTACGTAAGACTTATTTTACCTAAGCCAAAATCTTGTATAATGGTTTGTGTAGAACTTGCTTCGGGGATGCGCGGTTGCTGCTGCGCATAAGAGTTTAACGCGCATACGCAAAGTATGGCGACCATAACATTAATTATCCTTTTTTTCATGTGGTTCAGCTGTACGAATTTATACGAAGTTATCAATTGCAATAGATTTTTAAAAGCAAGCGCCAAATTAATGTTGCGACATGAAAAGTAAATGAAGAGATGAAATAATTATTGTATTCAATTAACAGATGCTACGTTGCCATAATTGTGCAATACCTTGCCTGTGCTATTAAATAAAACGCCTACCTCCCTTGTAGCCGTGGCTAATTGCTTAGTAAGCGTAAGCGAATCAATGGCAAGGCGTTTAACCCAATCTATGTCTTCGCATGTGCCTCTGTAACTTAATAACAGCAATGTGTTATCAGGTAATAGCAGCCATCTCGAAAAGAATTTTTTGCCATCGAATACTTGTATCATATGGGTTTCTTTATAGTCAAATTGATCTATACCCACATAAAACTTTCTGATGACCTTAAAGTAATCAGCCCCGAAGACCCCCATGTTAATATCCCCGAAGGTGATATTCGTATTAGGTTTGCCTTCTAAATATTTAAAGAGAAAATTAGGCTTTTTAAACAATTTAATGAGCGTATCCTGGTACCTGTTGATTTGATTTACCGATAACTCGTCATCTTTTTTAATAAAGGCATGAAACTTTGCATATGCCGGCAGTTTTTCAGATTTAAAGCGCCCAACAAACCCCTCGGCAGATTTACGGAGATAGATCGGCGTAATGTTTTTGTTAAGTAAACGAAATAATGCAGGTTGTTCATTTTTAAAATCATCCCAATTAAAGGGAGTTAGAAATTGGTTGCGATAAATTTGCGTGCATATCCTTAAATTCAAACGCTCTCTTTCCCATGCTATAGATTCATCATTTCCGGATATAAACTCATATAAAATGGTAATATTAGGATTATAGTTCTTTTTATTATTGATATACCACGGCAAATAATAGGGCTCGGCAAAGCTTAAAACATGGATGGTGAATTCTGTATTGTTATTTGTTGTAATAGTAATACTATAGTAAGTTCTATCATCCAGAAAAAGGGGTTTTATTTCTTTTTCAAATGCCGTTTTTACTATGGAGTCATTTTGCAAAGCCTTAATAAACTCAGCTCTCTGCGCAGGGTGCATAGTTATAGCTTCATTTTTGGGGCCGGATTTTAAACTGTCAATCGCTTTTATTAGCTCGGCAGTATTTATATTAAAAGAAGAGATATGCAGGGAGGTATCCTCAACCGCGATAATTTTCAGCAATAGATTTAATTTATCTTCGGGAATGTTTTTGATAAATGTTCTTGTTGAATCGTTATGTTTCCAGTCGACCAGTTTGGTTTGATAGCATTTCCAAATGTTGTTTTGCTTTACAACCTCCAGTTTTCTTACACTACCGCTTAGTCCTCCTCCCTCGGTGTTAAGAGAAAACTTAGTAATATCATTCAGTTTAATTTCGGGCTGCGCTAAGCAATTTTTTGCCGTAGCTGAAAGCCATATAATAACAACGGTGAATAAGAAACGAAAATGCGTGTTCATTGGGTTATTGTGATTACTGGTTAGGATTTACGAATATAACGAAATGCGAACGGCTCTATTATATCAACTGTTTTAATTCAGAATAAACCGACTGAAATTCCCTTAAAAAATAAAAAGCCCCCCAGACTTGCTCCGGGGGACTTTCAACCTAAACCTTATCACAATTAAACCGGTAAGTTTACCAGTTCGTAATATGTATTACAATTACTGTACCAAACTAAATGTTATGGTAAATATGTCTTTAATCATAAATTACAGCGCTTTTTAGCTTAACGGTGTTTATAATATTAAACAATTTATATGTACAAATTTGCTCACTGTTGGCATTTCTATACACATATATGAACACTTTAAGCTGTTTTTGGCATATTGCGTCTGCGCAGCCAACCATCAAACAGGAAAAGGCCCAGCACGGTATCAACAAATAAAATGCTTTGTACTATAGTGCCTGAGAAAACATTTTTCAGGTCGGGCGCTTTCAATTCCGGCGCTTTTATTTCGGGGATGCGCCAGCCGGTACTGTCGCTTGTCCAGTTGATCTGCGTTAGCATGTAGATCACCAGCACTCCTATGCTTATTAAAAAGAAAGCCGCAATGCCCGTAATAATGCGTTTATCAATAGCGGCTTTTAATGGCTTATGCGCCTGCTCGGCACGTATTTGCTCCAGTACATTATAGGTGAAGGCCATAGGCGGTTCATCCAGTTCTATAGTAGCCATTTCTGCATTTAAAACCAGCAATTCGTTATAAGTATTGCGGTAAGCCTCATTCTGCTCAATCAGCAAACTAATGGCTTGCTGCTCTTCGGGAGTGCAGTTGCCATCAATGTAGTTCCAAAGTTTTTCTTCTATGCTATTCATATCAGTTCTTTAGCTTCATGTTTTAAATCACGCTCCAGTCGTTCTTTCAAACGCTGCCGCGCCCTGAATAGTTTTACCTTCACCGTATTGGCTTCCATGCCCAAAGTTTGGGCTATTTCCTCCAATGATTGTTCGCCTTTGTAAAACAAGGTTATAATGGCGGCATCATCCGGTAAAAGCTGCTCAATGGCCATATTCAGGTAATATGACCGCGATTTGTTCTCAATATTATGTGCATCGTAAGCCGATGGTTTATTTTCTATTTGCACGCATGTCATTTCGTCATCTATGGATGTGGTATCCACGCGCTTTTTGCGCAAAAATGTCATGGCTGTAGTATAAACTATGCTATACAACCATGTGCTGAATTTTGCCTGCCCCTGAAAAGCTTGCAGAGAGCGATAAGCTTTTACAAAGCAATCCTGCGCAATCTCCTCGGCATCCTCACGGTTTTTAGCAAAGCGCATAGCCAGTGTAAACACAAACCGCTGATGACGTTTTACCAGGTCGGCATAAGCCGATTGGTCGCCGCCAAGGGTGTGCTCAATTAATTCGATATCTGAAAGCTTGCTCTGCATATATAATACAACCTCTCTGACGCCGCTTTTACAATACAGGTTACAGCCTTTTTAATTTTTAAGGCATATTTATTTTTATGCCCTGTTAGTTCGACCCGCGAACTTTGTAATGAGTACGAAAAAGCTGCCTATCACCAAAAATAATATTAACACGATTACCGAATTTATAGCTATCTGCTGATAGCCCAACTTAGCGGCATCAATAAAGCCGTAAGGATAACCACCCGTTATAGCTCCCCTGATGAGGCTGTATATAAAATACACAAAAGGAAATATAAGCCATGGTAACATTTGCCGCCACGCTATATGCTGCTTGGGTACAAAAATAAGCCAATACAACAGCAGCAATATCGGGCTAATGGTATGCAGCAGATCGTCGGTAAGTTTAAACAGGCCTTTTGGCTGCCATAGGTCTTTTAATATGGTATTATAAATTAACCCTACAATAACAATATATAAGGTAACGGCGGTTATCACCGAAATGCGGGAGAAATACTTTCCCCATGATTTTTGAGGCGATGCTAAGACCGATGTTAAAGCCACTGCAACCAGTACATTGGTTTCGATAGTAAAAAAGCTGATGATTTGCACCAAGGCACCGGCAAACGAATAACCCTCAACCATATATTGCCTGGTAGAGATATAAAACTGCAAGCCAAGGCCAAACCATATAATGGCTGAGGTTAACGCTGTATAAAGCTGTTTAAGGTTGTATTTCATTACGATGGATGCAAGGCTTTATGTTTAATGCTAAACACTTACTTAAAGGTAATATTTATTATCAGATACCTTTCTGAAAAAAAAATGCAAAACAGGGTGTAACCTGTTTTAAAAACGTGTGGTCATAGTTTACAAATACACCACAATGGTGCTTTAGTAAACAAAATATCAAATTATAAAAATTATATTATTATGGAACCCTCAATAGCTTTAACACTTGTAGCATTAGGACTTTTAGCAACAGTTTTCGGGATAGTTTACCTGAGTAATAAAGAAAGAATGGCCATGATTGAACGTGGCATGGATCCGCGTGGCTTCAAGGCACATCCGGCACCGTACAAATACCTTAAATGGGGCTTATTATTAATCGGCTCGGGTTTGGGTTTATTCCTGGCCAACATTTTAGACCGTACCGTGTTTGATGGCGACGGCGAAAAGAATGTAGCCATTTACTTCGGCCTGATAGCCATATTCGGCGGCCTCGGTTTGGTAGTATCTTATCGTATTGAAAAGAAAGAAGTGCTTGATAAAGAAGATTATTACAAACAATAACATTCCCTGAGTACAAGTTAACAAAAGAGGCTCCCGATAAAACGAGGCCTCTTTTTGTTATTACTATAATTTGCTGATTGTTAAAGCAATTGTTAACTTTATAGTAAAATCCATTATCATGAAAAACCTATTAACTGCCTTTGCATTGCTGGCAACCTTATCTGCCACAGCGCAAACTGAAAAAACTGTTAAGCTTAACGACACCACACAGCTAACTTATGATGTAGCAAGTGATGGCAAAACAAAAGAAGGTACGTATGCCATAAAAAATCTTAAAAATAAGGGTTTATGGGTGCAAGGGCATTACAAAGCAGATGAGCGTAATGGCACATGGTACTTTTTTAATGCTCAAAATCAACTTACTATGCGTTATAATTTTGATCAGAAAAAATTACTGTATGTAAATGATGCTGATCTTAAAGATGTATCTATTAATATTTTAAATGGTGATGCAGATATGCAAAAAAACGCGTCGGCACCATTGCCACTCTGCCCCATTGATTATTTTGTGGCACTGGCATCAAGTAAAATATATGCCATGAACGTGGATGCCGGTAACATTGATGCCGAAATTACGGCCTATGTATCTGCCGATGGCACTGCTAAATACACGGTTAGCTATAAAACAGCAAATGGAAAGGTTGAAAAACAAAAGTTCAACATTAATGACACTAAATTTAATGTGCAATGGTTACCAAGCACGTATAAAGATAAGCCTGTTGATGCGGAGTTTGTTGTATATACATCTATTAAAGCAAACGGCGAAGGCTGGAGGCGTAACAAATGGAATAACTAATTACAGGTACCGCTCTTTTAAAATATTAAGATGGTGCCGCTCATGTCCGGCTATCATATATACTAAAGCTTTTACCGAAACGGGGTAGCCACTGGCTATTCCGTTTTTTGCTAACTGGATATCGGTTAAGGCCTTTATCATGTACAGATTGGCGGTTCGCAACAGCTTAAATTCTTCGGCCAGGTCTTGTATCGATTGATTGTTGAAGGTGCTGTTATCAACATATACATCCTGATCAAAACCCGGTAGCTCCTGATATTCGCGGGAGAAACAAAGCAGGCGATACGAAAACACCCGTTCGGTATCTATCATGTGCCCGGCCACTTGTTTAAAGTTCCATTTACCTTCGGCATAGGCGTAGTTTGCTTGCTCTTCGCTTAAGCCGGTAAACAGATCGTAACTTATCTGCTGCTGCGTGCTTAATACTGCAAATACATCCTCATCGCCAATTAATTGTACATAGCCGGCATGCGGCGCGGCATATTCTGATGGTTGTGGTTTAGTCATCATTTTTCATTGCTTTCAATACAATCCTGAAGGTAGTACCCTTGCCAACCTCCGAGTCGCGTACAAATATTTGTCCGTTATGGTAGTTCTCCACCATACGCTTGGTAAGCGACAGCCCCAGGCCCCAGCCGCGTTTACGGGTAGTGTAACCCGGTTGAAACACAGTATCGAATTTGGAACGCGGGATACCTTTACCGGTATCTGACACATCAATATATACTTGCTTTTTAACCTTGTTTTCTGATATTTCAACCTTAATGCTGCCTTTATCCTGTATGGCGTTAACGGCGTTCTTCATCAGGTTTTCAAGTACCCAGTCAAACAGCGGAATGTTCAACCCTGCACGGGCCTGCATATCACCCGACATTTCAAACGAGATACGGTCGCTCACCCGCACCCGGAAATAGTCCATAAAATCTTTCACCACATCAAAAACCAAATGGTCTTCCAGTATCGGGCGCGAGCCAATTTTCGAGAACCTGTCGGCCACTATTTCCAGCCGTTTTACATCGTTCTCCATTTCGGCTATCAGCGGGTCGTTCTCTGCGTTAAACTTGTCCTTCATCAGCTCAATCCAGGCCATTAACGATGATATTGGCGTACCCAACTGGTGAGCTGTTTCTTTAGCCAAACCTACCCAAACCTGGTTCTGTTCTGATTTGCGCGACGAACTGAATGCCGTATAAGCCGTCAGCAGAAAGATGGCGATAACAGAAAGTTGTATGTAAGGGAAGAATTTAAGCTGGGTAAGCAAAGCCGAATCTTTATAATAAACCAGCCATTGCGAATCGAAAATATTGAGCTTAATGGGGGCATGCTGCTCTTTCATATACGACAGCTCCGTTTTAAAATAGGTAGTATCGTAAGTGAGCGCTTTGTTACCTTCGGCGGCCAGGGCTTCAAAGGTTTTGGTAGTATCGAGGCCTTTGGTGTAACGGAACTCGCCCTTGTCGTCAACTACTATGGCGGGTACCGTAAGGCTGTCGCGCACGGCAAAAACGTAGTTCAGAAAATCGTTATCGTCCGATGAGAGCACCTGCCTCATGCTTAGCGCCCATACCTGCGCACGAGTTCGCTCAGATTTGGCGATATTTTTTACCAGGTACTTGGTGTATAGTAATGAGCCGCTGGCAATAACTACCGCAAAGGCAAGCAGCAAATATTTCCAGCGCCGTTTCTGTTGATATGGATTCATATAATAACCTGCCCAAAGTACTAATAAAGTAGGAAAGTGCGAATTTTTTACATTTAACGTTGGGAGAGGGTATTGATTGTGTGGGTTTAGATTTAACCACAAAGTACACAGAGGTTTGCACGGAGTTAAACAGAGATTGTTGTATTTAGGTGATTGGGAAGAAACTCAAAAAGCTCTGCGCAAAAACTCAGCTAACTCTGCGGTAAAACAAACCTCAAAGTAAATCTCTGTGTAACTCCGTGTTTTCCCCTCTGTGTACTTTGTGGTTAAAAACTGTCCAGCTTCTTTTTAACCGCAGAGGACCCCGAAGTTTTCTATAGCCAGTTTTTTACCTTTCAGCTTTCACCTCATATCTGTATCATCTTTTACATCTCCCCGGGATGTGTTTTTTAACTTACTTACTAAAAACTATCTTTGCGGCACAATGGCAGACAAAAAAGTTAGAGTAAGATTTGCACCCAGTCCAACGGGTGGCTTGCATTTGGGAGGTGTACGTACCGTATTGTTCAATTATCTTTTCGCTAAAAAACATAATGGCGAATTTATACTACGTATTGAAGATACCGACCAAACCCGCTACGTAGAAGGTGCCGAGCAATATATATTGGATTGTTTGGCATGGTGCGGTTTAACACCCGATGAAAGTCCGGTTGTTGGCGGCCCTTATTCCCCATACCGACAAAGCGAGCGCAAGCCGCTTTACCGCGAGTATGCCGAAAAACTGGTAGCGCAAGGCCATGCCTATTACGCTTTTGACACTACTGAAGAGCTGGATCAGAAACGTAAGGATGTGCCCAACTTTCAGTATGGACACGGCCACCGTTATGACATGCGCAACTCACTGAATCTGCCGTTACACGAGGTAGAACAATTATTGCATGACGGCACGCCGCATGTGATCCGCATAAAAATGCCCGAGGACGATACCATTAACTTTAATGATATGGTGCGTGGCTATGTAAGCTTTGAGACTAACCAGGTCGACGATAAAGTATTACTTAAGGCCGACGGCATGCCTACTTACCATTTGGCCGTAGTAGTTGATGATTATTTGATGAAGATAACCCATGCTTTTCGTGGCGAAGAGTGGTTGCCATCGGCACCGGTGCATTTGCTGCTGTGGGAGTATTTGGGTTGGAAGGACGAAATGCCTAAATGGGCGCATCTGCCTTTAATATTAAAACCTGATGGGCACGGCAAACTGAGCAAACGCGATGGCGCACGCCTGGGTTTCCCGGTATACGCCATGAACTGGCTGGATAATAAAACCGGCGAACTTACACCGGGTTTCCGCGAGTTGGGCTTTTTGCCTGAGGCTTTCCTGAACCTGCTGGCCACCTTAGGCTGGAATGATGGTACCGATCAGGAGATTTTTACGTTGGATGAGCTGATCGCGAAGTTTTCGATTGAGCGTGTAAGCAAGGCCGGGGCGAAATTCGATTTTGAAAAAGCCAAGTGGTTCAACGCCGAGTGGATAAAACGTGAAGGAATTGAAAGCCTGAAAGATAAAGTAAAGCAGGTGTTTGAAGATAAAGGCATTGCTGTTACTAACGACGATTACCTGCTATCGGTAATTAAATTGGTGAAAGACCGTGCCGTGTTATTAACCGACTTTTATGCCCAGGGTGCTTACTTTTTTGAGCAACCTAAAGAGTATGATCTTAACGCGGTAAAACCAAAATGGACCGACGGTAAAACCGAATTCTTTAAAGCACTGGCAGATAAATATGCTGGTTCAGCAACTTGGGAAGCTGTCGATTTAGAAACCACCTTTAAAGTGCTTACCGAAGAAAAGGGCTTTAAAATTGGCGATGTAATGCTGCCTTTCCGCATTATGCTGGTGGGCGGCAAATTTGGTCCGCATGTGTTTGATATTGCCGCGCTGTTGGGCAAGGATGAAACATTGGCAAGAATTGAAAAGGCTTTGGAAGCGTTTACCGCTTAAAAAGACTCATAACATATTTAACGGCCGGACAGATCTTCTGTCCGGCCGTTTTTTGTTTTGACAGGACCTCTCTCCTACATCGCTTCGCTTGCTATTCCAACAGGGCCTTTTATTTTTACAATCCGTTCTTTTGCCTTCTTTTTCGCTTGCGAAAGAATGGGGTTGCCCAGCGAAGCTTAGGCCGGGTGGATTACTTTAAAATCCCTCATAGCACATCTCCCCAAAACATTTAATAAATTTATACTGTTAACCCCAATAAATCACAACACTATGAAATGGCTTGGCAGGCGCGAAAGCAGCAATACTGAAGAAGGCAGCAGCGGCGGTAGTCGCGGATTGGCCCTTGGCGGCGGATTGGTCGGCATTATTGCCGCGGCGATATACTTTTTTACAGGTATCGATCCAAGCCATATCATCAATCAAACCGGCATTGGCAACCAAACCGAGCAGATCAATACCCAGCCCGGCAGTAGTGAAGATACCCCGCAAAAGAAATTCGCCAAGGTAGTACTGGCCGATACCGAAGATATATGGGGACAGATCTTCCAGGAAATGGGGCAAACTTACGAACAGCCTACCCTGCACTTTTTTAGCGGGGCGGTTGAAACTTCAGGCTGTGGCTTTGCAGAATCGGCCACCGGGCCGTTCTATTGCCCCGGCGACCGTAAGGTATACCTCGATCTTTCTTTTTTTGATGAATTGCAAGACCGCTTTGGCGCCGGCGGCGATTTTGCCCGCGCTTACGTTATAGCACACGAGGTTGGCCATCATATACAGCAACTACTGGGCGTAAGCCAAAAAATGGAACAGGCACGTGCACGCCTCAGCGAAACCGAATACAATAAATTATCCGTTAAACTCGAATTACAGGCCGACTTTTACGCCGGTGTATTTGCCCACTACGAACAAAGTACCAAAGGCGTACTTGAACCCGGCGATATTGAAGAAGCCCTGAACGCCGCCAACCAAATTGGCGACGACCGCCTGCAAAAGCAAAGCACCGGCCGCGTAGAACCCGACTCCTTTACCCACGGCACCAGCGCCCAACGCCAATACTGGTTCAAAAAAGGCTACGAAACAGGCGATGTAAAGCAGGGGAATACTTTTGCAGCGGGAGCGGTGGAATAAGGAGTAAAAATAAAGAGTAACCACCTTCGTTAACACTTATATGGCTGATGTGCATTCAAAGGAAACGCGTAGCTACAATATGTCGCGCATTAAAAGTAAGGATACTAAGCCTGAATTATTAGTACGCAAATTCCTGCACAAAAACGGCTTTCGATACAGGCTGCATGTAAAAGACATGCCCGGCAAACCAGATATCGTATTGCCTAAATATAAAACTGTAATTTTTATACACGGCTGTTTTTGGCATGGGCATGAGGGATGTAGATATTATGTTGTACCAAAGACAAGAACAGAATGGTGGTTGAATAAAATTCAGGGTAACACCAATAATGATACTAAAGCCGAAACACTCTTAGAAAAATTGGGCTGGAAAATCATTAAGATATGGGAATGTGAATTAAAAAAGTCTTCGCTCGAAACCACTTTAACCCAATTACTCACAATCATGCATCAATAATAATTCCGAAAAGTTCACTTATATCCGATTGACTTATAGTCGAATAGAAGATAGCTTGCAGGATGGATATTCGGAAGAAAATCGGTCTGCGCATAAAGGAATACCGAACAAATTTAAAACTCACCCAAGAGGCCTTAGCCTTTAAGGCCGAGATAGATAAGACATATGTAAACGAAGTAGAGAACGGTAAAAGAAATGTTTCCGTAATTAATCTTGAAAAAATAATCTGTGCACTTGACGCTACAGTAAGAGATTTTTTTGACAGCGAAGTTTTTAACGGGGGGGTAAATTAATGGCTGTTAAAACTTCACAAGCAGCATCAAGTATACTCCCTAACGAACTTGATTCAGCTGTTCTTACCCACTATGTTGTAACCAAAAACCCTGTTTACAAAGAGAAAGCATACGAGATTACCGAACTCAGCAAAGACTTTACTGAACCTGAAGTATTATATCAAGCTGTTCAACAAAATCTTTTTGATGCAACGGATATTCCATTTCCTGGCCCCAAAAAAGGAAAGGAAAAATTCACTTTCATTGATCTATTTGCCGGAATAGGCGGTTTTCGTCTCGCTTTGCAAAATTTAGGAGGGCTATGTACATATAGTTCTGAATATGATAAGTTTGCGCAAAAAACCTATTTTGCAAACTTTGGCGAAACCCCATTTGGCGATATTACAAAGGAAGAGGTTAAATCATTTATCCCTCAAAAATTTGATATATTATGTGGTGGATTTCCATGCCAGCCTTTCTCTATAGCGGGTGTATCTAAGAAAAATAGTCTGGGTAGAAAACATGGGTTTGAGGATGAAAAACAGGGAAGTCTTTTTTTTCATGTAGCCGAGATAATTCAAAAACATCGCCCTAAAGCTTTCTTTCTCGAAAATGTTAAAAATCTCGTTTCGCATGATAAAGGAAACACCTTTAAAGTGATTAAAGAAACGCTATTAGAATTAGGTTATTCATTTGATCACAGAGTTCTCAATGGAAAGCACTTTGTTCCACAACATCGTGATAGAACAATAATGGTCGGTTTTGATAAAGCTGTTTTTGGAGATGACATAAGATTCGACTTCGACTTGGTTAAATTGCCAGAAGCAGACAAACAGATCAAAACCATTTTACATAAAGAAGTTGACGCGAAATATACTTTATCTGATAAGTTATGGAACTTCCTACAAGAATATTCCAAAAAACATAAGCTTAAAGGAAATGGGTTTGGATTTGGTCTTGTAAATATGGATGGTATATCTCGCACTATTAGTGCAAGATACTATAAGGATGGTTCTGAAATTTTAATACCTCAGAGTAATTCTAATCCAAGGAGATTAACCCCTGACGAATGTGCTGCGTTACAAGGATACCCTGTAAACGCTGGGAATAAAAGTTTTAAGATTCCTGTTTCAGATAACCAAGCTTACAAACAATTTGGAAATTCTGTTGTAACACCTCTTATTCAAGCTGTTGGAAAAGAGATTACTAACATCTTAACAACCTTTAAGTATTAAATTTTTAAAAGATCAACAATCTCGCTTTGTTTATAGAGATTAGTCAAATTCCCGGATTTTATACGAAATTGACTACGTCTCTTAATGACTGGTTTAGAAGATGAAACAAATTCCATCTTAATACCTGGATCATAATAAATATTTCCCAACAACATTTGTTTAAGGAAAAGCTGAAAATCAGTCCCATTACCTAATAATACTTTATTTCCGTAAAGATATTTTTGTAATGGGACTTTAACTGATTTTGATGGAACATAACAAGCTTGATTATGTTTCTTATTCCAATGCTTAATAAGAGATGTAAAACTCCAGCTTGATGCTTCATTTCCATTTCCATCTATTAATGAAATTGAACCTGACGCATTTCTTATTTTAAAAGTCTCAGTGTCAAATCCTATTAATTGTAATGTTAATCCAGTTAATGGTTGTCTCACGCCAGATTTATGTATGCCGCCAATATTCAACCGATCCTCTTTCCCACTTTTATCCTCATACCCATATGACTTAATAAAATTGCCAACACCTTTATCAACATATATTCCTCCTGTAGGCTCCGGAGTCATAAGTGTAATAACTTCATTTGCTATTCGATCAAAACTATTTGCCTTAAACTGTTTGATTTCGTACCCCAAATAATCCGGTTCTGAATAACCATTTGCAGAAATACCCAATTCTGCTTCCAAAGTATATCCTCCACAATTTGATGAAACGCAAGGTAAGATGTTCCCTGACTTATGAAGTCTTTTAGATGTAATCCATCCAAGTGAATGAATCCTGAATAACTCTTTTAATAATAATTCTCTATAATTTATTTTAAGCTCAAGTTCAAGAACTTTAAACACGCCTGCGACTTCTAAATGTTTTAGTGAGTTGAATGATTGAGTAACTTCGGATTCCGGAGAACTTACATAACCTAATATTTTTCCCGAATTTGATACAGACATAAATAGTAACCTGCCTGGTAATCTTTTTGACATCAATTCAGAGGGGGCATTATGACTTTTTTGTAAAAAACCAGAAAATCGAACTTCTGGATATTTGGGGTATAGTATAAATTGTGAATTAGGAGCATCTGTGATTTTTCCCTCATCTGTAATCCACGAGAACTTCACACTTGCTTTAAATCTCTCTTTTTTCCAATCCCCCGAAGAGTCAGCTACAATCTCTGATATTGGAAAAATATTCAGCACATCGTAACTTCCGCTTAAATAAACCTGGTTCTTCGAGTTATCATTTGCAGATAAAATTTTGACATATATTTTATCACACCCGTGATATAGAAACAATTGTTTAAGGCTTTCTAAATTCATAATTGTATTTAAAAATAAACTTAAGTATTTCTTTTGAGATAAAAACACGTCTTTATGCGTTATATTTTGGTACGCAAATACATTGCTTAACTTAGCATCTTTCATCCAATTGGTTGAAAATACTAACCTGGCATTTTAACATGAAACACCACCACTATCTATATATTCTTTCTATTGTTTTTATTGCGGCTTGTTCGCCTAAGAAGGGGCCGTATGCTATTACCAATAAGGTGTACGAGGATCAGGCGAAAACCTTTGCCGAAACCTTGCAGGAAACCAAGCCTTCGGTACTTACGGATAGTTTAGGGCGTGTTATACCGTCGGTATGGGTGGGTACGGTTAATTTTAATTTGCGCAAGCCCAATTATGTGGTGCTGCATTATACGGCTCAGGATTCGGCGGCGCAAACGCTTAAAACCTTTACCATAGTAAAAACACAGGTGAGCGCGCATTATGTGGTGGGTAAAGATGGCAAGGTATACCACATGGTGAACGATTATCTGCGTGCCTGGCATGGCGGCGTAGCCAAATGGGGCAACGTTACGGATATCAACAGCTCGTCGATAGGTATTGAGATTGATAATAATGGTAAATCGCCGTTTACCGATGCGCAGATCAACAGCCTGTTGCTGTTATTGGCACAGCTGAAAAAAACATACAATATCCCCACGGCCAACTTTATTGGTCACCAGGATATTGCGCCGGGGCGTAAAGTTGACCCGGGCAAGTACTTCCCGTGGAAGCTGCTGGCGCAAAAAGGCTTCGGCTATTACAGTGAAGATGTGCTTGAACTCGCTCCCGATGGTTTTGATTCGGCCACGGCGCTGCGCCTTATCGGGTATGATATTACTAATCTTAATGCGGCTATTTCGGCCTTTAAACAACATTTCGTTCAAACAGATAGCAGTCCGCAGTTAACGCAGCTGGATTTGAATGTGTTGTATAATGTTTATCAGAAGTATTAATTGAAAGTTTGCAGAAGACTTACGAAGTTTTGAAAACTTCGTAAGTCTGGAAACCGCATTTTTTATCCTACGGTCATATCGAAACGTAGTGCAGCCTATGGTCGATCTGTGCTCTGTTAGGAATGCTTCTGCTATATTCTCGTTAGTGGATGTAACTTTCTTTTTTCTCTCAAAAAAGAAAGTCACCAAAGAAAAAAGTCGCGGCTGCGCAAGGAACTATTAAAGGTTCTACTTAGGCAGGGCTTGTGCTACCCGTTCCTTACGATGCCGCATTTTTGGTTATTGATGGGGTTGTCAGACTCGGCTGCAATAATTATCCGTATATAAAAAGTCCGCCTTTGCGAAAAGCAAAGGCGGGCTTTTATATTAGCGGGATTCAATCCTTATTCCTTCCCTACGGTTATACCCGGCCATGTGTCGGTGCGGAATGGTGTGGCGGGGAGGTCGGCGACGTTATAGAGCGTACAGGTTGGGTTATTGCCCCATCCGTATCGCACTGCTGCAGGGTTGCTTACCTGTGCGCTGCTTACTATCACTTTGTTGCCCTCTAATTTGGCATCAGCCCAATAGAATTTTTTATCGGCACCGGCTATGGCAAAGCCACTTAGTTTATCGCCCTTTACTTTCAGTCCGCCATCGGCATAAGTAAACGTAAGTTCGATAGTGTTACCTTTTACCGTTTGGGCTTTGTATATCGGCCCTGAATAGGCAACCTTTTCGCCATAGTTTTTGGCTTTAGCTATCAGCGCCAGGCGACGGCCTACTTCCTGTTTGTTAGTAGGGTGAATGTTGTAGGCATCACCAATATCAATAGCCGATGCCATGCCGGTATTGGGTACTGATAAGGTTTTTAACTGTGCTTCACGCAGTTCGGCCCATTCAGATTCTACCGGCTGGGCATCCTGCGCCATAAAGTTAGCCAACTGCACAAAGTAGAACGGGAAATTGCCTTGTCCCCATTGTTTGCGCCAATCGCTGATCATCAGCGGGAACAAGGTACTATACTGATCGGCCTTGTTAGCATTGCTTTCACCCTGGTACCATATTACGCCTTTTATAGTGTAGTTGATAATCGGGTTTACCATGGCGTTATACAACAAGGTAGGTCTGTTTGGTCCATCCGGGCGTTGAGGTGCTGCGGGTAGTTCGCTTAGTTTGCTACCTACCAGGTAACTCCATTCGCCGGCAAGGTCTACTTTTTCGTCGGCATTGGAGGCTAATGATATAGTTATAGGGCCGCCATTAAAGCCGCCATCGCCACCGGTATCAAAAACCCGTATGGCAATAGTGTTTTCACCTGCTTTCACTAAATTACCCGGAATGGTATATTTCCGTTGTACAAATACACCATCGGTATGGCCAATTTGGGTACCGTTAAACCAAGTGATGTCGTTATCATCAATACTGCCTAAGCTTAACACCACATCCTTCCCGGCCCATGCGGCAGGTATGGTTACTTTTTTTACAAACTTTACTATACCGTCAAAATTTGGCAGACTGCCTTTTTCCCATAAGCCCGGCGCAGGCATCTTTTTCCATGCTGATACATCAAACGTTGATTTAGCCCACGGCGCGCTTCCCTGTGCATCGATCTGGTCTTTGGCGTTGATCTCGCTTGTCCATGCAGCAAGCTTGCTATCGTATTCTTTATTTAGTTTTTCTTGCGTTATGCCGCTTTCAAAATACTTTACAGCAGGTGCATAGGCAGGCATGGTTTTCAGGGCTTCGCCGCTCGTCCACGCTTCGGCAACGGTGCCGCCCCAGGTAGTGTTGATAATACCGATGGGCACATGCTTATCCTCGTACAAGTTTTTAGCGAAAAAATAAGCCACTGCCGAAAATTGGGCTACTGTTTGCGGCGAACAAGCCCGCCAGCTCCATTTGGTTTTCAGTTCGGTTAAAGGTTGCATGCTGATAGTATTATCTACCTTGATCATGCGTATTTCAGGATAATTGGCGGCGGCTATTTCCTGCTGAGCGTTCAACACATCGCCATACATACCGCTCACCCACATTTCCATGTTCGATTGCCCCGAGCATACCCAAACTTCGCCTATCAGGATGTTTTTTAGTGTAAGCGCTTCGCCATCGTTAAAACTGATGGTGTAAGGGCCGCCGAATGAAGGCGTAGCTACCTTTATTTTCCAGTCGCCTTTTGCATCAGCGGTAGCGGTGTATTTTTTATTATTCCACGATGTAGTGATGGTTAAGGGCTTGCCTGCGGTGGCTTTTCCCCAAAGGTTTACCTGTGCTTTTTGCTGAAGTACCATATCGTCGGTGAGGCAGGCAGGCAAGGCTACCTTGGCCTCCGCGGGTTTGATGCCGGTAAACAACAATGCCGATAGCAGCACTTGCTTAACCGATTTAATAAGCAGATTTTTTATTCCCATTGTTTAATAAAATTGGTTTGATTGGGCATAAAAATACTTTTTAAAATCTAATTTTTCAGTCTGCCACAAATTTTTATACTGTGAAATTTTGCGCAAAAAAGCGGGAGATCAATTCCCCACATGTGGCATTTTGTAGATTTTTTTACCCTGTTTACAGAATTTCAGGAATGGGAATTTTACTGTAAAGAAAATATTTTACAACACAGGGAGTTTATGTCGATTTTGTTAAACGATATATTTTCCTTTTAATTTATTGAGGCAAGGCGCATCATTTCACATAGGTTAATTATCAATAACCCACGATTTAATTTACTAAAACCAATCAACTTTATACGCAGTGTTAAAAATAAGGTTTCAAATTACTTTCAGATTTTTTTAATTTTTTGGATATATAGTTGAAGTATATCGCGCATGAGAAAATTAATACTTAGCGCATTACTGATAGCAGTTTTTGCAAGTTGCAAAAAACTGAGCGATGTTGTGCCTGCGAAGGGAGTAGGTACAGAAACACCGAACAATACAGACCCGGTTGTTACACCTGAAGAGGAGGCCGCTCTGTTAGCATCATTAAAAATTACGCCCTTAAATTATAAAGTACAAGAGCAACAAATAAAAGCAAGTGTAACCGGCAGCAAACTTACGCTGGCGTTTGACGAGAAGATCCATTTATTAATTGATAAAGACAGGTACAATACATCGTGGTATATCTACTTTAACGAAGATTACTCAAATACCGCCTTTGCCGATTTCGACTTTACTACCAAACTGCAATGGGGCGATGTTAGTCAAAACTACAAACCTTTCAATTTAAACCAAATTGATAAAACGGTAAGCGATACTACCATTGCAGGTGTTGCCGTAGTTAACGTTAAATTTGAAAGGGAATTGAAATTCTTCAAAAATTACGAAACAACAGAAGCAGCGAACGCAAAGCTCAACGCATTAATCGGCACGCGTGAAGACATGAAGTTTTCAACCAGCTACATGCCCGATTCTACCAAAAACTCAATCAGTACTACAAAAGTGGTTTACGTGAAATAAGCATAAGCCTCTAAATAAAATAAGCGCGCCTTTCAAAAAAAGGGCGCGCTTATTTTTTGTTTATACTTCCGGTAATTATAATACCTCTTGTATAGTATAATTCTTTCCGTTCAGGCTTACCTGTTGCCCGGCTTGTTTACCCCTCAGCATCATACCAATAGGCGAAGCCGGTGAAACGGCAAAATATTTAGCCTCTCCCAGTATCAATACGCCGGCACTTATCGCCAGGTAAAAATTTCCATTGTTGGTGATGATCACACTGCCTGCTTCGGCAATTGTTGAGTTAGCGGTGGTACTGATATGGGTTAAAGCGATTTTAAGCTTATTAGCTTCGGCCAGTTGAGCCATATTGCGGTCGGTTTCCTGCTGCATCATTTCGCGCCCGGTTTCGTACTTATCTCCTGCGCTGCTTTTGGTATCGTCTTTTGCTGCTTGCTGCGCGGCATCAATGGCATCCTGGGCGGCGGCCATTCTGCCCTTAACATAATCAAGGCATTGGTTATATAATTCTTGTTTCAGGTTCATTAAAAATATCAAATGCCAATAATACAAAAAATAAAAGCCCCCTTGCACTCGCTGCTGGGGGCTTTCAACCTAAACCTTATCACATATGTAAGAAATTAAACTTACATAGCATTATAACGCAAAGAACTGCGAAATAATATGCGAACGTACTGAAAACAATTCAATTCATTGCAATACAGTATTTTAATTTTTTTAAATTCTCTTTTACTGAAATAATTTTAACTTTTTGGTTGTTTTTTAAGCTAAAATTCGAAATACCTTGTAAATACATGTCAGTTTAACAGCTCAAAAAAAGTATAAATTATATCCGTTTCTCCACCTTATCGTAAAAGCCACCGAAAGAATTTGTTTTTACCGCGTCCTCATTGAAGAAGTCGCCGGGGAAACCAAGCGAAATAGCGCTTACCGCGTTCAGTTTCTGCAAATGTTCATCACTCAATGTTATCTCTACCGACTTTAAATTATCCTCCAACTGGCTCACCTTAGTTGCACCTACTACCGGGATGGACGAAAAGCCTTGTTGGCGCGTCCATTGCAATGCCACGTGACTTGGCGATACGCCCATTTCATCGGCCACTTCAACCACGGCCTTAGTTATTTTAACACTGTTATCATTAAGGCGATTACTTTCGGGTTTAATACGGCCTTGATCTCCGCGGAGGTATTTACCAGTAAGCGCGCCGCCCGCTAAGGGTGCCCAAGGTGTAACGGTCATCCCAAAGTGTTTGGCCATCGGGATCAGTTCGCGTTCGGCTGTACGGGCAATCATGCTATATTCTACCTGCAATGCTATAAACTGGCTCCAGCCCATTAGTTCGGCCAGTGTATTGCCTTTTGCTACCACCCAGGCCGGCGTATCGCTTATAGCGGCATAATTCACCTTTCCCTGGCGTATCAGGTCGTCCAGGCCGCGCAATACTTCATCAATGGGAGTAATGTTATCCCAAATGTGTAAGTACAGCACATCGAGGAAATCTGTTTTTAAGCGCTTCAAACTATCCTCCACACTGCGCATCATATTTTTACGGTTATTGCCCGATGCATTTACATTGGTACGGTTATCCAGCAGGGTATACTTTGTAGCCAGCACGAAATGATCACGATCGTGGTTGCTTACATATTCACCAATTATCTTTTCGCTGGTGCCCAGTTTATAAATATTGGCCGTGTCAATAAAGTTTCCGCCGGCATTGGCAAAAGCATCCATAATGGCAAAGCTGGTATCTTTATCAGCTCCCCAACCGGCCTCGGTACCAAAGCCCATTGAACCCAAACATAATTCAGAAACTTTAAGGCCCGAGCGGCCAAGCAATTTGTATTTCATATTAAACTATATTTTCTGTTAAAAACATTTACGGCAGGAGTTTAGTTTGTAATTAAACAGCCAATCCGTATCTGTAAGCTAATATACTACCATGAAAACCATTAACAGCAACAAGAATATAATAGTTGACGACCTGCTTAATTATTTACAAAAAAAGGTAAATCCACTGTTTCAACAACACAGGCAAAGTAATATTACTTTCAATATTGTAAAAGCAGGGGATGAAATAGAAATAAACCAACCTGAGGTGTACGACGATTTTCTATTCAGATTAAGTGCCGATGGCAACAACCTGTCGGTTACCAAATCAGAACATTATGTAGATGACGTGAACGTACTCACGCTGGAGTCGATACTGGATATTTTGTTTACCGAATATTTAGGCACTACGGCACCGCAATTATAATACATCAGCAGAACCATCGCTCACATTTGCCTTTATTTTTATTAGCTTTATCATAAAAACTTATGCTGAAGCGCACCTGCCTTGTTATCATTTTACTGCTTGGCATTTTACAAGCATTCGCTCAACCGGCAACCAAACCTGTTGGCGAACCTGTTTTACTGGGTAATGATACCTTATTTACGCTATATGCCGGGCAAGGATTGTTCACGGTGAAGGAGCGCACGCAGGTGATCAGCAAACGACTTACAGACCTCACCAGTCGCCTGGACTTTAACGCCGATTCTATCACTATAAAAAACGATACCGCGCTATGCGTTATTAGCTACAAGGGCGAACTGATAATGGCGGTCAATAACAACGATGCAGCCCTTAGCGAACTCAACCGCCAGCAACTTGCAACAAATTTTGTAAGCATTATTAAAAAAACACTGGGCAACTCAATAGCTAACAATAGCGTTAAGCAACTGTTAACCGACGTACTTGAAGCCGTAGCTGTAATTATATTATTGCTGATACTGATATGGGGAGTTAACCGTACTTTCAGGTGGATAAAATACCGGATATTCCACTCCTGGGATAAACGGCTGGCCAAACTGGCCGAAAAAGGCGCACCTGTAAATTACGCGCACAGGCTGCTCCCTGTATTTATTAACCTGTTGAATATTTTACGGCTTGCTATTATAGTGCTAATGATTTACTTGGCGCTGCCCGTGGCCTTCCTCATATTCCCGTGGACTAAACCCATTGCCACGCAGCTACTATCTTATGTTGTAGATCCGCTTAAGCGTATATTATTTGCCCTGCTGCATTACATCCCTAACCTGCTTACGGTACTGGTCATTTATTTATTCACCCGTTACATTATTAAGCTGGTAAAATTTATAGCGGTCGAAATATCTAACGGGTCTTTCGTAATCAAAAACTTTTACCCGGAATGGGCTATCCCTACCTACAATATTGTGCGGGTACTACTATATGCCTTTATGTTCGTGGTGATATTCCCTTACTTACCGGGTTCAGACTCAAAGGTATTTCAGGGTGTAACTGTATTCCTGGGGATTTTGTTCTCCTTCGGTTCGTCATCGGCCATATCTAATATGGTATCGGGCATTGTACTTACCTACATGCGCCCTTATAAAGTAGGGGATAGGGTAAAAGTGGGCGATGTAACCGGAGATGTGATAGAGAAAAACCTACTGATCACACGGGTACGTACTATTAAAAACGAGGATGTAACCGTGCCTAATGCCACTATTTTGGCGGGCGCAACGGTTAATTACACCACATCATCAAAATCGTTAGGATTGATATTGAACACCAGTGTTACCATTGGGTATGATGTGCCGTGGCAACAAGTGCATGACCTGTTGATCAGCGCGGCCATAAGCAGCGAAGGGGTATTAAGCGAACCTACACCATTTGTATTACAGACCGGCCTTAACGATTTTAATGTAGCTTACCAATTAAATGCCTACACAGATAAGCCACAGCAAATGGCTGTACTGTATTCGCGTATACATCAAAATATACAGGATAAATTTAATGAAGCCGGGGTAGAGATCATGTCACCGCATTACAGTGCACTGCGCGATGGCAACACCATTCAAATACCTGACGGTTACAAACCAACGGATTACAAAAAACCGGGCTTTAATATAGAAAAGGACTAACCGTTGATCCAGCTGAATTTATACTCCAGCATTGGGTTCTTCATACGATCGGCCACGCGCATTAAACGATCAGGTAATTTCACCAGGTAATCACGCGATTTTTCTGCCTGCTCGTTTAAGCCGGTAATGCTTTCGATATGCCAATCTTCCAGTAGTTCTTTCAAAATGTCAACATAGTCAACCGCGGTATAAATACCCAGGCGCTGTGCTGCATCAGTAAAGTGGCCAAAGGTTTGGCCTATTTTTAAACCTACCTCACGTAAGAAGTGGGCAGGCATTACAATCTTTTTACGCATCATATCCTCAAATGCGATCATGGCCTCGCTCGCGTCTACCTCAAATATCTTTTCGATAAAGTATTTGTAAGCTTTAGCATGTCTTGCTTCGTCAGATGCGATAACACCACACATTTTAGATAGCAGCGTATCTCCATGCTTTTTAGCCTGTGAAGCTACCCTGCGGTGAGATACATTCGTTGCCAACTCCTGGAAAGAAGTGTAAATAAAGTTACGATAAGGATCAGTACCGGTGCCAATATCAAAACCATCAGCAATTAAGTATTGGGTTGATATTTCCATCATGCGCATGTTAACACGGCCCGATAGGTACAGGTATTTGTTCAGCAGATCACCGTGACGGTTCTCTTCGGCTGTCCAGTAGCGTGTCCATTTCATCCAGCCACCTTCTTCATCTTTAGAAACCCCATCAACCATGGTAAGCCATGATTCATAAGTAGGCAAAGCCTCTTCGGTGATGGTATCGCCAATAAGCACGGCAATTAAATCATAAGATAAACCACCCGCGCTTTCCTGTAACTCTTTTATTTCGTTAAAAAAGGTATCCCTCGAAGAATCGGGCAAAAAATCCGACGGCTGCCAGATGGTGTCAATAGGCTTCAAAAATTCATGCATCTTTTCGAGCATGTATTTTTCAATATGCACCATTACTTCACGCCTTTTTTCTTCAAAAAACATCATAAAACCAAATATTAGATGGGTACAAAGTTAATGATTAAATACCACTTATAGATTAGTTGTATGTTGAAAGTTGTGAGTTGTATAGGAGAGGACTTTAAGATGGAAGTTCTAAATAATATGTTATAGATCAGGTCCCCCTTTTGTATATGTATTATGATGCTGAAAATTTTAGGATCGAGGTTTCAGATGTCGGGGTCGGGGTTCTTGTTGCCAGCTTTAAGTTTTAGTTGCGTACCGGGAGCAAGGTATTCCGTGAGTATATTATTAAATAGATACGGGAATTATTTCCGATCGAGAATTGATTTGAAAAATCAGTGCCTATAGTTCTTCTTAACTGTGGCCCCGTTCTATGCTCATACTGCACAGGCCTTAAGCTCCGGGCCGGTATCCGCTCCGCCCGGGTTTAGTGGGAGATTGAGTTGCCAGGATTCAGGTTCCAGGTTTGAGGTTTCAGGATCGAGTTGCCAAGTTTGAGTTTTCAGGATTGTGTATCGAGGCAGGGTATCATGCGCATTACTACCGGCCACAGGCCCCCCGAGCCTGACCACTCCAAACCCACTCGCCTAAAAACAACAAAACCCTCTATCTTTCGGATAGAGGGCATGTTTAAGATTGGGCACCGACCTACTCTCCCACGTTTTACCGCAGTACCATCGGCTCTGGCGGGCTTGACTTCTCTGTT
>NZ_BAABFT010000017.1:0-114038 GCF_039541195.1 Mucilaginibacter gynuensis
ATGGAAAGGTGGAACGCTTCTGGAGAACACTCAAAGAAGACCTCATCGAAGAAACCGACTTTGACAGCCTTGAAGAGTTCGAAGATGAGCTGGTACAATACCTGGTGTACTATAACTGGGAAAGACCTCATCAGGGAATTGGAGGCAAAAAACCTATCGATATGATCACCCTAAACAACAAATCATAAATTAACTAATCTGTCCTCGAATTAATAAACCCTTACAGCAATGACAACATTGTTTTTGACCTGATAATTAATTGCTATCAGATGGTTTTGCAGGCGCTTTCTCTCTTGGGCCGCGTTTGTAAATGATCAGTCCGTTCAAAAAATTGCGAAGTATCTGGTCGCCGCAAGGTTTAAAATTAGGGTGATCGTCATTACGGAATATCGCGCCGATCTCGGTTTTGGTGATGCGGAAGTTTACCAGTTCCAGCACCTTTATAATATCATCATCAGTAAACTTTAAAGCTACCCGCAGCTTCTTCATTATATCGTTATTGCTCATTTCTGTTTACGCTTGTACATCAAAGGTAAGTAAAAAGGCGCATGTGCATAATTCTGTATATGATGAGCCTTAAAACGTGATAGGGTCAGCATCTATTTTGGCGCGACAAATTAGGTCACCACAGGTTGAGCCCTCTTTTTAATTTGGATGCCTTGCGACTGTTCAAAATTAACTACCCAATCGCACATTGAGCGTAAAATGGGCAGCAGCGCCAGCCCCTGTTCTGTTAAAGTATACTCTACACGTGGGGGCAGTTCAATAAAAGATTCGCGCAGTACCAGTCCGTCTTCTTCCAGCTCTTTCAATTGCTCAGTAAGTACTTTACGGGTAATGAGCGGTATGTTGGTATCCAGCTGACCAAAACGCAGTCTGCCGGTATTAATGCTGAAAATAATGATGGGTTTCCATTTGGTACCTATGGTGGCCATGGTACGGGTCATGGGGCAATCCGCCCCCGAAAGTTTGCTCTCTCTCATAACATATATTGGTTATAATAAGGCTCCCTCTCTCTAAATCCATTGGTATAATTAAGAAACTATCAACGGTAACCTTATGATACAAATATAATGATATGAAATATATTCTACCTGTTTAGTGGGCAAAAAGCTTAAATAAAACGCTATTTAAAGGTTATTATGAACCTTGCGCCCGCGTTTAGCTTACTTTCTACAGTTATTTCGCCGCCAAGGCTGGTAATATGGTGGTATACGAGGTACAAACCTATGCCTTTGCTATCGGCATTATTACCAAACTTTTGATTAAAACCGAAAAGACGGTCCTTTACCTTTATCATATCGAAACCGAGCCCGTTATCGGCCACGATCAGTTTGGTTTTGCCGTTCTCTCTTTCGGTGTAAATATTTATCTGCGGACCAACCTCGGGCCGGGCATATTTTATGGCGTTAGATATGAGGTTTAAAAAAACGCTTTCGAGATAAGCCCTGTTGAACACCACTGTTTCGGCAGCCGAAAAATCGGTATTGATGGTTACCCTGGAGCTGAACAGCAGCGAGTTTAACGACCGCAGTACAATGGCCAGGGAATCGTTTACATTCAGTTCTTCGGTGATGATGTTTTGCGTGCTTTTTTGTATCAGCACATCAACATAGTTATTAAGCGTGGTTTTAAGACTTTCGGCCGCCGATTTTAATACATCTATAAACATCAGCGTATCGTCGTCCTTTATTTTAGATAGATCCATCAGGTCGAACCCCAGCAGCAGGTTGCTTACGGGTGTACGCAAATCGTGCGATGTCATGTAGGCCAAATGCTTCAAATCGTTGTTGGTTTGCGCGAGGTCGTCTATCAATTGGTCGCGTTCCTCTTCAAGCTTCTTTTTATGGGTGATGTTCTTTGCTATCGCGAAAACCACCTGTTGATCGGCTACGGGCATCGATGTCCACGATAGCCAGACTATCTCGCCGCTTTTGGTCACATAGCGGTTCTCGAAATTGAGCAGCGGGGTATCGTTCAGCAGCGATTCGCGATTGCGTGCCGTAACATCTTTATCACCGGTAAAAATAAATTCGTGGATGGGGCGTGCCAGCAATTCCTCAGGGGTATACCCCAGTAATTTTGAAACCGCAGGGTTGATCTTTTTAAAATAGCCATCGTATCCGGCAATGCACAGCAGATCAGCAGACAGTTCAAAAAAAAGATCCAGGTTGTACGGCTTATCAGCGTTCGGGCTACTCACGTAAGTTGAATTAACAAGTTAATAGTAAAAGGTTTAGCTACTTGCAGCCATGGCTAAATTAATTATTTTTTAGGGGTATAGCAATATACATAAAATGCAACAAGCTATTGTTACGTTTTAAATATTATCAACGTATATAAAAAAGGGTATGGCATACTTTTTTGCGGATGCTGCCCGTTTAAACCTGCGCAATTTGCTTTACCGATTTAATAAGCGATACTGAACCAAATTACATTTGCTGCTATCAGCTATTTATTATTACTTTTAAATATAAATTATGAGAACAAACAAACTTTTATCGATAACGAAATACGCTGTTATTGGCGCTTTCGTGTTAGGCCTGGCATCCTGTGCCAAGGAAAATAAACCCAACCCCGATTTTACAGTAGGGCCAAATATTAATTTTTTTGCATTAACTGAGGATAATAGACTATCCTTAATTAATGCGCAAACCGGGCCGGTTGATGGGCAATTGGCTATTACCGGACTGCAAACCGGAGAAAAAATACTGAGTATTGATTTCAGGCCGGCTACCGGCCAGCTTTATGGCTTAGGCAGCACCAGCCGTATCTACATTATTAATTTTAATACAGGTGTGGCAAGGGCTGTTAACAGCACGCCTTTTACACCTGCACTTAGCGGCACCCTGGCCAATTTGGATTTTAACCCGGTGGTTGATCGTATCCGCGTAGTAACCAATACCGGGCAAAACCTGCGGATAAATCCTGAAACAGGTGAGGTAGCCAGTGTTGACCAAGCTATAGCCGCGACTAATAAAATAGCTTCCATCGCTTACAGTGATAACAAAGCAGGAGCGGTAGCCGCCATATTATACGATATTGATGCCGCTACTGATAAGCTATACCGTCAGGAACCCGCTAATAGCGGCACATTAGTTGCAGTGGGCGATTTAGGCGTTGATGCTGAAGAAGGCGGCGGTTTTGATGTTGGCCCCGATGGCACCGCGCTTGCTGCGATAAATATTGCAGGCAAATCAACCCTTGTTACTATTAATGGCAATACCGGAAAAACCACCAAAATAGGCAGCTTTAGTACTAAACTGGCAGATATAGCTATCCCGACAGATCCGGTTAGTTACGTAATTGGCCCCGATAATCAGTTTGTTATTTATAACCCGAACACTGGCTCAACTACCACATTTGCTGTAACGGGCCTGCAACCCGGCGAAAATATACTGGGCATTGATATGCGCCCATTGAACGGACAAATATACGCTTTGGGCAGCACCAGCCGCTTATATACGCTTAATGCGGCATCGGGCGCGGCTACTGTTGTTAATGGCGGCACGGTATTCTCTACTCCATTATCAGGCACAAGTTTCGGGTTTGATTTTAACCCAACGGTTGATATGATACGCGTGGTAAGCAATACCGGGCAAAACCTGCGTATAAATCCAACAACGGCCGACCTTACTTCGGTTGACGCGGCATTAAACCCCGGCATACCATCTATAGTATCAATAGCTTACCATAACAATTACGCGGGCGCGTTGAACTCTACCTTGTACGATATTGACAGCCAAACCGATATGCTGTACAAGCAAGATCCTCCGAATGACGGTAAGCTTGTGCCTGTAGGTCAGCTAAATATTGATATTACTGCCACCGGCGGTTTTGATATAGGAGGTACCAGTAATTTAGCCTATGGTATTTTCACCACATCAGACGGTAAAACAAAATTTTATAATGTAAACCTATCCACCGGAGCTACAACTGCCGGTCGCGATTTTCCGCTTAATAACATCCGCGGATTTACAGTTGGTTTAGGTTTTTAAATATTAGTTTACACTATTAAACACGAAACCCGCTTTATCATGGTAGAGCGGGTTTCGTGTTAAACAAAACAGGTTATTATAGTTGCTTTATACTTACACAATGAGGACTATGTACAAGATTAAAGATGTGCTAATAAGCCTATTTTGATATCCTGTTAGACTTATTTTACCGGGTCAAAAAATATCCCGCTCAATGCCGCATTATCACCGCGCACGAGGTTGATCCTGAATTTGGCTGATTTGTTATAGCAATAAGTGAGGTAAGCGCCGCCCGCAGAATCTTCAACAATTTTTACCGGAGCTACCAGGTTTGATGTTTCCGCGTCGAACATTTCAACCGCTATCTTTCGGCCCTTACGGTCCCAGTCTAAAAAATAGAGTGATACTTTATAGTCGTGCGTGCCTTTTATGGTAATGGTAGAAGTAAAGGTATATCCCACCTGGTCGCCATCCATGGCATATAAACAGGCGGCGGTTCGGGCGCCAGAGTTAGCCGCGTTTGATGATAACGCCCTGCTGTCAGTTGTGTTTGTTGCCCATACAACGTTATTGGGTTGGCCGTTGCCCTTTATCTTATAATAATCAACAGCGGTAACATAGGCAGGGAAGCTTTTTTTGTCGTTCCCGTTGCCATTATAATTACATAGCACATAACCATCTTTTCCGTAGATATTGCCCCAATTGCCGCCCGTAAGGGAGTCTGCTCCGATGTATTTGGCAGCATAGGATTCGCGCGGGTCAACATATTTAGGCGTAGAGCCGCTATATTCAACAACTACCGAATATTTGCCGGGCTGCACACCTGTAAGGTAAACAAACTGCTCATCGGCATTTGCACCGCCAATGCCTGTAACTGAATGATAAACGCCGTTCCATACCGGTTTGCCATTTACCTTTATGCTCCTGATGTTTTTTTCAACCTTTGGGATCCCGATGCGGCCAGCTGTGCCGGGCGGTACGGTAAACTCGCATAGCCCCGTTGTAACATTAAAACTCGCGCTTATAGCGCCGTGTGGTGTTGGTGTTGTTCCGGATACTTTAGTAAGTGTGCGGCCGGGATGCGGTAGTATTTCAAATGTGGCAAAGCCGGGCGATGCTGGTTTTATGCCGAGTACTTCTTCGCTCAGCCATTTGGTAACACCGGCGCCCCATGGGTGGCATAAACTGGTGAACCCGCATTGATTATTAGGCACCGCGCCATTGAGGCCGGTAACGGCGTTCCATGATGGGCGGTAGTCTTCAAAAAAGGTAGTGCCGCCATATTTTATCTGCCCGCCCCAAAGGTCGCGGATGGAGCTTAGGGCATCGTCGTATTTATTCAATAGGGCAAAAGCCTGTATTACAAAATACTGGTTGAAGGGAGAATAGGAAACACGGTTTACCCTATCCGTGAAGCTTTTTTCGTAGATGGCCTTTTTCTCGCCGGGGTTTAATAAGCCGGTAGTAACGGCGTCTGTGCCGGCATGCAAGCCAAAATTGTGGTACCAGGCAGCGTCCTTTTTCAGCACGTTCATCTTTTCTGTTGCGTAGTCGCGGTATTTGTTCTGAAGATCCTTGCGGCCATAAATAGCCATAGCTGCTGAAAACTCGTTCCATACCCTTATGGAGAGCATTTTGTAAGCGTTTTGCGGTTCGGCAAGGTTAGGGTGTTCAAAGCCCGCGCCGAGGCGTTCGTCCCAGCCATAATATTCGAGGTTAGGATTGGTGCCGTAAACCTTGTAAGCGTCATCCAGCTTGTTGCAGGCATTATCTATATAGGTCTTCAACGTCCCGGTATCGCCGGTATATTTATAGTAGTCTATAAGGCTCAAAACCCAGTAAAGCGCGTAGCTGCGGATGCCGTTACTTTGCGTAGAGGTATAAGCAATGTTTTGCTTTACAAAATCATAATTGCCGAATGCTACCATGGAGGCCGCCTGTGAGGGATGCGCGTCTCCGGTCCACGAGAACCTGTCGCCCCGGTTCATTAGTATCGCGCCTAAGTAATCTTTCAGCAGGTTCAACTTTACCGTATAAGCCCCGGTATACCAAATGCGGGTAAGCATGGTATCGCTGCACGAAAAGCTGCCGTTATAATTAGTCGGTTTTATTTGGCAAACCAAACGTACGCCCGTAATATGCCAGTTTTTAGGGAACGACCGTACATGTATCCACCCAAAACGAACTCCTTCATATAGTTCGGGGTTGAGCTCAAGTCGGTAGGTGTTTCCGTATTTTTTTGGCGATAAGGTTTTTACCGGATAGCTGGATGCATCAACAGGCGGCTCGTTAAATTCACTTATGCTCATTTCTACTTTGCCGCTCAGGTCGGGACTGTCAAATTCAAGCCAGGCGGCATTTTCCTGCCCAAAATCAAAGCGGATGCTTCCTTCGCCATTCACAACGATAGTTTTGTCTTTTTTGAACCCGGCCATGTTGAAGCTTCGCGCGTTTGAAACCGACCAGCTAAGAGGCTGAAGGATATAACTCTCCAACCCATCGTTTGCCTTTGGGTTGGCCCAGGTGTAACCAATGGTAGGATCGGGCGAGAGCTTGTTGACAATACCGTTTTTACTCGCGGATATCAGCGGATAACCGTTGAATTGTGCTTGAGTAGAGTTGCTGTACCCTGTTAAACATGCAAAAAAAACGATTACAAAATAAACTTTCGGGCAGGCAAAGGCACGTGTAAAATGAACCATAAGAGAAGGGATTTGAACCGGTTATTATAATATAGGTTATAATACTAAGTTACCCCGTGCAATTTAAACTACCCTTGTAGTAAAACGGCTATTATTTGCACTTTTTGATAAAAAGAAACATCTTGCCAGTGAGGTACCCACACAGGATACAGTTGATTGAAGGGTGCTTATTTACGAAGAATTTGAATCAGAGAGCGGTGCATATATAACAAAAGAGAGCGCACATAATTACGCGAGATTTTACACGAAAAACGATTTGTAATTTTTGGTAAGGGGGGCGATAACCGGTCAATTGATTGTTAAATTGGCAGCCTCAGTTCTACATATATATTCTCAATCAAGAAAATGTAATACCAACTGCTCCCACTCATCATCCAGTGATACTCTTGGGCGTTTTTGCTGTGCTTTGTTATACCAGTAATCGGCATTCCAAATATCACCCTCTTTACGATGGAGATAGGCATGTACCCATGCCGAAGCTTGGTCATTTAGATGATCAATCTGTGCATGAGCATTGTGCCAATCGCCTTTCCCATCATACCACAAACTTTTTAACTGCACAGAGAGCCTGTCAACCGGTTTTTCTAAATTCAATGATTCTTTAAATTCTGTTAATGTTTTCATTGGTTAAAACAGGATGAAATATCAAATACCTTTTTTAGTCTCGAACCCCGAATCTGAAACCTCTCTTACCCATCCAGCAGAAACACGAACAGCTCTTTGGGGCCGTGGGCTCCTAATACCAGTGTTTTTTCTATGTCGGCTGTGCGGCTGGGGCCGGTGATGTTGGTGATCATGGAGGGCAGGTTTGTGCCGTATTTCTTCTTCAGCAGTTTCAGACCGTCTTTAACCTCTAAAACCAATTGCGAGGTGTAGGCCAGTACAATATGCACCGGCGGATAAATGCTCAACCTGCGCCCTGCCATGCCCGCGTTTGAGAGCATGATGCTGCCGTTACGGGCTATCAGCGCTTCGCACAGGGTAAAACCTACCTGTGCCTGGTCAAAATCTTTATCGGTTTCAAAATAAGGATATTCGTACTGGGTAAGGATGTTTTGCAGTTCGGGTTCCCAGCAGTATATTTTGTGCCACTTGCGCTCTTCGGCGAGGGTAAGCAGGTTTTCAATAAACTGGATATCATCCTCACAAAAAACAAACTGCCCGGCCGCTTCGGTGAATTGCTCGGCGAAAAGTACCTCCAGCATTTCTTCATTAGCGGGATACAATGGCAGATCTTCAAGGTTTGGATAGGGATTGTCCCTTTTTTCCAGCAGCGCCTTGCGGATCTTTTTCAGCAGTTTCTCTTTCGGTGTAGTAATATCCCTCATTATAAAACAGTAAAGCCATTCGCGGTTAGGCGAATGGCTTTATATCATTAATTGTTTTTACTTCGTATCTGTACCGTTAGCTTCTTTCTCTTCAGGGTTACGGTTAAACGTACCTGAATGATCGCTAATGCCTTCGTGCACTAAGTTTTGTGCAACAGGATCCTGGTTTGATTCAGTCGCGCCGTTCACAAATTCATCATAAGTAGTACGATGATCAAACGGACGTTTACCCAATATTTCTTCCAAATCAGATTGGAACAGGATCTCTTTTTCCAATAGCTTGTTAGCCAGTTTCTCTAAACCATCGCGTTTGTCAAGCAGCAATTGTTTGGTACGCTCGTAAACGGTGTTGATCTGATTACGAACTTCCTGATCAATCAGTTCTGATGTTTTTTCTGAATATGGCTTGTTGAACTGGTACTCGCCTTGTGTATCGTTAAACGAAACGTTACCTACCTTATCATTCATACCATAAATGGTAACCATAGCGTAGGCAAGTTTGGTAATGCGTTCCAAATCGTTTTGGGCACCGGTTGATATTTTACCAAAGGTGATATCCTCCGCCACACGACCGCCAAGCGTCATACTCATACCATCAAGCAATTGCTCGGTAGTGTATAAGAATTGCTCTTTCGGCAGGTATTGCGCGTAACCTAAAGCGGCAACACCACGCGGAACAATAGATACCTTAACCAACGGATCGGCATGCTCCAGGAACCAGCCTGCAATAGCGTGACCGGCCTCATGGTAAGCCACAATACGTTTCTCTTCCGGAGAGATGATCTTGTTCTTTTTCTCTAAACCACCAATTACACGGTCAATAGCATCCTGAAAATCCTGCATATCAACCGCCTCTTTGTTTTTACGGGCAGCGATAAGCGCTGCTTCGTTACAAACGTTGGCAATTTCGGCACCGGCAAAACCAGGGGTTTGTGCCGATAGTTTTTTAGCATCAACACCTTCGGCCAGTTTAACCGGTTTTAAGTGCACTTTAAAGATCTGCTCGCGGCCAACCAAATCCGGTTTGTCGATAGATACCTGTCTGTCAAAACGTCCGGGACGTAATAAGGCAGAGTCAAGTACATCGGGGCGGTTGGTAGCAGCCAGTATGATGATACCAGAATCGGTACCGAAACCATCCATCTCCACCAATAACTGGTTCAGGGTGTTTTCGCGTTCGTCGTTACCACCTACAATATTGTTTTTGCCACGGGCACGGCCGATAGCATCAATCTCATCAATAAAGATGATACATGGCGCCTTATCTTTAGCCTGGCGGAACAAATCACGTACACGTGATGCACCCACACCCACAAACATCTCCACAAAGTCAGAACCTGAAAGTGAGAAGAAAGGCACCTGCGCCTCGCCTGCAACGGCTTTGGCCAATAATGTTTTACCTGTACCCGGCGAACCTACCAGCAATGCGCCTTTAGGAATTTTACCACCCAGGTTGGTATATTTTTTAGGGTTTTTAAGGAAATCTACAATTTCCATTACCTCTTGCTTGGCTTCTTCCAAACCGGCAACATCGTTAAATGTTACCGATACCTGGGCTTCTTTATCAAACAAGGTAGCTTTTGATTTACCAATGTTGAAGATCTGACCACCCGGGCCACCGCCTGAACCGCCCGACATGCGACGCATGATGAACAGCCAAACAACTACCAGCAATACGCCCATAATAATAAACTGGAACAGCGAGTTAGTTAACCAATTCTCGTGTTGTTCGTATACTATCGGGGTTTTTTCGCTATCAGGTATGTTTTTTTCTGAATTGGCTATGGAGTTTTTAAGGCTTTCGTAGGTTGCATCAGTAAAGTTATACTGTGGTCCGCTCGATGGGTTCATGGTGAACGAGCGCTGATCTGTCTTTACGTCTTTATATTGCGGCTTGGCAAGGCTGTTCTTTTTAATGTAAACCTCGGCCACTACAAGCTCGCCGTTTTTATATACCACGATCTTCTCCACATCGCGCTGGCTCAGCATTTCACTTTCAAAACGCTGAAAACTGATGGTTCGGCCGTTGCTGCCGCCAATAATGGTTGGCACAACCAGCAATGCAACTATCAGTATGCCGTAAAGCCACATAATATTAAACTTAGGTGGCTTAGGAGTTATCTTCTTATTCGAAATTTTCCGAATTGGTTTTGGTTTTTCCAAGTTATTATCTTTCATGTTAATACAGGCTCAAACATACAATCAATATTTCAAAATAAACAGGGGTTGTATGATGTACGTAGGTTTAAGCGCTTTTATAATTTTTTATCTCTGCATCCCCCCACAGATCTTCCATTCCGTAGAATTCTCTTTTGTCGGTCCTGAAAATGTGGATCACCACATCTATATAGTCCAGCAATATCCATTCGCTGTATTCCAAGCCCTCTTTTCTCCAGGGTTCTTGCTGCGTAGCCTTAAAAATTTCATCCTCAACACTGTTGGCAATGGCGCGCACCTGTGTTGACGAATCGGCATGGCATATCACGAAATAATCAGATACTGAACTGAATATGTTCCGAAGGTCTAACCTCACTATATCATTCCCTTTCTTTTCCTGAATGCCGTGAATGGCGAGTTCGGAAATATAAGCGGACTCTTTTAACGCTTTGTTTTTTACCATCAAAAAGACTTAGTTTTGAACGATTTTAAGTTTTAGATATTATACTTTGCAAAATAACATATTTTCGGGATTATTTGTTGGACAAAATTTAGTAACAATTAAACAAATTGACTCCACCAACACATTCCTCAAGAATTTACTGTCAAATTCCAAGCCAGTACCCGAAGGAACGGTCATTATGGCAGAAGAGCAGTATGCAGGCCGTGGTCAGCAACAAAACGGATGGCATGCCGAGCCGGGCAAAAACCTTACTTTTAGCTTGCTGCTTAACCCCTCTTTTTTGCCTGTAAATCAGCAATTTGATTTGGTTCGCGTTGTAAGTTTGGGTGTGCACAACGCGCTTAAGCAGCATTTAGGCAGCTTATTAAAAATAAAATGGCCGAATGATGTATATTACGCCGACAAAAAGTTGGGCGGCATACTCATTGAAAATATAGTGCAGGGCAGCACTATTAAACATGCCGTGGTTGGCATAGGTATCAATGTAAATCAGGATGTATTTCCGGCGCATGTGCCTAATCCTGCGTCAGTTAAGCAAATCTTACAAAGGGATTACGATTTACGGCTTTTATTGTCAGAAATTTGCAGCCACATTGAAGCTGCCTATCTGCGCTTAAAAGCAGGCAATGTGACTGAAATACGCGAAGAGTATTTAGCCGCTTTATACTGGTTAAACGAAGAGAGAGAATATAAGTCAAACAATTCCGTTTTCACAGGTAATATTACCGGCGTTAAAGAGAACGGGCTGTTGGTTGTAAACAGCGACAACCGCGAATTGATGTTCGACTTAAAACAAATTGAATTTTTAAACAAAACAATATAATGAAGAAGTTACTGACCTTGTTAACTGTTATTTTATTTAGCACCGGAGCTTTCGCGCAAATTGAAGCGCATGTAAAGTGGTCGTACGCGGCCAAAAAGGTGAATGCTAAAGAGGCCATCGTATTTTTAAAAGCCACTATTGACGAAGGCTGGCACGTTTACTCGCAAAATGTAAAAGAAGGCGGCCCGGTTAAAACATCGTTTGTATTTACCCCTTCAAAAGAATATACGCTTGTTGGCAAACCAAGCGAACCAAAAGGTATTACCCGTAACGAAAAAGTATTTGGCATGGATGTTACCTTTTTTGAAACGTCTGCCATTTTTCAGCAAAAAATAAAATTGAACGGAAAAGCCGCCACAGTAAAAGGCAGCTTAGAGTTTATGACCTGTAACGATACCAAATGCTTACCACCGGAACAAGTATCGTTTAGTATTCCAGTTAAATAATCCCGGTAAGCATCATGATCTTTTTAAAGAACCTTAAACGATTTTCGTTTCTTCTGTTTGTATTCGCCCTGTTATTAACGGCAGGCACTCCTGCTAAGGCGCAAACAGATACCACCTCATCGGCAGATATTGAATTTACCGATATTCCATCGGCGGCAGATAGTATAGCCGCAGCGAAAAAGGCCCGTGAAGCAAAAAAGGCCATCGCAAAACCGGCTACTGAAGTTAAAGCAACAACTGTAGCAAAACCGGCAGCGCCATCACAATCGTTATGGACGCTGTTCATTACCGGTTTTATACAAGGTTTGCTGGCAGTTACCATGCCATGTATCTATCCATTACTGCCTTTAACGGTTAGCTTTTTTACTAAAAAGGCAGGCTCAAGGCAAAAGGGGATACTGCACTCTATTATTTATGGTATATCTATCATTGTAATATATGTGCTTTTAGGCTTCGCCGTTACGCTGGCCTTTGGTCCGGGCGCGCTGAACGCGCTGGCCACAAACGGTATATTTAATTTACTGTTCTTTATATTACTGGTGGTTTTCGGGGTGTCGTTTTTGGGCGCTTTCGAAATTACGCTGCCAAGCTCGCTGGCCAATAAGCTGGATGCCAATTCGGATAAAGGCGGCCTTGCCGGAATCTTCTTTATGGCAGCCACATTGGTGGTTGTATCATTCTCATGTACCGGCCCGCTCATCGGCAATATGCTGGTATTGGCCGCTACAAACGGCGAAAGACTTGCTCCTGCTGTGGGCATGTTTGGCTTTTCATTAGCATTGGCATTACCATTTACTTTATTCGCGTTGTTCCCGTCGGCATTAAAGAGCCTGCCAAAATCGGGCGGATGGCTGAACAGCATTAAAGTAGTATTGGGCTTTTTAGAGATAGCGCTGGCGCTTAAATTTTTATCGAACGTTGATTTAGCCTACCACTGGAACTGGTTTAACCGCGATATTTACCTGGCGTTGTGGATAGCGATCTTCTTCCTGATGGGATTATACCTTATAGGTAAGATCAAATTCTCGCACGATAGCGATCTGCAATTCGTATCGGTACCACGCATCTTTTTGGCGGTTATCGTTTTCGCCTTTGTAATTTACCTGGTACCCGGCTTATGGGGCGCACCGCTGAAACCACTGAGCGCTTTATTGCCGCCACCAGCCACGCAGGATTTTTACCTTTCAGAAAACGGAGGCGGATCAGCAGCTCCTGCTTTGGCGCAATCATCTGTTAAAGAAAAAAAATACGCCGAAATATTTAGCCGTGCCAAGGTAAAAGGACTTGATGCCTGGTACGATTATGAGCAGGCTTTGCAGGTTTCTAAAGAGCTGCACAAGCCCATAATGATTGATTTTACCGGTTGGAACTGTGTGAATTGCCGCCAAATGGAGAACGATGTGTGGGAAGACCCGCAGGTGTTTAAACGCATACGTGATGATTACGTGTTGTTACAGCTATATACTGACGATAAAACAGAATTAAAACCCGAAGAGCAATATACTTCGGCCTTTAGTGGCAAAAAAATTACTAATTTAGGCGCCAAATGGCAGGATATGCAGGCCGAGCGTTTTAACGCTAATGCACAGCCATTTTATGTGCTGCTTGATAGCGATGGTAATTTAATGACTGACCCTAATAACAAAACCATCGAACCATCAGGCGCGAACTTTAATATTAGCAGTTATTTAAAATTTTTGGACAGCGGAATAGCTGCCTACAAGAATAAAAAATGAGCCAAATCAAAAACATAGGAGTATATACTTCCGGAGGTGACTCGCCGGGCATGAATGCTGCCATCAGGGCAGTGGTACGTACAGCATTGTATCATGATATACAAGTAACAGGCATTCGCCGCGGTTACGAAGGCATGATCAACGGCGAATACGAGCCAATGAACCGTAAATCTGTTTCAAACATTATACAACGCGGCGGCACCATACTAAAATCGGCCCGCAGCGATGAATTCAGAACTCCTGAAGGCCGTAAACTTGCCTATTTCCAGTTAAAAAAGAATAAGGTAGATGCCCTTGTTGCCATTGGCGGCGAAGGCACTTTTACCGGCGCTAAATTACTGGGTGAGGAATATGATATTCCTATCATCGGCCTACCCGGCACTATTGATAACGATTTGGTGGGTACCGATTTTACTATTGGTTATGATACCGCCATTAATACCGTTATCAACGCGGTTGATAAAATTCGCGATACGGCAGAATCACACGACCGTTTATTTATTGTTGAGGTGATGGGCCGAGATTCGGGATTGATCGCCTTGCGTTCGGGTATTGCATCGGGTGCCGAAGCGGTATTGATACCGGAGAGTACCGGTGACTTGAACGCTTTGTTCCACCGTTTAGAGCATGGCCGTAAAGATAAATCATCGCGCATTGTAATAGTTGCCGAAGGCGACCAGGAAGGCGGCGCTTTTGAAGTTGGCCGCTTAGTGAAAGAAAAATTCCCTAATTACGATACCCGCGTATCAATACTGGGCCACATACAACGCGGCGGCAGGCCAACCTGTATGGACCGCGTACTGGCAAGCCGTGTAGGTTATGCCGCAGTGGAAGCCCTTAAAGATGGCCACCGTGCCGAAATGATAGGTGTAATACACGGCGAAATTTCATACACCCCGTTTGAGCAAGCCATTAAAAAGAACTTACAACTAAACAGCAACATGCTGAAGATAGTTGAGATACTGTCTTTATAATAACATTATTTAGCAATAAAAAAAGCCCTTTCTGATGTGCAGAAAGGGCTTTTTTATTGCGCAATCTCTGTTAATTCTTTTAATATATGAGGCATTCATTATGTTATATAGCCACAAGCTATTATTGCCTCTTCAAGACATATCAATTTAAATAGAGCACGATTTTTCAAAGCTGTAAATCAATAGTTTATCATTAAACAGTAAACATAGTTACACTTAAATATACCATAAGGTATTTTGTTATTACCTTTGCCCACCCAAAAACTCCGCGCGATAGCGGAGGGATTAATTTACAGTATATGCTTAACAGAGTTGTTGTAACAGGCATAGGCGCGTTAACGCCTATTGGTAACGAGGTAAAAACCTTTTGGCAAAATGTTGTGGCCGGCAAAAGCGGCGCGGCACGCATCACCCACTTTGATCCTACATTGTTTAAAACGCAGTTTGCCTGCGAACTGAAGGATTATAACCCGGCCACCTATCTTGACAGTAACGATCTTAAACGTACCGATCCCTTTACGCAGTACGCGCTCATCGCGTCGGACGAGGCGATCAAGGATTCGGGCTTCGAGTTCAGCAAAATGGATCCGTTTGACGTTGGTGTAATATGGGGTTCGGCACAAGGCGGCATGGAAACCTTCGAAGAGCAGGTAACCGGCTATGCGCAGGGCGATGGCAACCCAAGGTTCAGCCCTTTCTTTGTACCTAAGCTGCTTACCAATATGGCTTCGGGGATGATATCGCTGCGTAATGGCTATATGGGCGTTAATTACACCGCGGTTTCGGCATGCGCTACTTCAAATACAGCTATTATGGATGCTTTTAACTATATCCGTTTAGGTAAAGCGAAAGTGATTATTACCGGTGGTTCTGAAGCACCTATTACTCCGGCATCTATAGGTGGGTTTAGTTCGATGAAAGCCATGTCGACCCTGAATAATGATCCGGAAGGGGCATCTCGTCCGTTTGATGTGAGCCGCGATGGTTTTGTAATGGGCGAAGGCGCGGCAGCATTGGTATTGGAAGATCGCGAACATGCCATTAAACGCGGCGCGCATATCTATGCCGAAGTACGCGGCGCATCCATGACGGCCGATGCCTACCACATGACCTCAACCCACCCCGAAGGACTTGGCGCTACCAGGGCCATGCAACTGGCCTTGAATGAAGCCGGTATAAGTATTGCCGACCTGGATTACCTGAACATGCACGCCACTTCAACCCCCATTGGCGATCTTTCAGAAACCAAAGCGGTATTGAACCTTACTAAGGGCGAAAAACATAAATTACAGATCAGCGCTACCAAATCAATGACCGGTCACCTGTTGGGTTCAGCGGGCGCTATTGAGGCCGTTATTTCGTTATTATCGATACGCGACAAGGTGATTCCGCCAACCATTAATACACAAGAGCTTGATCCGGCAGTACCGGACAGCCTGAACATTGTACTTGGCGAAACCATTGATTTCCCGGTGAACTACGCCATGAGCAATACCTTTGGCTTTGGCGGCCATAACGGTACCGTTCTATTTGCTGATCACGAGGCTAAATAAATTTTGAGTATACCTGCTGTAGGGGCTACTGCGTTAGCGCGGCCCTTACAGCAGTACCTACCAACTGCATGGTTATTGGCGAACTGCCTATAATGCCCAGTCGGGTAATGCCTGCTTTATCTACCACCACATATGCCGGAAAGCCTTCGGGTTTGTAAGCATTGGTTATATCCCTTGCCCCGCTGATCAATTTGGCATATAACACAGGCTTCTCTTTTAATTTTGCCGCGGCAATATCTTCATTATCGGTGGTGATAGCCAGTATGGTAATATCTTCGGGATTATGTACCTGCTTAAGTATTTTGTTGATACTTGCGAAATCCTCTGTACAAGGCGGACAGTTGGCATACCAAAACAGCAAAAGCAGCACCTTTCCATTTAATTGATTTACAGGCACAATTGATTCGAGCGGTTTCGTATCAAATGGCGAACCCTCCTTTAAACCCGGGCTTTTACTGGTAATTGATTCGCGGATCATGTTGAACATTTTATTTTGCTCATCTACTGATAGCTTTTTTATGTGCATTACCGGCTTATCAGTTTGCGGGCCTTCAAAGCTCATGGTGTACTGGCCCGAATTAAGCAGTTTGGTATATTGGTAATAACGCAGTGCCTTGCCTTGCTCATCGTATGCCACTAAATTGGTATCTAAACGCCCCGCTTTAGTACTGATCATCGTTGTTGTTATAGTTGTGCTGCCATCGGCATTTTGAACAGTATCCTGGCCATACGCAATGGCAGACAAAACAAGAAAACAGGCGATTATAAAAAGTTTCTTCATGGTTTACGATAGGTTTAACGGTGAAGCAATTTATAAAATATAGATGGAAAGGAGATGGTCTTTTATGAAATTTAACAGTTTGAAATTAACCGCTGAGTTAGCTGAGGTTAACGCTGAGTTTTTGGAGTTCTTCTTGCAAAACTCAAAGAGATCTCTGTGTACTCTGTGGTAAAAAAATAAATCTCCCCGCCCTCTGCGATAACCTCAGCTAACTCAGCGGTTAACCCCTCTTCAAAAAACCAAAACAAAAAAGCCCTTAGCAATTAAGCTAAAGGCTCCGTTTAAAAGTGTATCCAAAAATTATCTTCTTTCGTCAAATACCTGGAATTCGGCTATCGATACCTGATGCTCGGAGGCATCAACCAGTATGCGTACTTTGCTGCCCCATACCCGGTTAAAGCGGTGCAGTTTCATGCGCGATTTGTTTTCGCCACTGTAAAGTGGTTTCCAGGCAATACCATCCCAATATTCTAAACGGTATTTGCTGATGTTAGATTGCTCTTCAAAAACCACGATAGTGTTAAATGGCTTGTCCTTTTTAAAGTCGATCTCGTACCATGGCGCTTTAACACCCGGACTTGATTGCCATGAAGAGTGGAAATTATCATCGTTAGCAAAATCGTAAATAGCCGAATCATCACTCCAGCTGCCATTGGCAGGTGCACGCAGCGCGATGTTGCTCGAAATTATCGGCGCTTCAAGTGGAGAAAGTTTGGTTGTTGGGCCGGTGTTCTTCCACAGTTTGCCTACTTCTTTCAGGCTGGCTAAAGCGTTGTCGTCAATTAAACCATCGCGGTTTGGCGCAACGTTCAATATGAAGTTACAGCTTGCATCGTTCAACGGGATAATGTTCTCGTTAACAATTTTAGCGGCCTCACGAACCGGGGTGGTAGGGAAATCTGTTTTCCAGAACCATGCGCTGTTGATAGGCAAACAAGCCAGTGCAGGCATGCGTTTGCTATCTTTTGATAAACGCTGACCAGCACCCATTTCGTAGGTTTTAATATCGGTATAGTATAAACCTTCGGCAGGGTATTTGGCGCCGTTAAGGTCCATCAGCAAGCAATCTGGCTGTAATGATTTTACCAGGTTGTAGATATCCTCAAAAGGCACATCGTCATAAGAAATACGCGACCATGGCGCATCCCATCCGTCAATGATCAGGGCCTCTATCTTGCCGTATTTGGTAAGCAGCTCGGTAAGCTGGGTTTTGATCATCTCAATATGTTTGTGCTCAATTTGGTTAGGGCGCAGTTTGTGGTGCGTATCCAATATCGAATAATACAGCATCACCTTTAAGCCATTAGCACGAAAAGCATCGGTAAATTGCTTTACCACATCCTTTTTGTACGGACTGTTCATCACGTTATAATCGGTGCTTTTGGTATCCCATATACAAAAACCGCTGTGGTGTTTGGTGGTAAGGCAACCATAGGTCATGTTGGCAGATTTTGCCGCTTTTGCCCATTGGTCGGCGTTAAGCTTTTTAGGGTTGAACATTTCCGGCGAAGCTTCCGGATCAGGCCAGTCGGCATTGTTGTAAGTTGGCATGTTAAAGTGAATGAACATACCGAACCTAAGATCTACAAATTGCTGCTGTAGCTGGTTCAATTTTTCGTTATTGATAGGCAGTCCGTTTTGGGCGGCCACAATAGCGGGCAGGCTTGTTATCAACAATAACAAGAAAGTGATTTTGCGCTTGATGGTTTGCATTATGAGGTTTTTAACAAAAGTCAAATAAAACGTTTTTCCGAGGCACTGCGTTTAGCGTTTTTGACAAAACGTTAAGTTATTTTGGCATGCCTTGTATATTCAATGCAAAAAACAATGTTAAAATAATATTACAGGTGCTTTATCACCCTGCAAGGGTTACCCGCGGCAACCACATTGGCCGGTATATCTTTTGTAACTACGCTGCCCGCGCCAATGGTAGTATTTTCGCCAATGGTTACGCCGGGGCAAACAATTACACCACCGCCCAGCCAGGCATTGTTGCCAATGGTGATAGGCGCGGCCAGCTCGGGTCCCTTAATACGTTCGGATGCTATAATGGGGTGGTAGGCGGCATACAGTTGCACATTGGGCGCTAAAAACACATTGTCGCCAAGGGTGATCTTAGCGCAATCGAGCATGATGCAGTTGAAGTTGACAAACACGTTCTCCCCGAAATAGATATTCTCGCCGTAATCGCAGTAAAATGGCGACTGAATATCTACGTTGTTGCCAAAGCCGCCAAGCAACTTTCGCAGGATGGCTTTCTTCTCGTCGGCATTTTCATAAGGCAGCGCGTTATACGCTACAAAAAGCTTACGCGCGGCTGAACGACGCGCTATCAGATCGGGATCGCCGGCATTGTATAGCTCGCCGGCAAGCATTTTTTCGAGTTCGGTAGGCATGGGTTGATGTATTTATACAAATATCAACTTTGCAAGGTTAGTTCCGCTATGCTTCGCAGATTAAAATCGCCCTAAATAACAAGCCTTTTACTCCGAAGTAATGATCACTTCCTTTTGTTTTTTAACATAAAGCTCATCTACCAAAACAATAATTATAGCCAGCATAGGCGTTGCCAGCAGGATACCCAACACCCCCGACAGCGTACCCATTAATACCTGGCTGATGATGGTAAGCGCGGGCGGCAGGTCGATCATGCGTTTTTGTACCATAGGGGTAATGATATTGCTTTCGAGTATTTGTATCAGGATATACATGGCCGCAATGGTAATGGCCATATTAGGGCTAATGGTAAAGCCAAGCAACACGGCGGGTACCATGGCAATCAGCGGACCAAAATTGGGTATAAAGTTAAGCAGGCCCGCCATCAGCGCCAGCGTAAGTGCCATAGGAATGCTGAGGGCGGTAAGGCCGCTAACGGTTAGTATGGCGATGAGCAGCATAGCCAGCATCATGCCCTTAAGCCAGCCCTTCAACACTAAACTGATACGGTCTATAACCACCTTGGCATCGTGCTTGCCGCTTGGCGGGATCAATTTGATGATACCATCCTTGTACATCGACGGACTAACGGTAAAGAAGATACCCAGGAAAAGGATAATATACAGATCGCCCAATACGCCAAAACTGGTGCTGAAAAAGCTTTGCGCGGTGGTCATTAAACTGGTGGTATCATATTTGGATACGCTTTTAAGCACCTTCGCACCCAACTCGGTTTGTTGTAGTTGGCCTTGGGCTTTACTCACAATCCTTGGGAAATCATCGCTAAGGGCGGCTACCTGTGCCTGTATCTTGTTGCCCATAAACCAAAACAAAAAGCCCACAATAGCAAACGTACCCACTACTGATATGATCATGCATATCGAGCGGCGCATAAAAGTTCTGCGTTGTATGGCATCGCCCAGGCCATGAAAAAACACTGCTATAAGCGAACCGGCCAGCACCATCAGCAATACGTTAAAGGCAACCCGCAGTATTAATATAATGCTTACCGCAAGTGCTACTATACCTATTACTATCCAAATTTTATGCGAAAATGAAAGTTGTTCGTCTGTTTTACCGGTCGGTCTGCCTGTGTTTAATGCCATACTCCTTTTGTGTTTATTACATCAATAAAATTGCAGGTTAATTGTTTGTTAAATAATGATGATTACATGTAAATAGTATGTTTACAGGTGCTTGAAACGCAAAAAGCTAACCTTTGGTAATACCCATTTAGTAGATGGGTTAAAATGCAAAAAGCTTTGACAACTTTTAAAAGTTGTCAAAGCTGATGATCTTCTATAGTATAAAGAATTACTCTGCTATCAAAACAGAATCGGTAAACCAGCCCCGGTCATCGTATAAATGATCAAGGGTTTTAAAACCGGCCGCATCGGCCATTTGGTCTATTTCGTTTACGGTGTACTTTTGGGAGATTTCCATGTAAATGTACTCGTCCTTTTCAAAGCTGATGTTTTCGCCATTAACGCATACCTGTTGTTGGGTAAGGCTGATGAGGTAGCTTTTGCACGAACCAGTCTCCGGGTCGTAACTGCAATAATGGTCAAAGCTGTCCACATTAAAATCGGCATGCAGCTCGCGGTTGATACGGGTAAGCAGGTTAAGGTTGAACTGCTTGGTGATACCCTCTTTATCGTCATAAGCGGCACGGATGGTTTTCGGGTCTTTTTTCAGATCGACACCCATCACCAGCATATCACCTGCCGAAATATGTTTGCGGATCTCGTTGCAAAACTCCTGCGCGTCGCTCACCGGCATATTGCCAATGTTGGAGCCCAAAAACAGCACCACCTTGCGCCTGTTAGATATTGCCGACGCCTTTTTCAGCATATCAAAATACTCGCCGTTAAGGCCGGTTATTTTTAGGCCGGGTAGGCTCACCGGCAAGGTAGCATCAAGGTATGATATTACATGGTCGGATATATCTATGGGCAGGTAAGTAAAATCAGCCCCCTCATCCATCAGCTGTTTTAGCAGGTGGATGGATTTGGTGGCATCGCCCGCGCCAAGCTCTATCAGGTCGAATGGTTCGCCGCCTTTGCGTATCGCGGCCGCCAACTGCTTGGTTTGCCGCGTGAAGATCTCCATCTCGCAATCCGTAAGGTAATACTCCGGACTGTTCATAATGTCCTGGAACAGCTTATCGCCGTTCTCGTCGTAAAAATACTTTGATTGCAACTGCTTGGGGCGCAATTGCAAACCGCTGATCACATCGCGGTAAAACTGCTTGTTTTCAACTGCAATATTTTTACACTGGTGGTTTTGTGTTAATATCATAGTGGTAGGTGGTTTTGTATGTTTTATTTTGCCAGCCTTATGCCCGTATACTGCCAGCGCAAATGGGTTTGAAAAAAGTTGCGGTAAGTGGCCCGGCTATGCCCCGGCGATGTTACCTCTGATGCGCCCCGCAATACCTTTTGGTTTACCATGAACTTGCCGTTATATTCGCCAATAGCACCCGGCGCCTTAGCGAAACCAGGGTAGGGCAGGTATGAACTTTCGGTCCACTCCCAACGGCTGCCCCAATTGAATTTGGCGGAGGCGGCTTCCCATTCAAACTCTGTAGGCAGGCGGCATTGTTTCCAATCGGCATAAGCGTAGGCTTCAAAGTAACTGATGTGGTTTACAGGGGCTTTTAAATCCAAAGGCTCTAAGCCGTTCAGGGTATAATGGTGCCAGTTGCCATCAATGAGGTACCAGTACATCGGCGCTTCAACCTTGTGGGTGTTTACCCAGGCCCAACCCTCGGCATGCCAGTGGCGAAAATCCTGGTATCCGCCCGCGTTAATAAACTCCAGATACTCGCCATTAGTAACCAGTGCCGGGCTTATTTGGTAAGCGTTGAGGTATACCTTGTGTCGGTTCAGCTCGTTATCAAAACTAAACCCTTCGCCCTCAAAACCTATTTCATAAATGCCTTCATCCATATTAATAAAAGCAGATGAAGTATGCTCATGAACATGCGGTGCCTCGTGGTCTTTTTTATAGGCCGGGAACAGCGGGTTATGCCCTAAAATGTATTTAATGTCGGTAAACAGCAGTTCCTGGTGTTGCTCTTCGTGGTTAAAGCCAAGCTGCATCAGCTCTTCAATTTCGGCAGGTAGCTCGCCGCGTAAAAAGTGATACATGGCATCGTCCACATACTTGCGGTAGCTGTAAATATCGATAACCGTGGGGCGGCTTAAATTACCCCTGTCTGTACGGATAACGCGGTTACCAACAGTTTCGTAATAACTGTTAAAAACGTAGTTATAATTCGGGTCGAACTCCTGGTAAGCGGCAAAGTAGGGCTTTAATATAAAGGTTTCAAAAAACCAGGTGGTGTGCCCCAAATGCCATTTAGGCGGACTCACATCTTCTACCGGCTGCACTACATAATCTTCCGTTTGCAGCGGACTACAGATCCACTCGGTACGTGCCCTAACTTTTTGGTAACAGTCTACTAAGTCCATCAAAAATTTTAATTTCTGTCAAGATATTTTTTCAGATCAGATATTGTCTTAACACGCAATTCGGTAGCTTGTTTTTGCCGCATCATTAAAGCGTAAGCGTTGTTAAAACCAATAGGGGTAAGCCATTTTATTTGGTAACGCTTTTCAAACTCGGTTTTTACGTATTGGTAGGTTTTGTCTTTATCTACAGTTAACTCGCTCACCTTTTTAGGTGATGCCTGTATTATGGCCAGCAAGCCGGTGCCGGTATATTCGGGGTAAAGATCAATTTGCTTATTGGTAAGCGCGTCGAAACAAATTTTGGTGCCGCCCAGGCCTGTTTTAGTGGCCACATCGTAATTGGTATTGCCCTTTATCAGCATGGTGTACATGTTGGCTAAAATGTACTGCTCGCCAAATATTTTTGAGCCTATGCGTACTATTCCGTCGTGCCCGTTGCGTGGTGCTTTGTACAGGTTTTTTGATTCCAGGAAATCTTTTGCCACCTGCTCGGGGCTTTGGTGCAGGTAGTCGGTACGGTAATTCAGCTCGCGCATAATAGAATCGGTAATTATGCCCGCCAGTATATTTAAGGTATGTTCCAGCTCAGGGAACTGGTTCAACGCGCTCTCGTTAACTATGGGAGCGGCATAATATGGCGGAAAGATGTGCTTATCATCATCCAGCGTAACCAGATCGTAAGCCTTGAGGCGACCATCGGTAGAGTAGCCGCTGATCACGTCCAATTCTTTTTCATACGCGGCTTTGTACATCACCGCGTCGCTGATCACTATGGTACGAACCTTCAAGCCGTATTTACTGCGGAGGCCCAAATTGCCGTCCTGTCTTCCCATAAACTCCGGGGTAAAACCGGCGGTAAACTTGCCCCCATAAGCAGAAGGGATAAAGTAAAACGAAGCCAGTAACAACATCAAAACAGGTAATACCGATGTGCCGGTGCGGATCTTCTTAAAGTTTAACTTTTGCACCCTCGACAGCAGGAAATCGAAAATTATAGCAAGTAAGGCAGCCGGTATGGCACCTGCCAGAATCATGTTGGTATTGTTAAGGGAGATACCCCCGAAAATGAACTCGCCCAAACCACCGGCGGCTATATAAGAAGCCAGCGTAGCCACGCCTACATTGATCACCGTAGCGGTACGGATACCTGCCAGTATCACGGGCATAGCCAGAGGAAGTTCTACCTTTTTCAGTATTTGCCATTTACTCATGCCCATGGCCAAAGCGGCCTCTTTTACAATAACATCAACCCCGCTGATGCCGGTATAAGTGTTACGGATGATAGGCAGCAAAGCGTATAAAAACAGCGCGACAATGGCAGGCTTAGGGCCAATACCCAATAGCGGAATCATAAAGCCAAGCAATGCTATACTCGGAATGGTTTGCAAAATACCCGCGATGCCCAATACAGAGCCCGAAAGCTTACGTTTGCGGGCGATAAGGATACCCAGCGGCACACCGATGATTACGGCGATAAACAACGATATAAAAGTAAGGCCGATATGCTCCAGCGTTTGCGAGAGTAGCTTATCGGCTTGCTGGCTCATGAAGCCCAGCAGGGATTGTTGCTGTTCATCCATGGCTTTTATGTTGTTTATATTGATAAAATGCCGTCATCAGTTGATCAAAGCTTACGGTTTTAATTTCTTTGCTTTGCTGGTTCAATATGTTAAGGTTTTCTGCGGATGCGAACCTGAAGCTTTCCAGCGCGGTCCACAAACCTTCATCTGCCGATATTTGTGAGGTGTTACTTTTGCGTTCAATTGTAGGTAGCTGATCCCATACATCGGTAAGCTTAATAGTTTTAAACTCCAGTTGCAGGCGTTGCTCCTTCAAAAAATCAATGATGAAACTATTGGCAGGCTTAAACAACAATTCGGCAGGGCTACCCGATTGGATGATGCGGCCTTTATCCATAATACAAATACGGTCGCCCAGTTCAAAAGCCTCCTGCACATCATGCGTTACCATGATGATGGTTTTCTTTTTCAGTTCATCCAGCGCGTTAAACTCCTTATGGATGCTCGCCCGTGTAACATTATCCAGCGCCCCGAAAGGTTCGTCCATCAATAAAACCGGTGGGTCGGCGATCAGTGCCCTTGCCAGGCCAATGCGTTGCTGCTGTCCTCCGCTTAGCTCACCGGGATAGGCATGTAGTTGGTCTTGGCTGAGATGGAGTTTTTCTAATAGTTCCTGTGTTCGCTGCGTTATGCGTGCCTTATCCCACTTTAACAGTTGTGGTACAATGGCAATATTTTCGGCCACGGTATAATGCGGAAACAAGCCGTTGTTTTGGAGCACGTAACCGATGCTTCGCCTTAGCTCTTCGGCCGGTTGATTGAGGATGTTTTTCCCGTTAATAAATACGGTGCCGCTGGTTGGCTCGATAAGCCGGTTGATCATTTTGAGGGTAGTGGTTTTGCCGCAGCCGCTGGTGCCCAGCAGTACCATGGTTTCGCCCTCGTTCACCTCGAACGAGATCTCATCCACCGCCTTTATCCCCCCGAAATGTTTGCTCAGCTTGTCGGCTTTTATCATACGCGCGTTTATTTTTCTAAGGTCATGAACAGGTTATTTAACGATTCGGAATAGGTAGGGTGCGCGAAAACACAATAACGGATCCTGTCGTAAGTGATGCCGCCCTGCATAGCCATTTGCAGCACGGTAACAACCTCGCCGCCTTCGGTACCCAGCACGGCCGCGCCTAATATTTGCTTGGTATCGGCATCTACAATGGCCTTCATCATGCCGCGGGTATCGCCTACCTCAATAGCCCTGGCCACATGCTCCATAGGCAAAGTGGCCACTTTATAATTGAGCCCCTGCTTTTTCGCCTCGGCCTCGCTGATGCCTATACGCCCCAGCTGCGGATCGGTGAACATGCAGTAGGGTACAGGCCTGTCGTGCGCGTTAAAATCTTCGCCGTCAATCAGGTTGCGGTATACTATGGTATAATCGTTATAAGCGATATGTGTAAACGCCGGACCGCCTTTTATATCGCCCAAGGCATAAATGCCGGGTACATTGGTTTCCAGCTTATCGTTTACTTTTATAAAGCCCTTATCATCGGTGGCTACACCTGTTTTATCCAGCGCTAAAGCTTCCGTTTGCGGGATGCGCCCGGCAGCTACCAGCACATGCGAGCAGCTGATCTTTATTTCTTTGTCGCCATGTTTAATGGTGGCGGATATTTTGCCATCGGCAGCTTTTTCAAACAGCGAGGCGTTAGCCTCGGTAAGGATGTCAATTTGCTCCGCTTTCAGGATCTTGCTTACCGAACCGGCAATATCTTCGTCCTCGCGCGGCAACAGGCGTTCCGATCTTTCCAATATCGTTACCTTACTACCGAAGCGGCGAAACATCTGCCCAAACTCCAGGCCGATATAGTTGCCTCCGATAATGAGCAAATGCTCCGGTACTTCTTCCAGATCGAGAATAGTGGTTGACGTAAGATAATCGATGTCCTTTAGTCCGTCAATATCAGGTATGGCCGTTTTATTGCCCACGTTGATAAAGATCCATTCGCCGTTTAATTCTTCCTCGCCGCCGTCGTTCAGTTTTACCAGCAGGGTTTTGTCGCCCGTAAATGTGGCTTCGCCGAAAATCAGATCGAGGTTTTTAGTGGCTTCAACAGCTTTTTGCCCGCCATTGCGCGATTTCAGCACGATAGCATCTTTACGGGCCTTAATCACTTTCATATCTACCGTAAACCCGCTGATGTTTACTCCCAAAGCCGAAGCGTGCGCCGCATCATAAGCGGCCTTAGCCGATGCCACCATGGTTTTTGTGGGGGTACAGCCATCGTTAACGCAGGTGCCGCCTACAAAACGCTTTTCAATAAGTACCGTTCTTTTACCGGCATTGGCCAGCTTTTTGGCTAACGGCACACCAGCCTGCCCCGCACCAATTATTATGGCATCGTAGTTTTTCATAATTATCCGGTTATTTTAACGCCTTTCCAAAAAGCGATGTGGTCTTTTATTTGTGCCGCGGCTTCCTTGGGTTCGGCATAATACCATGCCGCGTCCTGGTTGTGTTTGCCGTTAACGTTAAGCGAATAGTAAGATGCCCGGCCCTTCCAGGGGCAGGTAGTGTAAATGTCGGTTTCTTCGAGGTATTCGCTTTTTACACTCTCTTTAGGGAAATAATGATTGTTGTCAATTACAATTGTGTTATCGCTTTCGGCAATAACCTGGTCGTTCCAAATGGCTTTCATACAATAGGTTGCTTATAAGGTTCCGTTCTTTATCCCGGCCTTTTCTGCTTCACTCAAAGCTACCCATTTCTCAAATGATTTTATAGCATCGGCAGCATCAATTCTTTTAAAAATTATATCGCGCTCATTTAATGGCTTTGAAAGTTCCTGCTCAATAAAGGCATCGCTGAACCCCGCACTGTGCGCGTCGGCCTTGGTGTTAGCATAGTAAACCGCACTTATTTTTGCCCAGTAAATAGCGCTGGCACACATGGGGCAGGGCTCGCAGCTGGTATACATAACGCAGCCTTCCAAATCGGGTGTTCCCAGTTTTTTGCACGCTTCGCGGATGGCATTTACTTCGGCATGCGCGGTAGGATCATTCGTGGCCGTTACCGAATTAGGCGTAGCGGCTATCACCTCGCCATTTTTCACTACCACCGCCCCAAACGGACCGCCATTGCCTGTTTTAAGGTTATCATCGGCGCACTTAACCGCCAGGGCCATAAATGCAAGATGTGTGACTTCAGTATTCTCGTGGTTCATAATAATATACAATACCAGCAAGGCGCGTTTTGTTTTGTGCTGATATTCAGCATAGTTTTAAAAAAGAAAAACTGTTTTTAAATAAATTTTTATTTTTTCACAAAAACACATATCTTTGCATTCCCAAAATAAGGGAAATATAAGGCCCGTTCGTCTAGGGGTTAGGACGTTAGATTTTCATTCTAGAAACAGGGGTTCGATTCCCCTACGGGCTACTGAAGAAGCCGCTTTACGAAAGTAGAGCGGCTTTTTTTATTGTCTGTGTTTTTTGAAAGTTGAAAACTTTCGATATTTTTAGTCGAAAAAACGAGTTTCGGACAATTGGGTTATTCTCATCAATATTTATTCACCCAATAATGATAACAACGTGGAGAAACTATTAATCGCTCTTATTTTCCTCACTTTTTCAACATGTAGTCTTTATTCTCAGAATAAAACAATTACAGGAAGGCTAATTGATAATGATTTGGAAACCTTGCCATATGTATCAATTTTGATTAATGACACAATTAAGGTTGGCAAAACAGATTTAAATGGTTTTTTCCATATAGATATTGCTATTTCAGTGGAAAAAATAACATTTAATACTGTTGGAATAGAGCCAGCAACTATAAAGCTTGTAGATAAATGTAATGAAGTAGAGGTTGTACTGATGTTAAGCGGCACTTATGATTTTATAACTCTAAAGCGGATAGATAAACTTCGAATGAAAAGATTTAAGAAACTATCTGAGTTACATAAAATTGCATTCGAGAAAGGTATATTTAAAACGAGTAAATCTTGTTATATACAGGAGTTTGTGCCTTATTATACGAAAATCAAAAAGTGATATTAAGATAAAATCTCAATTTTAGGATATTAAGACGCCAACAGTCGCAAATCTGCCAAGAAGGAGGTCGGGAACTTTCCCCTACGGGCTACGAGAAACAATTGATGCCTTAAGTTAATCAACTTAAGGCATTTTGTTTTTGATTAATTATTTTATGGTTTCCATAACAGAAAGATTAATCCTTTACCGCTAATTGCCGTCATAGCATATATGAAAAACCTTAACCATATTTATGCCTTTGCGCTTTTGATGTTATTTACATCATGTAAAAAAAGCGATCACCCGGAACCCGCTGTAGACGAACCTGCCGAGCAGGTAATAGCCATTGTTCGCGATTCGGTATCTTATACCATAGATGGCCAAAACTATGCAGCCGGTGGCGTTGGCCTCAATTCTATGCACGTTGGCGGTCAGGAGGCTAACCGCAAACTTGTTATTAACGATAACAACCCGCATAATTATACCCTTGTAGGCAACCCAGACTCTGTGATGTTCTATCAAAAAAACTCTATTTCTACTAAAAGCGCAGATATAACTGTTACTTTTTTAAGAAAATACCTTAAGCAGAAACAAGGGGTTTCGTGGATGCCGGGCCGAAATGATATACTTAAATTGTTTACCGTAGGCAAATATGCTCTATCTGAAGATTTCGAATGGCAAAACACCCAAAATGGTATTGCCATTGATGTAGCAGCAGGCTCATCTTACAATGCATATAACGGAGTTAATACTGTTGTAGCCGCATCAGGTTTTCAAAAAAATTCCACCTTTGAGATTATGAGCTTTACACAAGCAACATCCGGCAGTTACAATCTGAAAGCAAAATTTACCGCTACAATACTTGACGCTGCGGGCAAGCAAAAAAAAGTAGAGAATGGTTATTTACAGCTAAATTTTGTTCCCTGGTATAATATCTATGGTAATTAATCAGCAAAAAAATATCATCGACACGCGTAAGTTTTCATCTTGCCGATGGTTGCCAAATAGGAAACAGTAAGGCTTGTGTTTGCGTAGCGTCTACTCTTCTCACTACAGTTAGCACCCCGTGGTGGTGGTTCCTATGTTTAAACCGTAAAGATTCTATAAATATGACAGCGACTTTGCAAGCGGCCACAAATCGGAGGCTTGGGGTGGCAAGGGAGTATGTATATTTTGCGGCGTTCTGATAGAAGGTTCCCCGACCATTTCCCGGCCAAACGTTTCTGGTCTTTGATAAATGGTTCGAGCACCCTACGGACTACATAAAAAAGCATCGATTATTAGGATCGATGCTTTTTATACTTGCTATTTTGGTGAATCCTCGTCCCAATCTACGATCTGCACCTGTCGGTAAAGCGCTAAAGCTACTGATTACGCTAAGCTACGGCGGACAAATACGGCGGATAAGAAACACCTGATTTTCATTCCGGATCCATCCGGCCTCCCGATTCCGCTACTATTTTAACTTTATTTACAAAATTTACATTTTTATTTACAATCCAAATCACCCGACCCAAAAAACATCAAAGTAGATTTGCTGAACCAATTTGAAAGGATATGAAAAATAAAAAAAATGTCATCTATGCGGTCATCTTGCCGCTGGTTGTGGTGAGCGGATTAGTATTTGCTAATCGTGAAATTAAAAATGGAAATGAGCGATATCCAAAGCCGTTGTCCATTGCTGACAGCATAGCCCATCGGGACGACAGGAAAAAATGGGAGGCTTCTCCCGACGGTATAAGGTACAAAGAATGGGAGGTTTTTCCTGAAGGTATAAAAGTGCACGCCAGTCATGATAAAATAAGGAAGTACATAAAGGATTTTTCCAATATGGAGGCTGTGGTAACCTCTGTTACCTTTCAGCGCAAAAACAGCAACTCATCAGGACCAAAATGGCTTATAGTCAAAATTAAAGGTGAAGAATACATGATGCAATTTATTCCTGATGATTTTGAGCAGTTAAACAGCCTGAAAGTTAACGACAAAATAATTGTAAGAAGCCACAGCGCGGGGTATTCGCCTAATCATCCATATTTAATTATATCGGGCGACTATATTGAGCAAAATAACAAGGTGCTTTTTAAACGTGATTTTAGCAAAAATAACGGTTGCTAAGGATTAGCTGCAAATGCCCTCGTAAACGCTGATAAGTGTTCAGAGAATCTCCACTTGGGGTATAAAAACCATCATCATACACGATTGGTGGTTTTTTTATGCAAGGTAAATTTAAAATAAATCAACAAATTACATCCCGGCTGCTATTTAATATATCCCGGCTTTCTTCAATAAAAACAGGTGTTAATGTGCTTGGGGCTAAAAGACTATGGAAATATAAAATAACGCTCGCCTCCTGGTGCTTTTATCTTTATATTCGTTTACAGTGTATTGATTGCATCTTTCAAGAGTTAATAATGAACAGTGTATTTGCTGTAAAAAAGCTATATTTCAACAAACAGTAAACAGGAGAAACGACCGGGATAGATGTTGCAACTGAATCCATATATCTTTCATATTAACGCCTACCACTTAGCGCTTTTGGGGGCAATATTTATCGGCCTAAATTTCATGCTGTTGTTGTGGTTTAGCCCCAAAACAAAGCGGACGGCAAACCGTTTTTTTGCTCTGGCATTAGGCACAGCGGTTTTATGGATGACGGAAACATTAGGCATCGATATCGGCCTGAACACCTATTTCCCGCACTGGGGTTGGCTGCCGCTTCAATTTTCGCTGGCAACCGGCCCGCTTATCTTCTTTTATGTGCTCAAAATAACCCGGCCTGAATACAAATTCAGGGGTAAGGATTTGCTGCACTTCAGTCCGCTGTTGCTGGAGCTGGGCGCTCATGTATTGGCGGTTAAAGAAAGTATGAAAACGGGTGGGGCAACCTATAATACCCACACATTTCAACAGTTAAATCTCGTACTCCAATTTCTGGCGTTTTTTTCGGTTAGCATTTACCTGTGCCTGTGCTTTATACAGATAGAGCGTTTTTACCGGCAACTCAAATTTAATTGGGGTGACCGCCCCCGGAACGAACTGCAATGGCTGCGTAATTTACTGTTAACCTTCGGATTGGTGTGGCTGTTATGGATTCCTTTTGCTGCCGCAGATTATTTTTACTGCCACAACCAACCGGGCGCACACCCTTATTATCTATTACACCTGCTGTTGGCTGTAGTTAGCATTGGAATGGGCGCCGTGGTTTTTCTGAGGCCGGGGGATAATGTGCAGGCAGATGCGCCATTGTTTTTAAAATCATTGATTCCGGCGGAGCTGAGGCAAAAAGGCATTTGGCTGAAGAATACGATGAAAGTCAATAGGTACTACCAGGACCCGGAACTCAATTTAAGTTTGCTGGCCGAAAAGCTTGATATGAGCCCGCATGAATTATCGCGGATAATTAACACAGCACTCCAAAAAAGCTTTAACGATTTTATCAGCGAATACCGTGTTGCAGAGGTTATCCGAAAAATGCAGGATCCGGCAAACGATCATATTACCCTGTTGGGTATTGCCTACGATTCCGGTTTCAACTCAAAAAGCACCTTTAACCGGATCTTTAAGGAAATGACCGGTAAAAGCCCCGCCGAATATAAAATTGAACTGAAAAAAGAGTTCCCAACTTATAATATGGGACGTAATGGCCGCTTTGCAACGGTAGTTTCGGGCAATCAATCCACACTGAAGTGGACTGCCTCGAAATTTAATTACAATTTTATGTTCAGAAATTATTTAAAAACAGCATTCAGAGGATTTTGGAAGCATAAGCTTTTTACGATAATAAACATTGCCGATTTATCTATAGGCATCAGCGCCTCGGTAGTAATTTACCTTATAGTGAACTATGATTTTACGTTCGATAAATTTCATAAAGACAACGACCGTATTTGCCGTGTGGTTATGGATATGGAGCTGTCTAACGGGCAAAAAATTCATTCCAGCGGAGTGCCGGGCCCTTTGGCCGGTGCAATTAAAAACCAGGTAACGGGTATTGAGGCCACTGTACCTATCTATGAGTTTTGGCCTCATTTTGTTTATATCAACAATAAGCAAAAGCGGTTTAAAGATCAGAACGGGATGACATTTACCGCCCAGCAATACTTTAAGGCTTTTAACTATGTATGGCTTGCCGGTTCGCGGCAGCATGCGCTTGATGAACCTAACCAGGTAGTGCTAACATCGCAACAAGCCAGGTTGTATTTCCCGGCGTTAAAATATAAAGACATGATAGGTAAAACGGTTACCTATGATACACTAACAACAACAGTTAGCGGCATTGTACAAACGCTTACACAAAATACCGACTTTGCCTTTCACGGTTTCGTATCTATCAGCACCATAACCACAAACAAAAGTTTTGCCGCATCGTCACACATAACTAATTGGGGGCACATTTTTTCGGGTTCAGAGGTTTTTGTAAAGTTGATGCCCGGCATTTCGGCAGCTAAGGTTTTAAAACAAATGAATACCCTTTATAAGGAAAATAACCCACCCCCGCGCGATGACAGGGCGCTTGCCAACAATGTAAACTTACGCTTGCAGCCATTAGATGATCTTCACTTCAACGCGGATTATAATATTTTCAGTTTTTCATCGCCGGCAAACAAAACCGCCGACTATGGTTTATTGGCTATAGCCGGTTTCCTGTTGCTGCTGGCCTGCATCAACTTTGTTAATTTAACTACCGCCCAGGCCGGCCAAAGGGCAAAAGAAATTGGCATTCGTAAAACAATGGGTGGCACCCGTGCGCAATTGATAGTACAGTTTTTAAGCGAAACATTTTTGATAACCCTTTTCGCGGTTGTTATCTCCGTTTTACTTGCACCGGTTATTTTAAACCTATTCTCCGACTTTATCCTCCCCGATATCCGCGTAGATTTTCTGCATCAACCGGAAATCATGCTGTTTCTGCTGATTTTAACAGTTGTGGTAACCGTTTTATCGGGTTTTTATCCGGCCCTTATGCTGTCGGGTTACAAACCTGTTTCGGTATTGAAAAAACAGGCACAAAGTGATAGCAGCAAAACACGACATGCATGGCTGCGTAAATCGCTTACGGTTTCTCAGTTTGTGGTAGCACAGTTTTTTATTATGGCAACTGTTTTGGTAAGCAGGCAAATCCATTACGTATTAAATAAAGAACTCGGGTTTAAAAAAGATGCCATCCTGGTGGTTAATGCTCCATGGAAGGCCGCCACGCTCCGCGATAATAAGGCACTGTTGAATAGCTTTCAATCAATACCCGGAGTTGCCTTGGTAGGCTTAGGCAGCGACCCGCCTTCGTCTGACGTTTTTAACAGAACGCGCAGTGTTTATAATGCCGGAAAAAAGGAAATAGTAACAGAGGAAATAGTAGTTAAAACGGGCGATGAAAATTTCATCAAAACATATCAGCTAAAATTGCTCGCGGGCAGAAACATACTCGAATCAGATACCGGAAAAGCCATTATTATTAATAATACATACGCGAAATTATTAGGCTTTAAGCATCCCGGTGATGCTATAGGGAAACAATTAGACAAGTTTAGCGGGCGCAGAAATATTAGTATTATCGGCGTAGTAGCCGATTTTAACCAGCGATCGCTACATTCGCCAATCTATCCGTCAGCTATTTCATGGGGTAGCGAAAAATACGGGGAGATGCGAACTTTACATGTTAGTTTAAAACCTCAAACTGCCGATGGTAACGAATGGAAAACTACGATTGCGCGGATGGCCAAAGCCTGGAAAAAGGTTTATCCCGACGATGATTTCGATTGCCAGTTTTATGATGAAACGATAGCCCAGTTTTACGAGGAAGAACAACACACATCAACCTTATTAACGTGGGCTACAGGCTTATCAATATTTATTAGTTGCCTTGGTTTATTGGGCCTTGCAATTTATACAACCAACCAACGCGCCAAAGAAATTGGTATACGTAAGGTGCTTGGCGCTACTGTTACACAAATTTTAACCTTGCTATCCACAGAACTGGTATGGCTCATTTTACTGGCCTTTATCTTAGTAACGCCGGTTGCATGGTATGCCATGAATAAATGGATGGAAAGTTTTGTTGATCATGTAGCTATCAGTTGGTGGGTCTTCGTTATCAGCGGCGCAGGCATGCTGGTGACGGCATTGTTTACTTTAAGCTTCCAAACCTTGAGGGCTGCTATTGCCAACCCGGTAAAAAGTTTAAGAAGTGAGTAGAAAATATGCATTCATTTACACTTCTAATTCTTTCCTTTTAAGCCGGAACAAGACTGAGCCAATATACTAACTCGCCATAGTCTCAAGTCTGCTAAATGGCATTCGAGTGGATTCTCCTATGGCTATTTTAAGAGGCAAGTCAAAGTTTTTGATTTGCCTTTCTCTTTGCTTCAGAAACTGCATTTACTGTATCAAAACAGTTCAGATCGAATCCGTTCGTCTTTAGAAAGCGTTTTGAAATTTTTATACGCACTGTTTAAATACAATAATAAGTTAAAAGAATTTGCCTGGAAAACAGCCAGACTTGGTTTGTAACGTTTTATAAAACTGTTAATTTCTTCATCGCCTACAGGGATGTACTTTTGAACAGTATCCTTACAAAAAACCCTGTCGATGTTTATAGCAGTTTCTTCATCATTGATTAATTTCTCAATTTTCTTCTTCCTTTTCTCATCCTTTTTCCAATACCAAAGCCTTAAGCTTAACCCGCCTTTATAGTTTCCGTCATCGTCCATTTGCTTTTTCACCGTTTGGTTATGAAAATCAGGGTCTTGATATTGAAAAGTTTTAGTTGATACTGCCTTGTTCGCGTTAATTTTCACCCCCGCAAGCCAGCGTTCAATTTGCAGCAGGTAGATTTGTTTAAACTTGAGGTTGGTTAACAAAATAGTATCTGACCTGTAGCCTTTTGCAGCAATTACCAGTAAATCATTAATTGCTGCTTTTATTTGAAAATTGCCGTTAGTGTCGGTATACACATGTTCGGCTTTTGATATTATTGAAATTTCAGCGGATGAGATAGCATTTTTAGTACCCATCTCATATATTTTGCCCTGTACTGTCTGGGCTTGTACAAGTTCGGCATAGAAGAAATAAATAACGAACAGGAACAGTAGCTTCAGTTGAGCGGTAACGTTCATTTTAATACAGGTTTAGTCCGTGTCGATTTAGTTATTCCAATCTGTTTGAAAATATGAAACGCAACCTGGTAAAATATAGTATGTTATTCAATATCAATGGCTATTCAAATTATTTTACTACTTCTAAAAACTCGGTAAGAGGTTCTGAGATTTTTTCGTTTTGGCATAAAAAAGCCTTGCACTTCAGTAAGGTTTTTTTGTGTTCAAAACTTTACAAGTTATCAAGGCGATTCAAAAAAAACTTCAAATACTTTCTTTTTGTAGCGCCATGCAATTATAACCGGATCAGATGCGCCGTTTGCACCCTTTCCTATGCCAAATAACTGTAACGCATCATCTTTAATCCATTCAATTTTATAACCATTAAATGTTTTTGCATCAAACGTAATATCAACGCCTTTCGAATTTTTAAAAACATAGTTATCAATAAAATATAAAGTGTCTGTTTTCCCGTTCCTTCTTTTCGTGATTAACAATTTCTTAAAAACATCCTTTTTAAAGTCTTCAATATAAACTTTGCCCAGTTCGTTTCCTTTTTTGTCTTTCAAAACAGCAATTAGTTTGATATTTCGTGGTATTGGCTTTTCAGTAGTAGTGGCTTTTGCCAACCCTAAGAGCATTGTTATTGAAATAGTAAGTGTTAAGATTAATCGTATTCTCATTTATGATAATTAAGGCTTGATGGATTTTAGCAAACATTGAATTGCTGCGTGTAATTTAATATAATCACCCTTAAATATCCTCACATTTAGTAAATAACTTTCAAAAGGTATTCCTCTTTGGTAGCTTATCAAACAAGAAGCCGCTTTACTTTCATAAAGCGGCTTCTTGTTGTTATCGGAACACGCTGCACGTTTGCACCGGCGAGTTTATTTTCGCCGTCAATTATAAAGCGGGGTCAAATTCCACAATCCATTCAATGCCATATTTATCCCTGAACATGCCGCCATAGGTTCCCCATGGACTGTCGCCAATTTCTCCCTCAACATCACCACCTGCTGATAATCCGTTAAATACCTTGTCGGCTTCTTCACGGCTTTCGGCACTAACCAATATTTTAGATCTGTTTTCGTTTTCGCTTACCCGTCCCATAAATTCGGGAACATCATTGGCTATTAACACATTGTTTTTGCCAATGGGCAAAGCGATGTACATGATCTTGTTCGCGTCGTTTTCCGCTACAGGGAATTCATCGCTCGACAGGTCACCGAAGCGAACGATCTTTGCAAATTCTCCGCCAAAAACTGATTTGTAAAAAGTGAATGCTTCTTCGGCATTGCCATTGAAGTTAATCCAGGGATTAATTGCTCTCATAATTTTTATTGTTAAATGTGATTATAATTTCCTTTTATAGTTTTTACGACAAAGTGGTTAACAGCTCTTCCAGGTTTTTTAAGGTCATGGTAAACCCGATCTTAAAGCCTTCCAATAATTTCTCCAATCGCTCGAAAGATTCATTAAAAATGACAATGTGTACTTTGGTTATACCATTTTGTTCGCTGAAATTGTAATCCCATTCAGAACCCGGCAGTTCCCTGTTTTCGTCTTTATCAGCAAAGGCGTTGTACATCTTAAAATTGGTTTTTGGGGTAATGGATGTAAATTCCTGCACCGACCAGCGCTCCTGCCCGTCGGGACTTATCATAGCGTAAAAGCGCCGCCCGCCTACTTCAAAATTCATGTACTTGGTTTTGGCGCGCATAGGTGCGGGCGCTCCCCATTGGTCAAGCAGTTCGGCATTGGTAAAGGCATCCCATACTAAAGATTGCCCTGCATTAAACTCCCTGGTTATATAAACCGTTTTCGCGGCTTTGTCAACATTAAAATCAAATAGCAAATCGTTGTTCATTATTCCTGTTCTTTAATGGTTGTTAATAATTGGTCGAGTTGATTGAATTGAGTTTCCCAGCTTTTTCTGAATTGAGCTAACCAATGGTCAAACTCCTGCATTTTTTTCGCGTTAAAGTGATAATAAATTTCCCTGCCTGATTGTTCTGGCTTTATCAGTTCGCATTCGTGTAATACTTTAATATGTTTTGATACGGCCTGCCTGCTCATATCAAATTTATCTGCCATGGCATTAGGCGTTAATGTCTGAATAGCCAGCAAAGCTAAAATAGCCCTGCGTGTTGGGTCGGATATGGCCTGGAATATATCTTGTTTCATTTTTTGCCCGGGCGCATTTAAGCAACCCGCTGGTTGCAAATATATGTGCAACTTTTGAGTTGCGCAAGTTTATTTGCATTTTTATTCCAATGTGACTTATTTAAGGGCCTTAAAAGATGACAACGGGAGTAACCCGCCAAAAAAAGGGCTTGGCAAACTTGCGCCAACGCTATAAAAATAGCCTTGCGGAAAATGAGAATTGCAAAAGATTATATGATGTTATTTGCAGGAGGAGGGAGGCCTATTTTAAATTTCTTTCCTTTAATAATACTTCCAAATCTTTACTTCTTGCCTTATTCTTTGCGGCTATTGGTATGTATATCAGGGGAAGAAAAGTTAACAATCCGAAACCATTTCTTACGGCACTATAAACGGCAACGCCAATCAAAAAGCCAAAGATGGCGGCATCGAAAATTTTGGTGGATTTAGTTTTTTTTGTTTCCTGTAACAGCTCTTCGTTTGTTAGCTCTGCTAATTCTTTTTGGCTCATTTATGTAATATCTTTTGATGCTTAGGTGTTGGTAGTTTAATTCTGAAATTATGGTAACTCTCACTACCCTGATTGCAATTTTACTAAATTAAAACTTTCCTTCAACAGACAACCAAAATAAAACATCAATCTCATCGCAAACACGTCAGATATCATTTATACAATAAACGTACATTTTGTTTCCGTGTAACGTTTGCCAACGTTTATGCAATAATCCATTACGTTCAGCGCTTTATCCATTTTATTGTTTGTAAAGGCAGCATATTTTTGAAAGCATAAGTCCAATTATAGAACTCTGAAAATGAAAACCAAATCAACTGCAATGCAGCTGCTTGCTGTATGTTTATTTTTTGCCTGCGCACTGGTAAGTAACCGATTGCTTGCCCAGGATAAAAATGGCCATCAGCTACCAACAGCCAAAGGTAAACCAACAAAGGTACCGTACGCCCACATGGCCTTAACTGCAAAGTATATTGGCCCGGCAGTAGCCGATTCAAATTGGTATAACTGGTGCGCATCGCCGATACAGGGAAAAGATGGTAAAATTCACATCTTCGGTGCGCGCTGGCCTGCGGCAGAAGGGATGGAAGGCTGGACCGGGCCTAATGCCGAAATAGCACATTTTGTTAGCGACCGCCCGGAGGGGCCTTTTAAATATGTGACCACCGTTCTGAAATCGTCCATGTTTACCGATCAAAAAACAATGTGGGGGCCGCATAATCCCCGCCTCGAATATGTGGATGGCAAATACATCCTGCTCTACATTTGTCAAAATCCGTCAAAAGAAACAAAGCAGAGGATCGGGATGATGGTTGCCGATAAGCTGGAAGGCCCCTGGAAATTTGTAGGCGACAAAGGCGGTATCATTATTCAAACTTCCAACGACTCAAAACATTGGACGTATCAAGGCGCTATCGGTGCCGATAACCCGGCATTTGTGAAGATAGGGAAGAAGTATTATGTATATTTCAAATCGGGCACCCCGGGGCAAATGGAGTCGAAATATGGTTACGCGGTGGCCGATAAATTAGAAGGGCCATACACGCTGAGCGATCATCCGATAACTGACAATGTATCATACCTTGAAGACGCGCAGGCATTTAAATGGGGAAACAAATACTATTTATTGACTACCGATAACCTTGGCGGCAATACGGGCATCTATGGTGATATTACCTTGTGGAAGTCAAAGACTGGGTTAGATTTTAAACTGGCTGATTCAAAAATAGCCATGGGGAATATATTAGATTATTGGGGAACAGCGGAGGATCATAAAAAGCTGCTTTCCAAACCGGGTGTTTTTAACAGGGACGCATCGGGCAAACTTGAACGCCCCGCAATTTTGATGCTGAATGGCAAGCCAGCCTATTTCTATAGCTCAGCGGATTTGAACGTTAACGGTGGAAAAGTTTCAGAATCATATGTATTTAAAATTGATTGGCATGATGGGAAATGATGTAAAAATGAAGTGATATTAAACGCAATCCTTCTTATAAATAAAAACCGCTCCATTTTCTAAGAGCGGTTTTGTTTTTTTACGTCAACAAGGAAATTGCTGTGATTTTTTAATACCAGGTAATAATCAGCACTAACCGAAAGGGCTTATTAATTAATTATAACCCTATCAGTAGCATCCCTTTACAATTTTGAAATAATCTATAATGCTTTACAAAATCCATCAAACATCCGTCGGGACATTTAACAAATTTAGTTGAGCTTTTATATTATTTAATTCATTTTGAATCATATTTAATATATATTCATTATCAAGCTTTGCCCATATCGTCCATTTTGTTTCTGCCTTTCCATGACCGCCGGTAGTCCAGGTTACATTACCACCAGCAATATCACCTGATATCCATGTTTTTTGATCTACTCCATTTATAATTGGCCCCCCTTTCCAATCTCCATTTGTTGTCCTTGATATCTTGGTAAAAATGTACGTATTGATTGCAATAACTTCTGTTTTAGTGGCATGATGTCCTGTTGCCCAATCAAAGCTGCTAAATGTCCACTCCAGGGTAGCGTACTCTAAGGCCCGTTTTGACGAAAAACTCTTGAACTCTTCTTTAATGTAAGCTTTTAAATTATCCATTCTTTCTTTAAAGCTACTCCCAGCTGCAGGATCTGTAGATGTCAAATAATAATCTTTTGCTGTTTTACCTTTACTGACAAGGTTTTGTAAATGACTCTGTGGAGTAGGGATATCAGCCGAGAGTTGTATTTGTGTTAGTCTGGATGCGAAAGTGGATTCAGGTGCGTTTATTTCCATTTTTATATTCGATTTATGTTACCAATAAAGGTGTATACGTTTTCAAAGTGTAACAATACCCAAAAGCTGGTATTTTTAATATGAACATTGATTAAAGGGAAAGAAATACAAAAACGATTCAAATAATGAAGGCGTAATGGCTAATATAGATAGCAGGTTTGCTGTGATTTTACAAAGCCTTTATATTGAATTACAAATAATCATTATCATAGAGTAAAACTATACATACTCAATTGGGGTTGTATAACAAACGTTTTGTTATGAATAACTTTTTCAGAGGAATTATAGCTGCCTGGGGCGCTAAAAAACTGGGTGGTGGCTGCTTTTCAACAATTGTTATCTTTATTATTATTTACGTTGCGCTGGGTCAATGCAACCGCTCACATGCGATGCCCCTGTCACACAAAAGCGCACCCGTAGAAAGATCACGTTAAGATTTCTATTTAGGGTATTCCGCAAATTACATAGCTATGCGGTATTAAATTAAAAACTATATACCTTTGCCGCACTAATGCTGCAACGCTTACTTACCATATGCCTCATTTTTACGCTGATCGGTTCAAACTTTTCGCGTTTTTTTGTTTGTGCGGGTTACGAGGTAAATAAGCAATACATTATCAATAACCTCTGTATAAATAAGGCCCGCCCCGAGTTGCATTGCAACGGCAGGTGCTACCTTGCCAAAAAGCTTAAACAAGCCGAAGAAAAAGAGAAAAAGCAGGAACGCGAAGATCAAAAGAACCGTTACCAGGAAGCGCTTACCACACGTAAGCTAAGCATTAGCTTCAAAGCGCCTGTTTATTATAAAATAACATATCCGCAAAGCCCCATCAAAAGTCCGGTTAACAGGGCATCGGGCATATTCCATCCGCCACAGGTAGGGTGATCTCTTCAAATATTTATTGTCGATGATATGCGAATGTTCGCACGTGCGCTTTTGCATGCGTCATCCCGTGTCCTTAAGTTAAGGCAGCTTGCATAGGCAACTCACCCCGACTCCGCTACGCTGGTCGACCCTCTCTGCTTCGCAAAGATGGTGAAAATAATAAAACCCGTCTTTGCGCGCCAGAGAAGGTGGTCGGGCGAAGCCGAGACCGGATGAGTGAAATTAACCGGGGGATGCTCCATCATTATTCTATTTCTAATATTAACAAACAACCATGAAACTATTTAAAAACCATATAATAGCCACTCTAATTTTAGCCGCAGCGCTATTACAAGCCTGTACCAACGAACCCGATTACAAGGAAAGCCGCCAAAAGGTGCTCGATCTGCACGATAAGATTATGATAGACGGCGAACGGGCCATGAATAACAAAATGAAGCTGGATACTTTAGCTCAAACCGGTTTGTCGGCTTTGAAAAAAGCCCAGCCTGCTACAGATACCATCGCCATAAAGCAGCAAATAGCGGTGTTGGTAAAAGACCTTGATGCTGCCGACGATGAAATGAACAATTGGATGCATGCCTTTAATGCCGATGTGCAAGGTAAAAGCAACGCTGAAGCATCCAAGTATTTTGATGCGGAAATGCTGAAAGTAAAAAAGGTAGACAGCTTGTATAAAAAAGCCATTGCTGCATCTGCCAATTATTTGAAGCAATACAATATCAAGGCCGATACTACTGCCGGTACGGGTATGGCTCATCACCACGATATGAAAATGTAAGGACGATGAAACAACTGATATGTTTATGCATGGCGATAACAATTTTTGCCGCCTGCAAACCTAAGCAAGCCAAACTGCCTATTTACGGCAGTCGCGAAGCCGTAGAGAAAATAGTAGGTGGCAAAACGGTTACCGATACCGTATACAAAACCATCCCGGCCTTCAGGTTTTTAAACCAGGATAGCACCATGATAGATAATCATTTATTTGATGGTAAAATTTACGTGGCCGATTTCTTTTTTACCTCATGCCCTTCTATTTGCCCCATTATGCACCGCAATTTGTTAAAGGTGTACGAAAAGTATAAGGACAATAAAAATGTAATGCTGCTATCGCACAGTATCGATTTTAAGTACGATGTGCCGCATGTGCTAAAAGCCTACGCCACCAGGTTGGGCATAAGCGGACAGCAATGGCAGTTTGTGCATGGCAGTAAGGAAGAAATTTACGGGCTGGCACAGCGTGACTACCTCGTAAGTGTAAGTGCTGATGCTAAAGCGCCCGGTGGTTATGTGCACCAGGGGTATTTGGTATTGGTAGATAAACAGAAAAGGGTACGCGGCGCTTATGATGGCACCAAAGAGGAGCAAACCGAACAGTTGATGAAGGATATGGATATCCTTTTGCAGGAAGAATAGTATAAACGCACATAGCACAGTTAGGCTTTAGGGCCGCTGTGCTCATGGTGATGCAAGGTTAGGAGATTAACTTTTAAATATCTTCATCAGCCATTTTGCAAACGGACTGAACTTTTTGATTCGGCAATTGTGGAACGAGGCCAGGCGCCATTGGTCGTCATCTTCACGCACAAAAACTGAGGTGGTAATTGACCGGCGACTTGCTGGTGCTTCTTTTTGCCAGCGTAGCTTTATGGCCCCGGTAGCTATAACAACGGCGGTATCGTCATTTAGAAAGCGGGCTTCTGTTACCTGGGCTTCAAGCCTTGCCCCCCTGAAAAAGAAACTGTTCATCAGTTCCTCATGGGTTTTAACATAGGCATAGCGGCCTTTTAAATGATCGCCGTTAAAGGTGATGTAATTGCAATCGGGTGTTAAATATGCAGCGGCGCCTCTAAAGTCGACGGTTTCAAAGGCTTTGCAAATGCGGCTATTTATTTTTAGCACAGCTTTTATATCCTGTTCCATATCGGTGCTTATCATGTTTTTCATGATGTAAAACTATATCAAGCAGGCTTCGGCATGAAAAACAAAACGGTAAGCGAGGGCTAATTATCGGTGAACGAGGGGTGCTGTCGGTACTTCGGCGAAATTATCGCACAAAAAAGCCGTTTTGCGGCTGCAAAACGGCTTTTTGTATAGAATGACGTTCTTGTAATTATTGTTTTTGCTGATCTTGCTGAACCGGCTGCGCTGGTTGAGCAGGCTGTGCCGATTGATCGGTTGATTTACCTATCAGGTCCATAAACTGATCAAGCTTAGGCGTAATAATAATTTGAGTACGACGGTTCTTAGCTTTACCGGCTTCGCTGCTGTTATCAGCAATTGGGTTATACTCGCCGCGGCCACCTGCTGTTAAGCGTTTAGGATCAACAGCATAATTGGTTTGCAGCGCGTTAACTACTGATGCCGCTCTTAACGAACTCAAATCCCAGTTGTTGCGGATATTGGTTTGTTTGATTGGCACATTATCGGTATTACCTTCTATCAGTACATCGTAACCTGAGTAGTCTTTGATGATCTTGGCAATTTTTGATAAGGTAGCACCGGCCTTGTCAGATATTTCATAACTACCAGATTTGTACAGCATATTATCGGCAAGTGAAATATAAACCACGCCTTTTAATACCTGCACGTCAACATCCTTCATCTCGTCGCGACTTAATGAGCGGGTAAGGTTGTTAGTTAACACCATATTAAGCGAGTCGCTTTTGTTTTTGGTATCAACCAGTTGTTTAATGTATTTGTTGGATGCATTTATTTCGTCAACCAGTTTGGCTATGTTGATACTGCCCTGGTTATTGCCCGATAAACATTTGTTTAAGGCAGATTGCAAACCGGCAGAATTGGCTTTTTCAGAAGCTATTTGTTCTTCGAGGCTGCTTATCCTGCTATTGGCCGCTGCCAGCGATTTTTCGCTCAGCAGGTATTTCAGGTTAAGATCGCGGGTTTTATCCTGCAACTGCGTGTAATTGCCCTGTAGTTCATTGTATTTTTTACTACTAACGCAGCTTGATGTTGCCACTGCCACAATCAGCATCAGGGGTAACGATAAGTGAATTTTCATAATCTGTTTAGTTGTTGAATAATTGATTATAATCCATTTATAATCAGCAACGATTATAACAAAGTTAAACCGATAATGTTTAAACTATATTAACGTGTGACAAATAAGCGACTATTGAGCCGGTTTTGTTGGAAATAAACGACAATCGGAGAAAGAAATTTTACTCGACCCCTATAAATATATCAACCTGCACCTCGCCGTCGGCAGTGTTTTCACCGTAAACCTCAAAATCGGCAATGTAGTTTCGAGGCAGGTCTGATTCCCATATACGGGTCCACATGGCGAAAACCACGCCGTCTTCAAATTTTCCTTTTGCATTAAAGTTGGTGTATTTACCGGCATCAAATGCTTTACCGGTAAGTCCTGCCGGGATATTGTTCAGGTTGTCTACCTTAAAACCTAATAGGGTAGTGTAAGGCTTGGTATAATCGCCCTCATAATCGGTATAAATGCAATAGATAGCACTATCTACCTTGCCGGGCACGCGGGAAATAACATTCTCCATCATAAAACGGCTCCATAATTTGGGGATGTCGATGCCTGATTGTCCGTTCTGATTTGTGGTACGAATAGCAAGCCCAATGATGTTGAATTTTTCTAATTGTGTGGTTTCCATATTTGTGATGTGTATTAGGCGGGCAAAGATCGCGCGGGTAGTGACAACCCTGTGTCAGCAGGATGCATACATTCTATCAAATTGAGTAGAAAAAAGATAGGTCAGTTATAGATCCACATTAACATACGCTTCTTTTTCTTGCGCAGCAACGCATCTGTCAGCTTCATTACACTGTTTGATACTGCGGGGCAGCCCCAGCCTTCGGGTGTGCCACCCGGATATACCTCCTGCTCGGGCACCTGCTCCCAGGAGTGGAAAACAATTTGCCGGCCGAGGGCGTTGCTGTTGCTGCTTTCTAAACCGGCTAAAAAATATTTTACATGGATCCCCCAGGCACTGTAAGCCCGCCCATCTATCCGGTATTTACCCAGGGCCGTGCAATGGCTGCCATCCAGATTACTGAACTCAGGCCTGTCTTTAGACCAAATTCCCGACCACGGGCTACTCCCGCAGCCATGGCTTACCATGCCCGATAAGTGTATTCTATCGGCACGAAAATCCCATACTACAAAGCGTTTTACGCCCGATGACAGGCTCATATCAATCAGAATACAATAGCGAGTGTTATAGCCTTTGCGCTTGCAAAAAACGAGTGCCTCCTTTGCCTTTTGGCGTGTACGGGTTGTATCAATATGCGGTGTAGCGGCATCTGTTTTTATCGACGACAGGCAGCATACTAATAATAAAAGCAAGATGAGGTGATGTGTTTTCAAGTGTTTAGGTTATTGAGCCCCGGATTAAAAATAGTCAATTTGGGCAATTAGTTGATCATCGTAATTTGTTATAAATAAAAAGCGGGCTGATAATTTGAGATTATCAACCCGCTTTTTATTGTTTCTTGCGATGTGCTTATTCGGCATCGTAAATAACTACCTTTTCAAAGTATACGCGGAACTCATCTAAAAATGCTTTGTGCAGCGGGTGTACCTGGTAAACATCGTGTGCGGCAAGGTCTTCAAAAAATAAGGTAAGACTGAATGTGTAAGTAATATCAACAACCGCGCGCTCAATAGCGGCAGGCGTGCCTACATGGAACGCTTTGGCTACTCCAATAGATTGCAGTGATTCTAACCCTTTACGAAATGCTTGTTTCTGATCTTCAGTGGTATCGGCTTTAAGCCAGAATAAAACGTGGTGTACTATCATTATGTTTGTTTTTCCAAATGTAGTAATTCGGCATTTATGGCTTTTACACGTACTGAAATTTTACCCGTTTATTGATAACAACAACGGCTTAGGCCTGCTTGTTTTTCGCGAAGCGCTTGCCAATTAAGGTAAGCTGATCTTTAGAAAGCTTTGAGGTGGATTGAAGGATATTCAGCAGAAAGGCTATCTCGCTATCGGCGGCAGGGCAGCCGATATTTTGCCCGTAAGTATTTACAGAAGCACCTTTAGATCGGATTTGGCTATCGGCCAGTTTAGTGCCTTTGGCATCTGCAACTACCCAAAATGGCAGGCCTGCTTTTTCGCCCTGGTATTTGGTAAGTATGTCTATAGCACCCGGGTTTTCAAGCTCTTTTTTGTTGGGGTCTTCCATCAGGTCGAGGTATACCACTACATAGTTATCATCAATCAGCTTCTTAACCGATTCATCATTGATTGATGCCTCAAACTTTTTACACCACTCGCGGGTTGATGACTGAAAAACAATTATTACGTTTTTGTTCTCTTTTGTTGCCTGCGCGTAAGCCTGCTTCATTACATCATTTGCCGATGGTTTAGCGGGTTTTGTTGAACAAGCTGCTATGCATAAGCTTAAAACCAGCATTATGCTTAAAAATAAGGTTCTCTTCATGTTTGTGATTGTTTTTCGCAAGCTACTAAAATGCAAGCGCCTTTGAATGAGCAGCTGTTATACAAAAACCGAACAAAAAAAGGGAACAGCCTAAGCCATTCCCTCACCTCTTAACATGAAAACAATATATTTAAACAGCAATGCTGTCAATAGCTTTATCTAAAGCGGTAGCCTGAAAATCGGCCACTGCAAAACCTTCAGCGGTAACGAAGGTTACATCCGTCATACCCAAAAAGCCTAACATAAATTTAAGGTATGGGCTAATGAAATCGGCAGTTTTGTAAGCGCCTTCGCTGTACACACCACCTGTAGTTACTGCAACGTATACTTTTTTGCCTGTCAATAAACCTTGCGGACCGTTTTCAGTATACTTAAAGGTAACACCTGCACGGGCAATATGGTCTATCCATGCTTTCAGGGTTGATGATACACCAAAGTTGTACATTGGCGCGCCAATTACTATGATATCGGCATCCATAATTTCCTGGATAGATTCGTTTGAATGTTTGATGGCTGCTTTGTTAGCATCCGTATGTTTTTCGGCAGGAGTGAAAAATGCGGCAAGGTGCGCTTCTTCCAGATGCGGGAAAGGATTCTTAGTAAGGTCTTTTACCTGTACAACTGCTGCCGGATCTTTCTCTCTCAATTTCTCTACAATAGCATTACCCAGTTTAATACTGTTTGATGCTTCGCCGCGAGGGCTTGAAATGATATTTAAAATCTTTGCCATTTTAAGTCGTGTTTGTTTAGTTATAAATAACAGCACAAACATGCATGTTTAAACATGTAATTTATCACCTATTATTTTAGATGACGATTACATGATATGGCAACTTTTTAATGACAATCTGAAAGCTGTTTATTATTCCTGCAATGAACTGATAGAACAGGTTCTCGTTCAGTTTTTAGAGTGAAATTGAAAGTATATTTTCGTTAAATGAAAAAATAATAAGCAGATTATCAGGAAGAAACAAAATGAACAACGCAAATGTATACTATATCTATAGAATTTATATACATTTGCATTGTGATTATGAAGAACAACGCTTTTACAGCAGAAAGCTACGATATGAAAACCAGGTTTGCAAATTACGCCTCATTTATGTTTAACAACGCCGCGCATTATTGTTGTTGCTGAAACCGGTTGGTAATTAACCTATTCGCATACTATTCCCGGTATGCCTACGTATCCACATCGTTTTATTCACTCAGTTTTTTTATGAAAAGAAGCATCATTACAGCCCTCTTGCTATCACCTGCAGCATTAATGGCACAAAATATAACTTATACCATTAGCGGCAATATCGGCAAACTAAACGCGCCGGCAAAAGCATTTTTAAGCTACCGCAACGATGCCGGTAACGTAACCGATTCGGCCATTATACAGCAAGGCGCATTCAGTTTTAAGGGCACTTTGCCGGAAGCTGTTAAAGCCAACCTGATCATCGCCCATGAGGGCGAAAGTTTAAGACAGCTAAAAAAAGCCGACTACTTACCGGTATACCTTGAAAACGGGAACATAAAAATCAGCAGCAGTGACTCGGCAGCCAAAGCAACCGTTATAGGCGGAACGCTAAACAAGGACAACCAGCAACTGGCAAAAGTATTAAAGCCTTACAGCGATAAATTAAAGGCCGAAGCCACCGCTTTTTACGGCCTGCCTAAAGAACAACAGACCGCCGAAGCAGAAGCCGCCCTTGATAAACGTACCGAAGAGATAGAAGCCCAGCAAAAAGGCGTACTGGTGCCATTCATTAAAAATCACCCCAACTCGCTCATCAGCCTCGATGCCTTGAAAACACTGGGAGGCTATTTCCCTGAAGCATCAGAAGTTGAGCCATTGTACGGGGCATTATCAGCAGCGGTAAAAAAATCTAAAGCAGGCGAACAATACAACAAATGGCTGCAAGGCTGGAAACAAACGGCGATAGGCGTACAAGCCCCGGCATTTACACAAAACGATAAAGATGGCAATGCCGTAACCCTGGCATCATTTAAAGGCAAATATTTATTGGTTGATTTTTGGGCATCGTGGTGCGGCCCTTGCCGCCGCGAAAACCCCAACGTGGTAAAAGCTTACAACCAGTTTAAAGATAAAAACTTCACTATACTGGGCGTATCGCTGGATAACAAACGCGAAGCATGGTTAAAAGCGGTGGAAGATGACCAGTTGAACTGGACACAGGTATCGGACCTTAAATATTGGAAAAATGAAGTGGCCGAACTTTACGGTGTAAGGGCCATACCGCAAAATTTTTTGCTCGATCCTGATGGTAAGATCATAGCCAAAAACCTTACCGGCGATAAATTAAACGAGAAACTACAACAACTGTATAATACCAACACAAATACCGCGGCCAAAACAGGCAGCAGGTAATTGTAAACAAAAGGTCGGGTGGCCGAGGGGTTAGGCAGAGGTCTGCAAAACCTTGCACGACGGTTCGAATCCGTTCCCAACCTCACCATTTAATAAATGGTGGTAGTATCATATTGCACAAGTGGTGGTTCTTTGTGCAACCAGAAGTTAATCCGGCTTGCAGCCGGGTTACTTCTTTCTTTGAAAAAATCAGAAACTATTAACTGACCTCAATAGTGCCGGTATGCCTGCAAAGGCTGCCGGCTTAATTAAATGGCAGGGTGGCCGAGCGGCTCAGGCAGAGGTCTGCAAAACCTTTTACAACGGTTCGAATCCGTTCCCATGCCTCACAACAGTAAATGCGTTAACAATGGCATTAACAGAAATAACTGACGAAAACTTCACCTCGTTAACCGGTTCCGGAAAATTAGCGCTAATTAGCTTTTGCGCCGGCTGGTGCAATTCGAGCAAGATGATTGGCCCGGTACTAAATGATCTGGCCAACGAAGTAAAAGAGAATATATTGATAGGCCGGGTGAATGTGGATGCCAGTCCCGGCATTTCAAAGCAGTTTGGTATCAGCAGCGTACCCGCTTTATTATTCTTTAAAAACGGTGTGGAGATTTACAGGCAAATAGGTGCCGCGCCCAAAGATGTTATAAACGCCAAACTGATCAGCTTATCAAAGCCTTAACAGCTATTGCTACGTAGTTTAAAATGCTTAGATCACTGCTTTCTATAAATATTGCAGCCTCATTTAATTCGAACCTTTAGCAGGCACAGGTGTGGGCTTATTTAGCGCGAAACGCTTACCTATTATGGCAAGTTGTTCAGCATTCAGGCTTGAGGTTGCTTTTAGTATTTCTAAAAAATGGGCTACTTCGCTTTCTTCTGCCGGGCAGCCAATATTTTCACCATAAGTATCTAAGGCGGCACCACTTGGCCTAATATGACTATCAGCCAGTTTATTGCCTTTGTCATCGGCAATGAACCAAAACGGAAGTCCTGATTTCTCTCCTTTATATTTAGTTATTAATGCCAGTGAGTTCGGGGTTTCCAGGTCTTTTTTATCAGGCTGTTCCATCGCATCAATATATGCAATCACATAATTATCATCGAACATCTTTTTTATCGCCGGATCATTAATTGAAGCTTCCATTTTTTTACACCAGCCGCACCACGAAGCATGAAAAATAACCAGTACTTTTTTATTCTCCTTCTGTGCTTGTTCACCAACATATTGCATTATACCTTCGGCAGATCGTTTTCCAAATGATTGTCCTTTTTTCCCCTGGCCAAAACCGGTCATGTTAATTGCAAAAAATAATAGGGAAACTAAAATGAGTTGCTTTTTCATATAGAATAGATGATTTTAATGCAAGCTAACAAATTATTGGCAGATAGCTCATTAGCATAAATATCACTCACTATTTATACAATATGTAAAAGTTAATAAAGCAGCGTTTTATCTAAAAATCAACCTTAATGCGTAACCCGCCTTGTACCAGGTTGAGTTTTTGCTCGGAGTAGCCGCTTACGGGCACTTTAACATAAGGCTCAAACGATAAAGTATTGCGGTTATTGATCTTCTGCTGAAAACCTACCGACAGATTGTAAAGGCCTACATATTTGTTTTGCTTTAACTTTTCATCGGGCACAGCCTCGGTTGATACCTCGGTACGGCTAACGGTTTCAATACGTTGCTGCCCCGCCCCATCAAAATAAGTATTAACTACTGATAGCTGCTGACTGTATTTTAACGATTGCTGCTGCGATAGTATAGAGTATGCCGATACCCCTACCCGCGCGTATATCTTTTTATTTACCTTGTATTGCAGCTCAAGCGGAATGTCGATACCGGCCATGCTGGCTTCGGCGCCGTCAAGCATTCTCGCATTTTTATCCATTATGCCTGCGGCGGGTGATATTTTTTTGGCACCGCCAAGCTCATTATAATTGATACCGGTACTAATGGCCAGTTTATTGTTGATGGCGTATGATACCTGCGTACCTAAATTTAAGTTTGTTTTTGAACGCGTATCCAATGCCTGGCCTACCATCAGCCCGAAACTCCATTTCTTTTCTCCGGTGGTTACTGGCTGTTGCTTACGGGTTAACTGAGCTTCTTTCTCCAGATATTCTTCCATGCTCATTTTTTTACGGGCAGGCGTTTTCACTACCGATGGGGTAATGTTACCTGTATTTGCAGTCACAGGTACCGTAGCTATATATTGTTGCGTATCTGCCGTTGATGGCGTAACGCTTGCGTTATCTTCAATGTTAATTACCTGCGCTTTAACCACAGGATTTGTATGGCGAACAAACTGAGGCTTGGTAACTATCGGAGCTTCGGCGTGTTTGATTGTTTGCTGAGACTCAACTATTGCCTGCGGAACAATAGCTTGCGAAGTCTGCGGATTTGTTTTTTGTATTACAGCAGCTACCTGGGCATCGTTCTTATCATCTTGTTTGGCTATTTTACCGGGCAGCAGTAAAAAGGCTATTACTAATATAGCAGCCGCGCTTAGTGCCCTTCTCCACAGTATTATTTTGTTGCGCTTGTGTTTGCGTTCCTGAAATTCTTCCCATGCGCCGGGCCTGTAATCAAAATCCAGATCACTCAGTTCGGCTTTTATATGTTCTATCAATTCGTCTTTCATGCTCCTGATCTGTTAAGTGTTTGCTGATAAAGCGCGCGCAAACGCTCTTTGGCACGGGCCAGGTAAACGCGGCTGTTCTTTACCGGTATGTTAAGTTCGGTAGCGATCTCCTCATGTTTAAATCCTTCAATTTCGTACATGTTAAATATTACTCTTTGTATTTGCGGCAGGTTATTCAATAGTTTCAATATATCCTGCGCGTTCATTTTATCAACCACGGTAACGTGGTCGGTAAGGGTATGCATCTCGGTCAGCTCGTCGGTAGCCTGGTTGTTTTTGGCTATCCGCAAAAAATCTATCGCCGTTCGCGAGGCTATTCTTGCTATCCAACCCTTAAAAGCCTTCAGCAGGTTTTCGGGGTCTTCGGGATGAATGAACATCCTTATATTTTTAAAGATCTTTATAAAACTATCGTTCACCAGTTCTTCGGCCTGGCTCACATCATTATTATACCTGATCACCACCCCCATCAGGTAGCCGTAAAATGATTTATATACCCACTCGCGGCATTGCTCATCATCGCTCAAACATCCAATAAGAATATCGTCAAGCTTTTTTATGGGCTTCACCTTGGCCTGGCTTTTAAACTTGAACAACAGCGCTGCGGATTTCATTTAAAGATCAAAAGCCACCCTTAATTTATTTAAGGGTGGCGGGGTACTAAAAGGGGTATTGCTTATTTGTTTGTAATTACTTTTACAGCCAGTTTAGTGCTGTCGGTAGCGGCTTTAAGACCTTTTGCCCAAATGGTATAGATCTTGCCTTTTTCAATTTTTACTTTCTCTACTTTGGCAATTACCTCAGTTTTGGTGTTTTCTTTGATCTCGAAAGTAAGCTCAGCACCCGGAGTAACACCTGTAAACGCGGTTGACTCTTTAAACGCGGTTTTAGTGAACACGTTAGTAGCAACGCCTGTGATACCTAAATCTAAGGCACCTGCATCAGGGCTTAAGTTTACAAAACGTACATTGGCTTTATCAGCAGCAGGCGCGGTAAGGTTATCTTCGGTTAATACAAATACCGGTTTTGTTGGTACATCAGCAATGTATAATGAGTAGAACTTGTTAGCTTTCAACTCCAGGTTTGATTTTACCATTACACGGCTCGAATCTTTTTTAGTGATGCTGAACTCGTAAGTGTTGGCAATAATTGCACTGTAAGGAAATGCAGTACCGAAAGTAAGCGCTCTTGCATTCGCCTTAGTTCCGTTGATCTTTAAAGTAAGTTCAGGGCTGCCCGGTGACGCGTGCACTACGGTTAAAGCAGCTTCGCTTGGTGCAGGCAAATCATTCTTATCATCGCTGCAAGCGGTAACAGTTAAAGCAATAGCAAATAGGGCCGCAGCCGGTTTCAAAAAGTGTTTGAATTTTTTCATGTGTATTTTATTAGTCTTGTTTGTTTACCTGATAAAACGGGAGCTACAGGCAAAGAGCAACAGCACTAATTAAATTTTTTAATTTAATGTTATCCGGGCAGGATGAAGAGGGAGGAACAACCAGCGAAATATCGTTCAAAAACATACAGGCACATTAACCGAAAATGGCCTCATTTTATTGTACGTCCTTATATAGTCCTCGTCAATGTGGCAAACGCGTGACAAGTAACTTAACGGTGTTAAGTAAGACGCATACTGCGTTTTCGAAAAAGTATTTTATAAATTTAAACCTGTTAAAACAACCTTATGAGAAACGCTTTCCGGATTATCATCTTTAATTTGATGCTATTGCTTTTTTCAGGGAATCTGTACGCACGCACCGGCACCGATAGCCTGGAGGCATTATTAAAGAACTTTGAATACTATTCGTTAAAAAAATCGGCGTCTTTATTGTTTGTCCATTTTGATAAAACGGTGTATACTAAAAATGAGCAGGTATGGTTTTCGGGTTATATGTTATCACCAAACCAGGAGGGTGTTAACCATGAGGCACTTTCGGTAGTGTTGATACGCGATGCCAATCATCAAATAATAATGCAGGATAAGTTTGCCATGGCAAGCGGGCTCGCTTTTGGTAATATTTTGCTTAGCGATAGTATTGCACCGGGCAATTATCATTTTATTGCTTATACCAATGTGCTTAATAAAGAGGGTAAACCGTTAGATGTTTTTTCGCAGGCCATTACTATTAAAGCCCCTACGGAACAAACTTTTAATGCCACTATGCGGGTGCTTGATACTGCAAATCGTTTTGTGGGCCCGCTATCGGTACTGGTTAATGTACGTTATAAAGATGACAGACCAATAAACAATGCCCGCTTAACCTATACGCTGGGTAATGAGAAAAAGATACTGGTTAAAACCGATGACATGGGGCAGTGTATTATCAGCATACCGCGCGAAAAACTGGGGGGCGATACCAGCAGCCTGTTGCAGGCTAATATTAGGGTAGATAAAGAAAGCCAGAATATAAGTTTAGGCTTGCCGGTTGTAAAGAGCGCGATTAAAATAGGCTTTTACCCTGAAGGGGGTAATTTGGCGGCAGGTTTAACAAACACCATAGGCTGGGAGGCCAAGACAATTTTAGGGCAACCACTGAAATTAACCGCTGTTTTATACAAGGATGATAAACCCTTTGAAACCATTAATACCAGCGCTTATGGTATTGGCAGGTTTAAAATATTGCCGCTTACGGGCAGTAAGTATTATATAAAATTAAAAACCAATATCCCGGGGGCCGACTCTGTTTATGCCCTGCCACAGGCATTGCCGGGTAAAATACAGCTTAGTGTGGTTAATGCGCTGTGTGCCGATTCTGTAAGGGTTTTGCTGAGTAGCGCGCTAATGCAAAGTGTTTCAGTTATTGTACATAATTATACCGAAGTGTTTGGCCGTACCGAACAGCGGGTATCAAAGAAACCTACATTACTAAAAATAGCATTAACAGATCTGCCTAAAGGTTTATCTACCATTACGGTACTTGATTCATTGGAGAGGCCTTTGGCCGAGCGGATCTTCTTCGCTCATTATGGCCCATCTACGGGTGTTAGCATCACATCTGAACGGCAGCAATACAATACCCGCGAAAAGGTAAATTTGAAGTTTAAGCTTAAAAGGGACACCTCGGGCAATCGGGTCAGCGGCTTTGTCTCTATTGCCTGCGTGCAGGAAAACCGTATTGAAAAGGCTAAACAAACAGACATAGAAAGCTATATTTATTTTAACCATAACCTGGAGGCCTTACCACCCAGCCCGCAGGGCCGTGCGTATAATGACAAGGCTTATCTTGAAGATATTTTACTGGTTAAAGGCTGGCGCAAATATAAATGGGACGAGCTGCTGCAAACCACCGCCGCTGATACCGCGCAGGCTAATAAAACCCTTAATTTTACCGGGGCCGTTACCTATTATGGTAAGCCATTAAAAAAGCCATTATCATTAACGCTTTTGCGTGATAGCATTGCCGGTTTGGTATTTACTGACAGCACGGGAAAATTTGAATTAACTCCCCGGGAATTGTTTGTACAGCAGGATCATAAGGTAATGATGATAACTAATGGCAAAGCGATGGAGAATTACGCGATATCTTTAAACGACCCATACCTACCCTTAAACAGGGAATTATCACAGCAGCAAAAATTTGTTACCGTTGCTTACAGCTCAACCGAACAAAGTACCGAAGCATTAAAGCTGAATGGATTTGAAAATGCTATTAACCTCAAAGGTGTAGAGATACGAGGTTCAAGCACATTGAATGGATTAAATAGCGCATTGAAAAATACCTGTGGCGATTATGTATGCTCTTTCGGTATCTTAAACTGCCCTAACCATCCTTTTGGTGGTAGTATACCCGAAAAGAACAAACAATACAGATCTGTCATTGGAGGCAGGTTGGAGACTGTTATTTATACCGGATGCAAGGAGGTTGAAAACAAACACCTGCAAATTTTGAAAGGCATTTATATGGCCAAAGAGTTTTACGGGTCTGATTATGCACAATATAGCCCAGCCGAACCGGAGTATTTTTCAACCATTTACTGGAATCATGGTGTAGCGATCAACTCCGAAGAAGAAACCGCTATTTCTTTTTACGCCAGTGATGTAACCGGGCCATTCAGGGTAATTGTGCAGGGTTTTTCAGATAAAGACCTGGTATACGGCGAGCATTCCTTCAGCGTAAAAAAGCCCTGACAATGTGGAAGAACTGCCTATTTGTTGCAAAACTCGATCAGCTTTATCAAATCGCCAGCCTTGTTAAGGCTGATGTTGTTATCCTTCACAAAGTTTTCAATTTGTGCCTCTTTACCCGCAAATTGATCTATTATCTTTTTTAGGGAAGTAAGCGGGATAAATTCCATGCCCTTTTGCAGCCAGTATTTATCATCTGTTTGCATAACATACCCATCAGGCAAAAGCAAGGCATACTTGTCAACCGTTGGCGCCTCGGCTTTTTTGGCATTCATTGATGCCGCCTGGTTTTCATTATTTGATTTAAAGTTGCTCTTTATTGCTTTTCCGCGGTGTTGTACAAAGAGGGCTGTCAGGGTATTGGTAATTTTTTCAAAAAAGACTTGCCTGGCCGGTATAAATTTGCGCTTATTCAGGTAAATAGTGTCAATGATATTCCCTTGATCAAGCACCAGCTTTTGCCCGTCTTTTTCAAACATCATTTCCTCAGTGATAGTATTATAGTTGAGCGATGCCTCAAGCGAAGCACCTCCTTTTTGCAACACGGTACCGGTTACAAATTCAGGAAAAACATAGGGTGATAGCTTGCCGCTCTGGGTATCTTGTGCCAACGCGGTAACGCTTATAAATAAAGAGGCTATGCCAGCTACACAGTTTTTGTTAAATTTCATATACAATGCCGTTTAGGGGTATAACAAATATATAACCTCTGAGTTATCACGCAATAGATGGTATTATTTTGTTACGCTGTAATGTCTTTATCCCAACACTAATCTTAAATAGACTCTGCTTTTATCCAAGCTCACCTGATACCAACTAAAAAGGGCCATGTAAAAACACGGCCCTTTCAATAAATTTTACCCGGCTGTTTATATAGCCGTTGGTCTTCTGATAACGCCCAGTAACAGTGCTATAATAGCGATTACCAATAAGGCATGTATCAAACCAACTGCCGAATATGCAAATACTCCGATTGCCCATCCAATTATCAGGATCACAGCAATAATATACAATAGAGATCTCATAGCTTTTTAATTTTAGTTAACGATTTTCATAAATAGATATTAAGCTATATCCCATTATCGTGCCGAAACAGATCGCATGTATAAAAAGAAAGCCGCCTTATTGCTAAAGCGGCTTTTTGTGTAGTTTTTTTAAGAGTTATATCTGCAAATGTGTACAAATTACTGGCGCAGCCATCTTTTACGTACTTCCAGTTGTTTGGCATTGGCATCGGCGATAGCCTCAATTTTATATTTAACGCGGGTGCTTTTCAGCAAGGTTACCGGCAATACCAGTTGTTTGCCGTCGCGGTTTACGGTAACGTTAATTTTATCGCCAACATTTTTACCGTTTAGTATAGCGGTTGGGTCGGTTACCGGGGTGCCGTCAATAGCGGCAATCTCGTCGTTAACGTTAATACCATCAACCCAGGCCGCGCTGTTGCGTGCTACGGCGCTTACAATGATCTTTCCGCTTATGTTACTGCTTGATATACCTAACGACGGCGTATTTGAATTAGCCAACTCATTATTCAGCTTATAGCCTGCATAGCCTAAAAACTTGTCGTAATCAACCTGGTCAACATCGTTAATGTATTTCTTATAGAAATCGTCCAGTTTTTTGCCCGCGAATTTTTCAAGACCCAGTTTAAATTCAGCATCGGTATAACCACGCTTGCGGTTTTTGTAATACTCGGTATACATGTACTTCATTACATCATCTAATGAGTACTTGCCATCGCTGTCGTTAATAATTTCCAGATCGAGCAGGGTACCTATTACCGCGCCTTTGTTGTAGTAAGATATGGTAGTGTTTGCCGAATTTTCGTTAGGGCGGTAAAATTTGATCCAAGCGTCGAAACTCGATTCTGATGCCGATTGTATTTTGGCTCCCGGCTGGTTATCCAGCATGTTGAAATTGCCAACCACATCATCCAGGTAGTTATCTACCGAATAAAGGTTGGTACGGCGCACAATGTTATCCTGGTAATAAGCGGTAAAGCCTTCGGCTATCCATAGGTTAGTGGTGTAGTTTTCAGTTTCGTAATCAAACGGACCTAAAGCTATCGGGCGCAGGCGCTTTACGTTCCACAGGTGAAAGTGCTCGTGAGATGCCAGTCCTAAAAATCCCTCATAGCCGCGCTCGGTACCGTAAGCATCGCGCGAAGCGCCTAATACCGTTGAGCTCAGGTGCTCTAAACCACCGCCGCCGCGCTGGTAGTTATGCACAATAAATACATAACGTTTGTTAGGGTTTTCGCCGAATACCGCGGTTTGCTGCTCAATGATCTTCGTGAGGTCGGTTTTCAGGCGTTCTTTATCATAGTTACCGCCGCCATACATACATACCTCGTACTTAACGCCGGCCACGTCAAAGCCGAAAACATCCTGATTACCTACTTCAATAGGCGAATCGAAGAGGATATCATAATTAGGTGCTTTCACCGTGAACTGATCATTGCCTACCTGCTCTAAACTGGTTGATACCTTATCCCAGTTTTTGTAAGGTACGATGTTGATGGTTGATGGCTGGTTCAGCATGCCTTCAGGATACAGGAAAATGCCCGAAGTCGACAGGAAGCCATGCGATGCATCTATCACGCTGGTACGTACCGATATTTCAAAAGCGTAAACACGGTACTTAACGGTAAGCTCGCTAACACCTGCGGTACCAATGTGCCAGGTATTCTTATTGATCTTTACGGCAGATAGGGCATCGCCTTTGTATGATGCGCTAAAGCCCTCTATACTTTTGGCAAACTCACGGATGAGGTATGAACCGGGAGTCCAAACGGGCATTTTAAGATTGGTGGCTTTTTGGTTTAAGCCGCTTATTTTCATCTCAATATCGGCATAATGTGCCTGTGCTTCAGGAAAAGTAACTTTATATGAAATTTGTGCGCCTTTGGCCTGGCCGGCAATACTCCCCATAGAAAAAGCTATTAAAAAAATAAATGTTGTCAGTCGAAATTTTTTCATCCGGCAATTTATAAATTTTTACAATTCGGCTAAACTTTTATGTAACACAAATAAGATGTAAAATGGTTGATACATAAAAACTTTTGTAAACTATAAGCGATTATTTTGCAGACTGAAAAAGCGCAACTTTAATCACTCAGCCACCAACTTAAATTGCCATCAAAATTTCGTTTACTATAATTATTTATGAGAACCAGGTATATCATATACATTGTACTGGCCCTGCTTGTTGGGTTTTTGGTGTATAACAAATTTTTTAGCGGCAAAGACGACCGGATAGCTCCCGGCGATAAGGGTAAAGGCGGCAAACGCGGCGGCCCGGTACCTGTAAGCGTATTGATTGTGCGCGATACTACTGTAAACAACGCCATTGATATAACCGGTACCATCAGCGCTAACGAGCAGGTGAACCTGGTAAGCCAGGCATCGGGCAGTATCACCAATATTTATTTTGATGAGGGCAGCCGGGTAAAGAAAGGCCAGTTGCTGGTTAAAATTTACAACCAGGATCTTAAAGCATCTTTAGCACAAAACGATTACCAGGTAGCCCTGGCCAAAGAGAACGAATACCGTAACCGTGTATTGCTGGAAAAAGAAGCGGTAAGCAAGCAGGAGTATGATACCTCGCTGGCCTCGTTAAACTCGTTAAAGGCACAAAGCGAAGCTGTAAAGGCACAAATGGCCCGCACCGAGATCCGTGCGCCGTTTTCGGGCGTTATCGGTTTGCGTAATGTTAGTCCGGGAGGGTATTTATCGCCATCAACCCCTATCGCGCTGCTGGTGAATATCGATCCGGCCAAGGTTACTTTCTCGGTGCCGGAGAAATACCTGTCGCTGGTAAAACCGGGCGGTAAAATTGGCTTTACGGTAGAGAGCTCGCAAAAGAAATTTAACGCTACCATTTACGCGGTAGATCCGTCAATAGATCAAAACTCGCGTACCATCAACGTAAGGGCAAAAGCGCCAAACGCCGAAGGTTTATTAACCGCGGGTAGTTTCGCCAAGATCAATTTTTCTTTAGATCAGATCCCGAAAACCATTATGGTACCAACGCAAAGCGTTATTCCTGATTTAAAAAGCAGCAAAGTATACATCGCCAAAAATGGCCTGGCTACCGAGCGGCCGGTTAAAACAGGCATCCGTACCGATACCCAAATTGAGATTTTGGATGGCTTGCAACAGGGTGACAGCGTAATCGTATCGGGCATTATACAGTTAAGACCAAAAGCTCAGGTAAACATTTTAAAAGTTATCAAATAATGAGCTTATCCTCAGTCAGTATAAAACGGCCGGTACTGGCCACGGTGCTATCGGTAACCATAGTAGTATTTGGCATTATAGGCTACAAATACCTTGGTATCCGCGATTTTCCTTCGGTAGATCCGCCTATTATCACCGTTAGTACCTCTTACTCGGGCGCCAACTCTGATGTAATTGAATCGCAAATTACCGAACCGCTCGAAAAAGCGATCAACGGTGTACCGGGCATCCGTAATATATCGTCAACCAGTTCGGTGGGGAGCAGTAACATTACGGTTGAGTTTAATTTGGATGCCGATTTGGAAACTGCCGCTAACGACGTGCGCGATAAGGTATCACAAGCCCAGCGCCAGTTGCCGCAGGATATTAACGCCCCGCCGGTAGTAACCAAGGCCGATGCCAACGCCGATAACATTATTACCCTTACGGTAAGCAGTACCACCCGTAACATTACGCAGATCAATGATTTTGCTGAGAACGTGTTGCAGGAAGGCCTGCAAACTATCCCGGGTGTAAGTCAGATCAATATACAAGGGCAGCGGCAATACGCCATGCGCCTGTGGATTGACCCAAATAAGCTTTCGGCATTAAATTTGGCGGCCAGCGATATCAGCGCGGCCTTAGCGCAGGAAAACGTAGAGCTGCCCGCCGGGAAGATACAGGGTAACAGCACCGAAGTAACCATCCGTGCACTGGGCAAGCTCAGTACCGAAAAGGATTTTAACGACATGATCATCCGTGCGGATAGCAACAGGGTGATCCGCCTGCGCGATATTGGTTATGCCGTATTGGGCTCGGCCAATGAGGAAACATCATTAAAAGAATCGGGCGTGCCCGAAGTGGGTTTGGCCATAGTGCCGCAACCGGGTGCCAACTACGTGCAAATAGCCAAAGATTTTTACATCCGGTTAGATCAGATCAAGAAAGATCTGCCAAAAGATATACAGGTAAAAGTGGCGTTGGATAACACCAAATTCATCAACCAATCTATTACCGAGGTTGAAGAAACCCTGCTTATCTCATTTGTACTTGTGGTAATTATCATTTACCTCTTCTTCCGCGATTGGTTGATCGCTTTCCGTCCACTGATAGATATTCCTGTATCGCTTATCGGCGCTTTCTTTTTGATGTATATTTTCGGCTATTCCATCAACATCCTTACCCTGCTGGGCATAGTACTGGCCACCGGTTTGGTGGTGGATGACGGTATAGTAGTAACCGAAAATATCTATAAAAAGGTAGAAGAAGGCATGGACATCCGCAAGGCAGCCTTTGAAGGCTCGGCCGAGATCTTCTTCGCGGTGGTATCTACCTCGGTAACGCTGGCAGCTGTGTTTTTACCCATCATGTTTTTACAGGGCTTCACCGGCCGTTTGTTTCGCGAGTTCGCGGTGGTGGTTTCGGGGGCGGTGTTGATCTCGGCATTCGTGTCGTTGTCGTTAACGCCAATGCTTAACGTAAAGCTGATCCGCAAAAATCAAAAGAAATCGAAGTTTTATGAAGATACCGAACCGTTCTTCGTAAACATGACCAATTCTTATACCGATACGCTCATCAAATTCATGAAGCGCAAGTGGGTGTCATTCGTGATTTTGGGCGCATCGCTGATCATTATAGGTGTACTGGTAAACGTATTGCCATCAGAGTTGGCTCCGTTGGATGATAAAAGCTTACTGCGTTACAGCGTAACCGGATCTGAAGGTGCTACTTACGAGTACATGACCAAGTATATGGATAAGGTGGCCACCCTGGTTGACGATTCCATTCCCGAAGCTAACGTAAACATCGAAGTAGTATCGGGCGGCGGTGGTGGCGGCGGTTCAACCAATAACGGTTTTGGCCGTATTGGTTTGGTAGCGCCCGATAAGCGTGTTCGCAGCCAGCAGGAAATTGCCGACTGGCTCAACAAAAAACTAAGCCGCATGCCCGATGCCCGTGCCATTGTAGTGCAGGAACAAACCATTAGCGGTGGCGGTAGCGGCGCGCGTACCTCTTTGCCGGTACAGTTCGTTATACAAAATCAGGATTTTGAAAAGATCCGTAAGGTATTGCCCGACTTTTTCGCCGAGGTAAATAAAAGTCCGGTTTTCCAGGGAACGGATGTGAACCTTAAATTCACCAAGCCCGAAATACGGGTAATTACCGATCGCGACCGTGCCCGCGACCTGGGCGTATCGGTTGCCGACATAGCCCAAACTTTGCAGCTTTACTACAGCGCGGGTCGTTTAGATTACTTTTTGATGAATGGCAAGCAATACCAGGTAATAGCCCAGGTTGATCGTGCCAACCGCGATCAGCCGCTCGACCTTAAATCGGTTTATGTGCGTGGTACACGTGGCAACCTGGTACAACTGGATAACGTGGTAAAGGTGGATGAAGGCGCTACGCCGCCATCTATATATCACTTTAACCGCTACAAATCTGCCACCATACAAGCCGGACTTGCGCCCGGGAATACCGTAGGCGATGGTATTGCCGAAATGAACCGCATTGCCAAACAACTGCTCGATCCTACATTCAGCACAGCCCTAAGCGGTTCATCCCGCGACGCGGCAGAGAGTGCTTCTAACCTGGTATTCGCGTTCGCGTTCGCGCTGGTGCTGATCTATCTGGTACTGGCCGCGCAGTTCGAAAGCTTTGTTGATCCATTCATTGTAATGCTTACCGTGCCGCTGGCTATTGCCGGGGCATTCCTGTCGTTATGGTTATTTAACCAAACCCTCAATATTTTTGGGCAGATAGGTATTATCACCTTGGTTGGTTTGGTTACCAAAAATGGTATCCTTATCGTAGAGTTTGCCAATCAGCGTATGGAGCATGGCCTGTCGAAATATGAGGCAGTGGTTGAGGCGGCTACAGCACGTCTTCGCCCTATTTTAATGACCAGTTTGGCCGTGGTGCTGGGCGCGGTGCCAATAGCGTTCGCGCTGGGTGCAGGTGCCAAAAGCCGGGTATCGTTAGGTATTGTAATTATGGGCGGGATGATCTTCTCGCTGGTACTTACCCTGTATGTGATCCCTACCATGTACCTCGTGTTCGCCTCAAAAACACGCCGCGACCCCGATGCTGAATTGCCTGAAGATAACGAACCTGTAAAAACACAAAAATTGATTGAAAAGCTGTAGTACGATGAACATGAAAAAGACACTTTTCCTGATATTAAGCCTTGGCGTTTTTACCATAACGGCGCATGCGCAAAACCCGCAGCGGCTTACCCTGCGCGAGGCTATTGAGATAGCTTTAAAGAACAACTACAATATCCAGCTATCGCAAAACCGTTCAACCATCTCAAAAAACAATGTTACGCTGGGCAACGCGGGTATTTTGCCGGTGGTAAGTGCCGATATTACATCAAGCAATAGTATACAAACTACCAACCAAACCCGTGCCGATGGGACTACCAACAATATTACCAATGCCAAAAACACCGGTATTACTTACGGTGCCAACCTCAACTGGACTATATTTGACGGTTTTGCCATGTTTGCCAATTACGATCAGCTTAAAGAACTGGAGAAACTGGGGCAAATAGGTTTGCAGGATACCATACAAAGCACCGTGGCCAACGTGATCAATACCTATTATAGCCTCATCAGCCAAAACGACCAGATAAAGGCGCTCAACGGCGTGCTTGCCATATCGCGTACGCAGGCCAAATACGCTAACGATAAATACAGCGTAGGCCGGGCATCAAAACTGGAAGTAAATACCGCGCTGGTGAATGCCAATATCGATACCGCTAACCTCATCAACCAAATACAGCAGTTCAAAACCACCAAAATTCAGCTGAACCAGTTACTGGTGCGCGACCTGCAAACAGATTTTGTAGTAGCCGATACCATTATAGTGGACGAAAGCCTCAAGCTTGGCGATATTATTAACGACGCGCAAAGCAAAAACCCATCGGTACTGGCATCGCAAATAAACAAACGCCTGGCCGAAATCAATTTGAGGCAGGTGAAAGCGACGCGTTACCCACAAATTTCGGTAACATCGGGCTATACCATCAGCGATAGCAAAAACCCGTCGGGTTTTGCGCGGGTGCAAAATTCAAAAGGCTTTAATTATGGCCTAACGGCATCTATCAACATATTTGATGGCTTTAACCAGTGGCGGCGCGAGCGCAATGCTAAGCTGCAAATAAATAATGCCGAGTTGAGCTACAAGCAAACACAACAAAACATTGAAGCTATCGTTAGTAACTTTTATATAAGTTATTCGTCTGGGCTTGACTTGATTAAGTTAGGGCAAACCAACGTAACTCTTGCCAAGCATAATCTTGATCTTTCTTTAGAGAAATACCGGTTGGGGAACATTACGCCGCTTGAAATACGCGAAGCGCAAAGGAATTACCTTGATGCTCAATCGCGGTTCTCGGCAGCGCAGTACCAATCGAAAATGGCGGAAGTTACTTTAAAACAGATAACTAACAGTATAAATATTCAATAAATATTGAAAAGTTATTGTTTAAAAAGCTAATTTTGAACTTATATGGTGCCCTATAAATTTTGCCTGCTGATTGATGACAATTACATTGATAATTTTGTCACGAGCAGAATTTTGGAAACGGCCCATTTTGCCGAGAAGATAGTTGTATTTCAATCTGCCGGCGAAGCCATTGAAGCTCTGCGCAGTACGGAGATAAAACCCGATGTGATCTTCCTGGATATCCGTATGCCGCTGATGAGTGGCTTTGAGTTTTTGCAGGAGTATGATAAGCTGGAAATTGATAAAAACGACATCAAGATCTTCATGCTGTCATCATCGCTTGACCCTAACGATCTGCGCCGGAGTTCAAATAACAAGTATATTACCCAATTTATTCATAAGCCGCTCACCTTTCAGGTGCTCGAGGAACTTAGTGCATGATATTAGTTGCTGATAGCGGTTCTTCAAAAACGGATTGGCTGTTGACATTACCACAACAGGAACCGAAAGCTTTTAGAACCGACGGATTAAACCCTTACTTTTTATCGGAAAAAGAGATCGTTAAAATATTGCAGGCCCAGGCCGCCGATATGATCGCCTTTAATACCGAAGTTACCGAGATCTATTTTTTTGGCGCGGGCTGTTCAAGTCCGGACAGGCACGAGATCGTATCAAACGCGTTGAGCCAGCTTTTCCCTACAGCATTTGTTAGTGTAGATAGCGACCTGCTGGGTTCGGCCTACGCAACCTGCGGGCATGAGAAAGGCCTTTGCTGCGTGTTGGGTACCGGCTCAAACATTTCTTTTTTTGATGGCGAAGATATCCACGAGGGGGAGCACGGTTTAGGTTATGTATTGGGCGATGAGGGTTCGGGCACGTGGTTTGGCAAAGCGCTAATCACCGATTTTTTATACGGCAAAATGCCCGATACCATCAGCAAGCAGTTTAACGAGGCCTACCATATTAACCGCGAAAAGGTGATCAAGAATGTGTACCAGGCACCCAAGGCTAACTCTTACCTGGCATCGTTCACTAAATTTTTATACAACATCAGGGAAACCCCTTACGCGCAGCAACTGTTGCGAAAAGGCTTTCAGGAGTTTATTGATACCAACGTAAAGCCCTACCCGCAGCACCATAAATACAAATGTAATTTTGTGGGATCTATAGCCTATGTATTTGCCGATGAGCTTAGCTTTATGCTAAACGAAAATGGGATGAGGCCGGGCAAAATATTGCGCCAGCCTATTACCGATCTGCTGGCCTTTATTTTAAGCCGCGACAGTTAGTTTCTTTTTTCCGAATTTCAATCTGAATACGATCCACAGGATACCGGCCAAGGCTAACAAACTTGCCGTTTTCGGGATGTAATCGCCGTATTGCACGTAAAAAGTAATATCCGAGTTAAGGTTGATATCTTGCTTAATGGCCGTTCTCACCCACCATTCGGTATGCTTAACCACATCGCCGCGCTGATTGATAAATGCCGATATCCCGGTATTGGCCGAGCGGCATACCCACCGACGGGTTTCTATAGCACGCAGCTTGGCATAATCTAAATGCTGATCTTTGCCCGATGTATTTTCCCACCAGCCATCATTAGTAATTATGGCGATGAATTGCGCGCCGGTCTTAACTGATTTAGCCACCCAATCGCCCCAAATAGATTCATAACAGATCACCGGATCAACCCCGATACCACTTTGCGAATAAAAAACACCGGGTTTCTCCTGGCTGCCATAGCTGCCGGTAGCGCCACCTAAATGTTCAAAAACCGGTTTCAAAAAAGATAAAGCTTCGCCAAAAGGCAACTCTTCGGCACCCGGTACCAGGCGCGATTTATGGTAAAATTGTACTTCGGGTGAGTTTTCGATATTTACTGCCGCGTTAAACCTGTCGTAAAACTGACGGCCTTTGTCATCATAAGGGTTAGATGTAGGAGTAAGGCGACTGTTGTATACCTTGTAGGTTTCGGCCCCTGTAAGTACGTTGCCGTTTTTATACTTGCTCAAAAAGTTCTTTACCTCCATAAAAGCCATATCACCGCGGATATCCTCCTCATTCTTATAATCGGGGATAGCGGTTTCGGGCCATATAAAAAATTCGGTATTAGGCTGGGCCAATGAGTCGGACAGGTGAGTAAGCGCAGCCAGTTGCACCGGCACAGGGATGCCCCCACTTTTTTGGTATGGATCAATATTAGGCTGGGCCACCACAATATTAGATGGATTAGGTATTTCACGATAACCATAATAGGTAACCAGCGAAAACCCGAGCGGCAATACCAGCGTAATCACAGCCGTTATGATTAACCTTAATCTGCGCTTTTTGGCGGCGTTCTCCTTCAACCCAACATATAAAAGAAATAACAGGATATTAAGCGCCAGCACCCAGATTGTCCCGCCATATACCCCGGTATACTCGTACCACTGTACCCATTTATGCGATACCGCGAATCCGTTACCCAGCGTCATCCAGGGGAAGTTAAGATCCCAGTTTTGGTGCAGGTATTCGTAACCTATCCAAAATATCATTAAGCCTATCAAAGAGTAACCCCGGTTGGTGATGAGCCTCAACCTGTAATACAGCCAGCAAGCCGACGACATGAGCAGCGGCCCCAGCGAGTAAGGTATCAAACTGATAGGGATAGCCACAATACTGCCCGCCTCCTTAAGCGAGTTATACACCCAGTAAATACATAGCGTATTCCAGATGAAAAAGCCGATAAAGGTAGTCCAGAAGATCTTTTTACCTGTATGCCTGATTGATGAGGCAATGATGTTCTCCATCGCCATCAGCATGGGCACAAAACCCACAAAAAGTAAAAAGGTAGTATACGAAGTTGGCGGCCAGGCTATCCAAAGCAGCAACCCCGAAAATACGGATAGAAGTATGTTTTTTTTCATTAGTCTGTTAAATCGTAGTATTTACTACTAACCATGTTGTCATTGACAATCTACTTTTAAACCCATGATGTCATCACCGCAGGTATTAAAAGATTCCAATCCCTCCTTGGGGAGGGGCGCGTTGGGAACCGTGGTGGCAGGGGGGGGGCTATGCAGTTTCATATAAAACAGCCACGAAACCCCTCCCTACACCCTCCCAGGGGAGGGAATCGCACATTGCCCAGCTTTTCTAAACAACATTTACTCCTGCTCTTCCCGCAGCCTTGCTTTCAAGGCCTTCGCATCCTCTTTGCCCTGTACGCAAATTACAAACTCCCCTTTCACCGGGTGTGTTTCAAAATATGTTTTTACTTCGGCTACGGTACCACGCACGGTTTCTTCAAACATTTTGGTGAGCTCGCGCGATACCGATACCGGCCTGTCGGCACCAAAATAGGTGGCCATCTCTTCCAACGTTTTTAATAAACGGTGCGGCGACTCATACAGTATCAAAGTTCGCTCTTCTTCGGCTAATATTTTATAACGTGTTTGCCTGCCTTTTTTCAGCGGTAAAAATCCTTCAAAACAAAATTTATCAGTAGGGAAACCCGAGTTTACCAATGCCGGTACAAAGGCCGTAGCGCCGGGCAGGCATTCAACCGCCAGCTCATGCTTTAAAGCTTCGCGTACGAGGTAAAAACCTGGGTCGGATATGGCAGGCGTGCCCGCGTCAGAGATAAGGGCGATGTTTTTGCCTTCCTTTAAAAAACGGATGATCTCGCCCGATGACTGGTGTTCGTTATGCTGATGGTGCGAAAATACCTTTTGATGAATATCGAAATGCTTCAGCATGGGTGCCGATGTGCGGGTATCTTCGGCAAGTATCAGGTCGGCTTCCTTTAAAATGCGGATAGCCCTGTAGGTCATGTCCTCCAGGTTGCCAATTGGGGTGGGTACTAAATAAAGTTTACCGGCCATTTTTTAGTTTGCAGTTAAACGTTCGCAGTAAGCATTGCCTTGCAGGTTAATAAAAAACTGCAAACTTCACACTGCAAACCGCCAACTGATTATATCTTTGCCTTTTAAAAATAAAATAATGCTGCAAGTTAGTTATATCCGCGAGAACAGGGAACAGGTATTAGAACGTTTGGCTGTAAAAAATTTTAAACAACCCGAGCTGGTTGATGAAATTATTCAATTAGATGAAAAACGCAGACAAACCCAAAACCTGTCGGATTCGGTAGCTGCCGAAGCTAACGCCGCCGCCAAAAAAATTGGCGAACTGATGCGCAGCGGTAAAAAAGAAGAAGCCGAGGGCCTGAAAGCCAATACCGGCAAATGGAAAGAAGATATTAAAACATATACTGAGCAATTAGCTGCTGTAGAGGATGAGCTTTACCAAAAGCTGGTACTGTTGCCCAACCTGCCGCATTCATCAGTACCCAAAGGCTTAACGCCCGAAGAAAATGAAGTGGTTTTAGAGAACGGCACTATCCCCGAACTACCTGCCGGTGCCTTGCCGCATTGGGAGTTGGCCGCCAAGTACGGACTGATAGATTTTGAGCTTGGTGTTAAAATAACCGGAGCAGGTTTCCCTGTATATAAGGGCAAAGGCGCCAAATTGCAACGCGCGCTCATTAACTTCTTTTTAGATGAAGCCGAAAAAGCGGGTTATAGCGAGGTAATGGTTCCGTTATTGGTTAACGAGGCGTCAGGATTTGGTACCGGGCAATTGCCCGATAAGGAAGGACAGATGTACCATGTTGGAATAGATAACTTATACCTGATACCAACTGCCGAAGTACCGGTAACTAACTTATATCGTGATGTTATTTTAAAGGCTGATGAACTACCGGTGAAGAATTGCGGCTACACACCATGTTTCCGCAGGGAAGCGGGATCTTATGGCGCGCACGTACGCGGACTAAACCGTTTACACCAGTTTGATAAAATTGAGATCGTTCAAATTGTAAACCCGGAAGAATCATATAAAGCGCACGAAGATATGAGCGCGCACGTGCAAAGCCTGCTGCAAAAGCTTGGCCTGCCATACCGTGTATTGCGTTTATGCGGCGGCGATATGGGCTTCGCGGCAGCGCTTACCCACGATATGGAAACCTGGAGCGCGGCACAACAACGTTGGCTGGAGGTATCATCAGTATCAAACTTCGAAACCTTTCAAAGTACCCGCCTTAAGCTGCGTTTCCGTAATGCCGAAGGCAAAACCCAGCTGGCCCACACCCTTAACGGCAGCGCCCTGGCCCTGCCGCGAATTGTAGCCACCCTGTTGGAAAATAACCAAACCGAGAATGGCATTAAAATACCGGAAGCATTAGTGCCATACACTAAGTTTGAGTGGATTGATTAAGACGCCGCCGGGCTTTTCACGCTGTCATGCTGAGGTACGAAGCATCTATATAGCCGAATTAAATAGCGAAGAAGATTCTTAACTCCATTCAAAATACCCTGTTAAACCCTGTCATGCTGAGGTACGAAGCATCTATTAGCCTACTTAGATAGCGAAGAAGACTCTTCGTTACACTCAGAATGACAGGGTGTTTATTGGATTAGCGTTAAACACACTATGATAAATATATCAGGTTATGTACGCGGCTTATCAACAACCAAAGCCGCCGCCATCTTATTTTGGATTAACCTGATACCCGCGGGCATATGTTTACTGCTGGCTTTAGATGCATTAGATCAGAATGGGCCGCTGGATTTGGGTACCGGAGAAATTGCCACACTGGTATTCACCGCGATCTCATTAAGTGTCGAAGCTGTTTACTTTTGCCAATTTAACTTTAGTAAACATGCCAATAATAAGGGGTTGTGGGTATATTCTATGATTGTTAGCAGCGTATTTATTGCCTTTGTTGTTTACATAGCCGCAACAGTGAAAGTTATGAGTGCTTTGATCTTTTTGGTATACCCGAATTGCTTCTTCTATTTGAGTTACGAAATGTTCAAAAAATTGAATGTTACTTCAATAGAACAGGGGATCCTGCCTGTTATCCCAAAAGAAAACTAAAGCAATATGGTCATCATGGATTTCATAAAATAAAGAAGATTGTTTGGTGATAACTGCTTTACGGATGTTAGGAATCACGGTCTCGGGGAATAAAAAGGGATGACCCGAAATATTGTCTAATAGCGATAAAACTCTGCCCTTGAATTTATTGGCCGTGGCTGTGCTCCAACGGTTTTCTATAGAAGTATAGATACTATCGAAAGTAAGTTCTGCTTCTTCAGTCCATCGGATGTCAAATATCATGCATTTTTATCGTATTTGCGCATAACTTCGGCAGTCGATTTTGTACGGCCATCACGTGCTTGCTGTTTGCCCCTTTCAATGCCTTCTTTTACATACTCGGGCAGTTCGTTTGCCTTTTCAAGTAATTTAAGATAATCATCAATTGAAAGCTGCACATCAGTTGTTTTGCCGTGCTGATCTGTCAAATATTTAACTGTCATACACAAATTTAATAAAACAGATGCAAAGAATTACTATGTAATAATCAAGCTTAGTTAGCCACCTTAGCCAATACTCTCATCAGCGAAGCATCCAGTATGGCGGTGAAAATATTCACTTTTTCTTCGGCCGGGTTGTTCAGCAGGTCTTCGGGGTATACGAAATTGTTTACGCCAATGGCTTTCAGCAATTCATCGGTACCGGTATGAGCCTTTAATTTATAGCAGCAAATTTTGGTTTTTTTATAGAATGCATTCATCCTGATGCGGCGCACAATGCGTTCCAGATCGTTCTTTACATGCTCGTAATCAAACAAGATCATATCAGGCTTTACTTCAAACATGGTGGGGAATACCCTATCGAGTGAGGATACGTGTTTAACGTTTTGGTACTCTGCCGCAAGTCGCCTCGGGCAGTTATCGGGAGCTATTAATAATACCGTCTTGAATCTCTGTCGAATCATGCTCAGTTTGTTAGGGGTGCGTAAAAATATATGGTAATATTCACATTGTCAAGCACTTGTTTTAAATAAAGTGTAATGCATTATATTAACATACAGTTAATTTCTCCTAAATATCCTATAACGTAACTTTTGGTAGATATGTGATAAATTATTTTCACAAAGTTAACGACTGGCTAAACTGCATAAAAAAACCAGGCCTTTAGGGGCCTGGTTTTCAACTATTAATAAAATGTGGTTAGCCTTATTTTATTTCGAAAATAGCGTTGATTTGAAAGCTCAGCTTTATTTTCTTAAAATCGATGTCAGATTCTGGTACCGCGCTGTCTGCAGCGGCGCCTTTAAACATCATATTAGCATACATGCGTGGTGATGGAAAGCTGCTGTTATCAGTTTCGGTAATGTTAATAGCGCCGCCCAGTTTGTCGCCAAGCGCTGCTACCAGGTAGCTGGCTTTATCGCGCGCTGCCAGTAAGGCTTGCACCTTCAGCTCTTTTTTCAGGTCGTTTACCTTTGAGTAATCGTAGCTATCGATATTGGTTGATTGTATCCCTTTCGGATCGATTTTGCTCAATACCTGGTTAAATTTGTTCAGGTCGCGGAATTTGATACCATACTGTTTGCTGGCCAAAAAATCGGGGTTCTTTTTCTTTTCAATAGTATAGTTCCAGCTTGATACATTGTTCACTGTAAAGTCCTCCTTGGCTATACCGGCTTCGGCAACGGCCTTTTCTAATTGCTGCTCCAACTGACTAATGGTGGTTTTCTTTTTACCGTCAAGATATTCTTTAAGGGAGATGGATACGTTGATAATATCAGGGGTAACCTCTTTTTCGGCGATGCCGGTAACTTCAATTTTTCTGCGCAGATCGGCAGTTTGTGCAAATGCTCCAATAGTTGAGGCAAGCAGTGCCGCCATTATAATGATCTTCTTCATATTCGTATTATTAGTTTGTATATATAGCTATAGACGGAGAAATACCCCGAAGTGCAACATGCAACAAAAACATTACAATTAATGTGTAGCAACAGGATGCCGCGGGAAATGTTTTGGGGGATGGGGTTATGCTTGGTTTAGCAAAAAACATTGTCATTGCGAGGAACGAAGCAATCCCGTAGCTATGGATGTTCGCCCTGATTATTCGCGATTGCTTCGTTCCTCGCAATGACACGTTTTTAACTTCTAAAGGTTTGACAACTTTTAAAAAGTTGTCAAACCTTTAGAAGTCTGCACCGCAATATCTCTTATTTATTCGCCAGCAAATAAGCTTTAAAATCAGCGAAATCGGTTGATAGTTCAACGGCTTGTTTGGCTTTACCTTCCAGTTCTTTTACTACTTCGGGTACTACAATTTTTGAGGCGACCCGGGCAGGGATCACATCCGGGAATTTGCATGGGTGTGCTGTTGAAAGGAACACGCCTGCGGCGTCATTTTCCGAGTTGCGGATCTGCCAGTCTTTCAGGGCCTGCCATGCGATAGCCGTGTGCGGACAAACCACGTATTGGTAATCATCATACACCTGCTCAATAGCTGTTACCGTTTCGGCATCATCGTAACTATAACCTATGATCAGTTTTTTAAGGGCTTCGGTATCTTCTTTAAACAAGTCGGCAATACGTACCCAGTTGCTTGGGTTGCCCACATCCATGGCGTTTGATATGGTTTGCACCGATGGCTTTGGCTCATACACACCCGTTTTCAGGAAAGCCGGAACAGTATCGTTAGCATTGGTAGCAGCAATGAACTGCTCTATAGGCAAGCCCATTTTCCAGGCCAGTAAGCCGGCTCCGATATTACCAAAATTGCCGCTTGGCACCGCGAATACCACCTTGCTTTTGCCCTGCCTTAATAATTGCGCGTAGGCGTTAAAGTAATAAAACGTTTGCGGAACCAACCGTGCTATGTTGATGGAGTTAGCCGATGTAAGGCGGAACTCCGCGTTCAGTTCTGCATCGGTAAAAGCCTGTTTCACCAGGGACTGGCAATCGTCAAAGGTGCCTTCCACTTCCAGCGCGCGAATGTTTTGGCCGTTGGTGGTTAGTTGCTGCTCCTGTATGCCGCTCACCTTGCCTTTAGGGTATAATATAGTCACCCTTGTGTTGGGCACACCTAAAAAGCCCAACGCTACAGCACCCCCGGTATCTCCCGATGTGGCTACCAGTACGTCGAGCTGTTTTTCGCCTGCCTCTAAAAAGTAGCTCATGATACGGCTCATGAACCTCGCGCCAAAATCCTTAAACGCCAGCGATGGTCCATGGAACAATTCGAGCACGTAAACATCTTCTTCCAGCTCCACTACAGGCGCATCAAAGTTGATAGCGTCTTCTATCAAAGCTTTCAGATCGGCTTCCGGCACTGCATCGCCCAAAAGGTTCTTAGCTACACGGAAAGCGATCTCGGGCAGGGTGTACTTATCCAGGTTGCTGATAAATTCCGGATCGAGCTGCGGAATGTTTACCGGCATATACAAGCCTTTATCCTGCGGCATGCTGTTAAAAACCGCCTCTTTAAATGATACGCTGGCTGCGGTGTTATTGGTGCTGTATAATTTCATTTTATTTCGGATTTCGAATGTTCAATTTCGAATTTGGTTTGTTTGTTATTGCTTTATAGCTTGCATGGCGACGGGATTGCTTCGTTCCTCGCAATGACAAGATTAAAAAGACTGTCATTCTGAACGTAGTGAAGAATCTTCTTCGCTTTAAAGTAGCCGACAGATGCTTCGTTCCTCAGCATGACAAGGGTTTTAATCTATTTATCAATGCCAAAGCTTTTTGCTTTCGCCTTTCACCTTTTCCCTCTTAAAGCACCCTCGGTCCTGCATCGTTAATAGTAGATACATAAGTATTCGAACCTATTTTGATGCCGGTTAGGTGCTGTTGTAATTTCTGCGTGATGAGTGTGGCGGTAGCTTCATCTTTGGTGAAGGCGAACACTGACGGACCGGAGCCTGATATGCCGAAGCTTACCGCGCCGTTTTCCATGGCTATTTCGCGCATTTTGTAAAAGTCGGGGATAAGCATGGAGCGTACCGGTTCTACCAGTACATCCTGCATACTACGCCCGATCAGGTCGATGTCCTGCATGAACAAGCCGCTTACCAACCCGGCGATGTTGCCCCACTGCGTAACCGCGTCGCGCATTAATATTTTGGTGCGGATGATCTGCCTGGCCTCACGGGTTGGCACATCTACATCGGGGAATACAATGGCGCAGTATAAACCGGCAGGGTGCGGTAAACGTACCACATCTAAAGGCTCGTAACTGCGTATCAGCACAAAGCCGCCCAATAAGGCAGGTGCTACGTTATCAGCATGGCCATGCCCGCAAGCCATTTCTTCACCTTTCATGGCGAACGGAAGCAGGTTGATTACGTCGCGATCATCGCCTAATAAGGTTTTGATAGCGTATAAACCAGCCACGGTACTTGCCGAGCTTGAACCTAATCCGCTGCCTATAGGCATTTTTTTGTGGAGTTCGATATCCAACCCAATGTCGGCACGACCGATACTGTTGAGGTAATGCTGTACGCTTACGCTTACCGTATTTTTAGCCGGGTCTAAAGGCAGGCGACCGTCATCGCCTGTAATTTTGCTGATGGTAATGCCCGGTGTTCCGGTAACACGCATCACTACTTCATCGCCGGGTTCGTTTACCGCAAAACCCAGCACATCAAACCCGCACACCACATTAGCCACAGTGGCCGGTGCAAAAACCTTCACCTCTGTACCCACAGCAACACTGTTGCCGATAAAGGCAGCGGCAGCGCTTTGTTTTATTTCTTGTATATCGTTGCTCATAATAATATCTCTTTTAGCTTTAACACATGCGTGCTTTGCATCGTCATTAACACACCCCCGCCCCTCTCAAGAGGGGAACCCGGGCGCTAAAGGCCTTTTTCTTGTCTCTTGAATCTTAACTCTTGCCTCTCACTTAATTAGCCCCAACATTAATCAAATCAGCAAACACACCGGCCGCTGTAACTTCGGCACCTGCGCCCGGACCTTTAACCACCAGCGGACGCTCCTTGTATCTGTCAGTAGTGAAGGATATAATGTTATCACTGCCCGACAGCATGTAGAACGGATGGTTTTCATCAACCATTTGCAGTTTAATAGATGCCTTGCCGTTTTCCAGCATACCTATATAACGCAATACTTTTTTACCGGCTTCAGCTTGCTCTTTCAGGTTGGTGAAGTAGACATCTTCGCTTTTCAGTGCGGCGTAAAAATCTTCAACAGTGGTAGCATCAAGGCAGGCTTGCGGCAATATGCTTTCTATGTTCACATCAGTGGCTTCGAAAGCGTGGCCTGCATCACGTGCCAGTATCAATATCTTGCGCATAAAGTCGGTACCACGTAAATCATCACGCGGATCGGGTTCGGTATAGCCTTTCTCCTGTGCCAGCTTTACCACATCGTGAAAATTGGCATCGCCCTTAAAGTGATTAAAGATGAATGATATAGTGCCCGACAAGATGGCTTCGATACGCTGCACGCGGTCGCCGCTGTTCATTAGGTCCTTAAGGGTACGGATGATTGGCAGGCCTGCACCAACATTGGTTTCGTAAAAGAAGTCGACACCATGTTGTCTCGCGGTATCCCTGAAGGTTTTGTATTGATTAAAGCTGCCCGAATTACCTATTTTATTACAGGTAACCACAGATATAGTTGATTTAAAAACCTCTTCGTAAAAAGCGATAGGCGTAGGACTGGCCGTGTTATCAATGAACACGCAGTTAGGCAGGTTCATGCTCTTCATCCTGTCGATAAATCCGCGCAGGTCGGCTTGCTCGCCGTTGTTTTGCAGGGTTTCTTCCCAATCGTCGAGCGATATGCCATCGGCACTGAACACCATTTGGCGGGTATTGCTTATACCGGAAATTTTAACCTGTATGCCGTTCTCTTTACGTAAAAACTCGGCATGGGCATTCAACTGTTTAAACAAGGTTTTGCCTATGTTGCCTGTACCCAGGCAAAACGCGTGCAGGGTTTTATACAGATCAACAAAGAAAGCATCGTGCACCGCGTTAAGCGCTTTGGCAAGGTCATACTCGCTGATGATCACCGAAATATTATACTCTGACGAGCCCTGCGCGATTGCCCTTACGTTAACCCCGTTACGACCCAGCGCGTGGAACAACTTGCCGGATACGCCGGGTGTTTGTTTCATGTTTTCGCCTACCACAGCCAGTATGGCCAGGTTTTGCTCTATCACTACCTGGTCTAATTTATTAGCCAGCAGTTCCAGTTCAAATTCCTGCTCTATTAACAGCTTGGCTTTGTTGGCATCATCAGGGTTTACCGCGAAGGTGATACTATGCTCTGACGATGATTGGGTGATAAGGATAACGTTGATCTGCTCGCGGGCCAGTAAGGAGAACAAACGGCCGCTAAAGCCCGATTTGCCCACCATGCCACTGCCTTGCAGGTTAAGTATGCTGATATTGTTGATTGATGAGATACCCTTAATAGCCAATTTTGATGGTTTGCAATCGTGCTTGATCACGGTGCCCGCAAACTCAGGCTCAAAGGTGTTTTTGATAACGATAGGAATCTTTTTCAGAAAAGCCGGGATCATGGTTGGCGGATAGATCACCTTGGCGCCGAAGTATGAAAGCTCCATCGCCTCGGTATAGGTAAGCTCATCCAGCGGGAAGGCTTTTTTAACCATCCGCGGGTCGGCGGTCATCATGCCGTTAACGTCTGTCCATATCTGTATTTCCTGCGCGTTAAGCGCTGCGCCGAATATGGCCGCGGTGTAATCGCTGCCGCCACGGCCAAGGGTGGTGATTTGCCCGGCATCGTTACTGGCTATAAAACCGGTAACAAAAAGTACTTTATCGGTATTGGCCTGCTGCAAATCGCGTATCAGCATTTCGGTAAGGCCGGTGTTCACTTTGGCGTTGCCAAAGGTATTGTCGGTTTTTATAACATCAGCTGCATCTACAAAAAAGGCGTTGGCAAAATGCTGCGCGGCAATTTTGCTGATCATAAGGGTTGAGCAACGCTCGCCGTAGCTTAGTATCAGGTCGCGGGTTTTTAGGGTAAGCTCGCGTAGGGTAAGCACACCTTGCAGCAGCTCTTCCAGTTGATTAAAATGAATTTTTAAGCGGGTGAAGGCCGGGTTTTGGTTTTGTATATCCAGCAGGCTTTTCACAGCATCAAAGTGGCGTTTTTCCAGCTCGGCCAGTTGGGCGGTAAATTCGTTGCCTTTGGCAGCCTCTTCGGCCATATTGATCAGCAGGTTGGTAACCCCGCTCATGGCCGATAATACTACCACCGGCTTTTCGCCCTTATCAACCTCATTTTTTACAATGCTCAATAAGGTTTTTATACTGTTAACAGAGCCTACGGAAGTACCGCCAAATTTTAAAACTTTCATCTTCAGGTTAAATTAAAAAAAAAGCGCCTTCCTCTTTTCGGAGGAAGGCGCTCATTTGGTTCTTTGTATTTTTTACACCATACGCTTATCTTCCTCCGCGGGTTATCCCGGTGGTAATAATGCTAATAATAATGGTGGTGCAGTTAAACATTGTTGTTATATGTCTGTTTTTCAGACGTCGCAAATAAAGCGGTTAATTTTTGAATTAGCAAGGGTAATTGTTATTTATTTTTTAGCGGCTGTTATCTTTCATACCTTTACCCCTTCAAAATGCAGGGACTAATAACAAAATCAACCGGAAGCTGGTACCAGGTGCAAACGCCCAACGGGGAACGCTATGATTGCCGGATAAAAGGAAAATTCAGGATAAAAGGCATCACCACCACCAACCCCTTAGCAGTAGGCGACGTGGTTGATTTTGAGATGGAGCCCGACCAGGATACCGCCGTTATTACCAACATGCAACAGCGCAAAAACTATATCATCCGCAAATCCATCAACCTGTCAAAACAGGCGCAAATCATCGCCGCCAATCTTGATCAGGCCTTGCTGGTAGTTACTTTGGCTTCGCCGCGTACTTCACTGGGTTTTATCGACCGCTTTTTGGTTACTGCCGAAGCCTACGATATTCCGGCAAGGCTTATCTTTAATAAGCTTGACTTGTTTAGTGACGAAGGCCTGGAGATTTTGCAGGAATACAAAGCCGTTTACGAAAACATAGGCTACCCTTGCTTTGAAGTTTCGGCATTGGAGGGTACCAATATTGATGAAGTGCAGGCTTTGCTTAAAGATAAAGTGACCTTGTTTTCTGGGCATTCGGGTGTAGGTAAATCAAGCCTGATCAACCGCCTGCTGCCCGACCTGGAACTGCGTACCAACCAAATTTCCGACTGGAGCGATAAGGGCATGCACACCACCACCTTTGCCGAAATGTTTGAGCTGCCGCAAGGCGGATTTATTATCGACACGCCCGGCATCCGCGAACTGGGGGTTATCGATATTGAGAAACAGGAGCTTGGTCATTTCTTCCCCGAAATGCGCTCGCGCATGCACGATTGCCGCTTTAACAACTGCCGTCACATCAACGAGCCCGGCTGCGCGGTGCTCGAAGCCCTGGAAAACGGCGAAATTGAACTATCACGCTACGAAAGCTACCTCAGCATTTACAACGGCAACGATACAAGAGCGTGATTAGATACAGCAGTTGAGAATCAGGAGACAGGGCATCCTTAAGATTCCTGAATCTTGTTTCTTTATTCTTGCCTCTCACTTACCTATCTTGCATTTTTATTCTATCATAATTATGCGTGCAGTACTACAACGGGTTTCAGAAGCCGCTTGCCGGGTCGACGGCAATATTACGGGTGAAATAGCCAAAGGCTTTTTGGTTTTATTAGGAGTTGAGGATGCCGATACAGAAGCTGACGCGCAATGGCTGGCACAAAAAATAACCGGCATGCGGGTATTTGGCGACGAGAATGGTTTGATGAATAAAGCCCTGGCCGATGTTGGCGGCGATATTCTGCTCATATCACAGTTCACGCTGTTTGCCCAAACTAAAAAAGGCAATCGCCCGTCGTTTATCCGTGCTGCACGGCCGGACAAAGCTATTCCGCTATACGAGTATATGATAAGCGAACTAAGTAAGCTCACGGGCAAAAAGATAGCCACCGGTATTTTCGGGGCCGATATGAAGATAAGCCTGGTGAATGACGGGCCGGTCACCATAATAATGGATACTAAGGAAAAAGATACACACTAAAAAACAGCACAATACTTTATGGAAATCAAGGCCGCTCAGCATCTTGTAGATAACTGGATAAAAACAATGGGGATACGTTACTTTAACGAGTTGACCAATACCGCTATTTTAATGGAGGAGGTTGGTGAGGTTGCCCGCATTATGGCAAGGCAGTATGGTGAGCAGAGCTACAAAAAATCGGACACGGAAGTTAACCTGGCCGATGAAATGGCCGACGTGCTCTTCGTGCTGATTTGCCTGGCAAACCAAACCGGCATTGACCTTACCGAAGCGTTGGAGAAAAACCTGGAGAAGAAAAGTATCCGCGATGCCGACAGGCACAGGAATAATGAGAAACTTAAACCATAAAATATGAAAAGGTTACTATTGATAATGCCACTGATACTCACTTTGGGTGCTTGTGGTAATGAAAAAAAGACTAATGCTGCCGAAGCCGAAATAGTATTGCAGAAAGAAGCTGGTAATTCGGCTAAAAGATTCGTGCCGCCTGTGGTTGTACCTGATAATGGAGAGTCAGCAGATGATATAAGCAGTGAAGAATCGGCAAGCGATGCAGCTAAACCGATGGCCGGTAACACTTCAACAGCAAGTAATACCGACAAGAAAATTATAAAAGAAGGTGTTATTAGATTTGAAACCGGTAATGTAGCAGACACCCGTAAAGAGATTCTCGCTTCGCTAAAAAAGATGGGTGGCTACGTTGATAACGACAGCGAAACAACCGATGGTGACGAAAATCGTAAAGAGTATACTTTAGATATCCGTATCCCGGCCGCTAATTTCGATGGTTTTGTAAGCAATGTATCGGCTACAGCCGTTAAAATTGACAGTCGCAGTATCCGCGCTACAGATGTTACTACGCAATACATTGATAATAAAACAAGACTCGATAATAAGAAGCTGTTAGAGGCGCGCTACCTCGATCTTTTGAAGAAAGCCACTAAAATAAGCGACCTGCTGGAGATTGAAAACAAGCTTACTGAGATCCGTAGCGATATTGAATCGACCCAAAGCCAACTGAACTATTTAAATAAACAAGTTGCTTACAGTTCGCTTTCCATCACATTTTACACCAAGCAAGCAGAGCAGGTAGCCAGCGGAAATGGCTTTGTGTATAAATTGCAAAAGGCATTGGGCAACGGTGTTGGCACTATCGAAAGCATTCTTTTCGGTATTATAGCATTATGGCCATTATGGTTAGCCGTTGTAATTGTTTACTGGCTGATAAGAAGATGGGCAAAACGGAATACGTTAAAAGAGTAACCGCGGAGTAATTAGGCCGCTTATAATAATAACTTATTCTTCAATGGATAATCAAACAATACCTTTTCAAGGTACGGCATACGCAGCGCCTCTTCAAAAGCGGTGGCGTGGCGCGGGTGGTGCATGTCGCTGGATATAAAATCGACCATCTGGCGGTCTATCAATTCTTCGGCTATTTTTTTTGAGGCTTTGCCGAAGTACCCCGTGAGCGATATGGTGTTAAGCTGCAGGTCGCAGCCTTCATCGTGGATGCGTTTGAGTTGATCAACGCTCATGTACAGGTAACGCTCGGGGTGAGCCAGTATTGGTCTGTACCCCACTTCGCGCATGCGGCGGATCATTTCTAAAATATTACCGGGCATACTTAAAAACGACAGTTCGAACAGCACATATTTGTCGCCCATTGTCATTGCACGGCCTTCATTTATGGCTTGTTCAAAATTTTCGTCGAAGTAATGTTCGGCAGCGGCAGATATGGGGATGTTGATCTGCTCTTTTACCAGGGCCGCCTTCAATAGCTGTAAAGCGTTATTGATAGTTTCGGGCGTGTTGCGGTAATAATCGGCCATGATGTGCGGCGTAGCGATTATTTTGCTGATACCAAGACTCATCATCTTACGGATCAGTATTATCGAATCTTCAGGGGTTGGGGCACCATCATCAATACCCGGCAAAACATGCGAGTGCATATCAACCGCCACCGTTTCATAATTAAACGCGGCAACCTTCGGTTTCCTGAAAAAATCAAACATAGTGGTATGGCGCGCGGCAATTTTGTAGGCGCCTTATATTATTTATTAGCCGGTAATATAACCAATATTACCGGCTAATAGTTTTTATAGCGGATTTTGAGAAATGTATTTTTCCCATGCCCATGCCGATGACATCATGGCATCCAGTTCAAGCTCGGTTTTCCAGCCCAACTTTTCGGTTGATTTGGTAACGTTGCCCCAAACTTTCTCCACATCGCCTTCGCGCGGCGGACCAATTTCGTAGTTCAGTTTTACACCGGTGGCCTGCTCAAAAGCGGCGATCACCTGTAAAACGGTACTGCCTGTGCCTGTGCCCAGGTTAAACACATCGTAACCTTTAAAGCTTTCCTGCTCCATCAGTTTAAGTGCCGATACGTGCGCCTTGGCCAAATCAACCACGTGGATATAATCGCGTACGCAGCTGCCGTCAGGGGTATCATATTTGTCACCGAAAACGGTCAGTTTTTCGCGTTTGCCTATGGCCGTTTGCGTAATGAAAGGCACCAGGTTTTGCGGTACGCCAATTGGCAATTCGCCTATCAGGGCGCTTTCGTGCGCGCCAACCGGGTTAAAGTAACGCAGGGAGATCACTTTGTAATCGGTACCCGAAGCTACCATGTCGGTCAGTATTTCTTCGGCTACCTGTTTGGTATTACCGTAAGGCGACTGTGCCGGTTGCACCGGTGCATCTTCAGTAACAGGCAATATTTCCGGCTGACCGTACACGGTGCAGCTTGAAGAAAATACGAAGTTTAAAGGCTTGCCATAATAACCGTTAAGCAGGTTAATAAGCGAGTAAAAGTTGTTGCGGTAGTATTTTAATGGCAGTTTAACCGATTCGCCCACAGCTTTAAAAGCCGCGAAGTGGATAATGCCGGCAATGTCGTTTTCGGTAGCTACCAGGTTTGCTACGGCTTTCTCGTCGCAAAGGTCAACCTGGTGAAAAACCGGTTTGTAACCGATGATCTTGGTTAGCTGATCTAAAATTTTAGGGTTAGAGTTTGAAAGGTCGTCAACAATTACAGGTTCATAGCCCGAGTTTACCAGTTCAACCACCGTGTGCGAGCCTATGAAACCTAAGCCGCCGGTTACTAATATTTTTGCCATTAAATTATTTATTATAGTAAGTGAAATCCTTGTGTCGTATTTCTTTCTCGGGTAAGGATTTAAAATAATCCAATGTGATCTTTAAACCTTCGCTACGCGACACCTTCGGCTCCCAGCCCAGTATGGCTTTGGCTTTGGTTATATCCGGACGGCGCTGTTTTGGATCATCAACCGGGAGCGGCAAACTTACTAATTTTTGGTCAGTACCGGTCAATTTTATAATTTCTTCTCCAAATTGTCTTATCGTTATCTCATCGGGGTTACCAATGTTCATCGGCTGGGCATAATCGCTGAATAACAAGCGGTAAATACCTTCAACCAAATCATCTACATAACAAAATGAACGGGTTTGGGAACCATCACCAAACATGGTTAATGATTCGCCTCTCAAAGCCTGACCGATGAATGCAGGCAATACACGGCCGTCATTCAGTCGCATTCTTGGGCCATAAGTATTAAAGATCCGGATAATGCGGGTTTCCAATCCATGGAAGGTATGGTAAGCCATCGTAATAGCTTCCTGGAAACGCTTGGCTTCGTCATATACACCACGCGGACCAACAGGGTTTACGTTACCCCAGTATTCTTCGGGTTGTGGGTTGATGTTTGGGTCGCCATATACTTCTGAGGTAGAAGCGATCAGCATTCGTGCGCCTTTCACCTTGGCCAAGCCAAGCAGGTTATGCGTACCTAATGAACCTACTTTCAAGGTTTGGATAGGGATCTTCAGGTAATCGATCGGACTGGCCGGTGATGCGAAATGCAGGATATAGTGCAGATCGCCGGGTACGTGTACAAAGCTGGATACATCGTGGTTATAAAACTCGAAATTTTCCAGTTTAAACAGGTGCTCAATGTTACGCAGGTCGCCTGTTATCAGGTTGTCCATACCAATTACATGGTAATCTTCTTTGATAAACCTGTCGCACAGGTGCGACCCTAAGAAGCCTGCGGCCCCGGTGATCAGTATACGCTTTCTTGACATATTGGTATTTTTATTTTAGATGTTATACACTAATACCTGTTAATATCACCCTCTCGTATCCCTGTAAAACCCGCCGTTTAACAGCTATTATTTTCGCAGATGTTTTATAAAATTAATGTTCTTACTTTTATCCCCTACGAATATAATAATTCGTTTATTAAATGATGTTACTATATAATTTAGGGGTCAGGTTATATTATCTTGCTGTTTATATCGCTTCGTTTTTCAATAAAAAAGCAAAGCTATGGATAACAGGCCGCAAGAACCAAACCGTTATACGTTGCCAGGATAGTATATGGTTTCACTTCGCTTCGCTGGGCGAATTTGAGCAGGGCCGCCCTGTGCTGGAGAAGATGCGCGAGCAGCACCCCGGCCGAAAAATAGTAGTCACGTTCTTTTCACCATCAGGCTACGAAATAAGGAAGAATACGCCCCTTGCCGATGCCGTTTATTATTTGCCCTTAGATACCCCCGCTAACGCCCGTAATTTTATAGATGCCATACAGCCCACGCTCGCTGTATTTACCAAGTACGAATACTGGTACCACTATTTTAAAGCGCTGCATCAGCGGAATATTCCGTTGTATATCGTATCGGGCATATTCAGGCCGAAACAGGTGTTTTTTAAATGGTATGGCGGGCTGCACCGTAAGATGTTAACTTTTGTGAGCCATTTTTTTTTGCAGGATGAACGCTCAACACAATTACTGCAAGCCATCAGCATAACCAATACTACCGTAAGCGGCGATACCCGGTTCGACAGGGTGTGGGCCAACGCGCAGTCGCCACGCGATCTGCCGGTAATCAAAAACTTTATTAACGGTAAAAATGCATTTGTTTGCGGCAGTACCTGGCCCGAGGATGAAAAGTTATTGGCCGTACTGGTAGCCGCCTACCCCGATTGGAAATTTGTAATAGCACCACATGAAATCGGCGAAGAAAAGATAAGCCGTTTATTGAGCGTGTTGCCACAGGGCACGGCCATCAGTCATTCGGAACTGGTAAAGCAGGTGGATACCTACAGCCAGCAACACGACATTCTTATTATCGATAATATCGGCATGCTTTCGTCACTCTATCAATATGGGCGCATTGCCTACATTGGCGGGGGCTTTGGCGCGGGGATACACAACACGTTGGAAGCCGCGGCTTTTGGCCTGCCGGTAATATTCGGTACTAATTATCAAAATTTTAAAGAGGCTTGCGATCTGATAGCCTTGAGGGGCGGGTTCAGCATCAGTAACGAAACAGAGTTAATAGCTACTGCGAAAAGGCTTACAGATGATGCTGCCTTTTATGAGCAAAGCAGCGCTACGGCAAAGCGGTATGTAGATGAGCAAAAAGGCGCTACCGAAAAGATATTAAAGCTAATAACAGTTTAACTACCGGGGGCAAATGACGTTACGGTGCAGGTTGGCAGCGTTCCAGTATTGCAGCATGGTTTCGTGTATTACGGTAGCCTTATTGTTTAACATGCGTGTACCTATCACCAGCGGACTACGGTACATTAGTTTTGATAAGCCATAAGGTAAATAACCCAGCATGGTAACGGGTCTTAAAGCTTCGGCATCATGCAGTTCTATAGAAATCACGCCCGAGTCAAACAAATGGATCTTCTTAATTTCAGTCCAATCTAAAGTGCGGTTATCGGTATTATTGATCAACTGATGTTCATTCATCTCTAATGCTACCGCATTTTTAAAAGCAGGCACTACGTTACGGTAAATGATGGTTAACAATATGCCCGCCATTATAAAACCGGCTACGTATGGTGTCCAGGTATGCGCGGTAAGGTCTTTCCGATAACTATAACTGTATGCTGCCAGTAAGCCTATTTCTGCTACCGCTAACGCACAGGCCATAAATTTACTATAGGTTACTTTCATTACGCTGCAATCCTTTTTTATAAAGTTAAGCTAAAGTTGGCATCCTGCAAATAAATACCGGCGATTATTTACCGCTTTAGCCTGTAATTGTTAATATTGCCCTTATGGCCTCACCAACCGGCACTGCATGATACCCGCAAAGAACAACTCCCTCATCCACTGGTTTTTCCACCGCTATATTAACAGGCTGGTGGTTAAAAGCTTTGCTGCCGTAAATTATAATACGGTTGAGGTGGCCAATGATAAGGCCGTGCTGCTGATAGCCAATCATTTTAGCTGGTGGGATGGTTTTATTATGTATTACATCAATACCCGGCTGTTCAAAAAACGTTTCCTTGTAATGATACTGGAAGAAACCTCGCGCAAGGTTTCCTTTTTTAAATATGTGGGCGGCTTTTCGGTATCCAAAAACTCAAAAGATGTTGTGGCTTCGCTGGATTATGCGGCTGGTTTACTGAACGATCCGCAAAATTTGGTGCTCATATTTCCGCAGGGTAAACTGTACTCCAACTTTTCGGATAATGTTATTTTTGAGAAAGGGGTGTTCCGTATTATGCAGCGGGCGGGTAAAAACTTCAGCCTGGTATTTGCCGCAACTTTTATAGAGCACCTGCAACATAAAAAACCAACAGCAAACGTTTACATTAGTAACAGCGATAGCGAATTTGCAACTATCGGCAATTTACAGCAGGCCTACCGGCAGCATTACGATGCGGCAAGGCAGCAGCAAACACAAATAGTTTTATAACGTGATCATAGCCATATACGTAACGCTTTTTTTTGTCATTTTGCGCTTTGCTGTAACCCTGTTCAATTTCCTGTCGAACCCAAAACTCCCGCATATAGCGCACCAGTACAACGCACTGGTGTCCATACTCGTCCCCGCGCGCAACGAGCAGGACAATATTTTAACGCTCCTGCAATCTATCGCCGGGCAGGATTATCCGAATTACGAAGTGCTCATCCTCGACGATAACTCTACCGATGATACTTACCGGGTATGCAGCGATTTCGTGGCGACCAACCCCCGGTTCAGGGTAATAAAAGGCAAAAAATTAAGCGACGACTGGCTGGGCAAAAACTTCGCCTGCCATCAATTGGCCAAACAAGCCCGGGGCGAATACTTTTTATTTTTAGATGCCGATGAACAGGTTAACCGGCAGCTCATCAACAGCGCGCTGCACCGCATGAAACTAAACAAACTGGCTTTGCTAAGCCTGTTCACCAATCAAACCATGCTTAGTCCCGGCGAAAAAGCGGTAGTGCCGCTGATGCATTATATTTTGTTAAACCTGCTGCCTTTGCGCCTGGTGTACTTGCTAAAAACGCCATCTGTAGCGGCAGCCAGCGGGCAGTTTATGCTGTTTGATGCCGAAGTTTACCGCAGGCACGAATGGCATAAAACAGTGCGTAATAAGGTGGTGGAAGATGTGGAGATAATGCGCTGTGTAAAGGCGCAAAAATATAATGGCGAAGCTTTGTTAGCCAACGGGATGATCAGTTGCCGGATGTATAAAAGCAGGCACGAGGCGATCAACGGTTTCGGGAAGAATTTTTTGGCAGCTTTCAACTATAGCATACCGGGATTTTTGCTGTACATAACGCTGTTGGTGGGTGGTCCGCTTATTGTAATTATGGCCTTAAATTTCCAGTTGATGTTTATGATGATAGGCCTCATTGTACTTACCCGCATCATGATATCGCTGCTGGCCGGGCAAAATGCCTTAGTAAATGTACTGCTGCACCCTGTGCAGATGCTTAACCTTGCCGTCATAGCATTTACCTCTATTCAACAATACCTTACCAAAACCACCGTATGGAAAGGCAGGCGGATATGAACGGGCAACGCATGGTAAGCAATAGGATACTGATCATCATTGTGGCATTGTTCCACTTTGTGGGATTGATCGGCTTTGCCATACCTGCCCTGGTGCCCTTGTTTTTACAGCTGGTGCCGTTTCATTTGCTGTTGATGCTGGCCGTGCTGCTATACAGTCATGAGAGTTTTAGCGGGAAGTTTTTGTTATTCGCCCTGCTCATTTTCATAGCCGGTTTTACTGCCGAATGGATAGGCGTACATACAGGCCTGCTGTTTGGCAGTTATGCCTACGGTAAAACGCTGGGCACAAAAGTATTTGATATCCCGCTGATGATCGGCGTAAACTGGTTGTTGTTGATTTATGCTGCCGGAACAGTATTGCAACATTCGGGCATCAAACAACCTGTAGTTCGTATTGCTCTTGGCGCGGTTGTATTGGTGCTGCTGGATTATTTGATTGAGCCTGTAGCTATCCTGTTTGATTACTGGCAGTGGCAATCGGCCGGTATTCCTCTCAAAAATTATATCTGCTGGTTTTTAGTAAGCGCGCTAATGTTGGCTGTATTTGAGCTGTTCCTCTTTAAAAAGCAGGGGTTTGTCGGTTTAGCTTTATTGATCGCGCAGTTTGTGTTTTTTATTGTTTTGCGTTGGGTGTAGGTACTATCCTCTCAAAAAACAATTATCTTGCATTATTATCATATCCACAAGCCCTGTACCTAAATCATAAGCGACATGTTCTATTTACTTATAACTGTACTGCCATTTCTTATTGCCATTATAGCCTCCACTTTTATTACTGTTTTCGCTAATAAAAAATTGAAAAGTAACGGGAGTAAATATCCCGGACTATTTAGCGCGCTTGTTTTTATGGGCAGTTTGGCCATAATTCTTACCGCTTTTTATTTTGTGATATTATACAATTTCCGGATTGAGCGATAGTGCCGTTTTTTTCTCCCGATAAGCCATTCGGCAAATAATAAATTAGGCACAAAACCCAGCCAGGCATCTATCATGTAAAGATGCAGCGGATCAACATAGGTAATACTTAAAATAACAATTTTCCAGCAGCGTAGGGTAACGGCAGATAGGGTAAGCGCGTAACTCCTGATCATGTATTGCTTATGTGCTGTAATATTGCCTTTCTTAACTTCTATTACCGCTTTATAAGTGAACCAAAACCACAGGCAATCTAAAATAACAAAAGCTGTTTTTGAGGGTAATAATCCGTTGGCGTAAATACCCATCAATAAGCCTACGGGGAAGTTTATAAAAATATCGTAAACGTATATCTTCCCTATTACACGGTGTAATTGGCAATGGTGTTTTAAAATATAGGCCGAGAACTGCGTGAAGCCTGCCAGCAATGTGAATATGATGGTGAATACATGCGTTTAAAAAGCGATTTTCCAGGGCAGGATATGTAAGTATGCCTGTTTAAACTGCAAAAAACCGATGTTGTTTTGCATAGGACAATAGCGTACAATCCCCAGCAGCATTAAAAAGGTTGCCACACACAGGAGCAAGTAAACTACTGTGTTTTTTAAGATATATTTTAAGGTATCCAGCAGTTATAGGTTTAGATCGTTATCTGATAAAATTACGAATTTCCGGCAGATGTAAAAGCCATGTAATCAATCGGCATAACACAAATGGTTTATTATAATTGTTAAATGTTTTTGCTGTAAATTTGCATCATCATGGGAGAGTATAATTTAAAGGTTACCATTGACCAGGATTCGGGCTTTTGCTTTGGGGTAGTGTTTGCTATTGACATGGCCGAAGAAATACTGGAGCAAGACGGCTACCTTTATTGCCTTGGCGATATTGTGCACAATGATGAAGAGGTTGCCCGCCTGAAAGCTAAAGGTCTGCGCATTATTGAACACGCCGAACTGGGCGACCTGCATAACGAAAAAGTGCTCATCCGCGCCCATGGCGAAGCCCCGGAAACTTACCGCACCGCTTTAGAGAACAACATCACCCTGATTGATGCCTCGTGCCCGGTAGTGCTTAAACTGCAAAACAGGATAAAAACATCGTTCGATAGTAAGGAGAAGATCCTCATATTCGGTAAACATGGCCATGCCGAGGTTATAGGTCTGCAAGGGCAAACCAATAACGAGGCGCTGGTTTTTCAGGATATTGCCGAGCTGGATAATGTGGAGTTGCCGCAAAGTTTTACCCTGTACAGCCAAACCACCAAAAGCATGGAGAAATTCTATGGTATTAAGGATGAGTTGCTGTCGCGCGGGTATGAAGTAAAGGCGAACGATACTATTTGCCGGCAAGTATCCAACCGCGATAAGGATCTGCCTGCCTTTGCTACCAAATTTGATAAGATCGTGTTCGTCTCCGGCCGTAAATCATCAAACGGGAAGGTGTTGTATGAGGTATGCAAAAAGCATAACCCGAGCACCTACTTCATTTCGGCAGTTGATGAACTGGATAAGATCCTGTTTAATCCCGGTGATACCGTGGGCATTGCAGGCGCTACATCGACCCCTATGTGGTTGATGAAAGATGTGAAAGAAGCCCTTGAGCAATTTTAACAGCACGATATTTGCGCTATAGCATATTCATGCAAAAAGCACCATCATACACCGGTTTATTTGTTGCCATGCTGGTTATTGGCAGCTGGCTAACGTCCATTATTTTGCTGATGCAATGGCAGGTGAACTTTGCTAATCCGCTGCTTTATTTCTTTATTTTATTGCAGATGCACCTGTATACAGGGCTTTTCATTACCGCGCACGATGCCATGCACGGTACTATAGCACCCAACCGAAAGGTTAATAACTTGGTAGGTTATATCTGTACTTTTTTGTATGCCTCATTTTGGTACCCGCAACTGTATACCAAACACCACTTACACCACAGCCATGTACATACCGAGGTCGATCCGGATTATCATGAAGGTGGTTTTTGGAGTTGGTATGTAAGGTTTATCCGCAATTATCTGTCTGTTTGGCAAATAGTAATTATGGCGATAGTATTCAATGTACTAAAGCTATGGATTCCGCAGCCTAACCTGCTGCTGTTTTGGGTAGCGCCATCTTTATTAAGCACCTTGCAGCTGTTTTACTTTGGCACTTATTTACCACACAAAGGTGAGCACGATAATCAATACCACGCCCGTAGTCAATCCCGAAACCACGTAGCGGCCTTTTTTAGCTGCTATTTTTTTGGTTATCATTATGAACACCACGATTCGCCGGGTACACCATGGTGGAAGCTGTGGCAAACGCCACCGCCACAAGCAAATAAATAGGCTGTTTACTAAGTTAGCAGTAAATAAAAGGGATACTTTTACAGCAACCTAAACATATCGTTAATGGAGATATTACATCGTTTTGCACATCTGATTGATATGAACCTGATAAAAGGCAGTTTTTTCAGCGTACTTATTATCATAGTTGCGAGAATCCTGTTAAAAAGAGATTTAGATTATAAGCGACCGGTTATTATAATCAGCTGGTTAGTATTGGTCTATACATCGCTCAATATCATCATTCCTGTTATTGAATTCCTTATTGGTTATTTTTCATCGGCAGAATATTATACAATAAATATTATTAATCGTGCAGTCGGACCATACTGGTGGAGTTATTGGATAATGTTATTGGCTGGTTATATCCTCCCTTTGTGCTTGTTTGCAAAGCGGCTTCGTAGCAAGGCTTATCTTATTTTAATTATAACTGGTTTAATGAGTCTCGGTTGGTGGTTTGAGTTATTGACTATCGTAGCTACTTCTATAGGGCGTGAAGCAGTGCCTGATAATGCGGGCAATTTTTCACCCTTGCTAATCATCCCGCTTCAAGGGGGCTTGATCGGAATAATATTGATAGTTATTTGTAACCTGCCTAAGATCAGCCTAAAACGACACACAGGCTAACGATAATTTCAATGGAAACCTGTTTTGCAATATAAAGTAATTGGCGGCATTCATAAGCTAATCATCAATTTGCAATAATAGTTCCCCTTTCAGGGGGTTAGGGGGTTTTTTATTACATTTGCGCCTCGAAATATTATGGCTAAAAAGGGAATTTTATTAGTGAATTTAGGTACGCCGGATAGCCCGAGCACAGGCGATGTGCGCCGTTATCTGGATGAGTTTTTGATGGATCCGAGGGTGATTGACGTAAATGCTGCTTTGCGTACCTTTTTGGTTAAGGCGGTTATTGTACCCTTCAGGGCGCCAAAATCGGCCAAATTATATAAGGCTATCTGGGATGATAAAACCGGTTCGCCATTAAAACACTACAGCATATTACAGCGTGATGCCCTGCAACAACGCCTTGGCGATGGCTACATGGTTGAGCTGGCTATGCGCTACCAAAACCCATCGATAGAACTGGCGCTTGATAACCTGAAAGCTGCCCTGGTGGATAGTATACAGGTGATCCCGATGTTTCCGCAATACGCTTCGGCAAGTACAGGTTCGGTGTATGAAAAGGTAATGCGCCTGGTTAAAGATTGGCCTACCCCGCCGCCTATATCATTCATCAACTCGTTTCACGATGATGATTTGATGATTAAAACCTTTGCCGATAACGGCCGTAAATATCAGCCCGAAAAATACGATCATATCCTGTTCAGCTTTCACGGCCTGCCGCAAAGGCAGCTTATTAAAGCCGATCATACCCATAGTCACTGTTTAAAAGTGAACGATTGCTGCCAAACGCTTACCGATAAAAACAAGTTTTGCTATTCGGCGCAATCATACCACACAGCCAGGCTCATCGCGGCCGAACTTAACATTTCAAAAGAGGATTATACCGTTTGCTTTCAATCGCGCCTGGGCAGCGACCCATGGGTACAGCCCTACACCAGCGAAGTAATTGCGCAACTGGCCAAAGAAGGTAAAAAACGCTTGTTGGTATTTTGCCCGGCCTTTGTTGCCGATTGTTTGGAAACCGTTTTTGAGGTTACCGAAGAGTACGGCGCCGAGTTTAAACACTTAGGCGGCGAAGAGGTGCAACTGGTAGAAAGCCTGAACGACTCACCTACCTTTATCGACGCCCTGGAGCGTATGGTGCTGGCTAATTAATATTTTCGGCATTGGCTTTTACACCTGTATCGCCCGTTGGCGGATAGGTTTGCGGCTGTATGATCACAAAGCGCACAAGCTGGTATTCGTCCATAATGCGTTTGCGCAGCCTGTCGATGGTATCGGTAATGTCTTCCGTATCCAGGTCGGGCTTAAAAGCTACGATCAGCATCAGTATAACCTCCTCCGGCGATTGGTAGTTCGATAAGATATTAAGCACTTTTATTACCGAACCATCCTGCTCGGCAATAGCCTTTATTTTGGTCTTTGTTTCGGGGGCTATACCCTCGCCCATCAGCAAGCTGCGACTTTCGCGGGCAAGTATGGCCGATACGAATACCAGCAGCAAGCCCACCATTACCGATGCCAGCCCGTCCATATAAGGGAGGTTGTAACCATGACCGATCAGCATAAACACCAACACGATCATCAGGCCAATTACGGCGGCGCTATCTTCAAACAGTACCAAAAAACTGGTTGGGTCTTTGCTTTTTACAATGGCATCCCACCAGCTTAAGTCGCCCCTAACCTTGTTAAATTCTTTTATGGCGATAACGAGCGAACTCCCCTCAAATATCATTGATAGCACCAGTACCACGTAGTTCCATGTTGGGTTGCCGAATGGTTCGGGCTCCATTATATGGTGTACACCCTGGTAAATAGAAATACCGCCGCCCAAACCAAAAATGAGTATCGATACAATGAACGACCAAAAATAGATCTCTTTACCATAGCCAAACGGGTGGGTTGCATCGGGCGGTTTGCGGCTGCGTTTAAGGCCATACAATATCAGCACCTGGTTAATGGTATCAACCAGCGAGTGTACTCCTTCAGATATCATGGACGAACTGCCGCTGAAGCCTCCTGCAACAAACTTGGTTACTGCTATAAGCAGGTTGGCCGCCAGCGCGCTATATATTGATTTGTAATTTTTAGCCATACCTGCTGTTTAATGGGTTGATGCCTTTATTACAAGCAAGCAGATAAAAAGTTTAGGCTTTATACCTGCCGATGCCTATAATTATTTATTGCATATACTGATTGCTAAACAATTAGCATTTTAAACGATAATATGTATTTTTAAAAACCAATAGTCAACTTGCTAAATAAATGAAGAACATTCCCCGTTATTTACTTACGCTACTCATTGTATTTTGCACAACTATTGTATGGGCGCAACAAAAAACACCCCGGTTTAAGGTGCTGGCTATTTACGAGAACGGCGGGCATCATGTTGCGTACTCAAAAGCGGCAAGGGTATGGCTCGATAAGCTGGCTACGGATAGCAACTTTACTGTTGATTATATACAAGATCCTAAATTAATTACCGATGACCTGCTGAAACGTTACCGGCTATTTATTCAGATTGATTACGCGCCTTATGGCTGGGGAAAACCTGCTGAAGATGCCTTTATAAAATACATTAACAAAGGCCGCGGCGGGTGGATAGGCTTTCACCATGCCAGTCTGTTAGGAGAGTTCGACGGACAGCAGATGTGGCAGTGGTTCTATCAGTTTATGGGCGGTATCCGTTTTAAAAACTATATAGCCACGTTTGCATCGGCAACGGTAAAGGTTGAGCAACCCGCGCACCCCGTTATGAAAGGTGTGCCCCATGCATTTGTAGTAGATAAGGATGAATGGTACACTTATGATAAAAGTCCGCGGGCTAATGTACAGGTGCTGGCCTCGGCTGATGAATCAACCTATCAGCCTGCTACAGATATTAAAATGGGCGATCATCCCGTGGTATGGACCAACCCTAAATACAAGGCCCGTAACATCTATATTTTTATGGGGCATTCGCCCGAATTATTTAGCAACACGGCTTACACCAAACTATTTACCAATGCCATATTTTGGGCGGCGGGTAAACATTAAACCTATCTTACAGCAATATGATGAAACTACTTTTAGCCTGCCTGATGTTTCTATTCGCCTGCGGATATTGCAGCGGCCAGCCCAATATTTATGTTAACCAGGTTGCCTATAACAACCGCAGCCCCAAAATGGCTTTGGTTGGTATGGATGAAAAACTTACCCGTAAAACGGTATTCCATTTGGTGAATGATTCTACTGGCGAGGAAGTGTTTACAGGCGTATTAAGTGGTCCGCAGGCGATAGAAGAATGGCTGCCGGGTAAGGTGTTTTATTCGGCCGATTTTTCAACGTTCGATAAATCGGGCACTTACCATGTAGCCATCAGCATTAATGATAAAACATACCAGTCGGATAGTTTTGCCATTGGTGATAATGCTTTGGCCAAACTCACCCTGCCAAGCATAGTGCATTATTATAATAAGCAACGCGCCAACACCCCGGCCGAGTTGGAAGCCGATAAAAAGGTGCGTTTATTCGGCAGTAACAAAACGGTTGATCTGCATGGTGGCTGGTGCGATGCCTCGGGCGATGTAAGCAAGTACTTTTCGCATTTGGCCTATGCCAATTTCATGTCGCCGCAGCAGATCCCGCTGGTTACCTGGTCGCTCATTAACGCCCGCGATAATATGCCCGGTTTGCTCGGGCAGCTTAAAATAAAAGATTCTATAGAGAACGAAGCGCTTTGGGGAGCCGACTACCTGGCAAGATCGCTATCAAAGGATGGCTATTTTTACATGATCGTGTTCAGCTATTTTAATAAAGACCCACATGCGAGGCGGGTAGTTGGATTGCTGGCCAATAGTGTAACCACCAATCAATACCAGGCCGCCTTTCGCGAGGGTGGTGGTATGGCCATAGCGGCACTGGCCCGTGCATCGCGCTGGCAGAAGCACGGCGAATATACCTCGGCACAATATCTCGCGGCAGCAAAAAAAGGCTTTGCCCATTTACTCATCTACAATAAAAAATACGATGACGATGGTAAAGAAAACATCATCGACGATTACTGTGCCCTGATGGCCGCAACCGAACTTTGGGCCGCTACCAACAATGTATCCTACCGCAATGAAGCCCGTAAACGCGCCGCTAATCTTAATGCCCGTATTACTAAAGCAGGTTATTTCAGGGCCGATGATAAAGGCCGTCCGTTTTGGCATGCATCCGATGCCGGTATGCCGGTAATTGCTTTGTGTCGTTATTTGCAAAAGGAAAATGATGCTGTACATCGCGAAGCTGCACTAAGTACTATTCGCAAAGCGCTGGCGTATAATTTGAGGATAACTAACGAGGTGAGCAATCCCTTTGGTTATGCACGGCAAACATTTAAATACAAAGGCAAAATTAAAGACGGCTTTTTTATTCCGCACGAGAACGAAACAGGCTGGTGGTGGCAGGGCGAAAACGCGCGCTTAGGCTCATTGGCTACCGCCGCGCTGGCGGGCGCGAAGGTGGCTTATGCCGGCAACAAAGCCGTTAAAGATTCGCTGGAAGTTTTCGCTTCACAACAGATAGCCTGGATACTTGGCTGCAACCCCTATCAGGCTTGTTTTATGTATAAATTCGGCAGGAATAATGTGCCTTATATGCACTCCAACTTTGGCCATGGATCAGAACGGGGCGGTATTTCAAACGGCATTACCGGTAAAGATGGCAACCCTGATGGCAGCGGTATAGATTATAAAACAGAGGCCGAAGGCAACGAATGGCGGTGGACCGAACAATGGATCCCGCATTCGGCATGGTTTATGCAGGCGCTTACCGCCATGTACGCTCAATAGTTGTAGCAAAGCTTTATGGTAATTATATAATTATTTTATTTTTGGTTCATGTTATTGAAGCCCATTAGCCGTGTTGGCCTTATTGAGAAAGACGAATTTTACAAACAACATCTTCAACCTAAAAAACCGGTAATACTAACCGGATTTGTTAAGGACAGCCCGGCACTCCATAAATGGACGTACGATTATTTTAAAGAAATAGCGGGCGACTATAAAGTAAACCTTTATGGCCGTGAGGACGAGTTTAACGACCATGTTACCAGTCCGCCGGTAATGAAGGCTACCTTTGGCGAATACCTGGATATTATCGCTTCCGGCCCGGCCGAATTGAGGTTGTTTTTATTCAACCTGCTACAGCACAATCCGGAACTTAAGAAAGACCTTGTTTATAACGACCCAACAGGCGGTAAGATAGTATCGTGGCTGCCATACATGTTTTTTGGCGGCGAGGGCTCAAGCGTGCGCTATCATTACGATATTGATATGTCGCACATATTTTTAACGCAGTTTAAGGGCGTGAAAAAGATCTGGCTTTTTCCCTTAGATCAGTCCCCGCTGTTGTATAAGCTGCCATATAACTTTCATGGCATGGCCAATCTTAACAATCCCGATTATGATAAACACCCCGGCCTGAAATACCTTAACGGTTACGAATGTGAGCTGCAACCCGGCGAAACGCTGTACATACCATCGGGCTACTGGCACTACATAAAATACGCAACCGAGGGTTATTCGGTAAGTATGCGTATGCTCAACGAAAGACCCATTGAACGCCTCCGCGGATTGAAAAACATACTACTAACCCGCCGTGTGGATAACACCATGCGCCGCCTGTTTAAAGATAAATGGCTGGCCTATAAAATTAAACAAGCCGATATTAACGCTAACAGGGCGATAGATAAGCTGAAGGGAGCGTAAGTTTTTTTTATAATATTGTCATCCTTACAAATATTCAGGATGACAATATTACATATCACACAGACGCTTTTATCGCAATCCTGATCACTTATTTCCAAATACCATAAACCCAATGATCAGCAATATGATCACCAACAAAACAGTCAGGGTGATCTTGATCCAGCTAAGCGGGCGTTCGCCGATAACCTCGCCGGTGCTGGCGTTGATGGTGAACTGGTATACCTTTCCGCTGTAAGTGTATGAGCTTACCCATACCGGCAGCATGAGGTATTTAATACCTTTGTTGAAATAATCGCTGTCGGTATCGTCAATGCGCTGCTCATCGCCGCCAATGTCGTTACGGATGGCGCTTTCTATTTCGGGCTGCATCATGATGACCGCCTGATCAAAACCGGCCTCAGGTGCCAGTTGATAGGTTTCGGCACGGAAACCGCTGATGTAGCGTTCGTCAAACTTAAGCAGCATATTAAAGGCCCATGGGCCAAGCTTGTTCAGTGTTTTTGTTGGTAACGATTTGCTGGCCGGCACTACCAAATCCCGAAAATCGCACTGTACGGTGCCCGATGCCGAGTACCAGCGGGTATGGCGTACTTGGCGGGTACGGGTTTCACTGCGCCCGTTCACGTTTTCGGTATAAGTTTCGGTTACGTAATAGTGTTCGCCGCGCTGTCCTTCGTAACGGGTATTGGTATCGGCATCAAAAGCCCAATGCGGAATGTAAACACCTTGCAATGAAGGCATCATATTACCGCTTACCTTCTTCACCAGATCATTAGGAGCAAACCACAAGCCCTTCATCCATTTTTGAAAGTACTGTATGGCGGCATCCTTAGTAACAAAAAATGGCAGTACATAATGCGGCCGAACGTATTGCTTTTCAGCAGATAGATCGAGCACCAACGGCGATGTACAGAACGGGCATTTATCGGCCGTAACATTAGCGGCCAGCACGGTTGATGAGCCGCAACTATTGCACTTTACGGTCTTCAGCCCGGCATCCTGCCGGCAATTTTCACTTTGGGCTATAAACGCTTCATAGTCCAGCGTGATGATCTCCCTGCTATCCGGTGCCGATTCTATTTCGTTGGATACCCCGCAATAGTTGCATTTTAGGCTATGCGTGCCCGGGGCAAAATTTAATATAGCCCCGCAACCTTTACAGTTAAGCGAATTATTTATTACGGCACTTGCCTCCGGTTCCATACAGGGTGGTTTAAGTTTTTATAAATGTAATTGCCGATTATTAAGCGGTTGGCAATGGCGGCGGCGTGTTCTTAAACAGATCGGCCACCTCTGGCAGCGTAGCTACGGGAGCCCAGGCTGCCATACCTTTTTTCCAAACCATACTGCTCTCACTAAACGAGCGTTCGCCTGCCATTTGACTTAACTGGTGCAGGGTAAACGGCCCGTTCGATTTATCGGCAATAACCACATAGTATTGCTCTTCGGTGGGTACTGGCGGTGGCCCGCCCGCTGTAGGTGGCGGGGTGCTGCCCTGGTTAGGGTCGAATTTATTTTGCTGGAAGATATTGCCAACCTGCCCCATCATGGCCGCGCCAACACCTAAACCCATACCCGCCGCGCCAAGGTTGCCCCCAATGCTGTTCTCGGCAGATTTTTCGATAGCGTTAGCTGCCTGAAACTGCGCGTAAGCACCCAGGTTGCCCACTATGCCCATGCTGCTGCGTTTATCAAGCGCCTGCTCCACTTCGGGCGGTAGGGAAATATTTTCAACCAGCAGCTTGGTAAGGTTAAGGCCTATCTCGGCAAAATCGGGCTGTATATTGGTGGTGATAAGCTTGCCCATTTCATCGTAATTGGCAGCAAGATCAAGCACCGGTATTTTAGATTGAGCAACAGCATCCATCCCGCGCGATACCGCGATATTGCGCAATTGCTCGTTAATATCTTCTACATTAAATTCGGGATTGGTAGCGGCTATCTGTTGCAGAAACAATTTAGGATCCTGCACCTTAAAGTTATACGAACCGAAAGCCCTTAAGCGCACAGGGCCAAATTCGGCATCGCGCAGCATTACCGGGTTTTTGGTGCCCCAGCCCTGGTTGGTGAACTGGCGGGTGCTTACAAAAAACACATCCGCCTTAAACGGACTGTTGAAGCCATATTTCCAGCTTTGCAGCAGGGTAAGGATGGGCATATTTTGCGTGGTAAGTTCGTACATGCCGGGCTCAAAAACGTCGGCAATTTTGCCTTCGTTCATAAAAATGGCTACCTGCGATTCGCGAACGGTAAGCTTGGCGCCCATTTTAATGGCATTCTCATACCTCGGAAACTTCCATATAATTGTATTATGAGTAGTATCTACCCACTCAATTACATCAATAAACTCGTTTAATAATTTGCTGAATAGTCCCATAGCGTTTTCAATTGATAGATTGAATAAATATGTAAATTATTTTAAATATATCAATACATAATTTGTCCGGCTAAAAAAGCTCAGCTGTGAGGCATATCAAACAACTTACAAAAAAGCAATCCCGGCATATTTATCATACATCGGGATACTGAAAAACTATTTAATCGGTAATTTCTATTTTTTGTTGGAGAACAACCACGGCAACAACCCGACCTCGGCGAAAGCATTGTTCCAGCTATCGTGCCCAACGTTAGGGTAAAGGCTGAATTTAGGGTTAGCGCCTTCGGCTTTCAACGCGGCTACTACTACTTCCGAGTGATCTGCCGGCACAATCGGATCCTTGCCCCCGTGGAAAACCCAAAGCGGAACTTTTTTGGCGTATTTAGGCACATTCAGCGAGTTATCGCCGCCGCATATAGCAATTGCCGCCGCGAACAGATTCGGTTTACGCCCCAGCATTTCAAGCGTGCCCATGCCACCCATTGACAGGCCGCCAATATATACTTGTTTTTTATCGATATATGGTTTCTTCAACAATTCATCGGTAAAACCAAGCAAGGCAGCCATAGCCTTGGTAGGCGCACTGTCATCGGTTTTAAACAGAAATTTGTTTTTGCCGGTAACATCATTGTGCTCAATATCTACGTTAGACCAAAAACTTTCGGCAGGGCACTGCGGGAAGATCACGATAGCGCGGTATTGCTGCCTTATGTCGGGCCTCAAAAACAAGTCGGCACCGTAAGTAAGCTGGGCATTGTTGTCCTTACCACGTTCGCCTGCGCCATGCAGTATAATTACAACTGGGTATTTTTCGGTAGGGTTAAATTGCAGCGGGAACAATATGCGATAGGGCAGGGTATCTCCCTTTGCGGCGTACAGGCCTTTATCATAAGCTGTTCGGTCCTGCGCCTGTGTAATAAAAGGAATACCCAGCATAATTATTAAAAAGAGTTTTGATACTAATTTCATACGGTTAAATATTTTATTGAAACGGCTTGTTTAAAGGTATTATTAAATACTGATAAATCTCGTTGCTGTAACAGGCATTATTTAACAGCGTTTTATCAACAAAGTTTTTGCGCAGGGCAACAATAGTAACATGGCTTTTAAATTTTTGCTTTAGGTATATTTGCGGGCATGCCTACCAAAAAAGCGCTTATTATAGGTGCCGGAATAGCCGGAATAGCCACAGCCATACGCTTAGCCGTAAAAGGCTACAGAGTAGAAGTTTTTGAGGCGAATACCTATCCCGGAGGTAAGCTATCTGAATTTACACGGGATGGTTTTCGGTTTGATGCCGGGCCGAGCCTGTTTACCATGCCCCAATATGTGGATGAGCTTTTTACGCTGGCCGGTAAAAACCCGCGCGATTACTTCAACTACAAAAAGCTGGATACCGTTTGTCGCTACCATTACCCCGATGGCACTCAATTTAACTCCCCCGCCAATGTAAATGATCTGGCAAAAGAAATAAACCGTAACACGACAGAACCGGTCGAATCGATTTTAAAGCACGCCGGTTACAGTGAGCGGATCTACCGCATAACCAACCACGTTTTTTTAGAACGATCATTACACCGCCTGCAAACTTATTTGAAGTGGGATACCCTGCGATCGATATTTCGTCTGCGGCAGATTGACAGCATGCGCACTATGCACAAGGCCAATCAAAGCTTTTTTAATGACGCGCGTGTGGTGCAATTATATAACCGCTATGCCACTTACAATGGCTCAAACCCCTACAAGGCACCGGCCACACTTAACGTTATACCGCACCTTGAACAACATTACGGCGCTTACTTTCCGGATGGGGGAATGTATAGCATTACCCAAAGCCTGGTGAAACTGGCGGAGGAGCTGGGTGTAAAGTTTCATTACAATTCGCCGGTACAGCAAATAATAGTCGAGAATCATAAGGCCCGCTACATATTGGTGCACAACCGCGAAATTAAGGGCAACATCATTGTATCCAATATGGATGTTTGGTTCACCTACCGTAAGCTATTGAGCAACTACCCGGCCTTGCACCCTAATAAAACCCTGAAACAACAACGCAGCAGCTCGGCGCTGATATTTTACTGGGGAATAAAAAAACAGTTCGACAAGCTTGATCTGCATAATATTTTTTTCAGTGCTGATTATGCCGCTGAATTTAGACACATCTGGCAAAAAAAGAACATTTACCACGACCCTACAGTATACCTCAACATCAGCTCGAAACATCAACATACAGATGCCCCCGAAGGCTGCGAAAACTGGTTCGTAATGATCAACGTGCCAGCCAACTCCGGCCAAAATTGGGATGCATTGATTGCCAAAGCGAAAGAAAATATCCTCCACAAATTATCAACAGCGTTGCAAGAGAACATTGAAAATCTGATAGTTACCGAAGATATTCTCGACCCGAGAAGTATTGAACAGCGCACATCCTCATACCGTGGCTCGCTATATGGCACCAGCTCCAACAACCGTTTCGCGGCATTTTTGAGGCATGCCAACCGGTCAGCAAAGGTAAAGAACCTATACTTCTGCGGTGGTAGCGTACATCCCGGCGGCGGCATTCCCCTATGCCTGCTTTCGGCAAAAATTGTAAGCGATTGGGTAGGCGATAGCTAATACCGCTTTATCTGTTTAGTGCCAAATTTTGCATCAGGTATTGCCAAATTAAAATATAAGCCTATTTTTGCACCACCAAATAAAAAATGGCCCGTTCGTCTAGGGGTTAGGACGTTAGATTTTCATTCTAGAAACAGGGGTTCGATTCCCCTACGGGCTACTTTTAGAGAGCTAGATATAATTTATCTAGCTCTCTTTTATTTTACAACAATCGACTAAAAGTCAACTACTTATATTCATAGCAGCTCTTTTCTTAACAAAGAGTTTGAAATTTCCTTAAAGACATGTTGATCGGACAGGATAATGAACTTATCCATTTGTGGATTAAACTGAATAACCGATCCCCTATATCCTTTACCCTCCCGCATTTTTTTCAGTAGTTTATTCAGCGCGTAATTCACCTGCCTTTTATCCGGGCGCGACGAATATTTGTCGGCCAGTTTACTCACCGTCCTACGTAACAGTTGCTGAAGAAATTTGCGCATCTACACACTAATGTATTAATAATGCGGATTGTTTGGCAGGAAGGATAAATAAAGGACTGATTTTAAGTGAGGAGGGAAGGACGGTAAGTTTAGCAGAATCTTTTGTGGGAAATAACATGATAGGAGAGTGGCTAATCAGGGTAAATCCTCAAATCCCACAAAATCATGGTCAAAAAAGAAGTCCCTGCACTGTTAGGTGCAGGGAACCGATCTTTATATTAAGCAGAAAAAATACCCCTATTTATATAGGATATGTACCGGCATGCTGTTTCATATCCTACTTCTGCCTTGATACAAATATCCGCTATGCCTGCTTACCAAAAAATACCCAAATCACGGTATTTTTGGTGCACAAACACCCTGTAAATACCGTGAAAACACGGGGTTGATAAAAAGGATTAACTTATTAATTTAGTGGCTTAAACTCTATTTTTTTTAAACCCTTAAACAACTGTCATGATAGAAGAACGTAGGCTGCAGCCAATTGGTGTTACAAAAAGCGTGTTAAAAAGATTAACCAACAATTTCCGGAAACGGGTACTCTATTTACACAAGAACTCCGATTCGCCGATGGCACATGACCTGAAAAATGATTCATCGAGCATTTGGTTTTCAAAAGCCGACATTGAAAAATTATTTGACGCTAACCGTGTTGACGATAATGGTGGCCTGCGTATTTACTTTGGCGTTCACGATAAAGACGTGATGCAAACGGAGTTTGACGATAAATTAATGGTTGTTTTAGTAGCCACCCGTTTTGATGCCCACTCAGGTAAACAGGTTGACCAGCTTTATGATAATGATAAGCACGAACTGGTTGAGCCTATTGCCCTGGCGCCCAAAATGATGACCGTTGCAGCAACAGGTTCAAAGCAAAAGCTTGAGGCCGGTACAGGATTAGATCATGGAAAGATCTGCCCGCCGGCGCAATGCCCGTTAACATAATAATTTTAATGCCCACATTTTTATACTTAGCATTCGAAACCATAGCGCTTCTTATATTGATCATTCAGTATAAGAAGCTTGAAAAATCAGTTTACATCTATTTCCTCCCTTACCTGCTATTCATCGTAATATATGAATGCGCGTCGGTTTTCAATCTTTTCAATATACACGGTAGTAACGCTTATATCACCAATATTGTAATTACTGTTGAGTTTGCGTTTTACAGTTTCTTCCTTATCTCCCTTATTTCGCGCAAACTGAAACGGCTTTTAACAGCATTGGTAATCGTTTGCCTGCTGTTTACCTTGGTGGATGTGTTTTTTTTACAAGGCTTTTGGAACTTGTGTACCATTGCCATATTGGTACAGTACGTAATGCTTATCGTTTTGGTATGCTGTTTCTTTTACCAGCTGATGAACAGCAGCGGGCAATCCATGTCGTTATTGAGCCTCCCGCATTTTTGGGTGAATACCGGATTGCTTTTCTTTTGTTTGGCCGAGTTCCTGTTTTTCGCGGCATTTGCCTATATGGCATCGCGCAATAACTATCACTATTACTTATTATCGCTGGTGATAGCTAATATGGCCAATTTAATTTTGTATTCTTGTTTATCCATATCATTCTTATGCTTCAGCAAGACGAAGAAGTTATCACCCTGATAATTGCAGGAACCATTATGTTGCTCTTGCTGGGCATGTTCATTATCAGCTTTTTATTCTTTTATCAGCGCAAGCACAACAACCACCTCAGCGAAAAAACGCAGCTGCAATCAAAATTTCACCAGGAACTTTTAAAAACGCAGATAGAGGTGCAGGAACAAACCCTCAACCACATCAGCCGGGAGATTCATGATAACATTGGGCAGGTGCTCTCCTTTGTAAAGCTCTCATTAGCCACGGTAAAAAATATGGATACCGGGCAGCAGCATCAAAAAATAGACGAGAACCGCGAACTGATTGCCCAGGCTATTAACGACTTACGCGATCTGTCAAAAAGTTTAAGCTTTGAACGCATAAAGGTTGTGGGCCTTAAAAGCGCTATTATGCGCGAGGTTGACCGCATTAACAAAAGCGAGCTTATTAAGGCCGAACTGGAAGTAAAGGGCGATGAGTATGAGCTTGGCGCACAGCGCGAACTGGTATTATTTCGCATATTTCAGGAGGCGTTTAACAATACGTTGAAATACGCTTTTGCCGCCAATTTAAAAATCTGTTTGAATTACACTGCCGATTTGTTTACTTTGGAGATTGAAGATAATGGCGCGGGTTTTTCAATTACCGATAAACTGAAAGAAAACAGTGGTTCGGGCTTGAAAAACATGGAAAACAGGGCAACCCTGATCGGTGGAACGGCTACAATAAGCAGCGAACCGGGCGAGGGCTGCAGTATAAAAATTTCTCTTGACCCACTTGTTAAACAAAATTATGCCGACGGACACTATCCAAATAGCGCTGGTTGATGATCACCGCCTCTTCAGAAGCGGCATTGTATCCCTTATAAATAACCTCAACGGATTTAATATTCTGTTTGAAGCCGGTAACGGCGAAGAGCTGGGCCGTAAAATTTCGCCCAAAAACAAGCCCAATATCATATTGCTGGATATCAACATGCCGGTTATGGATGGTATCAGCACCGCGCTATGGTTAAAGGAGAATTACCCGGAGATCTGCATTATTGTACTATCCATGTTTGAGGATGCCGAAAAGGTGCTCACCATGGTGAAAATGGGTGTAAAGGGCTACCTGCTGAAAGACTCGGAACCCGGCGAATTTGAACAAGCCTTAACCAAGGTATCGCAAGGCGAAGTGTACTACCCGGAGTTTGTTACACGCCATTTGATCAACAGTTTTAACAACAAGGTTGAAGATATTAAACTGAACAGCCGCGAACTTGAATTTTTAAAACTTGCCGGTACCGAACTCACCTATAAGGAAATTGCCGACCAAATGTGCGTTAGCGTACGTACGGTTGATGGTTACCGCGACCAGCTTTTCGAAAAACTGCAAATAAAAAGCCGCGTAGGCCTGGTACTTTACGCCATAAAAAATAAGCTGATAGAATTGTAATTTGCTAAATTAATTAGCAAATTTGTTCTCATGGCACATGAGGATAATCCGGAGTATTTTAAGGGAAGAGGCGCGCAGGTTAATACCCACAATAAGTTTTTAAAGAACAAATATGTGTTAGAGCATATTGAGGGGCTGGATGAACCGCTGCTTGAAAATACAGCTACGCAACTGTTTGAGGAGAACGCTAAGAAGATAATAAGCGAATCAAACAGTCCGGATCTGAGCCACATGTATTCTATTAACCCTTATCAGGGGTGCGAACATGGCTGCATTTACTGCTACGCCCGCAACAGTCACGAATATTATGGGTTCAGCGCCGGGCTTGATTTTGAACGCAAGATCATCGTTAAACGTAATGCCGCCGAACTGCTCGAAAAATATTTCAATAAAAAGAATTATGAACCCGTCCCCATTGTACTATCCGGCAATACCGACTGTTACCAGCCCATTGAGCGCAAGCTGAAAATCACGCGTTCGTTATTAGAGGTGTTTTTGCGCTACCGCAACCCCGTGAGCTTTATCACCAAAAATAATCTTATCCTTCGCGATTTGGATATTCTTACCGAAATGGCCAAGATGAACCTCGTTCATGTAAATGTATCCATCACATCGCTTGATGAGCAGCTGCGGCAAAAACTGGAACCCCGTACGGTTACGGCAACAGGGCGACTGGCGGTTATTCAAAAACTCTCGCAAAATAACATCCCGGTAAGGGTAATGGCCGCGCCTATTATTCCCGGCTTAAACAGTAACGAGATTCCTAATATTATAAAGGCCGCGGCAGATCGCGGCGCGCTTTCGGCCGGGTTTACCATAGTGAGGCTAAATGGCAGCATCGCCGAAATTTTTACCGACTGGGTGCATAAAGCCTTCCCCGACCGTGCCGATAAAATACTGAACATGATACGTGCCTGCCACAACGGCAATCTTAACGACAGCGAGTTCGGTCGCCGCATGAGCGGCGACGGGCATGTCGCTAATTCCATTCACCAATTGTTCCGCATGTCGTGCAACCGCTTTATGGCCGGGCGCGATATGCCTGCGTATGACCTGTCGTTATTTACGCCTAAAAATGGCAAGCAAACGAGTTTATTTTGACCATGATTTTATGGGATTTGGGGGATTGCCTTGATTAGTTTATTTCTAACCGCTGAGAAAGCTGAGGCTTGCGCAGAGTTCGGGGAGTTTTTTTAGTACTGTCAGATTGTATGGAGCCTTCCGACGTTTTGAAACTTCGGAAGGCTGAAAAGTTATGCATCATTTTTTATCTTCAGGAACCACCGATCAACTAACATCGCTATACTAACGCCAACAGTGTAGCAAAGCAGGTCGCTCCATAAAAAGCCTGCGCCGAGTACTAACCTCCCGAATAGTGTGTGCCTGATATCGTTGATCCAAATAGCCTGATAAAGCTGGCTGAACTCAATGACATAGCAAAATACCAGTGCGACTATCACAACATATTTTATGTGCGCGTTAACAAACAGAAAGCACACAATAAAGTAAACCATTACAGCGTACAAAATATCGCCAACAAACAAAGGAATAGCAGCATAATGCCGGGAGAGCAGGCCAATAATTATGGTGGCCAGAGTAAGCGCTAAATAGACGAGCCTTTGTTTAAGCATATGGGCTAATATAATAGATTTAGATTGATTGTTCGCGGTCAATACATACAGTGCGTATAATGATTGTATATTAGTGATATGCCTTTTACCTTTTGTCACCCGGCTATTGTTTTGCCTTTGGGCTATTTACCTAAACGCGTGGTATCTGTATCGGCACTGGTTATCGGCAGTATGGCGCCCGATTTTGAGTATTTCTTCAGGATGCGCATCTTCAGCATTTATAGCCATACCTGGGATGGCTTATTGTGGTTTGATCTGCCGGTTGGTCTGTTTGTGCTGCTGATCTACCTTTCATTAGTTAAGAACGTATTGATTGATCACCTGCCCGAATTTCTTAACAAGCGTTTCTCTTCATTTAAAAATCCTCCAAGCTTTCGCTTTTCAAACGCAATCATCGCAGTGCTATGTATTTTGCTGGGCGCGATAAGCCATATTTTATGGGATGGCTTTACACATAAATCCGGATATTTTGTGGCGCATATTCCTGCGCTTTCTATTCCGGTTACTATAAATCATACCACTTTATATGTGTATAATATAGTGCAACATGCGAGTTCCTTATTAGGGTTACTCGTCATTTTATATGCTATATGGAAACTGCCTGTTGGGTTACTCACCATCAAAAGGCCGATCTTTGGGTATTGGTTAGTCGTGATAACTATCACTTTGCTTATTGTTATTGCTCGTTTCGCGATCTCCCGTACTATGCTGTTGGTCGGAAATGTCATCGTATCCGCCATCTCCGCTTCTTTTATCGCGCTTGTAATAACTTCTGCTTACTATCGTCTAAAAAACAAACACAACACAATAATTTAAACCCACATGATCCATTTAAAAAAGCATTCACTAAATCTTATCCTGTTTCTTATTCCCTGCGTATTGTACTCGGGTTGTGCCCTGTTTACCGAAAGCAAAGAGAAACTGGCCAAATATTGCCCGGGATTGAAGGTAGATTTAAACAACGTTAATATTAAAAGCAATGCCAATAATAACGAAAGCAGGGTAAGCTACATATTGGGCTATAACGCTGACAACGAACAAGAGGTTGAAGATTATTTTATGAACGGCAACCACGGTTATACCACTTTAAGAGATAACGCCTTCTTTATACGTGAAGACAAGGAGAAAGAAGCGCTTAGCGATGTGGATATTGCCGTAGGCAAAACCATCGACCATCATAAAACCCACACCATTGTGGTATTTAATAAAAGCAAAAGCCGTATTATCATTATAGAGACAACTAAAGGATAGTAAAAGCTCAATTACCGATGGGTTAAAACAAAAAAAGCGCCTTTTGGGCGCTTTTGATATATTATATGGGTGTTGCAATTAGGCTGTTTCTTCAGCTTCCAAAGCCATTTGCTCATCAACCAGGATACGACCGCAATGCTCGCAAACAATAATTTTTTTGCGTTGACGGATGTCTGACTGGCGCTGAGGCGGAATTTGGTTAAAGCAACCTGAGCATGAATCACGCTGAATAGTTACTACTGCCAAGCCGTTTTTCGCATTTTGACGCAGACGTTTGTAAGCGATCAATAAACGCTCTTCAATGTTCGGAAGCGCTTTTTCAGCCTGGTCTACTAATTCTGCTTCTTCTTTTTCAGTTTCGGCAGTAATAGTACCCAATTCAGATTTTTTACCATCAAGGTCGCTTTTGCGAACATCAAGGTCGGCAAGGGCTTTTTCGTAAACCTGGGTTTTGGTAGCTATTTCGTAGCCATACTCCCTGATTTTCTTTTCACTTACCTGTATATCTAACCCTTGTATCTCTATCTCTTTAGAAATAGCATCATACTCGCGGTTATTTTTTACCTCATTAAGCTGGGTTTCGTATTTTTTGATGTTGGCCTGCGCATCCTTTATCAGGTTTTTGCGGGTTACAATATCATCTTCTACATCATCAAGCTCGCTTTTTAATTTTTGTATACGGGTTTCAAGGCCTGCAACATCATCTTCAAGATCAGCAACTTCTACAGGCAGTTCACCCCTCACCTGACGTATTCTGTCAATCTTGGTGTGGATAGTCTGGAGTTCATATAAAGCCTTAAGCTTTTGTTCAACGGTTTGTTCCATTAAATAAAATATTTGACGGGGTTCGTATTTATCGTTGTTAAACGGAGGGCAAAGGTAGCAAATTTTTTTCGAATAATATCAAACAATAATTGTTGTGTAAATTGCTCACTTTCAAAATGTCCGATATCGGCAATCACTATTTTTCCTTCGGCATCAAAAAACTCATGATATTTGTAATCGGCCGTTACAAAAACGTCGGCTCCGGCGGCAATAGCCTGCTTTAAAAGAAAGCCCCCGGCACCTCCGCAAACGGCTACTTTTTTTACGGGCTTGCCCCGTAATTCGGTGTACTTAATAACACCTGCCTGCATCTTTTCTTTTACCTGCCGTAAAAAATACTCTTCGCTCACGCTATCGTCCAGTTCGCCAACCATACCCGAGCCTACCTGCAAATGCTTGTTTGTTAAGTTATACAGATCGTAAGCAACCTCCTCGTATGGGTGAGACAGTATCAGCGCCATGATGATCTTACTTTCTATAGCGGCCGGGTAAATGGTTTCTATACGCACTTCACTTTCGTGATGCCTTGTGCCGGGCTCGCCCACGTAGGGGTTGGTATCTTCATTTCCCTTAAACGTACCAGTGCCTTCTACATTAAAACTGCATTCGCTGTAATTACTAATATCACCTGCTCCGGCGGCGAACAACGCGTCTTTTACTTCCTCTGCCGCGGCAAGGGGCACGTAAGTAACCAGCTTTTTAAGCAAACCGCTTTTAGGCGCGAGGATATGCAGGTTTTTTAAACCCAAGGTTTCGCAAATGCGTGTGTTTACACCGCCTATCACATTATCTAAATTGGTATGGATGGCATACAGGGCAATATCGTGCTTAATGGCTTTTTCAACAACCCGCTCCACATACGTACGCCCGTTAAACTTTTTCAACCCGCGAAAAACGATAGGGTGGTGCGAGATGATCACTTCGCAGCCGGTAGCTATGGCCTCATCAACCACAGTCTCGGTACAATCTAAAGAGATGAGCGCCTGGGTAATTTCCTTACCGGCATCGCCCACAATAAGTCCGGCATTGTCATAATCTTCCTGGTAGGCCAGCGGCGCGAAGCTTTCCAGATAGTTGATCAGTTCGGCTAATTTCATTCAACTAAATTAGTATAAAAGGGCGTGTGTCGTTTGTAGGATGTGAAATTATTTTATGTATTTGCTTTTATCATGCGAGGAAAACTATTGTAGTTTGAAGCAGTGGGGCAACTCTATTCGTCATTTGTTTAGCTTGTACTTAATATTCAAGGCAGCCTGCTCTTGGGCGCAGTGCCCCATTACTTTTGAGCCCAAAAGTAACAAAAAGGCTTGTCCAGCAAAAGGCTTCTTTGCCGCACATGGCCTTCCCTGCAAAACGTACAGAACTTAGGGCTGAAACTTTTGCCCCGTCGCTCATTCTCCACCCCACATGCAACAAGTTCCTATGCCCCGCCTTTGCGCTCCGGGCCACCACAGTTCTGCCCGCTTTCGCCCGAAGCTGTTTGCTGACGAAAAAGGTACTCGGCATAACATATTCCGAATGATCCCACAACAACGATAATGAAACACCCATGACAATAAAAATTTAAACCTCACGTACCTTTGTAAGGTAAACTTACAAGTTTTCTTTACAACATTGTATAATGAACGAACAGGAAAGCCATCAACTGGCATCGCAAATAAGAACCACCACTACGAGGCTCATTAAAAAGTTGCGTAAAAAGTCGGAAACCGGGTCTTCGCTATCGCTTACCGAGCGGTCGGTTATTGCCTTGCTCGATCAGCACAAGCAAATGCTGCCGAGCGAGCTGGCCGCTACGGAAAAGATCACCACGCAATCCATGTCGCAAATACTGAACCACCTGCTTGAGCTGGGTTGCATTATCCGCGAAGCATCAACAACCGATAAGCGCAAGGTATATATATCGCTATCTCCATTGGGGCAGGAGATGCTGTACCGCGTAAGGCACGAACGTGAAGAATGGCTTTTCAAGGCTATTACGGAAGTATGTACCGATGAAGAGCGGGAGCTGATTAGCCGGGCAATGGCGCCATTAACAAAAATTATTGACTATGAATAATTGGGAAAAGCCCAATTACAGGGAGAGGGATTTGACACACAATGAGCAGCATTAACACATTCAACGCATTTAAAAATTACAATTACAGGTTATATTTCTTCGGGCAGTCGGTATTGCTTATAGGTACGTGGATGCAAAAAACAGCGGTTAGCTGGGTAGTTTATGCCCTGACCGGTTCAAAATTTATGCTGGGGCTAACCTTGTTTGCCAGCCTTTTCCCTTCTTTCGTTTTCTCGTTTTTGGGCGGTGTAGTGGCCGATAGGTACAACCGCTACAAACTGCTCATGATAACACAAATTGCCTCTATGGTGCAGGCTTTACTGTTAACCGGGCTTATCTTTTTTAAGCATTATAACGTTTGGGAAATTATCGCGCTGAGCGTAGTGCTGGGTATTATCAATGCCTTTGATGTGCCGGCAAGGCAATCGCTTGTTTACGAAATGATTGATGATAAAGCGCACCTGCCTAATGCCCTTGCACTCAACTCATCCATGGTTAACCTTTCCAGACTTATTGGGCCGGGTATTGCCGGGTTGGTATTGGAAAAATGGGGCGACGATGTTTGTTTCGGATTGAATACCGTGAGTTTTATAGCGGTTATAGGTTCATTGATGATGATGCGCTTGCCAAAATACGTAGCCATACCGCACACAAAAAAGGTATTTGAAGAACTGAAGGAAGGGTTTACCTATATCAAAAATACGCCATCCATCGGCTACCTACTATTGATGCTCGGGTTGATCAGTCTGTTCGTATTGCCTTATGGTACATTGATACCAGTATATGCCCGCGATATTTTTAAGGGTACTGCATCTACCTTCGGTGTGATTGATAGCCTGATCGGATTAGGCGCGTTTTCAGGTGCCATTTTCCTGGCTTCGTTAAAGCCCGGCCGCAACCTGAAACTGATACTGGCCATCAATACGCTCATTTTCGGCACAGGGTTGGTGTTGTTTTCACACGAAAGCAATTATCCGCTGGCCTTGCTGTTCTCGGCAATCGGAGGGTTCGGCATGATGTCGCAAATTACCATTAGCAATACGCTGATACAAACCACCGTTGCGCCTGAAATGCGCGGACGGGTGATCAGTTTTTACGCTATGGCTTTCTTCGGGATGCAGCCATTGGGCGGGCTCATCATCGGCGCGGCATCACAAAAGATCGGCGCTCAAAATACCATACTGGCCGAAGGTATTATAGCCCTGTTGATTGGCGTTGCTCACCTATACTTTATCAAAAAAGAAAAATCAAATAAACCGGCGGCAGGCATACCCATAGTTGAACCGGAGATACAAGCTGCCGTAACTGCATAACACTACAAAATAGAAAAACAACATGATTACTGCAATTGATAAAAACACCGCGCTGGTACTGATAGATTTGCAAAACAACATTGTAGCCTATCCTACAGTACACCCAATCGACGACATCATTAAAAGATCGGCCGAATTAATGCACGCCTTTCATACTGCGGCCTTACCCGTAGTAATAGTAACCGTTGACACCTATGGCGCGCCATGGACGCATGCCCGCAAGGAAGCTAAACAAAATACTGCCCCGGCACCCGATGGCGCTTTGGATATAACACCTGGCATAAAACCCCGCGAAACCGATATTTTTATAGTAAAGAAAACCTGGAGCGCATTTCACGAAACCGGCCTGCATGAGATACTGCAAGAGCGTAGCATTACCAATATTGTATTAGGCGGTGTAGCAACCAGCTTAGGGGTTGAAGGCACCGCGCGTTCGGCCAGCGCATTGGGTTATAATGTAACCTTTGCAATTGATGCCATGACAGATATAACCATCGAAGCACACGACCGCAGCCTGAAATACATTTTCCCGCGAATAGGTGAGAGCGGTACTACCGAAAAAATTATCGAGCAGATACCGGGAGCTTAATTCGCCCTTATCTTAAAAAAAAATGCGGGCAGTATCGTTATACTGCCCGCATCATATATATGATAGATTGCCTTTCGGCTACGGTTAAAATTTAGGCGCGTTGTTGCCATACATTTGGGTGATCTGGAAACTTTCGTAAGCCATTTGCTTGTTGTAATCGTTAGTAAGGCTTTTGTGGTTTACCAAATCAACAATGGTACCTATAAAGCACAAACCGCCGGTGAAAAGGTACAACAGCCCCATTCCTATCTGGCCAAGCATAAAGCGTTGCACGCCTGATATCCAGATAAAGCCAAGTAATGTTACCAACATTACATCCTGCGGACTTTTTCTTTTAGTAGCGTACACATTAAAGAAATAAGCTTTTTGCTCTTCATTAAATTCAGCTACTGCTTGTTGCAAAAACATTCCCTCTTCTGGGGTAATGCCTGGTAATGCATAGTATGGATTTTGGTACATGTTCATCGTTTTCAGTTTTAGTGGTGTTGTTTAATGATATAAAGGTACATCGGCCCACTAAATTAGCCAACCTAAAGTAGGCCAGCTATTTAAACAAATCGGTAAAAAAGGCAATTTTAGCGGTGAAATATTAACCGACGGGGTAATTAACGGTGAAACCGCGCTGAATAGGCTAATATGATTAGGCTTAAGGCTTGTTGCATAGGTTTACTCATCCGGTCTTCGCTTCGCCCGACCACCTTCTCTGCTGCGCAAAGAAGGTTTTTTAAAAGCCTTCAGCATTTCCCTTTCAGCTGTCACCTTTTACCACCTTCTATTTGCTTGCAAAGAGGTACTGTCTTTAAAAGCAAATAATATTTAATAATTTTGATCATTCAATGAGGGCCTCCACTTGGAAGTTCATCACGTGTAGCCCTGGTTTGCCGGGGCTATTATTTTTTCAGATTGATAGGT
>NZ_BAABFT010000018.1:0-94051 GCF_039541195.1 Mucilaginibacter gynuensis
GGCAACTCGATCCTGAAACCTCAAACCTGGAACCTGAATCCTGGCAACTCAATCTCCCACTAAACCCGGGCGGAGCGGATACCGGCCCGGAGCTTAAGGCCTGTGCAGTATGAGCATAGAACGGGGCTAACTTTAATATGAACTACAGGTACTGATTTTCCAAATTAATTCTCGCTTCCGGAAATAACTCCTGTATCTATCTACAACTTATACAAAAAAACCTTACGACTTTCAACTTACAACTTAACTCGCTTTCTTGCGTTTAAAATCAGCACCTGTTTCCTGTAGTCTATAACTGCTTTATATTTCATCAGAATATCGCCGCCTAACACACCTAATACTTGTGGGTGGTTCATTTGCTCGTAGGCTATGTTTATGGTAGAGAGGTCAAGCACGGCTACTTCAAATTGGGCTATATTGACTTCGCCAATGGTTAGGTTGCTGATAATGGCCGTGAATGATTCCATGGTGTTTGTGCCAAGGCCTGTGGATAGCTTATCGGTCGAAGAGATCAAGGCTTCTTCGCTGGCAGCGGAGAGCATGGTTTTATCGAAGGCGGTTTTTGATGCGCCTGTATCTAACACCAGTTTAAAGGGCTTCCCAAATAGGGTAACGTCCAGCAAAGGGTGAAAGCCATCATCGTGCAGATCGATAATTTGAAGCGGTATAGTAAAACGCATGAGGTAGAATTATGTGGCAGCAAAAATGTGAAATACAATTAGTATTAAATAATGCGGTCTGTTAAAATATGTTATTAAAATAAAAGACCGGGCGAATATGTTATTCGCCCGGTCTTTTATTTTATTGATTTGAAGGATAATCAACTAATCATCCTTTCAGCAAGCATTAAAACGGATAACCTATTGCAAGGTTAAATATAAGGTTCTGTTTACGCCATGTGCTGTTGCCAAAATCAATTTTATCGATCACCCAACGCTGACCATCAGGCAGCCATGGTTTGCGGATAGGGAAGCCTAAATCGGTACGTAATACCAATACGGTTACATCAAAACGTAAACCAACACCCGCATCTACCGCGAACTGTTTCAGGAAGTCTTTAGTAAAAGTACCACCCGGTTGTGATCCGTTAGAACGCATCAGCCAGATATTACCTGCATCAAGGAATAACGCACCTCTTACTATACTGAATAATTTAGGGCGATATTCAAGATTAGCTTCAATTTTTATATCGCCTGATTGATCGGGCAGGAAGTTTATCGCATCGCCATTATTACCCGCATAGTAACTACCCGGACCAATTGAACGCGCTCTGAAACCTCTTAAGCTGTTTGAACCACCTATAAAAAACTGCTGGCTATAAGGCATTACCGTAGAGTTACCAAATGGCAAGCCTACGCCTAAAATAAGTCTGCTGGCTATGTTACTATTTGACCCTGTTTTGTGATAAAACCTCAACTCGTTTTCAAATTTAACAAACTGGTTAAATGGTGCACCAAACAAGCTGCGCACCTTACCGCCCAAAGTATCGGCACCGGTAACTAAACCATATAGAGCGGCAGAAAGGCTTACACGGCCGTTATAATAGATAGTATTAGTGCGATAATCTTCGGTAGTATTGGTATAGGTGTAACCATAGCTTGGGCCGAAGGTAAATTGCTTATCAATCACATGTTTTAGTGCAGGATTGTTTGAAGTATCAATTCCTCTCTGATATTCTTCAGATACATTGGTTGGTTTAACAAACATAATGTTAGTTAAATTCAACTCGTGTGTTTTGTGAGCGTTCTCTTTCCACTCGTAACCGAAAGAACCTGTATAGGAGTTAAGCGTATACAACTTTGTACGGTTGATGAGCGTAAAGCCAAGGGTAAGATTGGTGTGCGGGATATAAGCGTTATCTGACCGTATATTGAAAGGCGCTATAAACCTTGGCCACGACAGGCGTGTTTGTCCACCCACCTGATATACATTATAACCACCGTTTTGGCCTGATACCTGCACATCGGTACTTCCGAACAATGTTACAGTTAATAGCTCGGCGCCTTTAAAGGCATTGCGGTGTTTCCAGTTAAGGTTAATTTGTGAGCCGGTATAGTTGGCAGATGTGGTACGCCCCAGTAGCTCCACTTGTAACGATTTACGCGGGAAGGGGGTAAGGAAATAGTAAATGTCCAATTTAGATGAGTCGGTTGATACATCTTCAAAACGGTTCTTTACAAATTTGTACGGACCTAAATTCACAAAACGGTTCAATGAGTTATTGTGATTGGTTCGGTTGTATACATCGCCTGTTTGCAGCAACACGGTATTTTTAAATGCAAACGGACGGATAGTTTTGCGTTTATCTACCACATTATACCAGCGATATTTTACAGCCTGATCTAAATTGAGCGAGGTATCGCGCAGTGTATAATTAGGGTATACATAAATGTTGTTGATGGTATAAATGCGCCTGTCCCTGTCGCCGGTGGTGTTTTTAACGGCTACGAATATATCAACCTTGTGGTCGGCAATGGTGCTGTCCACACGCATAATAATATCTTCGGGAGAGAAATAGAAGAAACCCTTTTCTTTCAAACGCGCATCGATACGCAAACGTTCGGTTTTGATCACATCTAAATCGTAGTTGTCACCGGGTTTTAGTATACTTTGTTTGGCGGTGCCTGCAATGGCAGTGTCCAAATTTTCCGTACCTGTAGGGAATATCACATTCCTGATCTTATACCCCGGGCCGGTTTTGGCAGTGTATTCAACACGCGCTGTTTTATTGGTAGTAATGGTATCGCCGCTCACCAATGCCTGGAAATAGCTTTTATTTTGCAGGCGGTTTTGCAGTATTTCGCTGTTTTTCTCCATGTTTACAGCACTGATCAATACAGGGGGCTCACCAAATTTGGTGTTAAGCCAGTGTTTAAAGCCCGATTTTTTAGTGGTTCGGGTTTTATTATAGATATATAACTTTATCCGCATACCTAATAATGACGAATTAGGTTTAGGGCGAAGCAGTGTGGTGAGATCGGTTTTCAGCGCGCTTGCCTCGCTCTTTTTAATATCCTTGTCCTCAATTTTTACCTTGGCGCCCGTGTACAGTTTTTGCCCCGGCTGCAGGTATTTGGTATTGCTGCAGGCGTTTAACAGTATCGTCAGAAATAATAAATATCTTAAATTTTTAATCATGGGTTTAGTTTGAGGTTTGTGCCTTTTTCTGTTCTTCCTGTTGCTGCTCTGTTTGTTCGTCTTTCTTCTCCAATGCCTTTTCCTGCGCTTTTTGTTCCTCTTCTTTTTGCTTTTGCTCCTGGCGGTATTTGCGGCGCAGCGCTTTTTCTTCTTCGGTACGTTTACGGAATATTTCCTGGAAGCGGTTATAATCTACCGTTAACGAGAAGCCTAAGCCTGTTTCCACTATCTGCCCCTGAATTACCACAAACTCATCCTTACGGTAAGCGCGCAGGGTATAACGACCATCTTTACTCAACTTATAGTTAACCGAAACGTTACCCGCGATATTGGTAGCTTTTTGCCCGGCCTGGTTACCTTCGAGGTTAAAGTTATTACCAACGGATACCGTGAGCCTGTCGTTAAGGAAACGTTTGGATACCCCAACATTCAAATCGGTTCGGTTTTGTGCCGTGCCCGATGAATAATCTTCGCCGGATGTTACACCAAAGTTAAGATCAACCCCTGTAATAAGATTACCCGCCAGATTATTTAACTGATCGGTTAATAAACCGCTCACACTGTTACGTACAATACCCTCTACACCGGTACTTCCGCCTTGGCTTTGCAGCGGGTTATCGCCAATAAAGTGGCCCAGTATCAGTACGCCCAGCACTTGCTTATTGAGCTCGTTAGGATCTTGCCTTACCTGCGCCAATTTGGTAGTAACGTTATTGATCACCTCTTGCGATACCGAGTAATTGCTATCCGGGAGTGTAATATCAAAAGTTATTTGTGGTGTTAACAGCTGATCTTTCAGGTTCAGGTTAACATTGAAGGGAAGCTTTTGCTTATACATCGTTTCACTTTGCGCATCCAGCTGACTGCTTACCAGATCAATAGGCGGCACGTTAGCTACATAGATGGCTGTAAGATCGATATTGGCACTGGTTGGGTCGCCTGTCCAGGTGATGGTGCTACCCGGTTTAAATTTAAAGTTACGCTTAACAGTAGCGTAAGATAGATTGTACGAGCCATCTGCAACGGTGTAACTACCTGTAAGATTGATCTTGCCGCTTGGGTCAATAGCGCCATTCAAGCTGGCTTCGCCCCTCATGTGTACCACATCGCCATTACGCTCATCTATCACTATGTGAAAATTAGCCTTTTTGCTGATGTTGATCGTCGCCGATACATCCAACCCGGTAACGTCTGATTTCCGTAGCGAATCGAGCTGTTTGGCCAGCAGGATAGAATCCAACTTTGGTGCGTCCTTGTCAATAAATTCTACCACGCCTTTACGGTCTTCTATGCTTGGGTCAACAGTTGGCAACACCACGGTAAGGTCGGTGGCATCGTTAACGGTGATGTTGGCATCCACTACCGGAGATGTCATTGTACCCCGTATTTTGATATTACTGTTCAGGAACAGCTTACCGTAGTAAAGCTTGTTATCCTCGCGGGTAGAGTTGATCACCCTGAAATTATCGGTACGGATATCCAGCCCGAAAGCATAGTCAGTATATTTTTTGGTGTAAACTGATCCACTCACCACCGCTTTGTTCCCGGTAGAATCTACCAGTGTGAAATCGTTGAAACGGATGCCTTCGTTATTGAACGTAATACTCTCCTGCGGCATGGTAAAGTAGGAGTTGAGCATAGCTACGTTAAAGCCTACCTTATTAAAGTTGACATCGCCCCTAACAGATGGCGCATCGGGAGTGCCCGTTATTTTGAGCGCGCCGGTAATGTTACCGCTGGCATTGCGCAGGCTGCCGAAGCTAAAGCCCTCAATGCTCTTCATACTCAGGTTTACGATGTTTAAGTCCATATCAAACCTGCTTGATGGCGCGGTGTAATACATACCTTTCAAATCAACCTGGTTGCCTTTGCCGGTAATGCTCACATTGGCAGCATAGGCATTGGCAGTTTGGTTATCTACCTTAATGGCAATATTGCCCACGGTATCGCCTTTAAAGCTGAAATCGCCCACGTTTAAAGCCGCTGTAAATACCGGCGATTTTTGCAGGTTGCTGATGTTGGCCTCGCCGTTGATCACACCGCCTACTTGTAGTGAATCCTGCTTGGCCATTTTGGTCAATGCCTCTATCCTGAAGTTGCGGAAGGTAACATCAATAGGGGCGTTCAATTGCTGCGGATTACTGTTCACGCTTAACACCTGGTTGCTGTTGGTTACGGTGAAATTACGCGCCATAATACCCTTTTCGCCATAGAAGAGGGCATTGTCCGGGTTAACCGTCCATGGCAGGTAATCTAACAGAAGTCCATCGGGTACAAAACTGAACTGGTATTGCTGCGGCAATACGCTCAATACACCCGCTATACGGAAACGTTCTTTTTTGGCCGCATCGCGTACCTGTAAACTGGTGGTTAGTTTATTATTTTGCAGGTTACCCGATACCGAAGTGTATAAAAGATCGACCGATGAGGAAGCCTTTATTTCATCAACCGAGAGGTTATAGTTTAAAGCGTTATTACCGGTATTTACCGCCAGTTTCATATTGTTAACGGTTTGAGTGCCGTATACCACTTTAGGTACAGATCCGTCTACCACTAACTCGCCTGCCTGGCTATTGAAACGACCGGTCAGGTTAACCGGGTCGAGGGTTTTTAGTTGCGGTACAAATTGTTCTACCAGCGGAGTTTTAACCAAACGTACATCAAACCTGAATTGCTGCGGCGAATATTTTACTTTTTTAACCGGTGCTTTTGTTTTTACCGTAGTGGCAATGGCGGTATTAAAATACTTGCTGATCAAATCCTGCATGGCAGGCGCTATTTCGGTCAGTTTGTATTTACCGGCCATATGCGCGTTCAGCATCGGTGCTTTTAGGCGTAGGGTACTGCTATCGGCAGTGGCGGTTGATATGAGGCTAACGGTATCCAATTTGATGCGCTGCGCTTTTTGTATCACCAGCATATCTGTCAGCTGTATATTGGCATTCAAATAATCCGGGTCAGCAGTTGGCACATCAGCTATCAGCTTGCCATGAAAGCGCATTGGGTCTTTCACAAAATGCAGGTTTTGCAGGTTGATACTATCTACCAGTAGGGTAGCGCTTACCGCAGGGTATTTTTTGTTCATGTTGGCCTTAGCATCCAAACTGAAATTGATGTTCGGGTCTTTCATGGTTGCCTTGGCTACGTATTTGCCATCGCTGGCGCTGCCCTTTAAAACCAGGTTTTGGTAGCTATAACCTTTTACATAAGCCTTATGCACGTTACCATTGAATTGCAGGCTGGCATGTTTAGGATCGAGCCCGGCACCTTTAACGTTGGCCGACATGGTGATCATGCCCACCATTTGCGGCTGCTTGGTTAACGCGCCCACGTTAAGGTTATTAGCTTTAATATTGGCCGAATAGGTTTCGCTGCCTTTACGTTTGCCGCTCTTCATGGCCGCTGTAAGGTCAACCGCGCCATAGCTTGAGCGTAGGGCCATTTTGGTATTAAAGGTTTTCATGCTGCCTTTAAAAGTACCCTTCAGGTTAATATTGGCCGGAATACTTACCGTTGGCGGTATCATGCTGGCATCAACCAGTTTGTTAATATCGTTGCGGTTGGTGTTAAACTCTTTCAGGTTTACATCAAAGTACGATTTCTCCACATCAGGCAGGCCACGCATGGTAGCCGATGCTTTGATGCGGGTAGCGCTTAGGCCCAATATTTCGAGGTCTTGTATCTTCAGGTTATCTACCCGTCCTTTTACTTGTCCGTTAATGCGGAAAACGGCATTCTGTACTTTTTTCAGCTGCGGCATGGTAGCCATGGTAGGCATCAGCAGGGTAACATCTTTTAAACCTAAACGGCTGCCATCTAAATCGGCATCCACACCCAAAGCACCAATGTTTTTGCTAATGGCATCAATTGACGGATAGGTTACAGTAACTTCTTTTTGCAGTACAGTGTTAGGTGTTTCAACCAGCAGGTCTTTCAGCGAAGCGCTTTTTGCTCCGTAAAAGAAATCGGTATGAAAGGTTTTTAGCTGGAAGCCGCTTTTCTCGGTAAAGGTAATCGAGTTGATCTTTCCTGATGAGCTGTCGGGCGTGTAAACAATATCCTGTACATCAACATTCAAATCTTTGATGTTCATGTGGGCAGGATCTAAACCCTTGGCTATCGCTTTTTGCGCGTTATTATCAAACCTGATATTATTATTGGCCAGGCGCATCTTTTTAAGGCTTACCGCCCATCCCGATTTTTGCGGCGACGATACCAGCGTATCTATCTTTTTAACCGTTTTTACAGCCGCTTTAGCTACAGTTTGCGGTTTGGCAAAAGTGATGCCTGCGTTTGTATTATTAAGGTCGATATTTTGGATGCCTATTTTTTGGTTTTTCAGATCAACCTGATCCATTTGTACCAGCAACTTACCCAGGTCAACCTTGGCCGACATTTCCGCGCTGCTGTAATCAACTTTGATCTTTGAGATGTCGAACTCGCCGAGGTCGAGCGTCATGTTGAGTGGCTGGGTAGCTGTATCAACTGCCGCGGCCTGCGCTATTGATGAACCTACCGGCGTTTGAATGATCTTGGCGTTAACATCCGACAGGTTTACTTTCGGGATAGAGAATTTCATCTTATCCAGGTCGAACTCCTTAATACGGGTATCAAAGTGGCCCAGCAAAAATTTAACATCGTTGCCGGTAGTTATATCCTTGTATTTAATATTTATTTTGTCCAGTATGATCTTATCAATCGAAAACTGCATGGAAGCAGTGCTATCGGTCGGCTGAGGCTCTTTCTTTTGTTCGCCCGCGAATGCTTTTATAATATAGTCGAAATTGAAAAGACTATCGCGCCCTTTGCTGATGTTGGCGGTAATACCTTCCAGGTTGATCTCGTTTACCTCTACCTTATTTTTTAATAATTTCAGCAGGCTGATATCAACTTTCAGTTTATCGCCGGCTATCAGGGTATCTTTTTTCTGATCTTCAAAGTAAACATCCTCTAAAACTATCAGTTTTGGCAGCCCTAAAGTAATGTGGCCTATCTCTACTTTGGTATGTATCTTATTCTGTAAAAAAGTAACGGCTTTATTTTTTGCGAAATTTTGAACCGCGGGTACCTGTATTAAAATAACTACAAGCAGTATTAAAAAGATGACACTTGCAATTATCCAGAGAACCGTTTTGAGTGCTATACGTCCAAATTTTTTCAAAATTGTAATATTTATTAAGGTGAAGATGTAATTATGTACTAAACAGCAAACAGCATGCTAAAAGCCAACCAAATATATACTGCGGTGCACTAAAAAGGCGTTTTTATAAAAACCATTACTCTTTTAAGGAGTATATACACTGTGCTGTTGTTTTTTCAACACACAACAAAGCCAAGTTGTTTTTTGATAACTTTGTATTTCTACCGTTTTTTATTGATTTGGAGTTGTTATGCCTGATTTTTCTCATTTACACGTTCATACCCAGTTTTCGTTACTTGATGGTGCTGCCGATATATCAAAGCTGTATAAAAAGGCCGCTGCCGATGGAATGAAAGCCCTTGCCATTACCGACCATGGTAACATGTTCGGGGCGTTTAAATTTGTGGCCGAGGCGGGTAAACACAATGTAAAGCCCATTGTAGGCTGCGAGTTTTATGTGGTTGCAGACAGGCACGTAAAGCAGTTTACCAAAGAGAAAAAAGATAAGCGTTACCACCAGCTGATGCTGGCCAAAAACGCCGAAGGGTATAAGAACTTGATCAAACTATGCTCCTTAGGGTATATGGAAGGGCTTTACAGTAAATGGCCCCGTATTGATAAGGAACTCATATTAAAATATCATAAAGGCATTATAGCAACCACCTGCTGCCTGGGTGCATCGGTACCGCAGGCTATTTTACGCGATGGTGAGGCTGCTGCCGAAACGGAATTTAAATGGTGGCTTGATCTGTTCGGTGAGGATTTCTATATCGAAATGCAACGCCACGATATCCCCGAGCAAAATACCGTGAACGCGGTGCTGATGAAGTTTGCCAAAAAGTACAACGTGAAGGTGATCTGCTCAAACGATTCGCACTATGTGGATCAGCAGGACTCGAATGCCCACGATATTTTGCTTTGCGTAAACACCGGCGATTTACAAAGCACCCCGATCGCTACCGACGAAGAGGGTGGTAAAGGCTATCGTTTTGGTTTCACCAATGATCAGTTCTACTTTAAAACCCAGGCGGAGATGGGTAAGCTGTTTTCGGATATTCCGGAATCGCTTGATAACACTAACGAGATTGTTGACAAGGTGGATGTGCTTAAACTAAAGCGCGATATTCTGCTGCCCAATTACGTTATTCCGCCCGAATTTAAGATACATAGTGACATGACGCCCGACGCGGATACCCTGAACCAATGGGAGTATCTGAAGCACCTTACCTTTATGGGGGCTAAGGAACGTTACCGGGATATTAGTCCGGAGGCCGAAGAGCGCATCAACTTTGAGCTGTTCACCATCCGTACCATGGGTTTCGCGGGGTACTTTTTAATTGTGGCCGACTTTATAAGGGCAGGCCGCGATATGGGCGTATTTATTGGACCGGGCCGTGGTTCGGCGGCTGGTTCGGTGGTGGCGTATTGCACGGGTATCACCAATATCGACCCGATGAAGTACAACCTCCTGTTCGAGCGTTTTCTGAATCCCGATCGTAAATCGATGCCCGATATCGATACTGACTTTGACGACTCCGGCCGTCAGCGGGTTATTGATTACGTGGTTGATAAATACGGAAAGAACCAGGTAGCGCAGATCATCACTTACGGTTCAATGGCTGCCCGTACCAGTATACAGGATGTGGGCAGGGTGCTGGATATGCCGCTATCAGACGTGAACGCGATGAAAAAGCTGGTACCCGATACTCTGGGGATCAACCTTAAAACAGCTATTGAGCAGGTGCCCGAACTGCAAGCCATTTACAAATCTACCGACCTGAAAGGCATCGTACTCCGTGAGGCCGAAAAACTTGAGGGATCGGTACGTAATACGGGTGTACACGCGGCGGGTATCATTATTGCGCCTTATGATCTTACCGAGATTGTTCCGGTAGCTACAGCCAAGGACTCCGACCTGTTGGTTACCCAGTTTGACGGACGTGTAATTGAAGATGCCGGTGTAATTAAGATGGACTTTTTGGGCCTTAAAACCCTTACTATTATTAAGGATGCCCTGCGTATGATAAAACAGAACCATGGCATCGATATAGATATTGACTACATACCGCTCGACGATCAGAAAACCTTTGAGCTGTACCAGCGTGGCGATACCAACGGCACGTTCCAGTTTGAAAGTGATGGTATGCAAATGTACCTGCGCGATCTGAAACCCGATAAGTTTGAGGATTTGATTGCCATGAACGCGCTTTACCGCCCGGGACCGATAGAGTATATCCCCAACTTTATTAAGCGTAAGCACGGGCTTGAGCCTATTACCTTCGATTTACCGGATATGGAGGAATACCTGGGCGAAACCTATGGTATTACCGTATACCAGGAGCAGGTGATGCTTTTGTCGCAAAAGCTGGCAGGCTTTAGTAAAGGTGATGCCGACGTTTTGCGTAAGGCGATGGGTAAAAAGCAAATTGAGGTACTCAATAAAATGGAATCGCAGTTTACCGAAGGGGCCATAGCCAAAGGGCACCCTAAAGATAAACTCACCAAAATATGGACCGACTGGAAGGCATTCGCCCAGTACGCATTCAACAAATCGCACTCCACCTGTTACGCTTTTGTGGCCTATCAAACGGCTTACCTCAAAGCGCATTACCCGTCAGAATATATGGCGGCGGTTTTAAATAACCAGAACAACATGGAGAAGATCACCTTCTTTATGGAAGAATGCCGCCGGATGAACGTACAGGTATTAGGCCCGGATATTAATGAATCGGACATGGCCTTTGCGGTAAACAAAAGAGGGCAGGTGCGTTTCGGGTTAACCGGTGTAAAAGGCGTGGGTGATAAGGCGGTTGAAAGTATTATTGAAGAACGTAACGAACGTGGCCCCTATAAATCGGTATATGATTTCGCGCAGCGCTCTAACGTGCGCAGTGTTAACCGTAAATCGTACGAGAATTTGGTATATGGCGGCGCTTTTGATGAGTTCGGCTATAAACGCGCGCAGTTTTTCGCTAAAACAGAAAATGGTATTTTGAGCGGTATTGAGCGCCTAACCAAATATGCCAATGATTATCAGAATACTCAAAACAGTTCGCAATCATCATTATTTGGCAGCGGGGTAGCCTCGTACATCCCCGAACCGGCCATGCCCGATGTGGAAGAATGGCCGCTAATTGAAAAACTGAAATACGAAAAAGAGGTAATTGGTATATACCTCACCGGTCACCCGCTGGATAACTATAAACTGGAACTGGAGAAGTTTTGCAATACCACGGTTTCCGAACTGAAGATCATGCAAAAGGCCCGTTCGGGCGAGGGTGGCGATGATATTGCCGTAGCTTTTGCTAACCTGCGCCGTAAAGGTGAAATTTGCATTGGCGGATTGATGGCCAACGTACAGCATAAAACCACCAAAACCGGTAAGCCTTTCGGTACTTTTGTAATTGAAGATTATAATGATTCGTACGAATTCGCGCTTTTTGGCGACGATTATATAAAATTCCGCAACCTTCTTGGTGATGGCTACTTTATGCATATCAAGGGCAATATCGAAGAAAAATTCAGGCAAAAAGATAACTGGGATCTGCGCATTATGGTGATGAGCCTGCTGTCAGAAATGCGCGATAAGTTCACCAAATCGCTCACCGTATGCCTCGACCTGAGTATGCTTACTACCGACTTGTTCGATAAGCTGCAAAAATTGATAGACGATAACAGTCAGCGTTACCCGGTAAAAAACTGTGTACTCAAATTCATGATCAAAGACCGCGAAGAATCTATGCTGGTAGAACTCCCCTCAAAAAGCATCCGTGTTAACCCCGGCGATGATTTAATGGAAGAGATCTTCGCGTTAACTAATGTGAAACCGGTGTTGATGTAAAGAGCCTTATAACTGTGAGCTTTGACAACTTTTTAAAAGCTGTCAAAGCTGCTTTTTAATATTCAACCTATGGTCGGTTTTAGAATTTCGTCATTACGAACGTAGTGAAGCTATCCCCTTCTCTCCTTCACGTCATTGCGAGGAATTTTAATTCTTTTTGGACTTTAAAGGTAAATGAAGATGGCACACCACCACTCTCCACTGTCATGCTGAGGAACGAAGCATCTATCGCAGATAAGCATTCAACCTATGGTCGGTGTTATCACCGCACCATTTATAAATTGTTTAACTGAATAGAGGTGGTGCGGTGATAACACCGACCACAGGCTTTAAATGTTTATTTAGTAGCCCGTCCTACACCACCTGGCTCCTCACTTCCAACGGCGACAAAGTCGTCTGCTTCTTGAAAAAGTTGGAGAAATGCGATAGCTGTTCAAAGCCCAAACTGTAGGCAATTTCAGAAATATTCCAGTCGGTTTGTTTGAGGAGAATTTTGGCTTCCTGTATCAGGCGGCTGGCGATGTGTTCGGTGGTGGTTCTGCCGGTGCTTTCTTTTAATACTTTGTTAAGGTGATTGCTGTGGACAGCGAGACGATCGGCATAATCTTTAGCGGTACGTAAAATCACCTTTTGCTCCGGCGATGCTATCGGGAACTGCCTTTCCAGTAACTCAATAAATAATGATGATACCCTTGCCGACGCGTTATGCGTTTGGTTATACGTAGCCAGCGGTTGCAGCTTTTGCCCGTAATGAATCAGTTCGATAACATAATTACGGATCAGGTCGTACTTGTATAAGTAGGTAGAAGCTATTTCCTGCTGTATCTTTTTAAACATCATTTCCAGCTCGTCGGCCTGCTCGTTGCTCAGCTCAAAAATAGGGTAGCCGCCGGGTTTAAATATCGGCAGATCATCCAGCACCACACCACTTTTTGATTGCACCAAAAATTCATCCGTGAAAATGCAGAAGTAACCGCCTTGCTCAAAATCTTGCGGGAGCCAGTGGTAAGGTATTTTAGGCGTGGCAAATACCAGCGCGTTCTTTTCTATATTGATCACCTTATCGGCATATTCGGCAATATTACGACCACGTACCAGGCTTATCTTATAATAAGCACGGCGGTTATAAGGCATTTTGGTAGCGCCCGGTTTAAACTTGGCCATCAGGTCATCTAACGAGAATATGTTGAAGTGCCCAATTTCCTTATTAATACCCGCGGGCAGCAACGTCTCCACACTATCCTCTCCGAAGGATGATATATCCTTGTAAAAATCATTCAGCGTTATATCCGGCATAGTATCATTTGATTTAGTTAAACAAATTTAGCTAAACCGTTTGTCAATTAAGTGCAACACCAAGGGCAATGATTGAATTTGATAAATAATGGATTGATGCTTGCAAACTGCTGCCTGCTTAACCACCCCATATTTGCATCATCATATTTAATATTAAAAAATGATAACAAGCGACAACGCAATTTTAATAAACGGAACAAAAAGTTAAAAAATCACTTATATAATCAATACGAAAACAAATGTCAGTAAACACTAAAATAGCCCTTGTAACCGGCGGTAGCCGCGGGTTAGGCAAAGAGATGGCCCTTAACCTTGCCAAAAAAGGTTTAAACGTAATATTAACCTACCACAGCAAAAAGGATGAAGCCGAAGCCGTAGTAGCCGAAATAGAGCAGACCGGTCAAAAAGCGGTAGCCCTGCAACTTAACGCGGGTGACGTAAGTAGCTTCGATGCCTTTTTTGAGCAGGTAAAAGCTGCCTTGCAAAGCACTTTCAGCACAGGTACTTTTGATTACCTGGTGAATAACGCCGGTGTAGGTATTGGTGCACCAATTGCCCAAACAACCGAAGAACAGTTTGATGAATTGCAAAACATCCACCTGAAAGGCGTATTCTTTTTAACCCAAAAAGCATTGCCGTTGTTAAATGATGGCGGTGGCATCATCAATATATCATCAGGTTTGGCTCGTTTTACTTCGCCGTTTTATGCCGCTTATGCTACCATGAAGGGTGGGATAGAAGTGTTCACCAAATACCTGGCAGCAGAGCTGGGCAAGCGCGGTATCAAAGCTAACGTAGTAGCCCCTGGCGCTATAGAAACAGATTTTGGTGGCGGTATGGTGAGGGATAACGCGCAGGTAAATGCGCACATTGCCGGTGTAACAGCCCTTGGCCGTGTTGGTCGCCCGGATGATATTGGTAGCGTGGTAGCCTTTTTATGTACCGAAGATGCGAAGTGGGTAAACGCGCAACGCATCGAGGTATCGGGCGGAATGAACGTGTAATTTGTTAAGTTAATAAAGTAAAAGGCGTTTCAAATTTGTTTGAAACGCCTTTTTAACTTCTGCCGTATTTTATTTATGGGAAGGAATATATGTGTGCTTTTTAGCATACCAATATAACAGATAGCTAATAAGGCTAATTACGGGAAGAACTGCACTCACTATTATGATGTTCATCATTGAAAAGGCTATAATACCCGTTATGCACTTAATACCTGCAAGGCTACCACCATACGCTGTGCTCCAAATAGCTAAAGCGGATAATAACAGATGAAATACAATCACAATTATTGTGATAATACCGATATTTAGTTTTGTTTGATGCTTTAATCGCTTATTGCATAAATATATCATCAAAGGTATTGAAGAGTATGTTAATAGCAAGGGAATCAGGAGGCTAAATAACAATATCATGGTTTAAGTATTTGTACTTAATACTATACTATGTGAATAAGTAACCCTAATTGCCGTGGTTGTTAATAAATAATGTATTAAACCAATATGCCAAAAAGTTACTTTTACCGTCACGCTTAAGTTAAGGTGGCAGGTAAGGATAATAGAATTGTCACATTGTCATACACCTACTTGTGGCAAGCAAATTGATTAGTATATATTTGTATAACAAAATTTAAAAATAGAAATCATGGCTTTAGAAATAACTGATGCAAACTTCGAAGAACTTGTATTAAAATCAGATAAACCGGTGTTGGTAGATTTTTGGGCAGAGTGGTGCGGCCCGTGTCGCATGGTAGGCCCTGTAGTAGAGGAGTTAGCCAAAGAATACGATGGCAAGGCCGTTGTAGGTAAAGTGAATGTTGACAACAATCCAGGTATATCAATGAAGTTCGGCATCCGTAATATCCCTGCCTTATTATTCTTCAAAAACGGAGAGATAGTTGATAAACAAATTGGTGCAGTGCCAAAATCAGTATTAGCAAATAAATTAAGCGCACAGGTATAATTTACCGGCGTACCAAATATTAAAAAGCGTTACAATATATTGTAGCGCTTTTTTGTTATATATTAGGTTTAGAAAATTTAACCTGTAAGTAGATTTAACCACAGAGTACACAGAGATAAAAACACAGAGTTACACAGAGGCCTTTTTTATTTAAATCTCTGTGTAACTCCGTCCAAACCTCGGTGTCCTCTGTGGTAAAATTCTTCTGCGGTAAAGAAAAACTTATGCCACAATTAAACGATGATCAGCAAATAAGGCAATTAGGCAACCTGGAGCTTTTGGCCCGGCAGGTGGTTGAGGGCTTTATTACAGGCTTGCACCAAAGTCCGTTTCATGGATTTTCGGTAGAGTTTGCCGAGCATCGTTTATACAACAATGGCGAATCGGTAAAAAATATCGACTGGAAACTACTCGCCCGTACCGATAAACTGTTCGTTAAGCAGTTTGAAGAGGAAACCAACCTGCGCTGCTACCTGCTGCTAGATACCTCATCATCTATGAACTTCCCCGATAAGGGCATCAATAAGCTGCAATTTTCCATCTACGCCATCGCGGCACTAATGCAGTTGTTTAAAAAGCAGCGCGATGCTTTCGGCCTGTGCGCCTTTGCCGATAAGGCCGAAATGCTCACCTCCGCCAAATCAACCGGGACACACCTGTTTTATTTGTATGCACAGTTAGAACGTCTGTATGCGAACCCGCAGGTTAATGCTAAAACTAATATAGCGCAGGTATTGCATTATGTAGCCCAGCAGATCCACCAGCGCTCCATGATCATTATTTTTAGCGATATGCTGGAGAATAATATGGATGATGAAAAGCTGCAAACCTTGTTCGCCGCCATTCAACACCTGAAATACAACAAGCACGAGGTGGTGATATTTAACGTGAACGACCGCAAAACCGAAATGGATTTCCATTTTGATAACCGCCCGCACCACTTTGTTGATATTGAAAGCGGGGAGGAAGTAAAAGTGCATCCCAATAAAATACGCGAGGTATACCAAACCTCCATGCAAAACTACCGTCACCAGCTCGAACTTAAATGCGCCCAATATCACATCGATCTGGTAGATGCCAACATCCACGAAGGCTACAATAACATTCTGAAAGCTTATCTAATTAAGCGTAATAAAATGATTTGATGGCTTAGGGCTGTCTGTTGTACACTTTTTTCACAAAACTTAAACTTATAATGCTGCTATTTGTACTTAAGGTAGCGGCGAAAGGGATTGCGTTTATTTCAAACAAAAAGTCCGTGCAGCCGTAAACAACTAAAAAGCGCTGGTTGCTATACAAACTTATTTTCTACATATATGAGATTAGCCATTGAACGAAAGCCTGTAAGAGTAAATCCTGATTCGAAACGAGTAATAGCAAGATTTTTCTTTAACGGGAATGACAGGGCAAAAGAAGTAATACAACGAGTAATGGAAATCAGCGAGGATACTGCCTTTGGCATCGTATCGCCCTTGTTGCAGGAATACTCAAAACGCCACCGTAACATTACCCGGGTACTAAACCGCCATTGCAGCAAGCTGAAGCCGCTATTTGAACAGCTGGGGATAGATTTTGATATACTTACCGTATACCGTAAACTGCTGATAGGTTCATACTTTACCCATGAGTATTCTATCGAGTCGGCAGCGTTCTTTAATCCGTCTATCATCGATGATCCCGACCAAACCGAACTGGAAGAAGGGCAGCGCCGCATGATCATGAGTTTCAGGGCGGTGGGTGAGGGACACATCTCCTCTATCACTTTCCGCAGGGCATTATTTGATAAGGATAATAATATCACCGTACTACCGGCCGGTAACTATATTGATGAGGCCGAAATAGTGCGTAACGCGGTATACAATAAAAAGCTATTTTTTGAAAAGGCGGTAAGCACGCAGATCAATATTGATGTGCTGAAAGAGCTGGAATCAAAGCTCGATCATCATTTCGAGTACTCCAACCTGCGCCGCATCATCCTCGATTCGCAGAAATTGCAGGAGAGCGATATCAACAAGCTGGAATATGATAAGGTGCTTTGGCTGGCCGATTCTTACTACGAGATCGTGTTTTCATTGGATACCGATATATCCGACAGGGTAATATTCCCGATATCAGAATATGAACGCAAGGGTATTGAGGATGCCCGTTTCGTTAAATTTATTAATGATGACGGCAGTCATGTTTATTATGCTACTTATACGGCTTATGATGGCGCATTAATAATGCCGAAGTTGTTGCAAACAACTGATTTTTATAGCTTCAAGATAATGCCGCTCTATGGTGCAGGTGCACAGAACAAAAACCTGGCATTGTTTCCGCGGAAGATAAACGGCAAGTTCGCCATGATATCGCGTATTGATGGCTGTAACAACTATATCATGTATTCGGATAAGATCAATATTTGGGAAGAACCGAAACTGTTACAGCAACCACGTTTTTCGTGGGAGTTTATACAGATAGGTAACTGCGGTTCTCCTATTGAAACAGAACATGGCTGGATCATGATCACCCACGGAGTAGGACCAATGCGCCGCTATGTGCTGGGCGCGAGCTTATTGAAACTGGATGATCCGGCAGTAGAGATCGGCAGGTTAAAGGAACCTTTAATTATCCCTAATAGTGATGAACGCGAGGGCTATGTGCCAAACGTGATCTACTCTTGCGGATCCATCGTTAACAACAATAAACTGATCATCCCTTACGGTTTGTCTGATTATTCAACCTCATTTGCTGAAGTTGATATGGATGATTTGATACGTAAACTTAAAGAAGACGGTATTTAAATATTTAACACACGCGTCGATTGTGATCCGTGTATTTAGACTTACGAAGTTTTCAAAACTTCGTAAGTCTTTTTTTGCTTTATCCCTCATGACGCATCATTGTGAGAATTTTAATTCTTTCTCGACTTTGAAGGTAAAGTGACGATAACTCACAACCCCTCTCCGCTGTCATGCTGAGGAACGAAGCATCTATCGCATATAAGCATAGCGAAGAAGATTCTTCACTGCGTTCCAGAATGACGCGTTTTTTTAAGGGCTATTCACAACAAAGCGCTATCGCACAGGTGTTTTGTACCTAACGATGGCGCTGTTATGTTTGAAATATAAATTACTTGTTCAATATCTGTTGGTACAGCTTAAAATAATCGCTCACCATTTTATCGCAGGAGAACTGTGCTGTTGCCCAATCGCGGCAGTCGGCACGGTTTATTTGAGTTAGTTGAGCAACTGCTTCAATTGCTTCGTTAACATTGCTCACCAAAAAGCCTGTTTCCTCATGTTTGATCAGTTCCGGCATCGAACCACGGTTAAACGCAATTACGGGTGTACCGCAAAGCATCGCTTCGGCAACGCTTAGGCCAAATGGTTCATCAAAATTGATGGGATGTAACAGGGCGGCAGCATTGCTTAGTAGTTCCTTACGCTTATCCGGTCCGGCATGGCCTACGTATTGTATCTGGTCGTTTAACTCGGGTGCTACTTCCTCCCTGTAATAGTTTTCATCCTGAATAATACCTGCTATCAATAGCTTACGGTTGGTGCGTTTGGCTATTTCAATGGCTTCGGCAGTACCTTTATGATGATGGATGCGGCCAAAGTACAACAGGTAATCTTCCGGGCTATCATTAAACAGAAAATCCTTAGTGTCCAGTCCGTTATAAACGGTGGCTAAATAATCCAGTTCGGGGCTGCGGTCGGAGTTACTGATAGACACATAATGCCCGCGCTGATTATACTTTTTATATACCGGGATGATCCGTTCCGATGAAAAACCATGAATAGTAGTGATCAACGGCGTTTTTATCAAGCCCGAATAGGTAAGCGGTAAAAAATCGAAGTTATTATGGATGAGGTCGAACTCGCCGGCCTTTTCCATCAGGTTGCTGATGTGCAGGCATTCGAGCACCTTGGCATCCTGACTGCGGTCTTCCTCGTACCCCGTTTCACATACGGATTCGAGTTTGCCACCGGTGATTGAGTCACCGGTGGCAAATAAAGTTACTTCAGCGCCAAGTTTAATAATTCCTTCGGCAATGTTTGATGCGATCTGTTCCCAGGGCCCATAGTGCCGCGGAGGGGTTCTCCAGGCAACGGGCGCTAAAACGGCTACCTTCATTTAGCAAACCTTAACATTTTGGTTATACTTATTGTACTCGTACTCTAATTCAAAAGCTTTAAGTACAGTAAGGTGCGATATCAGGTAAGCCAAAGTACTTTCGGCGCCCTGGTTACGGTTGATACCTGTTGGCAGCAAACCATCGCAACAGCCTTTGGTTTCATGATCGTAAAGCGGTGCACGCAGCGTATTTTCACCAAGGAACCATTTATAACTCAGGAACATTTTTTCGATATACTCCGGCGTACGGAAAATTTTGTAAGCCTGGAAATGCATCATCACCATGGCCATAGTTTCGATAGCCTGCTGATCGAAGGTAGGGAAGGTACCGCCGCGATAATACCAACCATCGTTACCCACCGGGCTTAAATAGCCGTTCGATAAAGTCAGCTTATCAAGGAATGCCATGGTTTTCATCGCTATGGCACGTACTTCTTCGTTGCCGGTTATCTCGCACGAGTGCAGCAAAGCCAGCGGAAGTATCGCGTTATCATAGGTCATTTTCTCTTCAAACCATTGCCAGTCGTCAGATTGGGTATTGTTGTAAGCATCAACCAAAGGTTGGGTAAGGCCTATCAATTCCTTAATCATGCCCTCGTCGGTAGGTACGGCTTGCAGGTATAAGCTTACGCCGATAATGGTATTACCCATGCCTCTCAGGTGATGGAGTGTTTTAAAGTGTGGGATAGATTTCTGGAAGATCTCCATCGCGAACTCACGGTATGAGTTGGTAGCTGCACAATCAATCAAATGACCCAATGCCCATATCGTACGACCGAATGAATCTTCTGATCCTACCTCATCCAGGTACTGCCTGCTAAAACTTAAAAAGTTGCGGAAATTACCATCATCGGTTTGCATGTAGTGAATATAGCTCAGGTAAACCGGCAGCAATTCAAGCGCCTCCTGGCTTTTATTACGCTGATAGGCCATAAGGGCCATGATCAACGCACGAGAGTTATCATCAAGGCAATACCCTTCTTTTAAGTTAGGGATGCCGTATTTTGCATGCTGAACAATCCCGGTATCATCAGTTAAACGTATTACATGCGCCAGGCTGAATTTTGGTAATATCTCCGGGTCAACAATGCTGTTCTTTAATATCTTGTCGCTAAAATCATGCTCCATGCACGATTCCTGCGCTACTTTAATAAACTCCGCACCTATAACCGGCCAGCGTAAATGCAGGCCATATTGATAGGCATTCTGTTTTAATTCGTCAAGCACAGCATCATCGTCAAGCAGTTCTATCATGATGTCGGCCAGCGCGTCCGAATTTTTAAAATCGAATAATCGGCCTCTATTATGTGATAACAGTTCCTGCGCGTGCCAGTATGGTGTTGATACCACCGCGGCGCCCGAACCCACAGCGTAAGACAATGTTCCGCTGGTGATCTGCGCTTCGTTCAGATACGGGGTTACGTAAATTTCGGCAGCGGTAAGGTAGTTGATCAGTTCTTCTTCAGATACAAACTTATTGATGAACGCCAGGTTTTTTGAAACACCCAGCTGTGCTGCCATACTTTTCAACGAATCACGGTATTCCTCTCCCGAATGCTTTTTAACCCCCGGGTGTGTGTTACCTAATATTACATACGTTACATCAGGATGCTTTTCAACTATTTTAGGCAGGGCACGTACTACAGTTTCCAATCCTTTATTGCGGCTTAACAAGCCGAATGTTAACAATACACGGTGGTTTTTAAAAGCGGTAAGGCTTTTCACCGGGTTGTTTTCCGGCTCTTCCAAATCGGGCACACCGTGCTCAATGATCTGTATCTTCTCAACAGGGATCTCGTAAATGGTAGTTAAAAACTCAACTGCACGCTGGCTCATCACCACAATTTTCGACGATTGCTCGGCAATTTCGCGAATGATGATACGCTGTACGTAGCTTGGGTCTTTCAGTATGGTATGCAAAATGGTGATCAGTGGTTTCTCCAGCCTGTTGATCAGCGGAAGGATATAAATACCGCTTTCGCCGCCGTAAATACCGAATTCGTGCTCCATAATACAGGCATCTACGTTGCTGGTATTAATGTAATTGGCTGCCCGTATATAATCTTTTTGATGGTTCTGACGGATGATGTACTTTACCTCATCAGGATATTCGTACTCATGCAGGTTTTCAGAATCATTTAAAGCAACAACAAACCCGCCTTCGGATAAACTTCGCCTCTCCGGAAAATTTGAGTTTATTGCACGCATCAAATTTTGGTTGAAGGTAGCTAACCCGCATTCGCGCGGCGGATAGGTTGATATATAGGCAATTTTCATAGATATGTAGGGTACTTTATTTTAGTAATAATTAATAGCTGAATACAATGTTGTATTTGCAGTGACCGAAAAAAAGGGCAACTATTCGTTTTAAAATGTACTTATAAGCATATAAAAGGTCACTTTTGTACAATTACCCGTTATTTTGCATAAACCGTACCAGTTTAACTCAAACAACAGACAATTAACGGCGGCGCATATAAAGAAAAATATATGCCCGTAAAAAAGCCATTTGGTTTTGAGGCGCTTAGCTGTAAAAGTTAATAGCCTCCAATATTACAGAGCAGGCTTTTTTGATATCATCATGACTGATAATAAGCGGGGGGGCAATGCGCATAGAATTACTGCAATGTAAAAACCAGTCGGTTATTATACCATTTTCTATACAGCGGTCTATTATTTTTTTGTTCAGATCAAAATCTTCCAGCTCAATAGCCAACATCAATCCTTTACCCCGTACTTCCTTTATTGCCGAATGTACCAGTAATTTTCTGAATAATGCTTCTTTTTCGGCTACCTGTACTATTAAATTTTCGTTAAGTAATACTTCAAGGGCTGCAAGTCCGCCGGCGCAGCACACAGGGTGACCGCCAAAGGTAGTGATATGGCCAAGGATAGGATTCTCTTTAAACGACGACATGATCTCGGCAGATGACATGAACGCCCCGATAGGCATGCCACCGCCCAATGCTTTTGCCAGCAGCAGAATATCGGGTACTATATCAAAATGCTCAAAGGCAAAGGTTTTGCCTGTGCGGCCAAACGCGGCCTGTATTTCGTCAAGTATCAGCAAGGTGCCTGTTTCATTACAACGCTTTCGTAAGGCCTGCATATAGGCTATATCGGGCACACGGATGCCTGCTTCGCCCTGTATGGTTTCAATAATTACACAAGCCGTTTGCTCGGTAATACTTTGAAGATCTTCAAGATGATTAAAACGGGTAAAACCAACCCCCGGCAGTAGTGGACGATAGGCTTGTTTAAATTCTTCGTTCCCCATTACGCTTAAAGCGCCGTGGGTACTGCCATGGTACGAATTATGGCAAGCGATGATCTGCGAGCGGCCGGTATAACGTTTGGCCAGTTTCAACGCCCCTTCAACGGCCTCGGCACCCGAATTTACGAAGTATACCGATTGCAGGTTATCTGGCGTTACCGCTACCAGTTTTTCGGCAAAGCGAACTTGTGGGGTTTGCACATACTCACCATACACCATCAGGTGCATGTATTTATCCAGCTGCTCTTTTATAGCATTGATCACATAAGGATTGCTATGCCCAAGGTTACTCACACCAATGCCCGATATCAGGTCGATATAAGCCTTACCCTCCGCGTCATAAATATGGACACCCTCGGCACGCTCAAACTCCAGCAATAATGGAAAGTGGGTAGTTTGCGCGTTATTGGCTAAAAAAAGCTGACGAAGGGTGAGCATGGGATATTTAGTGAATGAGTGAGTTATTGAATGAGTGTAGCCATCGAGTGATTCCGCTGCAAAAATAAGGATATGCTACCATTCATCAACCTATTCGGTAAAATCAGGCATTAAAAAATAACTAATTCAATAAATTACAAAGCATCACTCATTCGCTCAATCAGTAACTCACTCAATAGTTAATTTCCTGCTCTTTCGCTGCGTTCGCTGAGTTGTTTGATCACTTCAGCATTGAACTCGCTTTCGCTTTTGTAGAGCTCGCTTACTTTTTCGGGAGGAAGGATCTTCAGAAATTCTTCGTTATACCTCTTTTTAATGTTGAGCATCTCGGTTTGGTAGTATAACTCTTTATTGATCTGCTCGGTACCGTTGGCTTGGGCATCGGTATTATTAAGGCGTTTTAACCTGCGTATAGTAGCCAGTTGCTCCTGGTAACGGCGGTATAAAGGCCAGAATTTTTTTCCCTGGGCAGGAGTAAGATTAAGCTGCTTGTTTAAAAAATCGTTTTTAACACTTACTATCTTACTGGCTGCAATACTTGTTTTTTTATTAACGGCATTGTTTCTAAACCCTGCGGCATTGTCAGGCACCTGGGCAAAAGCGTTATAACTAATACCCAGCAAAAATGCTATTTGGAATATGAACTTGGTCAGCCTATTCATTATTACAGATCGGTATCAATATAATCCAGTATTTCTTCGTTGTTCAATGTGTTGCTCGCGTTTCTGATACCTGCCTGTGTTTCGCCTGCATCAACACTCGATTCAAGGTAACTTTTAATATCGCTTACCGGTATGTTTGATAGCTGCGTGTGCAAATAACTGTGCGTGTGCCCGTCGGTTGCAGTATGGTTACCTGTTGAACCAATAAAGAAAGATAGCCCGATAGCTACGGTAACACAAGCGGCAGCGGCATATTTGTACACACCCGGGTTAAACAGGCGGCGTACAATACCTTTGCGCTGTGCCGGTTTCGCTTCGGCAATTTCTTTTACTTCGGCAACTTCCTGCTCCGCATTTACGGTTTTAGCTAAAATAGCCGCGTTAAGTTTATCAAAATATCCGGTTGGCACTGCAAATGTTTCTTCAGGTTCAGCATCCAATATTTCCTCAACGGCAATGCGTGCGGTTATTTGCTCGTGCAGGTTATCAAAATAGCCGGCAGGTATTTCAAAACCATCGCTTTCGCTCATGGCTTCTTCAATATTTACTCGGCTTTGTATATTGCTGCTTAGCTCGTCAAAATAACCCTCAGGTACCGTAAAACTTGTATTTTCAACACTTAACGCGTTGGATATAACTATACGGCTTTCAATATTGGCGCTTAAATCGCTAAAGTAGTTTTCAGGGACACTAAAGCCCTGGTTGGTTTTATTAATATTAAATCCGTCTAAATTTTTAAGGGAAAGGATACGATCCTCAAGATTTTCGAAATAGCCAAGCGGTACCGTGAACGGGTTATTTGTGTTAACCTGTTTCAGTGCACTAAATTCATTTAGCCAATCTTTGTTCTCTATATCGCTCTTCATACCCTCATTAGATTAATACTTAGTATAAAGGTTTAATAAAAATAAAAAAATTAATTTGATGCCAGCAAAAATGCTTCTATTTTCTTGACTGCCAGGTGAAAAGATGCTTTTAAAGCACCCACGCTTGTACCCAGTACGTCAGAAATTTCTTCATATTTCATATCATCAAAGTACTTCATGTTAAACACCAGCCGCTGTTTATCGGGCAGGGTTAGCAAAGCCTGTTGTAATTTTAACTGCGCCTGGTCGCCGTTAAAATAACTCGAATCGGCAAGCGTTTCGGCCAGCTCGTATGATACATCATCGAGCGGGATGTTATTCCTCTGCTTTTTCTTATTCAGGAAGGTGATGCACTCATTAGTGGCAATCCGGTACATCCAGGTGTATAGTTGCGCGTCGTTACGGAAACCCGGCAGGTTCTTCCATATTTTTACAAATACGTCCTGTACAAGGTCGTCCGCGTCGTCGTGGTCAACAACCATACGGCGGATATGCCAATAAATCTTCTGCTGGTACTTCTTAAGTAGCAGGTTAAATGCTTCGTTCCTGGTCCTCTCGTCCCGAAATTTGCTTAATATCTCTTCGTCTTCAGCCGGTGCGGCCATGTATTAGCTTTTAATGCTATAAAAGTAAAAATTATCCGTTTTGTTTTTTTCTACTGATGACTTTTTTCACAGCAGCGATGATATGCTCAGCATCGAGGCCATATTTGGTCATGAGCTGCGCGGGAGTACCACTTTCGCCAAAGCTGTCGTTTACGGCCACATATTCCTGCGGGGCAGGAGTGTTGGTCGCTAACAATTGAGCGATGCTGTCGCCCAAACCACCTAAACGGTTATGCTCTTCGGCAGTAACCACACAACCTGTTTTGGCAACCGATTTTAAAACGGCTTCCGCATCTAAAGGTTTAATGGTGTGGATATTGATGATCTCGGCATCAATACCTTCCTCGGCCAGTTTTTCACCGGCAAGGATAGCTTCCCATACCATGTGACCGGTAGCGAAGATAGAGACATCTGCACCCTCATTCACCATCCAGGCCTTACCGATCTCGAACTTTTGGTCGGCATCGGTAAAGATAGGCACTACAGGACGACCGAAACGCAGGTAAACCGGGCCATGATGCTCGGCGATAGCGATGGTAGCCGCTTTGGTCTGGTTATAGTCACAAGTATTGATCACGGTCATCCCCGGCAACATTTTCATCAGGCCGATATCTTCGAGGATCTGGTGGGTAGCGCCATCTTCACCCAAGGTTAAACCCGCGTGCGAAGCACAGATCTTCACGTTCTTATCAGAATAAGCGACCGACTGGCGGATCTGATCATATACACGACCGGTAGAAAAGTTGGCGAAAGTACCTGTAAAAGGTATTTTACCGCTGATGCTCAAACCTGCCGCGATACCGATCATGTTGGCTTCAGCAATGCCGATCTGGAAAAAGCGTTCAGGGAAAGCCTTGATAAAATCGTTCATTTTAAGTGAACCGATCAGGTCGGCACAAAGTGCCACCACTTCGGGGTTGCGTTTACCTGCCTCAAGCAAGCCATCGCCAAAACCCGAGCGGGTATCTTTTTTTTCTGTGAAAGTATATTTCTTCATTATGAGTTGTCTGTTGTGAGTGGCCTGTGGCCGGTAAAACCATAGCAGGGATTTTCACCCGCCACAGAAACCCCGCCACCGGAACCTGATATTAATAATCCCCTAAAGTTTCCTCTAATTGCGCTAAGGCAAGTGTTAATTGCTCATCGTTAGGCGCGGTGCCATGCCATTTGTGGGTGCCCATCATGTAATCGACACCGTAACCCATGCCGGTATGCAGCAAAATGGCTACAGGTTTACCTTTGCCGGTATGGCTCTTGGCTTTTTCAAGCACGGCAACTACGCTGGCCATATCGTTACCTTTAGGCTCATCCAGAACATCCCAGCCGAAAGCTTCAAACTTGGCTTTCAGGTCGCCTAAAGAAAGTACCAAACTGGTAGGACCATCGATCTGCTGACCATTGTAGTCAATGGTAGCGATCAGGTTATCCACCTTATTATGCGGGGCGAACATGGCCGCTTCCCAGATCTGGCCTTCCTGCAACTCACCGTCACCATGTAAGGTATATACGATAGACGGATCGCCATCCAGCTTTTTAGCTAAGGCAGTGCCGATAGCTACCGATAAACCCTGGCCTAAAGAACCCGAAGCGATACGCACGCCCGGTAAATGCTCATGAGTAGTAGGGTGACCTTGCAAACGTGAGTTCAGTTTACGGAAAGTAGCCAGTTCGGCTTTATCGAAATAACCGGCATGAGCCAGTACGCTGTAAAAAACAGGGGAAATGTGGCCGTTAGAGAGGAAGAAAAGATCTTCGCCTTTACCTTCCATGCTGAAAGTCGGGTTGTGGTTCATGGCGTTGAAATAGAGTGCCACCAGGAAATCGGCGCAGCCTAAAGAACCGCCGGGGTGTCCCGACTGGCAGGCATGTACCATGCGGACGATATCGCGCCTTACCTGCGAGGCGGTCTGCTCTAATTGTGCTATGTCTTGTTTCATTAATTAAGGTTGATTTTGCGCAAAAGTAATCTAAAAATTATAAAATATGTTCTATTGTAAAAGGTCTAACACCTGTTGCGACGAATTTTTGGTGTCCACCTTGTCAATAACTTTGGTAATAGTACCGTCGCCATCAATAATAAATGTTTTGCGGGCGGTACCCATGTATTTTTTGCCATACATGTTTTTTTCAACCCATACGCCGTAAGCTTCAACAATAGCTTTTTCGCTATCGGCTATCAGCGTAAATGGCAGGCTGTATTTGCTTTCAAATTTTTTGTGCGATTTCTCGTCGTCGGTACTTACCCCGATAACTTCGAAACCCTGGCTCAAAAGCGACTGGTAATTATCGCGAAAACTGCAAGCTTCGGCAGTGCAACCCGGGGTATCATCTTTCGGGTAAAAATAAAGTATTACGTTCTTACCCTTAAAATCAGATAAAGCTACGTCTTTACCGTTTTGATCTTTAGCATTAAAATCAGGGGCTTTGTCGCCCTCGTTAAGTGTTGCCATAATTATCTGTAAAAATCAGCAGTGAATTGTGAAACGTTGTTTGTATTATCGCTTGAGGTCAGCTCAAAAGTATGCTTTCCGGGCTTAATATCATTATCAAAATAATATTTGTACAGCTTGCTTTTAAAATCGTGCTCTACCAATACCCATTTCCCGTCAATTTTTCCCGCAAAGCTTTTTACTCCCGAAAGGTTGTCGCTGATGCGTAAAGTGATGCTTTTAACCGCCGCCAAATTACTCCTGTTACGGATATTTACCGGGCTGATGACCGGGGCAATGGTATCTATCTTCACAAAATAATCGCCAAAGTAGCGGCACTGCGCCTTTACATAACCATCCTCATAAGTGCCTGCGGCTACATTGCCCGCGGCGTTCATTATTACAGCCTTATCAGCATTTTTGCCAATAGAGGTATCAGGCTTTATCCAAAGGTTAAAGGCCTCATGTAGCTGGGTGAATTTATTGTGGATGCGATGCGTATCTGAAAACGTCCCCGGCTTTTTCGGGAGTTTGGTGTATTGAAAATCAAGGTTATCGTACAGGTTCCCTTTGGGTACAATCACCTTTACATTGGGCGCGTTAAATTCGTTTTGCTGATCGTAACGGAACAGTTGCCCGGTTGGCTTAAATGCCGGGAAAGGATCATGCGGGGTTGATTTTACTTTGATAGCTAAGGTAGAAGTATTGCCTGCCACATCGCGCACAACGTATTCTACATCGTGCATGGCATCGTCATTAAAATCAATAATGCCACGGTTTACCGCTTGCGGGTATAGCGAAACATTACTGCCCGGCGGCACAAAGCATTTCTGCATCCAGCGCCCTGCCGAAAGGAGGGAAGGGTAATCAACATAAGCATTGATAGCACGGGTTTGATCGAACGCGAAACGTTCGACCGTAAAAGTATATACGGTAGTTCCATCGAGTTTAAGCTCAACCGAATAAATGCCGTTGCGGTTAACTGAAGCACTGTTCCTGTCGTACGCGGTTAGCCCGAAGCCTACCTCGCCGCTTAAATGTACCGGTTGATTATTGGTAAGGCGATAATTGCCTCCCGCGCCGGTCACCGCTAAAAACATGTGCGGCGTTTTCTCGCTGAAGGGCGCGCCATTCAGGTGGTAGGTTGCTATGGCGCTGATGGACGGCGGCACATTATCCGGAATGGTTAAGCCGAATAATTGCGGATTAATGGTTTCCTGCGTTTCGGTATCGCGAATCTCAAAATGAAGGTGTGGTCCCGCAGAGGCTCCCGCATTACCCGATACGGCAAACTGCTGGCCTTTAAAAATAGGCAGCTGTAACTGCATCGGCGCGAAATCAACCTCGTAACTTTGGGTTTGGATCTGATAATCGCGCACAATCTTTTCAATGTTTGGGCTAAAGCTATCCAGGTGACCGTAAACCGTGGTGTAACCGTTAGGGTGAGTAATATATACCGCGCGACCAAAACCGCCATACTGGATACGCAACCTTGAAATATAACCATCAAATACCGCGTAAACCGGGTAGCCTATGCGCTGATTGGTTTTAAAATCGAGCCCGGAATGGAAGTGATTTGGCCGCAACTCGCCGAAGGAACCTGCCGTACTTGGCGGCAGATCAAGCGGGTAGCGGAAATCTTTAGGGTAAAATTTGCTTTGAATAACATCCTGCGCGGATGCGGTATACAAGCATAAACAATATATAAGGGCAGTAAGTGTTTTTTTGATCATTAGCTATTTGACGTAGAAATCAAGCAATTTCTGATTTTCCAGATAAGCTTCCAGGTGATCGCCAATGTTTACACGGCCCACACCTTCGGGGGTACCGGTAAAAATAAGGTCGCCTTTTTTTAGGGTGATGTATTGCGATACAAAAGTGATAATACGCTCGAATGAGAATAGCAGATCTTTAGTGTTACCTGTTTGCCTGGCTTCGCCGTTAATATCTAACCGGAAATTGAGCGCGTACATATCGGCAAATTGCGCCTTCGGTAAAAACGCGCTCACCGGTGCCGAACCATCAAATGCTTTGGCCAGTTCCCATGGCAGGCCTTTTTCTTTATGGCGCTGCTGAATATCACGGGCAGTAAAGTCAATTCCCAGTGCAACTTCATCGTAATAATTGGCGGCAAATTTTTCGTTGATGTGCTTGCCTTCCTTACAAACTTTAAGCACCACCTCAATTTCGTGGTGTATATCCTGCGAAAAATCGGGATGATAAAATGGCTTATTATCTTTTAACAGGGCAGTATCCGGTTTCATAAATATCACCGGGGTAGTGGGTACCGGGTTATTCAACTCCTTAGCATGTTCGGCGTAGTTACGGCCAATAGCGATTATCTTCATACACAAATGCGGTAAAAGCCAAAGCTAAAAATATAATGGCTTTTTGAAAGAAAAAAGGTTAAAGCGGAAAGGAGAAAGCTGAAAGGTGAAAGGAGATGGGTTAAAGGGAAAGACTAAAGGGGAAAGGTAAAAGGAGAAAGGTTAAAGCGGAAAGCAAAAGAGGATAGAATAAGCTAAATGTCGAGCGTGGTGATGGTAGAATGAGCCTGAAGTCACACTAATTCCCAATAAAATCTCCTTTGAAAACTATTACAGAACAGACAATCTTTTGATGGTAGATTCTGTACCGGCCATAATGCGGATGAAGTAGAAACCGCGGCTTAGTTTGTTGTTGATGTTGTAGCTGAATTTTTGATCGCCAGTTTCAACGCGTTGCGAAAAAATGGTTACGAGGTCGTTGCCCAGTACGTCAACAATTTTTATGGTGACGTTGGTATTGCGCGATACTTCGTATTTCAGGTTGATTTGATCGGTTACCGGGTTAGGGTATACCTGTACATTGGTAAGCAACTTATCGTCCTGCCTGTTAACATTAACCCTTGCACTTGATACCACCCCCGGTTTTAACGGCGGCATGGCAAACGGAAGGCCGCTGCGCAGGTATGAGGTTTTAACAGCTTTGGCTTTACGTAACAGTGTGGTAGTGTCTTGATTATAAGCGCCTTTGGCGAAAGCGAAATTCATAGATACCGCTATTGCGATAACTAATAACCTTACGTAAGAATAGGTAGAATTTCGATTCATGCTTTATATAATGGTTACAAAAGTATAATAAAAGCTCTCATCATTCAAAAACATTGCCTAATTATAAATAATTTAACAATTTTTAACAAAAACAGCTTTTATTTGTAGCTCTGTTGTAAAGACTTATACGATAGTTATAGGTTTAAGTTTAGAAACGGAAAATTTTAATAATTTTGCTTTTTTTACAAAATAGTGTCAAATCATAAAGACCTGCAAAAACTAACAGTTCCCGGGCTGCTCATTAGTTTAGGTATTATCTACGGTGATATAGGTACGTCCCCCCTATATGTGTTCAAAGCAATTGTTGGTTCAGGAGCCATTTCAGAATCTTTGGTTCTGGGAGGTGTCTCGTGTATCTTCTGGACGCTTACCCTCCAAACAACCATCAAATATGTATGTATAACGCTGCTTGCCGATAACAAAGGCGAGGGCGGTATATTCTCACTTTTTTCGCTGGTAAGGCGAAAGGCCAAGTGGCTGATAGTTCCGGCTGTGGTAGGGGGCTGCGCTTTGCTGGCCGATGGTATCATTACACCGCCCATTACCATTTCATCAGCTATAGAGGGTTTAAATGCTACCTATCCTGGTTTGCCCACGGTAGAGATCGTTATAGCCATTATTGCCCTACTGTTTATTATTCAGCAGTTCGGTACATCGCTGGTTGGTAAGGCTTTCGGGCCTATCATGTTCCTGTGGTTTACCATGATGGGGGTGTTGGGTATATCGTTTATTATACAAATGCCGTCTATTTTTAAGGCGTTAAATCCATACTACGCGTTCAGCCTGTTAACCAGCGGCAGTTACGATGGCTTCGTGATACTGGGCGCGGTTTTCCTGTGTACTACGGGAGCCGAGGCACTGTATTCGGATTTGGGTCACTGCGGTCGCGACAACATCCGTGTAAGCTGGATCTACGTAAAAGCCTGTTTAATATTAAACTACCTTGGTCAGGCGGTTTGGTTGCTGCAACGCAACGGACAAACTATAGACCTCAACACCCATAACCCTTTTTACCAGATCATGCCTTCATGGTTCCTGATATTTGGTATCGGTTTGGCTACCGTGGCGGCGGTTATTGCCAGCCAGGCGCTTATATCGGGTTCGTTTACACTAATCGCCGAGGCCGTTAGGCTCAATTTATGGCCAAAGGTGCGTATCAATTACCCAAGCGAGCAAAAAGGCCAGCTATACGTACCAAGCATCAACTGGATACTTTGCGCCGGTTGTATCATTGTGGTATTACTCTTCCAAAAATCGGAAAAGATGGAGGCGGCTTACGGTTTAAGTATTACCGTAGCCATGCTGATGACCACCATACTGGTATCAAAATTCCTGAAACGCCGTAAGGTGCCTGTGTACCTCATCGGGTCGTTCTTAGTGGTTTATTTGCTGATTGAAGGTACTTTCTTATTGGGTAACCTGGTGAAATTTGTGCACGGAGGCTGGTTTACGCTGTCAATCGGCTTTATGCTGTTTGTAGTGATGTGGACATGGCATACCGCCCGCAAGATCAAGAACCGCTACGTGAAGTTTATTGAGATTGACGATTATTTCAACATTATAAAGGAATTAAGTGATGACGAAACGGTGCCCAAATATGCGTCGCAACTGGTGTACTTAACCAGCGCCAACTTCAACTCCGAAATTGAATCGAAAATAGTTTACTCCATACTGCAAAAGCAGCCCAAGCGTGCCGATGTATACTGGCTGGTACACGTAGATGTGGTGGATGAGCCTTATACCCGCGAATACGAGGTAGACTTTTTGGTGCCGAATAAACTGATCCGTATCGACTTTAAACTGGGTTTCAGGGTAGAGCAACAGATCAACCTGCTCTTCAGAAGGGTAGTAGAAGATTTGGTGAAGAACGGCGAAGTAAACATCACCAGTAAATACAAATCGTTAAGTAAGCATAACATTGTGGGCGATTTCCGTTTCGTGGTGATAGAAAAAGCATTGTCGCGTTCGCATAACCTGTCGTTTTACGAGCAGCTGATCATGGATATCTACGTACAGTTGAAAAAGGTCAGTCTTTCAGAAGAGCGTGGTTTCGGCCTCGATTTGAGCTTTGTTACGGTAGAAAAAGTGCCGCTGATGCTGGTAGCGCCCGAATCGGTTACGCTTACCCGGGTTAGCTAAATGTAAACCTGATGCAATAATATGTTTAAACACGCTTTGTAATGCATGGCGTGTTTTACTTATACATACAAAGGCCGTATCTTTAATTTTAAATGAAGAAGTATTTATCATTAGTAACCTTTACGCATACCATATTTGCCATGCCATTCGCCTTTATAGGCTTCTTTTTGGCGGTAACAACTACTAATCACACGTTTGAGTGGCCAAAGTTGCTGATGATGGTATTGTGTATGATATGTGCCCGTAATTCGGCCATGGCCTTTAACCGATATTTGGACAGGGATATCGACGCCAAAAATCCTCGTACCCAACAGCGAGACATCCCCGCAGGGAGAATAAGCGCTACCAACGCGCTTATATTTACGCTGGTTAACTGCGCGCTTTTTATTGGTATTACCTGGTTTATAAATTCGCTTTGTTTTTACCTGTCGCCGGTGGCCTTGCTGGTGGTTTTAGGATACAGTGCTACTAAACGCTTTACCGCGCTTTGCCATTTAGTATTGGGCTTAGGCCTTTCGCTGGCGCCTATAGGGGCTTATTTGGTAGTAACCGGGGAGTTCGCTTTAACGCCGGTATTCTTCTCGCTATCGGTACTGTGCTGGGTGAGTGGTTTCGATATTATCTATGCCTTGCAGGATGAAGACTTTGACCGCAGCCAAAAGCTGCACTCTATCCCGGCTTATCTGGGTAAGGTAAGAGCATTAAACCTATCTACCTTTTTGCATGTGCTATCGGCTGTGTTTATAGTGATGCCGGTGTTTGTTACGCAGGTAGGAGTGTTGTATTATGTAGGCATACTGTTCTTTTGTACCATGTTGGTATACCAACATCTGCTGGTAAAACCAAGCGATCTTAGCCGTGTAAACTTCGCCTTCATGACCACCAACGGCATGGCCAGTGTAGTGTTCGCGGTACTGTTCTTGCTGGACAGGTTCCTGTCGGCACACGGTATACTAACGGCATTCCATATTTAGTTTACACCGGTGGGTGATTTTTTATCCGGCAGCACAAACAATAACCCAACCCAAACATTTGCATATTTGCACATCAACCATGCATATCAATTAAAAACATCTGCACATTTGCATATCCGCTCATCTGCACATTAATAAATTTGCACATCTAACACACCATGATACATAAAAAAACAAGAACATATATCCCGGCCGATCTGGAGATCAAATGGGAAAATCTTGAACCTATTTATAAAGAATTATTGGCTCGCCCTATAACCTCGGTTACCGAACTGGAGCAATGGCTGCGCGACCGTAGTGAATTGGAAGCCGCCCTTGAAGAGGACTTCGCATGGCGCTACATCCGCATGACCTGCGATACCCTGAACCCCGATCTGCTGGAAAGCTTTCAATACTTCGCTACTGAGATTGAACCTAAAACGGCTCCGTATAGCAACGATCTGAACATTAAGCTGACCGAAAGCGAATGGGTTGATCACCTTGATAATGATAAGTACTTCATATACCTGCGTGGCGTACGTAAAGCCTTAGAGCTATTCAGGGAAGAAAATATTCCGCTGCAAACCGAGATACAGGTAGAGCAGCAAAAATACCAGTCGATCACCGGTTCCATGTCGGTGCATATCGGTGATAAAGAGTTCACGCTGGAGCAGGCATCAGCCCTGTTAAAAGATACCGACCGCGCTAAAAGGCAGGAAGCCTGGGAAAAGATCACCTCGCGCCGTTTGCAGGATAAAGAGAAGCTTGATGAACTGTTCGACCATCTGCGTTCGTTAAGGCATAAGGTGGCGCTGAACGCAGGCTTTGAGAACTTCCGCGATTATATGTTCCAGGCATTGGGCAGGTTTGATTATACACCGCAGGATTGTTACGCTTTCCACGCGGCTATTGAAACAGAGATAGTACCCATCCTGCGTGAGCAGGCCGAAAAAAGGAAAGAAGCCCTTGCGCTGGAAGCCTTGAAACCATGGGATACCGACGTGAACATATCGGGCAAACCGGCTCTAAAACCATTTAAAGATGGCGAAGAACTGATTGAGAAATCGATACAGTGTTTCAGCAACATCAACAGGTATTTGGGCGAACGTTTGGAGATAATGAAAGATAACCAGCTGTTTGATGTAGAAAGCCGCAAGGGCAAAGCACCTGGCGGTTATAACTATCCGTTGGCAGAAACCGGCGCGCCGTTCATCTTCATGAACTCGGCCAATACCTTTCGCGATTTGACTACCATGGTACACGAAGGTGGCCACGCGGTACATACCTTTTTAACTGCCGACCTGGAGCTGAACGATTTTAAACATTGCCCTTCGGAAGTAGCCGAGCTGGCTTCCATGTCGATGGAGTTGATCTCGATGGATAACTGGGACGTGTATTTTGATAACGAAGAAGATCTTAAACGTGCCAAACGCGACCAGTTGGTTGATGTATTGAAAACCCTGCCATGGGTAGCCGTGGTGGATCAGTTTCAGCATTGGATCTACACCAACCCCGACCATACCGACGAGCAGCGTACCGAAGCCTGGATCCAGATCTATGAGCCGTTCGGTGCGGGTTTTGTTGATTGGAGCGAACACCCGGATGCCGAAGCCAACTTGTGGCAAAAGCAACTGCACATTTTTGAAGTGCCGTTTTACTACATAGAATATGGCATGGCCCAGTTAGGCGCCATAGCGGTATGGAAAAACTACAAAGAAAATCCGGAAAAAGGCATGCAGCAATATTTGGATGCCCTGAAATTAGGATACACCAAAACCATCAGGGAAATTTACGAAACCGCTGGTATCAAATTTGATTTCAGCGCCGACTATGTAAAAGAACTGGCCGCCTTTGTAAAGGCTGAAATGGAGAAACTGTAAACAAAATACGACACTAAAACACCTGAGCCCGGCAACATGTCGGGCTTTTTTTGTGCGATTTTTTAACATGGACTTAATGTGTCGATGTTTTTTGGTAGAAAGGTTACTTATTGGTCACTTATGAATTTATTGTATTTGGCTGATTTTCAGAAACTTTTATATCGATTTTGAAAACGTTTATTATAGCAATTTCGGCCTGAAATTACTCCTTTAAAGAATGTCCAAACTCCGTCATAATGCACGAATTTGGGGAGCTGTTTGGGTGACAAAGCTGTCGATTGGCATAGTTATGGCAGTTACCTAAGCATGAAAAAGTTAATTTTAGCATTCAGCATAGCAGCATTTACGCTTACAGGATATAGCCAGGGGCTTAAGCCTGTGAAGATAGATAGCCTTGTCACGGTATCAATGCCGGGTGAGTTCACTAAGAAAGACACACTTGGTCAGCAGATATATTCAGGTAGTGGTTTAATGGGTTATATGATGGTGATCAGGGCGCAAAACCCGGCCAACAATCAGCCCCTTAAAAAAGAGAACGACCTGAACAACGTGTTTAAGGAATACATTAAGAAACTACAAGGCCAGTCATCGGGCGATATTATGAATGCCCGTGATACTACCATTGGTAAACTGAAAGCGAAAGTATTCGCGCTGGAAACCAATGATGAGAACGGTCAGCAGGTAAGAAATTTCGCCCTGATATATACTAAGGATGCAACCTATACCTTTGAGTATTTGTACCCAACCAACAGGGCCGAACTGATAAAGGATGAGAATAAGGCTTATTTTGGCTCTATTAAAATCTCTCCCGAACTGGAGCGTACCGATCAATACATCAGCACTGCGAGTTCAGGCGTATCGGGCACAGGTAAAATAGCCATTTATGGCGGCGGTTCATTAGTGTTGCTGATGATTGGCTATTTCATCTACCGTAAAAAAACAGAGACAGCGATGTCATAAATTCGATACTAACTATTGATTACAGGAGGCGGGCATTTCACCCGCCTTTTGTTTTATACTATATTTAGCTCCTCAAATGGCCGAAAACATAACACTGCAAATACCCGCTTTACAGCTGCAACAAATAACCGGGAAAGAGATCGATCTGGAAAGTTTATTGGATGTGCTCTTCGCTGATAAAGATAACCATGCCCTCATGTGTAACCGTTTGGAGCGTTATCATTGGGGAAACGGCACATTTCCACAGGTGGAAGCCTTTACTTTGGAGCATATTAAATTTGACGCGGATACACTTACCGGTAAATTCAGGTGCAGGTTCAGGGTAGGTTTTTCGTTCACCTGTTCGGGTACTACCGGTGGGCAAAACGATACCATAGCCTGGGATGTAAAGATAGACCCGGAAAAGCAAATCATGTTTTTATACGGCGAAGAACCGCTAACGCGGGATGGCGACGATTTATAAACCTAACGCTTCAGTAAAGCCTTGCTCCATTTCTCCGAATGCAGAAACTTATAGTTATCCATAAAGCTTAACCAAAGCAGCGTAACCATCACACCAACCGCCGAACCCGCTATTACATCCTCAAAAAAGTGCTCGCTCAAATACATGCGCGAAAAGCCCGTAAGTACCGCGGTAAGCAACAGCAGCACACTCAGCATTTTATTGCGCGAAAAATAAGCCAGCACCAGCGCCGTTGAAAATACGGTAACCGAATGCCCCGATGGAAAGCTGTGCAGGGTGTAGATCTTTACACCTTCGGCAAAATGAATATGATCTAACTGCATACCGAAATACGCTTTTGGCCTGGGCGCGTCAAAAATGTGTTTTAAAACCTGCGCGAACAACGAGGTAATGGCATAGCTTGTAGCCAGCAGAAAGGCCTTACGGTAGCTGTAAAACATTAATAACAGCAGTATAACGCCTACCGTGGTTAATCCGTCGCCAATATTGGTAAACCAGCTGAAAAAAACATCGGCGCCAATACTGTAATGGCTATTCACCGCGAAATAGATCTCTTCGCGGGTAAAAATCGCTTTTATTACTATACAAATGCACAATACAAGCAGGTATAGAACAAAAAATACGTTAATTTTATTGAGTACGTATTTTATTCCTATTTTCATGGGTGCAAATTAAGCATATACTTATGCAATGCAAAAAAATGGTTATGTTTGACTTTGAATTGACCTCAATTAAAAAACTGAATGTCGAAAAATATCTTTCGTAGAAAATCTGTAACAAAAATTCTGGCTGACGTTGAGTGTGGTTTCAGCGACAGCGAACACCCCGGCACGGCATCCACCCATCTCACCAAAACACTAAACGTTAAAGACCTTACCCTCATGGGTATTGCCGCCGTAGTAGGCGCGGGTATCTTTTCTACCATTGGCGAGGCTTCTTTTAACGGTGGCCCGGGGGTGAGTATATTATTTATTATTACGGCTGTTACCTGCGGTTTTTCGGCTTTATGCTACGCGGAGTTTGCTTCGCGCATACCGGTAGCAGGTAGTGCTTATACCTATGCTTATGCTTCTTTCGGCGAACTGATCGCCTGGATAATAGGCTGGGATTTATTGATGGAATACGCCATTGGTAACATAGCCGTAGCCATATCATGGAGTGAATATTTTGTAAACCTGCTGGAAGGCTTCAATATCAAAATGCCGGCTTACCTCACCATGGATTACTTTTCGGCATTCACCGCGCATGAGGATGTGCAACGATTGACCTCATCGGGCCATGTTGCCGAAATAACCGACAGGATGAAGAATGCGGCCCTGGCATGGAATACCGCGCCGGGTTCAGGCAGTTTTAAAATTATAGCCAACATACCGGCATTGCTTATTGTGGTGGCCATTACTTACCTTGTTTACATCGGCATCCGCGAAACTAAAAAGGTTACCAATGCTATGGTATTGCTTAAAATAGGGGTGGTGATAGCGGTAATTATACTGGGTTGCTTTTATGTTACACCAGCAAATTGGAGCCCTTTCTTACCTAACGGTTTTGGGGGGGTGATGAAAGGGGTATCGGGTGTTTTCTTCGCTTACATCGGCTTCGATGCCATATCCACCACGGCCGAGGAGTGCACCAATCCACAGCGCGATCTTCCCCGCGGGATGATCTATTCATTGATTATTTGTACCGTACTATACGTGCTTATCGCGCTGGTTTTAACCGGTATGGTGAGCTATAAAGATTTACAGGTAGGCGATCCGCTGGCATTTGTATTTGCCAAGGTAGGGCTTAAAAAGATCAGCTATGTAATCTCCATCAGCGCGGTTATCGCCACGGCGAGCGTGTTGCTGATATTCCAACTGGGCCAGCCACGTATATGGATGAGCATGAGCCGCGATGGTTTATTGCCTAAAGCATTCTCACGTATTCACCCTAAGTTTAAAACACCATCGTTTGCTACCATAGTAACCGGTTTTGTGGTGGCTATCCCGGCATTGTTCCTTAACCTTACCGAGGTAACCAACCTCACCAGTATAGGTACCCTGTTTGCCTTTGTGCTGGTTTGCGGCGGTGTATTATTATTACCGAAAGAAGCCGCCCAGCGTGGCCGTTTCAAACTACCGTACATCAACGCGCAGTGGATAGTACCGGTATTGTATATTGTAGGTGTTGTCATCTTTTGGAAACCAATGCTCGGTATTTTTACCGGCACCAACGTTCACCAAAAATTCCCCTATATACTATTCATATTGCTGTCGACCTCGTTAACTATACTGGCTTTTGTAAAGAAACTATCGCTGATCCCGGTTTTGGGCCTGCTTAGCTGTTTTTACTTAATGGCCGAGTTAGAGTACGAAAGCTGGATCCGCTTTTTGGCCTGGCTGCTGATAGGCCTGGTGATCTACTTTACTTACAGCTATCGTAATAGCGTGTTAGGTAAAGAGGTGAATACGCCGAGTTAAAGATTATAGATAGTATTTCACCTGTCATCCTGAACGCAGTGAAGGATCTATGCCACCATGTAGATGGACGATCAGATGCTTCGTTCCTCAGCATGACAGTGTAGGGATGATGGGCTGATATGCAACAACCCGAGAGCCGTCTCCCGTCAGCATACAGCTTCGGGCGAAAACGGGCAGAACTGTGATGGGTATGAGCGCAAAGGCGGGCATAGCGAACTTGTTGCATGTGGGGAGGAATAGCGCGATGGGGCAAAAGTTCCAGCCCTAAGTTCTGCATGGTTTGCAGGGAATGGCCTTGTGCGAAAGAAGCCTTTTGCTGGACAAGGGTTTATTCGCTGTTTGTTTGTTTTTTATAGGTACTCATGAGATCGCTTCGCTTAGTATGTTACTTTTGCCCTCAAAAGTAATGGGGCACTGCGCCCAAGAGCAGGCTGCCGTTAATTACAGCACAAGCCAACAGAACGCAACGAGATTGCTTCATTCTTCGCAATGACAATTTTACAAGAAGTAAAGCCTTTCCCTTATTGCAAATGGCTAATATCAGGCACCTCAAAATTTTGATTTACCTGGCTGATAAAGCCCAGTATTTCATCCCGGCCGATGTGATTTTCGGATGAGGTGATGAAAAACGGTGGCACTTCTTCAAAGCTTGCCAGCAGGGCTTTTCTAAACTTAGCTATATTTTGATCTGTTTTTACGGCCGACTGTTTATCAGCCTTGGTAAACGCCAGTACAAAAGAAAGGCCTTTTTCGCCCAGCCAGTTACAAAACTCCACGTCAATCTTTTGCGGCTCAAGGCGACTGTCAATTAAAACAAACACCGTTTGCAGGCTTTCGCGCTTATCAAGATAGCTGCGGATAAATTTGTTCCAGTCTTCCTTTTTACTTTTGGAGATCTTCGCGTAACCATAGCCCGGTAAATCTACAATGTACCAGGTATCGTTGATCAAAAAGTGGTTGATCAGCTGGGTTTTACCGGGTGTTTGCGAGGTTTTGGCCAGGCCCTTTTTTTCGGTAAGCATGTTGATAAGCGATGACTTACCCACGTTGGAGCGGCCTATAAAAGCATATTCGGGCTTTAACGGCAGCGGTAGTTTGGATATTTGCGTGTTGCTGCAAATAAATTCGGCAGATTTTACAATCATTGTACAAAGGTAGAAATAGTTTGGTGTAAATTTGATGTTTAAACATGTATTGTTATGGGCGATTATAAAATCCCGGCGCAAACCCGTATAGGGCACGTGCATTTAAAGGTAAGCGACCTGCAACGGTCTATCGATTTTTATTGCGGACTGTTAGGTTTTGAACTAATGGTGATGTACGGCGATCAGGCCGCGTTTATTTCGGCCGGAGGCTACCACCACCATATTGGTTTAAATACCTGGCAAAGCAAAGGCGCGCCACCTGCGCCCGAATACGCGCCGGGCTTATTCCACACGGCAATATTATATCCCGAGCGTAAAGACTTAGCAGCGATAGTAAAGCGCTTATTTGAAGAGGGATATCCTATTACAGGCGCATCAGATCATGGTGTGTCGGAAGCTATTTATCTCGACGATCCTGATGGCAACGGTGTAGAACTATACTGGGATCGTCCGCGCGACCAATGGCCGCTCGATGCCAGCGGACAGCTCACCATGTACACCCGCAGGCTGGATATGGAAGGGCTTTTGAATGAGTTGTAAGTTGTGTGTTTTGGGTTGTGAGGTTCGGGGTTTCAGGTTCCGGTAGAATGTGTTTTGTGGAAGGATTTACGAAGTTTTTAAAACTTCGTAAATCTGAATGCGTTCCCAATGACCCAATTACAGCTCCTTGATCTTGATATTTCTAAAAGCCACCTTGCCACCGTGGGCTTGCAGGGCTATGCGGCCGGTTTTGGCTGCGCCGTAGGCCGGGTATTCTTTCCATTTGCCTTCGGTACGTTTTTTATTCCACTCGTCGGTCCAGGCTTCAAATTCCAGTATTTTGGCACCATTAAGCCAGTGCTCAACATGGCCTTTGTTAAATACAATTTTGCTGGTGTTCCATTCGCCCACGGGTTTTAACACTTTTTTATCGTTAGGCAGGTGCATGGCATAATCGCAGCCGGCTTTCTGCCAGTCTTCCAGCGGACCATCCCAGCCTACTTCGTCAATTAACTGGTACTCCGGGCCGGTAGTGAAGGTGGTAGGGTATTTGGCATCTTCAACCACGTGGTACATTACGCCGCTGTTACTGCCCTTGCCGATGCGCCATTCCCAGGCGAATTCGAAGTTGGTGTATTCTTTATCGCTTACTATATCGGCATTGGTGGCTTCGTAGCTGGTTTCAACGCTGGCCAGCACACCATCCTTTGCTTCCCAGCCCGCAACAGGTCCGGTTTTGTTGTAGCTATGCCAGCCTTTGGTGGTTTTGCCGTCAAACAAGCTTACCCAGCCATTTTTTTTAATCAGCTTATCGGCTGATGGGGTGGGTTTCCAGGCGGCATACATCAATACTACCGAGGCTGAGGCTACGGCCAGTGCTGTTCTTTTTATTATTTGTGTTCTCATATAAAGTATGGTGTTATTTCTTTACTAATTGCATTTTATCCGGATCCCAAAAAATGGCGGAGTTCTTATAATAACTATCGTTACATAACAAAGCCGGAGCGGCCGCACGGTAACCAAACACCGCATCCTCCACTACTGTTTTATTATTGCGTATGGCATTGAAAAAATTGCTCATGTGGTCATACGGTCCGCCGAGGTAGCCTTTCTCTGCCTCATAACTGATCTCTTCCGGCGGAATGATCTTTTTACGTTCGGCGCTGCCGCCTGCTTTTTTCAGTTTTTCAAGATAGAAAGGATCGTCAGAGGCGATCACCTTATTGCGCTTCAGCACCACGCCATCCCAGGTAACATCCATAGCGCCTTCGCTGCCTACTAAACGCAGGTAAGTAGTGCCGCTGGTACCATCCACAAAGTTACAGCGTAAGGAAAGATTGAACGCCGGATGAACCACCGTTTTACCGTAATCAAAGGTGCCTAACAATACATCGGGCACTTCGCGGCCATCATTCCAAAAACGTAAACCGCCCGAGGCGTAAACCTTGTTTGGCCCGTACGAACCGGTGATGAAGTGCAGGCTCGAAAAAAGGTGTACAAACAGGTCGCCTGCCATACCTGTACCATAATCGGTATAATTTCTCCATCGGAAAAAGCGCTTATCATCAAAGGGGCGTTTTTTAGTATTGCTGATATATGTTTCCCAATCAACCGTTTGTGCCGAAGCATCATCGGGGATGGGGTATTGCCAAACCTCCACAGGCGCGCGGCGGGCCCAAAAACCTTCGGCATAGTTCAGTTCGCCAATGGCACCGCTTTTTAGTAGTTCTTTAGCCTTTTCGTTCCCTAATGAAGATACGCCCTGGCTGCCCACCTGAAAAACCTTGCCCGTCTCCTTCTGGGCCTGTATAACCGCAGGGCCTTCGGCGATGGAATGCACCATTGGCTTTTCGCAGTATACATGCTTACCGGCGCGCATCGCGTCTATCGAAATTTGTTGGTGCCAGTGGTCGGGCGTACCTATAATCACCGCGTCAATATCCTTTCTGCTCAAAATCTCCTTGTAATTGCGTGTGGTAAAGATATCCGCTCCCCAGCGGTTTTTGGCGTCTTTAAGGCGGCCATCGTACAAGTCGCATACGGCTACCAGTTTAACACCGGGTATTTGCAAAGCCACCAGCGCGTCCTGCGTGCCCATGCCGCCCGCGCCAATCAGGGCTATGTTGATCTGGTCGTTGGCGCTAAAGCCATCGTGCCGGTGTAAAAGGTAAAGTGAATGTTTATCAGTAGCGAAAAGGGTACTTCCGGCTGCAACTGCCGCGGCGGTGGTGCCTAATTTCCTGATAAAACTTCTGCGTGATGAAGGAGATTTTTCTGCCATAGAAATTGCGTTAGGTTATTTGTGAAAAGTAAATTTAAAAGATTAAAGCATTTACAGGCCATAATCTCCAATTATATTGAACAAATTATGCGTTCAGTATCAAAATGTTGCGTTGCATACAACAGCCGGTAGAAAACTTAAATTAAGCCGACAATCTGTTAAGGCATTATTAACTATATTTGACGGCATAACACCATGAGCAAAACCATAACACCCTACCATGATGAGCAGGCTACCAAAAAAGAACAGGTAGCCGATATGTTCAATAATATATCTAAAACGTACGATTTTCTGAACCATTTTTTATCATTGGGGATAGATATCATCTGGCGTAAAAAAGCGATCAACGAGTTAAAGAAAGATCAGCCTAAGCTTATTTTAGATGTAGCCACCGGTACGGGCGATTTCGCTTTTGAAGCCTTGTCGATATTAAATCCCGAAAAAATTGTCGGGGTAGATATTTCGCAGGGTATGCTGGATATTGCCAAGCAAAAAATAGCCAAACGCAATTTAGGCCACAAGTTTGAGGTGAAGCTGGGCGATTCGGAAAAGCTGCCGTTTGATGCCGATGGTTTCGACGCGGTAACGGTAGCTTATGGTGTGCGCAATTTTGAAAACCTTGAACTTGGCCTGGCCGATATTCACCGGGTACTGAAACCGGGTGGTAAAGCCGTGGTACTGGAGTTTTCAAAACCCAAGGCATTCCCCATAAAGCAATTGTATAACTTTTACTTTTCATACATTACGCCAGGTATAGGCAAGCTGTTCTCCAAAGATTCGCGCGCGTACTCGTACCTGCCCGAGTCGGTAGCGGCTTTCCCCGATGGCAAGAATTTTGTTGCGCTGATGGATAAAGTAGGGTTTAAAAATACCAAAAGCAGGCCTTTAGCGTTTGGTATCTGTTCCATATATACCGGCGTTAAATGATAAAAAGCAGCTACCTGACTGTAATTTTACTCGCTTTTTGCAGCAATATGTTGTTTGCACAGCATGCGCCTGCATGGGGCGGTGGTGCCGATCAGTCGGATATCAGCTTCGGTTTTAGCTTTTCGTACGTAAGCAGTTACCTTAAAATTAATAAAGATCCTAACTGGCAAACGCCGTTTCCTGATCCGGAAACAGGGGCGCCGCTTACACCGGCCTTAACCGCCATCAGCTCAAAAAACTCATCGGGCTTTGCCGTAGGTTTTATTACCCGCTACCGCATTACCGATCACCTCGAAGCACGCACCACGCCGTCACTGGTATTTGCCGACCGCATGCTCAACTATACATATGCTACCGATGACCCGCAATTGCGCAGCGTGGATAAGAAGATAACTACCACCACGGTAGATGTGCCGCTGCTGTTGAAAATAAAATCGGACCGTTTGGGCGATTATCGCGGTTACCTTATTGGTGGTGTTAAGTTTTCGGGGGCCATCGGTTCAAAAAAGAATAATGATAATTTAGACCTTACCGAACGCCTTGTTCGCAACAAAGGTTTCTTTACCTCGTACGAGGCAGGCATAGGCTGCGATATTTACTTTGAATACTTTAAGCTATCGCCCGAAATAAAAATTTCCAACTCCATCGGCAATATCCTGCTCAAAGAAAACCATCCTTACTCAACGCCGTTAAGCAGTTTAAGCCTGCACACCATTGAGTTTAGTTTGCACTTTGAGTAATATACTTACCTTTTGCCGACATATTACACAGAAGTAAAACATAATTTCGTTGCTGATAGTTATATACACTTATGGCAAAAATTGCATTAATAACCGGAGCTACCGCAGGTATAGGTGAAGCCTGTGCTTATTTATTCGCCCGCGAGGGATACGATCTGATCTTGACCGGCCGCCGCCGCGAACGTTTAGAGAAACTGGCATCGGCCATTAACAGCCAGTACAATGTAGAGGTAGCCATTGCCTCGTTTGATGTGCGTAACCGCGATGCCGTTGTAGATAACCTGAACAATTTACCCGACGACTGGAAGAAAGTAGATGTGCTGATTAACAACGCCGGCCTTAGCCAGGGCCTCGACCCTATACAAAACGGCGATTACGGCGATTGGGAAACCATGATTGATACCAATATTAAAGGCCTGCTGTATGTAAGCAAGGTGGTATCAAACTGGATGATCGCTAATAAAACAGGCTACATCATCAATATAGGTTCAATAGCAGGTAAAGAAGTTTACCCTAACGGGAATGTATATTGCGCTACCAAGCACGCTGTAGATGCGTTGAATAAAGGTATGCGTGTTGATTTGCTACAGCATGGCATACGTGTTACAGCTGTACACCCCGGCGCTGTGGAAACCGAATTTTCGGAAGTGCGCTTTAAGGGAGATACCGAAAGGGCCAAAAAAGTTTACGATGGCTTTGAGCCTTTGGTAGCCCAGGATATTGCCGAAACCATCTGGTTTGCAGTATCGCGCCCGGCGCATGTAAACATAAACGAACTGGTAGTAATGCCAACCGCGCAGGCAACTGCTACTAATATTTTCAGAAACACCAATTAATTGTGCAGATTTGCAGCGGAATTATATCCGTTGGATAGGGTTCGCTTAAACGATCAAAAAGGAAATGTCATTATCAACACAAATAGACCAGGATATAAAACAAGCTATGCTGGCCAAACAAGCCGACAGGTTGCGCGGGTTACGTGCCATCAAATCGGCATTGCTATTAGCTAAAACAGAAAAAGGCGCGGGCGAGGAGATCACCGAAGAGGCAGAGATCAAAGTATTGCAAAAACTGATCAAACAACGTAAGGAGTCGGCAGATATTTACAAGGCCCAAAACCGAGATGACCTGTACCAGATAGAAATAGCTGAAATGGAAGTAATTGAGCCTTATTTGCCAAAACAATTAAGTCGCGACGAAATTGAGGCTTACCTGAAAGAAGTAATTACCAAGGTAGGCGCAACATCAGTAAAAGATATGGGCAAGGTAATGGGAGCGGCCAATAAAGAGCTGGCCGGCAAAGCCGATGGCAAAACCATATCAGAAGTGGTGAAGCAACTTTTAGGATAATTATTGCGTAAGTATTGATAGTATACAGCAATAAATTATTTTTATAGCGTAATAAGGGGATAATGAGTAAACTTGCCCCGTTGAACAATAAAATTATACTGGCATATATATGAGTTTCGCACTTAAAGAGGAAAAGGATTTCAAATATATCGAAGAGGGCGAAGGTGAAGTGCTGCTGTTGCTGCACGGCTTAATGGGTGCGTTAAGCAACTGGGAAGACGTGATCAACGAGTTTAAATCTGAGTATCGTGTTATTATACCTATGCTGCCGCTGTACGATTTGCCGCTGCTTACCACAGGTGTAAAAACATTATCAAAGTATATACATAAATTTGTTAAGCATAAAAACTTAACCAATTTTACATTATTAGGTAATTCGCTTGGCGGCCACGTGGCGTTGATATACGTACTGGCACACCCCGAAAACGTAAAGGGGCTGGTATTAACCGGCAGCTCGGGTTTATATGAAAATGCCTTCGGTGGTTCGTTCCCTAAAAGGGAGAGCCGCGATTTTGTTAAGCAAAAAGTAGAATACACTTTTTTCGACCCGGCGGTAGCTACCGATGAACTGGTTGACGATGTTTTTCAAACAATTAACGATCGTAACCGTGTTATAAGGATACTGGCCATGGCAAAATCGGCCATAAGGCACAATATGGCTAAAGATCTGCATAAGATTACGATGCCTGTAGCGTTAATATGGGGAAAGAACGATAAGATAACCCCGCCGGAGGTTGCCGTTGAGTTTAGTCAGCTGCTTACCAACTCGGAGTTGCACTGGATAGACGAATGCGGCCACGCCCCTATGATGGAGCAGCCCGTTGAGTTTAATAAGTACTTGAAGCAGTTTTTAGAAAAATTAAAAAAATAAACCATGCTTGCAGTTGAAATGCTCGCCAATACTATTCCGCCGGTACATACTTCTGATACCATACAGAAGGTGATGGACAGGATGACGGAATTTAAGGTAAGCCATTTGCCAATTGTAAACGAGGAACAATTTTTAGGCCTGGTTGCCGAAGACGACCTGATAGAGGTGCCCGATTACAACACCCCTATAGGCGCTATCGCGCTAACGCTGGTAAACCCCTACGTACTTGAAGAGCAGCATATATACGATGTGATACGCCTTTTTTACGAGCAAAGGCTGAGCATTGTGCCCGTGCTTGATGTAAAAAAGAATTATTCGGGTATGATATCCATCAATACCATGTACGAGTATTTCGCCCGCATTACTTCGGTTGAACGCCCGGGCGGCATCATAGTGCTGGAAATAAGCAACCGTAATAATTCGCTGGCGCACATGGCGCAAATAGTAGAATCAGATAACGCGCAGATACTAAGCTCGTATGTACAAACCTTCCCGGATTCGACCCGTATGGAGGTGACACTAAAACTGAATAAGCAGGATATATCAAATATAGCTTCTTCATTTATGCGGTACGACTATGATGTTAAAGCTACCTTTAACCATAGTAACGATAAGGACAATTCAATGGACCGGTATGATTCATTGATGAACTACCTTAACTTATAACAAGCACATGAACATAGCAATTTACGGCCGCCAGTTTAACGATCAGGAGGCATTGCCATATATTCAGCAGGTATTTGATAACCTTGCGCAGCATGAGGTTAATATTTATGTGCATTGCCGCCTGCAAGGCTACCTCGAAGGCAAAATAAACAACGTAAAATATACTATACTGGCCGATGATACCCCTATAAAAGGGCTTATCGACATTTTTTTAACCCTTGGCGGTGATGGTACCATGCTGGATACCGTAACGCTCATCAGGGATTCGGGCATACCGGTAATAGGCATCAACTTTGGCAGGCTTGGCTTTTTAGCCAGCGTTAATAAAAACGACATAGCGGCGGCTATGCACGCGGTGGCTACCCGCCAGTTTACGCTGGATAGCCGCGCCTTGCTGCGAATAGAATCAAAAACAAATATTTTCGGTAACGATAACTTCGCGCTTAACGAGATCACTATTCACAAGCGCGATGATTCGGCCATGATCACCACCCATAGCTTTCTGGATAATGTTTTCCTTAATTCGTACTGGAGCGATGGTATCATCGTGTCAACAGCGACGGGGTCAACAGCGTATTCTTTAAGCTGCGGCGGGCCTATCATCTTCCCCGAATCAAATAGTATTGTGCTTACGCCGATATCTCCGCACAACCTTAATGTGCGTCCTGTCGTATTACCGGATACCAGCAAGTTATGTTTCGAGGTAGAGTCGCGCAGTGCCAACTACCTTGTATCGTGCGATTCGCGGATTGCCGTATTGGATGAAACCGTGCGGTTTGAGGTGAAGAAGGCCGATTTTGAGTTAAATCTTATCCGCCTAAATAATGAAAGTTATTTATCAACGTTAAGACATAAGCTGCTGTGGGGACTTGATACCCGTAATTATTAATTGTTTTAAATGCCCAAATTTCTACCTTTTATACTGTTAATCTGCTTTTCGCTTACCTTAAAGGCCCAAACCTGGGAAATAGGCGGCGGTATTGGCGGTGCAGGTTACATGGGCGATTTAAACCAGCACAAACCCCTTGCCCTTAGCGGTATTTCACTATCAGGTTTTGTTAAGCGTAATTTCAATGGCTATCTATCGGCTAAGCTTAGCCTGGGCTATGGTGAAATTGGCGCGGCCGACAGTAATTCTAACGACGCGCAAACCCGCATACGCAACCTCAGCTTTACCAACAAACTGGTAGAAACCAGCCTTACCGGCGAGTTCAACTTTATGCATTACATACCCGATGCCGGTAAAAATAAATTTACTCCCTATGTGTTCTTAGGTGTGGGCCTGACCGGCTTTTCACCCAAAACCATTTATAACGAAAAGGAATATAGTCTGCGTGGTTTTCAAACAGAAAATGTTAACTACAGCAATCGCACCATGGTAATACCTTATGGCGTGGGTATTAAGTATAATATAATGGGTAAGTTTAACCTGATAGCCGATGTTGGCTACCGCTATACCTTTACCGACTACCTGGACGATGTAAGCGGTGTTTATGTAGACCCCGCGCTGTTAAGAAACGACCGTGCCCGTACCCTCGCCGATAGGTCGGGCGAGAAGACGGGTAATTATGTGGGTTATGCAGGCACCCAGCGCGGCGATTTCCGCAGTCGCGATACCTACCTTTTTATAAACGTATCGCTATCGTTTACGTTTGTAACCCAACGCTGTTATTACGAGCGATAATTATTATTTGCAAGCCGCAACAAAGCATCACAGGTAGCGTTATCTATTTATACAAAAGGCGCATCCGGTGCCTTATTCAACCAATTTTTTTAACCTTAATCTTTAACGTCATGGCTGAGCTTAATTCTTCTGCCGCAAAAACCGGCAAACACAACCGCAAAAGAGTATCAACCCGTGTAGACCTTACCGCAATGGTCGATCTTGCTTTTCTGCTCATTACCTTCTTTATCTTAACCACCACGCTATCCAAGCCAAAAACCATGGATTTAGCAATGCCTGTTCATGATACCCCAGAAGGACCTGTTCCGGCAAGCCGCACCATGACAGTTTGTTTGGGCAAGGATAATAAAGTAATATATTACCTGGGCGAGGCCGCAAAGCCAATTATCGCGCCTACGGTGATTAGCTATGGTAAAAATGGTATCCGCAAAGTCTTGCTCGAAACTGCTGCTTACGTAAAGAAAACAACCGGAAAAGACATGATTGTTTTGGTAAAACCAAGCAATACTTCAGTATACGATAACCTGGTGAATACGCTTGATGAATTAAATATCACCAAAACACAGCGTTACGCCATTGTAGATATACCATCGGCAGATGTTGATCTGCTAAAGAAAAAGGGTGTTTATTAATAGTTTTCAACCCTGGCAAAAAAAGCCAAGCCGCAACGCGGTTTGGCTTTTTGCGTTTTAATTGTCATTGCGAGGTACGAAGCAATCACGTCGCGTTTTAGTCCGTTTTTTTATCACTATCGTCATTGCGAGGTTCGAAGCAATCTTTTTAGGTAAGGCTTGTGCTATGATTAACTTTAGTCTGCTCTTGGCCACAGTTGCCCATTACTTTTGAGGGCAAAAGTAACATACTAAGCGAAGCGATCTCATGAGCACCTATAAAAAATAAACAAACAGCGAATAAACCCTTGTCCAGCAAAAGGCTTCTGTGCTGCACAAGGCCATTCCCTGCAAAGCGGTCAGAACTTTGGGCTGGAACTTTTGCCCCGCCGCTCTATCCCTCCCCCACATGCAACAAGTTCCTATGCCCGCCTTCGCGCTCGTGGCCCGCAACGTTCTGCCCGCTTTCGACCGAAACTGCTTTGCTGACGGAAATAAGAAAGGCTGTCGCGAGTTTAGCATAGCGTAACTCGTGACGTACGCATGGGGTAAGCTTTCAACTTACCGGCTCTACGGTACAGCGGCGGGACGCCGCGGGATAGTCGTCACTCGGCCGAAGCCGCACAGGTGTTGGGAAGACCAATTTTTTGTCATTTCGAACGAGGACGAGGAGAAATTTTCTTCATCAAGCAAGTAGCAGACATGCATGATGAAGAAGATCTCTCACTGCGTTTCGAGATGACAAGTAGTCTTCCCAACACCTGTGGGCCGAGCCGTAGCGACTGCGGGGCCTCTTCTTGTCATGGGTAGGTACGAAGCATCTGTCATAGGATAGAAATGGCGATGTTCACTTTCTTGCTTCCTGCTTCTTATCTCTTAATTCGAACTACCCGCGTTAGGGATTGAAAGGGTTTAGTGCCGACGAAGGAGGTACCGCAGTGATAGCGGAGCCCTGTAAAGCCCGGCCGAAGGCAACGCCCAAATAAGATAATTATTCTATCACGATTGATCATTCGTTATTACATATCAGTTACTCTGATGAGAGAGAACACGGCATCGACCGATAATGAACACCTGTTGATAATTTGCAAGCGCTTACAGGTACCTGGTGCACCAACACATAAATTGGCCGCGGTTTACTTATGCTGCAAATGTTATTTGCTGTGTTACAATATTCTCCGTTGTGGAGTGTCATAAAAATCAAATTTTTCTTTTCTGCACGGATACTAAAAAAATACAAAGTAAGTTTTACCTTTGTACCCTGAAAAAAAGTAAGCATTGAATATTAAAATAGCCTGTACCGCTTAGTTTTTTGACATTCATATTTTAAATGTACATCAAAAACAAAGGCTGTTTAACCTGCAATAATGGTAGATAAGGAACAAATTGATCTGACAAGGTTGCCAAACCACATAGCTATTATTATGGATGGCAACGGGCGTTGGGCAAAAACAAAGGGGAAACTAAGGATATTTGGTCATCATAATGGTGTGCTATCTGTACGTGATGCGGTTGAGGGCGCTTGCGACCTTAACTTGAAATATCTTACCCTGTATACATTTTCGGCAGAGAACTGGAACCGCCCCAAGCTGGAAGTAATGGCCATTATGGAGCTGATGGTAAGCACTATTCATAAAGAGATAAGCTCGTTTATGGAGAAAAATGTGCGCCTTAACGCCATTGGTGATCTGGATAAACTGCCTGAGAAAGCGCATCGCGAACTGTTAAAGGCTATTGAAAGAACATCGGGTAATACCGGTTTGGTGCTTACACTGGCTTTAAGCTACAGCTCGCGTAACGAGATTGTACAGGCTGTGAAAAACATAGCGCAAAAAGTACAGCAGGGTGAATTGAATGCCGATGATATTACCGAAGAGGTATTTAGCGATAATTTGTATACCCACGATATGCCCGACCCTGAATTGCTGATAAGAACAAGCGGCGAACACCGTATAAGCAATTACCTGTTGTGGCAAATTGCTTATGCTGAACTATACTTTACAAAAAAATTATGGCCCGATTTCAGGAAAGAAGACCTGTTTGAAGCCATATTAGACTACCAGACACGCGAACGCCGTTTTGGTAAAACAAGCGAGCAGTTAAACTAAATTTTTTCTTTTAACACTATTTAACAACTGTTTAAATTATTTTTAGCCCACTAAAATATTCGAATGAATAAATATCTTTTTGCTATAGTTTTATTAGTGTTGAGTACAACCGCCATGGCGCAGGTATCAAATCAGCCAAGGCAAGCATTGTCTAAATCTTTATCTCCTGATAGTTTGAGCTACCTTAATCCGAAGGATTATATTATAGGTGGTATTACCGTAAGCGGAACAAAAGCACTTGATAAAGATGTGCTGATACAAATATCAAAACTAAACAAAGGCGACCGTATTAACCTGCCGGGTGAAGCAAATGCCAGGGTTATTAAAAGCATGTACGAGCAGGGTTTATTTGATGATGTACAACTGAACATTACCAGCATAAACATGGATACCATTTACCTTGAAATTGTAGTTGATGAGCGCCCGCGTTTATCGCGCCTGCACATTACCGGCATACGTAAAGGTGAAATTGAAGATGTACAAAAGAAACTGAACGATAAAACGGGCAAAATTGTAAATCAAAACTTGCTGAATACCACATCGGGTATTATTAAAAGGCACTTTAACGAGAAAGGTTACCTGAATACCACAGTTGATATGAAACCGAAGCCTGATCCGGCGGATTCAAACAACGTGATACTGGATGTTATTGTTGACAAGAAAACCAAGATCAAGATCAACAGCATTACTTTTGAAGGTAACGAAGCCTTTAGCCAGAAGAAATTAAAAGGTTTCCTGAAAAATACCCGTACCAAGAAATTTTATAACATATTCGGCTCGAAGAAATTTAAGCAGGATAAATACGATGAAGACAAGCAAACACTTGTTGAAAAAATGCAGGCCGAAGGTTACCGCGATGCTCAATTAGTAAGCGACACCGTAAGCAAGCACGATGAAAAAACGGTTGACGTAAAAATGAAGGTATTTGAAGGCCATAAATATTACTTCGGTAACATTACGTGGTCGGGCAATGCCAAATACTCTACTGCCGATTTAGTAAAGATATTACGTATCAGCAAGGGCGACGTTTTCAGCGAGGAAGAATTGGGCAAAAGGCTATCGGGCCCTACGCCAAGTAATGACGACGTATCATCATTATACCTGAACAATGGTTACCTTACTTACAATGCCGATCCGGTACAAACGCGTATTTACAATGATACTGTTGATCTGGATATTCGTATCACCGAAGGTCCGCTGTACACCATAAGCAAAGTAATTGTGAAAGGTAACGATGTAACCAACGACAAGGTAGTTTACCGCGAGATCAGGACCAAACCGGGTCAGCCTTTCAATAAAGAATTATTGATCAGAAGTACCCGTGAGCTTTCGCAGTTGGGTAGCTTTGATGAGCAAAAAACAGAACCAAGGCCTACAAACATCAACCCATCAGAAGGTACGGTTGATATTGTTTACAACGTGGTTGAAAAACCATCTGACCAGATCGAACTTTCGGGTGGTTTTGGTGGTGGCCAGTTGGTGGGTACACTGGGTTTAACGTTCAACAATTTCTCGTTACGTAATATATTCAACCTTAAAGCTTACCGCCCGCTGCCAAAAGGCGACGGACAAAAACTGAGCATCAGGGGCCAATCGAGTGGTAGAACATATCAAAACTTCTCGTTCACTTTCTCTGAGCCATGGTTAGGTGGTAAAAAACCTATCTTCTTCAGTTTGTCGGCTTATACACAAGGTAGCTCAACAGGGCAGTACTTTGCAAAAACCGACAGGCGCTATAATAACCTGCGCATTAACGGTATCGGTGTAACATTGGGTAAACGTTTAAACTGGCCTGATAACTATTTTCAGTTAAACTATTCGTTAAACTTTGACCACTATAACCTGGATAACTATGGTTCGGCATACTTGTTCTCAACCGGTACATCATACAACATTAAACTTACCCAGGAACTTAGCCGTAACTCTATCGATGCGCCTATTTACCCAACTACGGGTTCAAACATTAAGTTTACTATACAGGCTACTCCGCCATACTCATTGTTTAACAACACTAACTATAGGATAGCAACACCTGAGGAACGTTACAAATTTGTAGAATACCACAAATGGAAGTTTGACGCACAGTGGTTCCAAACGCTTACAGGTAAGCTTGTATTAATGTCGCAGGTACGTTTCGGTTTCCTGGGTTACTACAACTCAAAAGTAGGCCAGTCGCCGTTTGAACGTTTCAAACTGGGTGGTGATGGTATGCAGAGTTACCAGTTTTTACAAGGTAGTGAGATCATCGGTTTACGTGGTTACCAAAACTTCTCGGTAGTACCGGTAGGTTCGGGTTACAACGCAAGTAACAACCCGGGTAGTGTGGTGTTCAACAAATACACGCTTGAACTTCGTCACCCGGTTATTGCAAGCCAGTCGGCAACCATATTCTTACTGGCTTTTGCCGAAGGTGGTAACACCTGGAACAATTTTGGCGAATATAATCCGTTTAATGTTAGACGTTCAGTTGGCGTAGGCGCGAGGATATTTTTACCTATATTTGGCTTGCTTGGTTTAGATTATGGTTATGGTTTTGACAGGATACCGGGAGCATCAGATGCTGGTAAAGGTCAATTCCACTTCTCCATATCGCAAAGCTTGAACGGCGGATTTAATTAATTTTACTACAACAATGAAAAAGAGTATAATTTTAGGCCTGTTTTTAACGTTTACTGCATTCACAAGCGCGTTTGCGCAGCGTTTTGGTTATGTTGATTCTGATTATATATTGAAACACATACCCGAATATACATCGGTGCAAAAACAACTGGGTGCTTTATCACAGCAGTGGCAGAAAGAGGTTGACGGCCGTTTTCAGGAAATTGACCGCCTGTATAAAGCCTACCAGGCCGACCAGGTATTGATGACCGCTGATATGAAAAAACGCCGTGAGGCAGAGATAGTAGGTAAAGAGAAAGAGGCGAAAGATTTTCAGCGTTTAAAGTTTGGCCCCGATGGTGAACTTACACAGAAAAGCAACGCCCTGATTAAACCTATTCAGGATAGGGTGTCAAAAGCAATACAAGCAGTAGCCGAGAGCGAAACACTTGATATGATATTTGACAAGAACAGTGATGTAACCATGTTGTACGCTAATCCGCGTTTGGATAAAAGCGCCGATGTGATAACACGTTTAGGTTTAAAGCCCGGAGTATTTGCTAAGTAAATTATTTTTATATAAAATCGCACTATTATTAAACACACAGAACAAAAAATGAAAAGATTATTTAAAGTTGCTTTAGTGGCAGTAGGTATGTTGTTTGTTGGAAGCTATGCCCAGGCGCAATCTAAAATTGGTCATATTAACTTCAATGCCCTTATTGATCAGATGCCTGAAACTAAAACCATCAAAACACAGCTTGATGCTTATCAAAAACAATTTGTAGATCAGTATACAACCATGACCCAGGAGTTTCAAACTAAAGGTCAGGCTTACGAAGCAGGTAAAGCAACTATGACAGACGCTATCCGTACCTCAAAAGAAACTGAATTGCAGGATCTGCAAAAACGTATTGGTGATTTCCAAAACGATGCCCGTGCTAAAGTTGAAGCAAAAAGCAATGAATTAACTAAACCTTTATTTACTAAAGCCCGTGCTGCAATTAGCCAGGTTGCTAAAGAAAAAGGTTATACTTATGTATTAGATTCATCTCAAATTGATTTGATCGTATCGCCTGACGGTGATGACCTGCTTGCACCAACAAAATTGAAATTAGGTTTGAAATAATATTTAATTATAAAACTATTACAAAGGCGCCTCGTAATAACGGGGCGCTTTTTTTATTTTTGCACGTGCTAACAAATAAACCCATTGGTATTTTTGATTCGGGCTATGGCGGCCTAACGGTATTTAAATCGATAGCAGCCGCTTTACCGCAGTATGATTACATTTATTTGGGCGATACCGCGCGGGCTCCTTACGGTAACCGCACCTTTAAGGTGATACACGAATATACCTGGGAGTGTGTGCAATGGCTGTTTAAGCAAGGCTGCGGCCTGGTAATACTGGCTTGTAACACAGCATCGGCCAAAGCATTACGCACTATTCAGCAGCAGGATTTGCAGCCTGCATATCCAACGCAACGCGTACTGGGGGTGATCAGGCCTACGGCCGAGGTGATTGGTAATTATACCAGCTCAAAAGAAATAGGCGTGCTGGGTACCCGCGGAACAGTAAATTCAGAATCGTACCTGCTGGAGATTGAAAAGTTTTTCCCCGATGTAAAGGTTTATCAACAGGCCTGCGCGCTATGGGTGCCAATTATTGAGGCCGGCGAGTATGATAAACCCGGTGCCGATTATTTTGTACAGCTGTATCTTGATCAGTTACTGGCACAATCACCGGGTATTGATACCGTGCTGCTGGCCTGCACGCATTACCCTTTGTTGCAGGATAAAATACAGTCACATTTGCCTGCCGGTATCAATGTAGTGGCGCAGGGCGATATCGTAGCCGCCAGCCTCACCGATTACCTGCAACGCCATCCCGAAATTGAAACGGGGATTACCTGTAACGGTACCAAAGCATTCTTCACCACATCTGACGATACGGCCGACTTTGACCATCATGCATCGCTGTTTTTTTCGGCCCCTGTACAGTCATCCTTTACACCACTGAAATAGGCCCGTGTTAATTTTTTTGACACTACAGTTGAAATGTATATTAACATAATCTACTAATTATATAGAATTATTCTAAGCATTTGTTAAGTTTGCACCAAACGCAAATTTGCTCTTGAATTTCTACATTACATATTTTGCTGTCGCGGTTGGCTTATTTGCTTTTGCTGCTCTTTTTGCCCTTTTTGGCGTATACGCCGAGCGAAAAGTATCGGCATTTATACAAGACAGGCTTGGGCCTACCGAAACCGGAAAGTTTGGTTCACTGCAAACCTTTGCCGATATTTTAAAAATGCTGCAAAAGGAAATGATCATTCCGGCGGCTGCCGATAAATGGTTGTTCCTGCTGGCCCCGGTGATTATATTTGTGGCGGTTTACATGGGTTTCGCGGCATTGCCGTGGGGGCCGGGACTGGTGCCATCGCGTATAAATATTGGCTTGTATTATATATTCGCCATTATCTCTATCGAAACATTGGGCATACTAATGGCCGGTTGGGGATCAAACAATAAATACTCGCTGTTAGGCGCCATGCGCTCGGCGGCACAAATTATATCGTACGAAATACCGGCGGGTTTTGCCCTTATATCAGCCGTAATGATAGCCCAAACACTCGACCTGCAAGAAGTAGCTACACAGCAAGGTATCTACTCGGCCGAAAAAATAAAATTTTTAGGCATTTGTGATGTAACCACTACCGGGGGCGTTTTAAGCTGGAATATATTTCGCGCGCCGCACCTCATTATCGCTTTCGTGATCTATTTTATCGCGTCGCTGGCCGAGGCCAACCGTGCGCCATTTGATATACCCGAGGCCGAATCAGAACTGGTGTCAGGTTTTCATACCGAATATACGGGTTTAAGTTTCGCATTTGTGTTCCTGGCCGAATACTCGATGATGTTCCTGGTATCAATGGTAGGTGTGATATTGTTTTTAGGTGCCTGGAATACGCCGTTCCCAAACATGGGGCCGGTACATCTGGCCGACTGGACGACCAACGCGGCCTGGGGTATATTTTGGATTGTTATAAAAACGCTGTCATTGGTTGGCGTGCAAATGTGGATCAGGTGGACACTGCCCCGCTTACGGGTTGACCAGTTGATGAACCTTTGCTGGAGGATATTAACGCCGCTTTCGTTTGCTTGTATGCTTATATCGGGCGTATGGCGCTTGTGGTTAATGTGAGGTTGATTAAAGTTTAGAAAAAGAAATGTTAAAGAACGCTATAAATGGATTTGGAACGGCATGGCATGGTTTAACCATCACCATGAAACACCTCTTTGCATCAAACCATAAGCGCGAAATGAAACCGGTTAGTGCCGATAACTACTTTAAACAGTTAGAGCAAGGCACCAATACTATACAATACCCTAAGCAGGAATTGCCTGTACCCGAAGTGGGTCGTTACCAGTTGGATGTGGAAATGGACGACTGCATAGTGTGCGACCTGTGCGCCAAGATATGCCCGGTAAACTGTATCGATATTGAATCCATTAAAGCTACCGAGGCCATCGGCCAAACATCCGACGGGAGTGTGAAACGACTTTACGCCGCCAAGTTTGATATTGATATGGCTAAGTGTATGTACTGCGGCTTATGCACTATTGTGTGCCCAACCGAGTGCATCACCATGACCAACCAGTACGACCGAACCGTATTTGAACTGAACGACCTGATCTACCAGTTTTCGGACATGACGGTGGAAGAAGCCAACGAGAAACGTTTGCTGCTGGAAAAACAACAAGCCGAAAAGCAGGCTGCCAAATTAGCCGCTATGCAAAAGAAGGAGGAAGGGGCATGACTTTAATAAAAGTGCTGTTCTACCTGCTGGGCTTTATTGCCATAGCATCGGCATTGTATGTGGCGGGTAGCAAAAACCTGATGCGGTCCATATTTATGTTCTTTGTAACGCTGTTCGCGCTGGCGGGTTTGTATGTGCTGTCGCTGGCCGATTTTGTGGCTGTTACCCAGATCGTGATCTACGTAGGCGGTATCCTGGTGCTTATTTTGTTCGCGTTTATGCTTTCGGGCCGCGAAACCTTAAATACTATTCAGGATACAGAGAATAAGCTCATCAGCCTTACCAAACTGCCTGCAATTATACTGGCCGTGTTGTTTTTTGTGGTGATGGTTAAGGTATTGTATAGTACGCATCCGGATAGCCTGAACTGGATCCAGCAATCGGTAAAAAGCGGTAATGCCATTCAGCCCGAAACCAAACTGATAGATAATATCGGCATCAACCTCATGACTAAATATCTGTTGCCTTTTGAGTCCATATCCATACTGTTGCTGCTGGCATTGGTAGGGGCGGCACACCTGTCGAGAAAGGAGCAGCAGGCATGATCACTTTAAGCGATTTCCTGATCATCAGTGCGGCGCTGTTTTGCATAGGGTTATATATCATATTGGCCAAACGCAATGCCATTCAAATACTGATAGGTATTGAGTTGATGCTGAACGCGGCTATTTTGAATTTGGTAGCCTTTGGTAAATACGATAAGATCAACAATGGCGGGCAGGTATTCGCCTTGTTTGCCATAGTGCTTGCCGCGGCTACTACTGCTGTGGCGCTGGCCATTATATTAAATGTTTACAGGCGGTACAACACCATCGACCCCGGTAAGGTTAACAATTTGGGAGATTGATGATGAGGAGACTTATTGTTATAATTTTTCTGTTTTGCTCGGTAAGCGTTTTTGCGCAAAGTGCAGATACTGTTATAATTGATCCAGCTGATACGCATGTTTCTGATACAACAAAACGTATAAGGCTCATTTCTAAAAGTAGCTTAAGTAATAATAAAGAGCCTTTGTATATGGTAGATGGTATTGAGGTTTCTTCTGATACTTTTAAAGTATTACAACCCGATAATATTGAAAGAATTGAGATTTTGAAAGATGCTTCTGCTACCGCTATATACGGTGTTAAGGGAGCAAATGGTGTGATTTTAGTCACCACAAAGAATACCCGGGTTGATAGTATCAGGAGTCCAAAAGGATTACCATCTTCCGATGATATAGTCTACATGTTGGATGGGGAGCTATCTGATAAAAAGCTAAAAAAAATTGATCCGAAAGATGTTTTGAGTATTGTAACTATTAAAAAGGATGATTGCGAAATATGTGCTACTTCAAATAAAAATATAGATAGCATTGTTGTAGCAATTACGATTCCTTACGGTGTAACAAGATATAAAAGCAATCTGAGTAAATTTTCTAAGCAATACAAAAAATATTTAGCCGACCATAAAAATGATGATAACATGTTGATCTATATCCTTAATGGGGCGATAGTACATCAAAAAAAACAGCAGGGTATTAAAACTTTGTTTGAGCTGTATTCTAAAAATATTGAGCGTATTAACTTTAGTGCAGCAAGTCCAAAAGTATCCGGCCAAAAACCTGCAATGTTATTTATCACTACAAAAAAATAAATTTGGAAAGCGCAGTAGCACATATCGAGCATATATCAACCTTTCACACTTGTGTGGTGGTTGCGCTGCCTTTGCTTGCGGCTATCATTAATTATATCATTCCCGGCAGGTATAAAGTGGCCGGATGGATCTCTACTATCGCTATTTTACTGAGCGCGGTGTTCGCGGTAAGCATCTTCGCCCAAATATGGAATACCACTACCGTGCATACCCAAACCCTGTGGTTTACCATTGGCACTACTAAAGTTTACGCGGGTGTGCTGCTCAATAATCTTTCGGTATTGATGCTGGCGCTGGTATCTGTAATCGCCTTGCCGGTGCATATCTACAGCATGGCGTACATGCACAGCGACGAGCGCTTCAACCGCTATTTCACCTACTTGAGTTTCTTTTGCTTCAGTATGCTGGCACTCGTGGTGGTTGATAGCATGGTGCTGCTTTACGCTTTTTGGGAATTGGTAGGTTTTTCATCTTATCTGCTCATTGGTTTTTGGTTTACTAAAGATAAAGCGGTACAGGCCAATAAAAAGGCTTTCATCATGAACCGTATTGGCGACGTAGGTTTGCTATCGGCCATGATGATCTTCTTCGCGCAGTACCATACGTTCGATCTCGTGCAGCTTTTTGCTGCGGACGGACTGGTAGCGAAATCAGTTATACAAAACGGATTGTGGGTAGCGCCAACCGGCAGCATACCTGTATTTTGGCAATATGTAGCCTGTGCAGGCATCTTTTTGGGGGTAGCGGCTAAGTCGGCCCAGTTCCCGCTGCATACCTGGCTGCCCGACGCGATGGAAGGGCCAACCTCGGTTTCGGCATTAATACACGCGGCTACCATGGTAGCTGCAGGTGTGTTCTTACTGGGCAGGGTGTACCCGGTATTTAACGCCGATGAATTAACGGGCTTTGCCATCATCGGTTGTTTTACAGCCTTTATGGCGGCAACCATCGCCCTCACACAAAACGATTTGAAACGGGTGCTGGCTTATTCAACCATATCGCAATTAGGTTTTATGATCATGGCGATGGGGGTAGGGGCTTACGCTTCCTCCTTGTTCCATTTGGTTACACATGCCTTTTTCAAGTGCCTGCTGTTTTTGGTAGCCGGTGTGGTGATCCACGAGATGCAGCACATTAAGCACGAAAACCATTTGGATATTGATCCGCAGGATATAAATCACATGGGCGGTTTGCGTAAAAAACTACCGGTTACTTTTATAGCCGCTTTACTGGGCGCGCTGGCTTTGGTAGGTTTCCCGCTTACATCAGGCTACCTGTCTAAAGACGGTATACTGATACAGGCCTTTGAATGGGCCGAAGGTAAAAGCGGTATGTTGATGCTGGTGCCTGTGCTGGCCTTAATCACCAGTTGGCTAACCGCGTTCTACGTTGCCCGGCTTATTTTTAAGGTTTTCTTCGGAAAGTTTAGGTTGCAGGAGAACAATCGTGATATTAAGATCCACATCAGCGATGGGGGCTGGAACTATAAATTGCCTTTGCTGTTTTTAGCGTTGTGTAGTTTGTTCGTAGTGTTCTCGCTGCACCCTTTGCTTTATGAGCATGCCTGGTTATACAAGGCGTTTACACCATCAAACCTTTTAGAGCGCGAAAACCTGTACCATACTTTCATCCCGGCAACGGTAACTATTTTAAGCATAGGGGTAATGTTTGCCGCTTATACTATTTATGGCAAACAGGGCAAATTCGCTTTCGCGCAAAAAGGCTTCCTGTTCCGCTTGTCGTTTAACGAGTGGTTTATTGATCGTGCTTATAAAAATATTATTGTAAAAGCTGTGCTGCTATTTAGTAACCTGCTTTACTGGTTTGACCGTACGGTGATTGATGGCATAGTTGACCTGCTGAAATGGATAACCTTTTCACTATCAAATATTACCGCGTGGGCCGACCGCTATATTATTAACGGCTTTTTATATTTGCTTACCGTATTGGTTAGGCGTATTGGCAACCTGGTGCGTAATTTCCAGGGCGGCAGGGTGCAGTATTATTTATATACCATGATAGCCGCCGTGCTGATAATGTTTATTTTAAAATTCCTGATCTGAGCCTGATGAACATATTATCGTTACTCATTTTTCTACCTGTTATATTCGGAGCCGTCATACTGCTGATGCCATCGGCATGGCGCGGCGCTTTTAAATACATCACGCTTTTGGCTACGCTGTTACAATTGGGTATCAGTATTTACATCTACCTTAATTTTAAAACGGGTGCTGCCTTTGGCGGTATCAATAACGAAAGCCAGTTTCAGTTTGTACAAAAACTACCGTGGATAGGCCTCAACCTTGGTTCGGTAGGGCGTATGCAGATCGATTATTTTGTGGGGATTGACGGTATTTCGGTAACCCTGCTGATAATGACGGCATTGGTAATGGTAATTGCCGCTTTAGCATCCTGGGAAATAAAGAGCAACCTGAAAGGCTTTTTCGCGTTGTTCCTGCTGTTGGATATGGCGGTTATCGGCGTATTTTGCGCGTTGGATTTTTTCCTGTTTTACCTGTTTTACGAATTAATGTTATTGCCGCTATACTTCCTGATAGGGATGTGGGGTGGTGTACGGCGCGAATACGCGGCGATCAAATTCTTCCTGTATACCTTGTTTGGTTCGGTATTTATGCTGTTGGTAATGGTGGGGCTTTATCTGTCGGTTACCGACCCGGCAACGGGCAACCATACCTTCAATATAGTGCAAATGATGAATCCGGCCAACTACACCAACGGGGCTATATTTTCGGCACTGCACCAGCAAACCATTATGGGGATGCCGGCACGTACCGTGGGTTTTGTGGTGCTGTTTATCGCTTTTGCCATTAAGGTGCCAACGGTGCCCCTGCATACCTGGCTGCCAGTTGCCCACGTGGAAGCGCCAACGCCGGTATCTATTATCTTGGCCGGGGTATTGCTGAAGATAGGCGGCTACGGTATCATCCGGATCTGTATGGGGATATTCCCCGAAGTGGCTACTTCAGGAGCTTTCTGGCTGGGTTTACTGGGTGTCATCTCTATACTCTACGGCGCGCTCAACGCCTTGGCACAGCGCGATCTTAAACGCCTTATCGCTTACTCATCGGTATCACACATGGGTTTTGTGCTGCTGGCCATTGCCTCACAAACTGCCGAGGGTATCAGCGGCGCGGTAATGCAAATGGTGAGCCACGGCTTTTTATCGTCGATGCTTTTCTTTTTGGTAGGGGTGGTGTACAACCGCGTACACGACAGGGATATTTATAATTTCAGGGGATTGGGCAGTGTGATGCCAAAATATACCGTGTTTGTAATGATCGCCTTTTTCGCGTCATTAGGTTTACCCGGCTTTTCGGCATTTGTGGCCGAAGCTTTCTCACTGGCCGGGGTATTTAAATCACCAACGGTAAACGGCTTGCTGCCTTACTGGATGGCTGTATGCGGCGCGGTAGGGATCCTGCTGAGCGCGGCCTATTTCCTGTGGACATTGCAGCGCATGTTTTTTGGCACACCGCTGTTTAAAGGCGGCGAAGTGTGGCGCATAGCCCTGCAAGACATCAACCTGCGTGAAACCTTAACGTTGGTGCCGCTGGCCATTATGGCCCTGGTGCTGGGTATAATGCCGTCGCTGGTGTTTGATAAGATAAATGATAGCGTGCTGGCGTTGGTCAGCTTTTTACAGGTAAAATAAATATTTAATGCACGATCTGTCGCCATATCTTTCTGAGCAATTAACGTCTATCTGGAACGGCATACCTTATTTTATGCCCGAGATATACCTGAGCGCACTGTTCATCATCGTATTGATCACCGATTTGCTTTTCGGTAAAAACTCAGAAAAATTATGCCGCATTATAGCTTTCACGGGGATACTGCTGGTTGCTTATAAAGACATCCAGCAGTATTCACTTGCTTCAAACGAGGAAGTGCAGATGCTGTTTAACGATATGCTGGTGTTTAACCGTACCTCGGTAACGTTTAAACTGCTTATAGACTGTGTATCGTTCCTGTTGTTATTATATATGGGCTGGGATGACAAGCTCAGCGCGCACCCTAAACGCCTGTCCGATTTGTATACCATTGTTGTAGGCTCTATTTTGGGGCTGCATTTAATGTGCATGTCGGTAAACCTGCTGGCCATTTATTTATCTATAGAAATGGTATCCATCGCCTCTTATCTGATGGCCGCTTACCGTTCGGAAAGTAAATTTAGTGCCGAGGCGGGGATGAAATACGTGCTGTTTGGTGCTGCGGCATCGGCAATATTATTGTATGGTATTTCGCTGCTTTATGGTTTTACAGGCACGCTAAATATAGCCCTTGCTGATTTCGGCACACAACTGGCCATGGTAAATACGACGGGTATTGCCTTTGCCATAGTGTTGGTATTGGTAGGGATAGGCTTTAAGTTATCATTTGTGCCGGTCCATTTTTGGGTGCCCGATGTGTATGAAGGCGCGCCTACGCCGGTTACGGCTTATCTGTCGACAGTGCCTAAAATTGCCGCGTTTGCTTTGCTGGTTAACTTTTTGCCGTCGTTTATATTTTATGATAAGCTGGCCGTGTTCGATTTTAGGCTGGTGCTATCTGTTATAGGCGTGGTAACCATGGTAGCAGGTAACTTTGCCGCCGTATCACAAAACAATGTTAAGCGTATGCTGGCTTATTCAAGCATTGGGCATACCGGCTTCGCGCTGATGGCCATCGTTACTTTTTCGCCGCAGGGATTGGCTTCGCTCATTTACTATTTGGCAGTATACGCGCTGGCAAACATAGCGGCTTTGGTGCTGGCCACCTATTTTGCCAATGCTACCGGTGCCGAAAAGATCAGCGACTACAAAGGCTTGGGCCTAAAATATCCTGTAGCGTCGGTTTGCTTTGTAATTGTGCTGATATCCTTAACCGGATTACCGGTAAGCGCGGGATTCATCGGAAAATTATTCGTTTTTTCGGCAGTGTATGGCGTTTATGAAACCAATCATAACGTATGGCTGCTTATTTTACTTATTACGGGTGCTATAACTACGGTTGTTGCCCTGTTTTACTACATTAAAATTCCATTAAACCTTTTCCTTAAAAAGAAAGATAGTGCTATCCCGGTAGAAAAATCATTAAACAAAGTATTGGTTTTTTCAATAATAGCATCACTTGTACTTATTTTGCTCGGTATTTTTCCCGATTATCTGTATAATTGGATATAAGTGTAGGGATAAAGCTTAAAAATTAAAAAATCATCACATTTTTTGAATTTTATATAATAAAAATCATATTTTCACGGCTCTTTTAGAACTTGTTATTTAAAAAGCTAATGAAACGCTTCTTCCCCTTCTCGGTAATTTTAGTTATATTATTATTAACTTTTATTTTTCCTTCTGTAGACTTAGACAATAAAGAGGTTTCGCATTTTGATAAGGCCGATATCGCCTGGATGCTGATGTCAACCGCGCTGGTTTTGATCATGACACCCGGTTTGGCCTTCTTTTACGGCGGTATGGTCAACAAAAAGAACGTGATATCAACCATGCTGCAAAGCATTGTTTGTATGGTGATCATTACAGTGCTTTGGGGTATCTTCGGTTTTAGCCTGGCCTTTGGCGATAGCATAGGTGGGGTAATTGGTAACCCATCCACCTTTTTTATGATGAAAGGGATGCTGGGCACGCGTACCTGGCCATCGGCACCAACCATCCCGATATTGCTGTTTGCCATGTACCAGTTAAAGTTCGCCATAATTACCCCGGCGCTTATTACCGGTGCCTTTGCCGAACGGATCCGTTTTAACTCGTACATTATCTTCCTGATACTATTCTCGATATTCATATTCTCGCCGCTGGCGCATTGCACCTGGCATCCCGATGGCATACTTGCCAAATTAGGCGTGTTAGATTTTGCGGGCGGTACTGTTGTACACATGTCGGCAGGTTGGGCAGCGCTGGCTTCGGCCTTGTACTTGAAACGCCGTAACGAGGCTAACCATGCCCCGGCGCGTATTACTTATGTAATGATTGGTACCGGTTTATTATGGTTCGGTTGGTTTGGTTTTAACGCGGGGTCGGCAATGGGTGCTAATCATTTAGCGGTAACCGCGCTGGCCACCAGCACCACGGCATCTGCCGCGGCAGGTGTTACCTGGATCTTTTTTGATATGCTGCGTAAAAAGAAACCATCGGCTATGGGCACCTGTATTGGAGCGGTAGTGGGCTTGGTAGCCATTACGCCTGCGGCAGGGTATGTATCGGTTCCGCATTCGCTGGCTATCGGTATCATCTCGGCACTGGTGAGTAATTTGGTGGTTGAGTGGCGTACCCGTACTTCTATTGACGATACACTGGATGTTTTCCCTTGCCATGGCGTGGGCGGTATGGTGGGTATGGTGCTTACCGGTGTGTTTGCCAATACCAACGTTAATCCGGGTATTGTAAACGGTAACGGTTTGTTCTTCGGCGAAACCAAGCTGTTCTTTATCCAGCTGATCGCCCTGGTAGGTACTTCGGTATTCGCGTTCTTTGGCTCCATGCTGCTGCTGAAGATCACCGATATGATATCGCCCTTACGTGTAACCATTGAAGAAGAAATTGTTGGTTTGGATATTAGCCAGCATGGCGAAAAGTTGTAACCATATACAGGTAATTGCCAAACGATAAATAATCTAAGCCTCTTAAATGAGGCTTTTTTATGACCGATATTTTGCATATTAGGGCAAACTTTATCACTAATGAAAAGCATTTATGTAATTGGTATTCTGTTAACTTTTATTGCTTTCTCGTACCTGATAGCCACCAGGGTTTTAACCTATTTTTATAACGAAAGTGAGTCGGGGAGTGGTTATAGCGTTGGTTTCGCCGTTAACTGGTGGGAAGTACTATCATTAATCGCGCTAATTGCGGTTATGATCTATCTTATAAAAAAATTCAGACAAGCTTAATAATTGGAACTTATTAATAGAGACTATGGTAACAAGCACAACACTAACTACATTATTCAGACCGGTTGGGCCGGAAGAACTTGCGCTTATAGAACAATCGGGCTGGAAGCGTTTTCCGCCAAGGTTGCCGGAGCAGCCGATATTTTACCCGGTAACCAACGAAGAGTACGCTATACAAATAGCCCGCGATTGGAATGTGCCTGCATCAGGCTCGGGTTTTGTAACGAGGTTTTCGCTGCCTGCCGTCTATCTCGAAAAGTACGAAATACAGAATGTTGGCGGCCCTATTCATAACGAACTATGGGTGCCGGCAGAAGATCTGGAAGAGTTTAACGACCATATAGTTGGTTCAATTGAGGTTACTAAATCATTTTATGCCTGATTTTCAATTACTAAAATGGAATTGTTACAAATTGCATTTTAGTACGCATTAATGACAATCGATATAGGGAGAGTTCATGATAAAAGTTTACCTTTGCCACCTCATTACAGATCATGAGCGATCAGATTAAACATGAATGCGGTGTGGCGTTTATCCGCTTAAGAAAGCCACTCTCTTATTACCAGCAAAAGTACGGTACTGCACTGTACGGCTTAAACAAGCTATACCTTTTAATGGAAAAACAACACAACCGCGGCCAGGATGGCGCAGGTGTTGCTACCATTAAACTGGATATTGAGCCGGGTAAAAGGTACATCAGTCGTCACCGTTCAATGGCATCAAATGCTGTGGCAGATATTTTTGAATACATCCAAAAGAAATTTGCGGATATACAAAAAGAAATGCCCGAAAAGCTTGCCGATGCCGAATGGTTGAAAGAAAATGTAAGCTTTACCGGTGAAGTGCTGCTTGGCCACCTGCGCTACGGTACCCACGGTAAAAACAGTATCGAAAACTGTCACCCGTTTTTAAGGCAAAACAACTGGAAAACCCGTAACCTCGTTATAGCAGGTAACTTCAACATGACTAATGTTGACGAACTGCTGCAACAATTGTACGATTTAGGTCAGCACCCGAAAGAGAAGGCTGATACAGTTACCGTGCTCGAAAAAATAGGTCACTTTATTGATACCGAAAACCAGGGGTTGTTTGACCAGTACAAACGCGAAGGTTTAGACGATAACATGGAGATCAGCAAGCTTATAGCCAATGATATGGATGTAGCTAAGATCCTCCGTAAATCGGCCAAAAACTGGGATGGTGGCTATACTATAGCCGGTATCCTGGGGCATGGTGATGCCTTTGTAATGCGCGATCCGGTAGGTATCAGGCCTGCGTTTTACTATTACAATGATGAAATAGTAGTTGCAGCATCAGAGCGCCCGGCTATTCAAACCGCTTTTAACGTACCAATTGAAGATATCAGGGAGATTAAACCCGGTCATGCGGTTATCGTTAAAAAGAACGGCGATTTGAGCGAAGAGATGTTCAGCGAACCCAAAGAGAAAAAGGCATGTTCTTTTGAACGGATCTATTTTTCACGCGGCAGCGATTCATCTATCTATCGCGAACGTAAACAATTAGGCCGTCTGCTTTGCCCGCAAATATTGGATGCCGTTGACCATGATGTAAAGAACACCGTTTTCTCTTACATTCCGAACACTGCCGAGGTAGCGTTTTACGGTATGGTTGAAGGCGTACATAAATACATTAAAAAATACCAGCGCGACCAACTTCTTAACCGTGAGGATAAGATAACCGACGAGGAACTTACCGAAGTGTTAAAGCTTGCCCCGCGTGTGGAGAAGATAGCCATTAAAGATGTTAAACTGCGTACCTTCATCACACAAGATGCCGATCGCAGCGAAATGGTGGCACACGTATACGATACTACTTACGGCCTTATTAACAAAGGTGCCGATACATTGGTAGTATTGGATGACTCCATTGTTCGTGGTACTACGCTTAAACAAAGCATCCTTAAAATATTAGACAGGTTAGGCCCTAAAAAGATAGTGGTAGTATCATCTGCTCCGCAGATCCGTTACCCTGATTGTTATGGTATTGATATGTCGCGTATGGGTGAGTTTGTGGCGTTTGAGGCAGCCATAAGCCTGCTGAAAGAAGCCGGCAAGGAAGATATCATCCTGAAAGCATACCAAAAGGCTAAAGACAGTTCGTTATTACCTAAAGAGGAAGTAGTGAACCACGTAAAAGCTATTTACGAACCGTTTACCGATCAGCAAATCTCTGACCGTATTGCGCAGATCATCACTCCTAAAGGCATTACTGCCAAGGTTGAAGTGATCTACCAAACGCTGGATAACCTGCACATCGCTTGTCCGGATCATACCGGCGACTGGTACTTCTCGGGCGATTATCCAACCCCGGGCGGTAACAAAGTGGTAAACCGTGCATTCGTAAACTGGATGGAAGGTAAAAACCAAAGAGCTTACATGTAAGCTATACAAGTATTATATTTAAAAGAGGCATCATGTATGATGCCTCTTTTTTTATGATAAAGAATTTTCTGTTGCGCTCATTTATAATGAGTGCTTAACATGGAGTAGCATTTGCAATGCGTGTGCATGATATTCTTCCCCGTCAGCAAGAAGCTTCGGGCGAAAACGGGCAGAACTTTGGTGGCCATGAGCGAAAAGGCGGGCATAGGAGCTTGTTGCATGTGGGTAGGAATAGCGGGATGGGGCAAAAGTTCCAGCCCAAAGTTCTGCACGTTTTGCAGGGGATGGCCATGTGTGGCAAAGAAGCCTTTTGCTGGACAAGCCTTTTTGTTATCTTTTGTGGCGACAAAAGTAATAGCCCCTGCGGCAATGAGCAGACTACCGTTAATTACAGCACAGCCTTAACCCGGACAGCAGAAACTATAATTTACGAACCCGCAGGAGGCGAAAAAATGAAATGAGTAACCAGCCTGTCGAAAAGGATAAACGAAGCGATGATGAGCGCTACACCGGCCACCTGGTTAAGCTTGTGTACCAGTTTTACCGATATTTTATCGCGAAGTTTGTTAGCGTAAAAGGCTTTTGTGGTATCTAACCCGAACTGAACCACCAGAATTGTAAAGAACATGATGGCAATTTTCAGCTGGCGATGATGAACGCCTTCGTGGTAAATGGTGCTGGCGGTACCGATAACGGTGATCCAATGGAAGAGAATGGTAGGGTTGAAGATGCACATCAGGAACCCTTTGAGGAAATAACCGGTGCGCTTTAAACCTGAGGGAGCGTTGTTATTATAGTTAACATCGGCCTTTTTAAACAGGTAATAAATACCAATGCTGAGCAGTATGGCACTGCCGATAACCCCGGCAATGGTTTTTGTATGTGGTGTAATATCAAATAGTTGCGAGCCGAAAAGGATGGCCCCTACAAACACTACATCGCTGGATACAACGCCAAGTGCGAGATAAACCCCGGCATGGAATCCGCGCTCGATGCTGGTCTTAATTAGTGCGAAAAAGACCGGCCCGGTAATAAACGTGAGCACCAACCCTATCCCAATACCCGATATAATAGCTTCTATCATTAAACTTTAGCCTTAGGTTCAGTTTTGAAGTATGCGAATATGCAACTTTATCTGTTAAACAACGAAACTAATATATAGTGTTATATTAAATTTAAATCAATAACAGGATTTTACAAAAATTGATTTATGTTAGTGGTTTAAAAATCCTTTTAGTACAACCAAAAAATACAATGGAACAAAACAATTCTAAAAACTACGGGTCGGCATTGTACACGCTGATCACGGTGTTTTTCTTTTGGGGCTTCTTAGCTGCATCAAACGGCATATTTATCCCATTTTGTAAAACACACTTCAGTTTAACCCAATTCGAATCGCAACTGATCGACTTTACCTTTTACGGTGGTTACTTCATAGGTTCGCTGGTGTTATACTTCGCTTCGCAGGCCAGCCGTGTAGATATACTGAACAAACTGGGCTATAAAAATGGTATCATTTTAGGTTTGGTAATTTCAGCTATAGGCGCGTTGGGTATGGTTCCATCTGTAAATTCTGGGTCGTTTGTACTTATCCTGTTATCCTTCTTTGTTATAGCCATCGGATTCTCTTTACAGCAAACAGCGGCTAACCCGTTCGTAATTGCTTTAGGTCCGCCGGAAACAGGTTCAAACAGGCTAAACTTTGCAGGTAGTATTAACAACATTGGTGCTTTATTAGGCCCGGTAGTAGTAAGTGTTGTATTATTTGGTTCGGCATCGGCAGCAAGCGCCGCGGCTGATGTTAAAATATCATCTATCAACAATTTGTATTTCATATTAGCAGGCTTGTTTATCGCGGTTGCGGTATTCTTTTGGTTCTCCAACCTGCCAAAGGTTACCAGCGACGAAAAGATCGAATCAAGCTCAAAAGCGAATACGCCATTGCTGATCATCTTTGTAGCATTCCTGATTATCCTTGCAGCTGATCCGCTGAGCGCTTATACCGCGGGCATATTACCAAGCGGAAAAGGTTTGGATCCGGCAGCCTTCGCGGCGTTAATATTAAGCGTTAAACCATACTTTGTATACCTGGCACTGGCCATTATCGTTTTCACTTTAGTGGGTACTATAGTAGCTGCCGGTAAGGGCAAACAAGGCTGGGGCGCCATGCAATATCCACAACTGATTTTGGGTATGATCGCTATTTTCACTTATGTAGGTACCGAGGTAACTATTCAAAGTAACATGGGTGCCTTATTAAAACAACCTGAATTTGGTGGTTTTGATGATTCGGCCATTGCACCGTACATCTCTTTATATTGGGGTAGTTTAATGATAGGCCGTTTCGCGGGTTCTATCGGCGCGTTCAACCTGTCTAAATCGGTTAAAAATATTTTGACTGTAATTGTTCCGTTTGTTGCCTTTGGTGTAATATTAATGGTGAATTACCTGAGCGGTGGCACAGTAGCTAACTTATTGCCTTATGCAATTTGCGTATTGGTACTAATTGTAGCTTTCTTTATCGGCCAGCAAAAACCGGTGCGTACGCTTACTGTATTCGGTTTGTTAGGTGTTGCCTTTATGCTGATCGGTTTATTTACCACAGGTACAGTAGCGACTTTCGCGTTCATCAGCGGTGGTCTGTGCTGCTCTATCATGTGGCCATCAATCTTCTCATTATCTATTGCAGGTTTAGGAAAATACACCAGCCAGGGTTCAGCGTTCCTGATCATGATGATCCTGGGTGGATCAATTCTGCCTCCGGTACAGGGTATCCTGGCCGATAGCAGCCACAATGTAGTTCCGGGTTTAAGTGGTATCCACTTCTCGTACATTGTACCGGCGTTAGGTTTCGCTTACCTTGCATTCTTTGCCTGGAAAGTAAGCCGCGAGCTGATTAAACAAGGTATCAATCTTGACCACGTAGAATCTTCAGGCGGTCACTAAGATATTCGTATTAGGGCATTGGGTCATTGGTTAGTGAGTTTTCACTGATCAATGACCCAATCTCTTTTTATACCAGTGAGAAATGAGTAAAATTGCTGTTTGAGAAATAAAACTTTTGCGGCTGAAACTAACTACTGACCACTAACAATTCACTACATGAAACCCAGTTTCAACGATATATTCATGAACTTGGCCACCGACCTGGCCCGGCGTTCGCATTGCGTAAAGGCGCAGGTAGGGGCGGTGCTCACTAAAGATACCCGTATTATATCCATAGGCTATAATGGTCCACCGGCAGGTACCCATAACTGCGATGAAGAATGGCCTACAACAGGCTGCGCGCGCGATGCTAAAGGAAGCTGCTCACTCGCCTTACATGCCGAAGAGAATGCTATTTTGTATGCGGTAAAGAATGGCGCTAACCTGGAAGGGGCAACGCTTTACACCACGCTATCGCCGTGTTTGCCATGCGCAAGGCTAATCTACTCGGCAGGTATTAAATATGTGCTGTACGATAAATCTTATGCGGCATACAAAGGCCTGCCCAGCGATGAGGGTGTTGATTTTTTGAACCGTTTCGGGGTTGTAGCCGTGAAGATGGATACCGGGATTACTGACCTGTAAAGGGCTTTATCTTGCCCAGGGCAAAGTCAAGCTGCTCGTCGGGAGTAAGATGGCTGTTGTCTAATATAATAGCGTCATCGGCCTGCACCAGCGGACTTTCTTCACGTGTGGTATCATCATGATCGCGCAGGGCAAGGTTATCAAATACCTCTTCCATCGTGATCTCCGGATTTTTTACTACCAGCTCTTTATAACGTCGTTCGGCACGGATCTTAGGGTCGGCTGTCATGAACAGTTTTACCTGCGCATCGGGGAATACGGTAGTTCCAATATCGCGGCCATCCATAATAATATTAATGGATTTACCCATCAGCTGCTGCTGTTTCACCATGGCATGCCTTACCTCGCGAATGGCGGCTACCTTGCTCACGTTTGATGCTACGTGCATTTCGCGGATCTCGTCAGATACATCCTCGCCGTTAAGTAATATATGGGCTTGCTCACCTTCAGAGCGGAAGGTGATATGTACATTATCCAAAGCTTCTGTTACCTTTGCAGCATCAGTGGTATCAACCTGGTTTCGCAAAAAGTACAGGGTTACGGCACGATACATGGCGCCGGTATCAATATAAACGAAATGAAGTTTTTTAGCTAATGCCTTGGCAATGGTGCTTTTGCCGCATGATGAATAGCCGTCGATAGCTACTACGATATTGTTGCTCATAGGCTACTAAGGTACAAAAAACAGTGTTTTTATCCTGATTTTATCACAATATCTTTGAAATGAATTTCACAAAAAACGACCTCCAGAAAGAGGTAAGCTATAAAACATCGCGCAGCGGGGGCAAAGGCGGGCAAAATGTAAACAAGGTTTCTACCAAGGTAGAATTACTGTTCGATATTAACGGTTCATCACTTTTTACCGACGACGAAAAAGCCCTGCTGAACCAGCGTTTGCAATCGCGCTTCAATAAAGATGGTTTGGTACAGGTAGTTTGCGATGAAGAACGCAGCCAATACCTGAACAAAGAAAAGGCCATTGAAAAACTGATCAACATACTTACCAAAGGCCTGCATGTTGCCAAGGTACGCAAGCAAGTTAAGGTTAGCAAAGCGGCAAAGGCCGCGCGCTTAGATAGTAAAAAGCAGCAATCCTCCAAAAAAGAAAGCCGCCGTAAAGTAACCGACGATTAATTGAAACGGTAGTACAATGCTGCCGTACCCCATTGGTGCGATGATTTCATCATCTCCTTAACATCGCGGGTATGGAAGGTGGCTGATAACTGCGCCATCCAGCGGCTACCACCATAAGCCAGCCCGATCTGATTGCTGATCATGATGTGTTTTGGCGTTAGTGTAACCTCGTTGGCATCATCTTTGTTTTTAAAGATATTGCCCTGCACGGTGGCATCATAAGCTACATAGTTAAAGAGCGGTTTGTAAAACAGGAACAGTTCATATTTATGCAGTGGTTCGGCAGTACGGTTTTTAATAGCGGTACTTTGCGTGCTGTACGAGTTAAAAAGCTGGTTGAAATTACCAATCCTAAACATAGGGCCAACACCAACACCGTTAAAGCCGGTACCTACATTAGCGTACGAAGTAAGGCTTACATCGGCATCGCCACCGCGCGCCAGCAGCCTGTTATACTCGGCCGAAAGATTGATCTGTACATTGTTTTTTACCTGGTATTGCCAGCCGTTCAATTCGTAAAAACCGAAGGTGTCGTGTATTACCTGTTGTGCCTGCCTGCCTAAAGCCGCCGGACCAACAACGCCTACCTGCGCACCCAGTTTAAGGTTACTTTCGTTTTTATAGAGTAAGTTAAGGCTCGATCCTAAATAAAGGTATCCCGCGAAAGGCCTGTCGATATAGCTTTTGTCAGGTACCGAGCCCGATATAGGGTTAAAGATCTTTTGTCCGACCTCGATACCTAAAACCTTATTGGCGAGCGAAGTGCCTTCGGGAACGGTTAAAGCCTGGTTATAATAAATAAATAGGCCGTTGGTGTAATACCTGTCTGATCCCTGCGCTAAAAACGAGTCGTTTTCCGATACGATACCAACTTCCTGCGTATGTGTTTGGGCAAAGGTGTTGTTAATACATAACAGCAACCCCGATAATATTAATAATTTAAGTTTCATTAGTTTATAAAAGTAAACATATATAAAAAGCCGAACAATTGTCCAGCTTTTAAATTTTTTAATTTGTTTCCCAAACGCGTCATTGCGAGGAACGAAGCAATCTCCGGTAAGCTACCGAAATTAATTTAGAACCGGTTTGGTTTCTTCAATCACCTTCAGGTCGAGTGGTTCGCTCACTTGCTCGTTAAGTAGTGCAAGCTTAATTACATCGCGCATATCGGTAACGTAATGGAACTGCAAATCTTTGATGTAGCTTTCCTTAATATCAAGTATATCTTTCTGGTTCGATTTACATAGGATGATCTCTTTAATATTGGCACGTTTAGCCGCCAGTATCTTCTCTTTAATACCACCTACAGGCAATACGCGGCCACGCAGGGTAATTTCACCCGTCATAGCTAAATGAGGTTTAATTTTGCGTTGGGTAAATGCCGAAGTAAGGGCGGTAAGCATAGTTACACCTGCCGATGGGCCATCTTTAGGGGTGGCACCTGCCGGTACGTGAATATGCACATCCCATTGATCGAACAGTTTGGCGTTAATATCAAAGTAAGATGCATGCGCGCGCAGGTAAGCCATAGCTATGGTGGCCGACTCTTTCATTACATCACCCAGGCTACCGGTTAAGGTCATGCGGCCCTTGCCCGGACTTAAACTCGCTTCAATAAATAGTATGTCGCCACCTACGGATGTCCAGGCCAGGCCTGTTACCACACCGGCAACATCGTTACCTTCGTACAGGTCTTTATCGTAAATAGGGGCACCCAAAATGGTTTCAACGTCCTTTTTACTTACAGTTGGGTTGTATGGTTCTTCCATGGCGATGTTCTTAGCCACGCCACGTACTACCGAACCAATCTTTTTCTCTAAAGCACGTACGCCAGATTCGCGGGTGTAATCCTCAATAACCTTCTCAATCACATCGTTCTTTATCACCACGTCTTTGGTTTTAAGGCCGTGTGCTTCGCGTTGCTTTGGTACAAGGTGCTGTTTAGCTATCTCTATTTTCTCTTCAATGGTATAGCCGTTCACCTCAATGATCTCCATACGATCGAGCAATGCAGGTTGTATAGAGCTTAAAGAGTTGGCCGTAGCGATGAACATCACGTTCGACAGGTCGAAATCCATCTCCACATAATGATCATAAAAAGTACTGTTCTGTTCCGGGTCAAGCACCTCTAACAATGCAGATGACGGATCGCCACGGAAATCGTTACCTACCTTATCTATCTCATCCAAAATAAACACGGGGTTAGCAGCGCCGGCTTTTTTTACCGATTGAATAATACGGCCCGGCATAGCGCCGATATACGTTTTACGGTGACCCCTTATTTCGGCTTCATCACGCACGCCGCCAAGCGCCATACGTACATATTTACGCCCTAAAGCCTTAGCGATAGATTTACCCAGCGAGGTTTTACCAACTCCCGGAGGACCTACCAAACAAAGGATAGGAGCCTTCATGTCGTGCTTTAGCTTAAGCACCGCAAGGTATTCTATAATACGTTTCTTTACCTTATCCAACCCGAAGTGGTCTTTATCAAGCACTTTTTGGGCGCGTTTAAGGTCGAAATTATCTTTAGTGAACTCGTTCCATGGCAGGTCGAGCATCAGTTCAAGGTAGTTGATCTGTACCGAGTAATCGGCTGCTGCCGGATTGGTACGGGCCAGTTTTTCAAGCTCTTTAGTAAAATGATTTTTAACCTCAACGTTCCATTTCTTTTTAGCCGAACGCTGGCGCAGGTTCTCAATTTCCAGATCGGGAGAGGTACCGCCCAGTTCTTCCTGGATGGTTTTCAATTGCTGGTTCAGGAAATAGTCGCGCTGCTGCTTGTCCAAATCAACACGTACCTTGGTTTGTATCTGGTTTTTAAGCTCCAGCATTTGCAGGTCGAGCGTTAAATGCTCCAGTACAATGTTGGCACGCTCGCGCAGGTTGGCAACTTCAAGCAATTGTTGCTTGGCTGCCATATCGGCATTCATGTTTGAAGCCACAAAATTGATGAGGAACGAAGTGCTTTCGATATTGCGGATAGCGATACCGGCTTCGCTCGGGATGTTTGGCGACAACTGGATAATGCTCATGGCCATGTCTTTAATAGACGATATCATGGCCTTAAACTCTTTATCCTCTTTTATTTTAGCATCGCGGAACGGCTCTATGGTCGCTTTTATATAAGGTTCGCTTTGTAGCTCCTCGTTAAGTATAAAGCGTTTTTTACCCTGAATAATAACAGTGGTATTACCATCGGGCATTTGCAGCATTTTTATAATGATGGCAACGGTGCCCACCCTGTTCAGTTGATCAAAGGTTGGATCTTCAATGGCTACATCCTGTTGCGATACCACACCTATCATGCGGTCGCTTTTATTGGCATCGCGTATCAGTTTAATTGATTTATCGCGGCCAACGGTAATAGGGATAACTACGCCGGGAAAAAGAACGGTATTGCGCAGGGGTAATATAGGTAACGATTCAGGCACCTCCTCGTTGTTCATCTCAGCTTCATCCTCTGACGACATCAGCGGGAAAAACTCAGAATCATCGTTGATGATAGGTAAAGTGCTCTTAAAATCAAAAGGATCGAAATTCATCAAATGTTATTTATATAATAAAAAGAACGACAAATTGTCACATTAAATATGAGACTAATGCAATATATTGCGCTCGTAAAATACGGTATTATATGTTTCAAGATACATGCCAGTATATTTATAGTATACGTAAAGTATTTGCATTTAGCTTCAATGTGTTGAAAACTAACGCTATGCGAAATGTGAGTTTAACGCAGGCTGTGTAATTAAATTACCATACTGTGAAAAAAAGTCATGCTTTGTAAAAAATGCCTGCTTAAATTATTTTGCATAAAAGCATGTTATCAGTATAATAATTTGTTTCAAAGTTAGTTAATGTAATACTAATTTTGTTGCTTTATAACCCGATTGATGAAGTTAACTGCCATAGTATCCATTTTAATTGTGTCTTCGCTCGAAGCTACGTTTGCGCAAAACGCTTACGTTAAGTTGGGCGAGCAGGCCTTAATGGATGGCAATTTTAAAAGCGCCGTTAAGCAACTGGAAAAAGCCTGCGTGGTTGATTCAACCAATGCCAACGCTTTGTGGATGCTGGGCTACTCTTACTACCACAGCGATAATTTCAAAAAATCAATAGCCGCCTATAACAAGGTGATCGCTATAAAACCAACCGATGCTTCGGCTTATTACTATAGGGCAAGGGCAAAAAGCTTTTTAGGTAAAGACGCGTCTTTAAGTCTTGCAGAAAAAGAAAAGAACCTGTTGGGGGCTATTTACGACCTCACCCGGGCCATTGCCGTAAACCAGGACCCCGATGATGTAAAGCTGCTGCAAAACCGTGGTATCGCTTATCGTGAGTATGGTATATTCAAGCTACAACCCAATCCGGCATCTTTCGACAGAAACCGTGGTTTGAGCGCCCTGAAAGCATCTATTGCCGATCTGGAAAAGGTATTGAATACAAATCCCGGCCGTTCGGATATTTCTTTACTGGTCGATCTTTCTAAAGAAAAGCTGGCTTCAGCCCAAGGGCACCGTTAGCGCAAAATTCCCTCTATTTTATATTTATTGGTACCCAATAACTTAACCGACTGCCTTTTTTCTATCAGGTATAACGAATCGGGAAAGTAAGTGAGCTTTTCGCTGCTTTGGTACAGCAGGTTATCGGTGTGGTTGTATATCATTACCAAGTCGACTTTGCCGCTGTGTTTACGCACCAGTATTTCCTTTGTTTTTAGCTCGGGCAGTTTGGCCTTGTAAATGATGAGGCTGTCGCCGCTGTTGGCAATAGTATAGCTATCGCGCCAGGATGGCTTGTTGATATCTGAAATGGTGAAAAGGTCGAGCTCGGCCGTCCAGTTCTTAATATGTACCTTTTGGGTTTGGGTATCGTTATTATGCGAGGCCGATTTTGTTACCGCGGGATTAAGCTTGGTTAAGCGCACCGCCTCGTTTTTAAAATAGGCGCTAACATCGAAAAACCTTTTTTCGGAACCTGTTTCTTTTACATCAGGCCTGCAAGAGTACAAGCCCGATGTAATAAGAACAGCGCTCAACGGTGTGAGCAGATATTTATTAAAGTTTTTATACCAGTACATTACCGGTCATTTCTGCTGGAATTTCAACGCCTAAGATGCTCAACACGGTAGGTGCAATGTCGCCCAGTTTACCGTCTTTTACCTCTTTAACATCGCTATCGATAATAATACAAGGTACCAGGTTGGTAGTGTGCGCGGTATTTGGCGATCCATCATCATTGATCATGTAATCGGCATTACCGTGGTCGGCCAGTATAATAAACGAGTAGCCATGTTTTAAACCTGTTTCAACAACAGCCTGTGTACAGGCATCGGCTGTTTCGGCAGCTTTTACTACGGCTTCAAATACACCTGTATGGCCAACCATATCGGTATTGGCAAAGTTAAGGCATACAAAATCAGGCCATTCGTTTTCCAGTTCCGGGATGATCGCGTCGCGGATACCGGCTGCGCTCATTTCGGGCTGTAAATCATAAGTAGCCACCTTTGGCGATGGTACTAACAAACGCTTTTCCTCATTAAACTCTTTTTCGCGGCCACCCGAAAAGAAGAAAGTTACGTGCGGATATTTCTCTGTTTCGGCTATACGGATTTGTTTTTTACCGGCATCCTGCAATACCTCCCCTAAAGTTTTGGTCAAGTCATCCTTGGTAAATACAACGCTTACATTTTTAAATGTGTCGTCGTAAGTGGTCATGGTAACGTAACGAACGTTCAGCGGGTGCAGGTTATATTCAGGGAATGCCTTTTGCGTAAGCGCCAGGCTGATCTCGCGGCCCCTGTCGGTACGGAAGTTAAAGCAAAGCACTACATCGCCTTCTTTAATTACAGCAAGCGGCTGGCCCGCGCCGTCAGTTTTTACTATCGGGTTAACAAACTCATCGGTAACACCTTCGGCGTACGATTTTTTTATCGAATCGATAACGCTTTCAGTTGGTTCGCCAATGGCATTCACCATCAGGTCGTATGCTTTTTTAACACGCTCCCAGCGGTTATCGCGGTCCATAGCATAGTAGCGGCCAATAGCCGAAGCCAGTTTTACAGGTGTGTTTTCAATGTATTGTTCAACATCGGTAACAAAACCCAGGCCCGATTGCGGGTCGGTATCGCGGCCATCTAAAAAGGCATGGATAAATACTTTCTCCAAACCGTACTCTTTAGTAACATCAACCAAACCTTTAAGGTGGTAAATGTGCGAGTGCACGCCACCGTCAGATACCAGGCCGATGAAATGCACATCGCGGTTGTTTTGTTTGGCGTATTCAAAGGCTTCCTTGATAACCGGGTTGGTGCCCAGTTCTTTATCGTCAACCGCTTTATTAATGCGGCCAAGCTCCTGGTAAACCACGCGGCCGGCACCTAAGTTCATGTGCCCAACTTCGGAGTTACCCATTTGCCCGGCAGGCAGGCCTACAGCCGTGCCTGATGCTTCAAGCTTTGAATTTGGATAGTTTTGCAGCAGCGAATCAACAAAGGGAGTTTTTGCTGCCAATATAGCGTTCGACTGATCGTTACGACCGTAACCCCAGCCATCAAGTATGATTAATGCGAGTTTTTTCTTATTTTCCACAATGCAAATATAAAATCTGCCGGTAACTTTAATGCAATTACTGTGTATAAGTTTATTTTATATTGCAACAAATTTTCGCTTTATTGCTTATATATAATTATGAAGAAGCTAAGTTACCTGCCCCTGCTGATGATCTTGTACCTGCTTCCTCATGCAGCGGTTGCCGACCCTATTGATAACGTTGCCGAACTAATAAAACAAGGAAACACCAAAGAACTTGCCAAGCTATTTGCATCAACCATAGATATTACTATACTGAAAGATGAAAATGTGTATTCAAAAACACAGGCAAGTATTATACTGGAGAAATTTTTCAATCAAAATAAGCCCAAAGCTGTTAAGGTAGTACATAAAGTGAACACTAACCCAACTTACAGGTTTGGCGTTTTATTACTCACAACCGAGAAGGGTACATACCGCATATCATTTACCCTTAACGAGGTTAAAGGAGTTTTACAACTCATAGAATTGCGTATTGAAACGGAAAAGACTTGATAATTGGCAATTGTTCTTATTTTTGAGGCCATAAAACAAGAAATTTGGATAAGACATTTATTATACCCTTTATAAAAAACGCCCTGCACGAAGATGTAGGCGACGGCGACCACACTTCACTGGCTACCATACCGGCAGGTACGCTGGGCAAAGCAAAACTTTTAGTTAAAGACGAAGGCATACTGGCAGGCGTAGAGCTTGCCGTTGAAATATTTCATGAGGTTGATGCTGATTTACAGGTAAATGTATTTTTAAACGACGGCGCTGCTATAAAGCATAAAGATGTAGTGCTTGAGGTAGAAGGCGATGTAAAAAGCATCCTTACAGCCGAAAGACTGGTGCTGAATTGCATGCAACGTATGTCGGGCATTGCCACACGCACTCACGAAATTGTTGACATGCTGAAAGGTACCAATACCAAGGTGCTGGACACCCGTAAAACCACACCGGGGATGCGTTACCTCGAAAAATGGGCGGTACGGATAGGAGGGGGAGTTAACCATCGTTTCGGTTTGTACGATATGATCCTGATTAAGGATAATCATGTTGATTACTCAGGAGGTATACGCCAGGCCATTGAAAACGCGCACCAATATATAGCCAATACCAAGAAATTAGCCATTGAAATTGAGGTGCGAAACTTTGAAGAACTGGAACAGGTTTTGCAAACAGGCGGTGTAGACCGTATATTGCTTGACAATTTTAATTTTGCCGACCTTCGCGAAGCAGTAAATATGATTGAGGGGCGGTATATTACCGAAGCATCGGGTGGTATAACTGTTGATAACGCCCGCGAATACGCGGCTTGCGGGGTTGATTATATATCGATGGGCGCGTTAACGCATTCGGTAAAAAGTTTAGATCTCAGCCTAAAAGCTGTTAAAATATAATAAACAAGTTTTTTAACCTTTATACAATTTATATACGGGTATATGATATCCATCTATTCAATTTCAGCGCTTATACTGGCCTATCTGTGCGGGTCAATTCCAACGGCTGTTTGGATAGGTTTGTCATTTTATGGCATCGACGTGCGCGAGTATGGCAGCGGCAACGCCGGCGCAACAAACACTTTCAGGGTATTGGGTAAGCAGGCGGGTATACCCGTAATGCTTATCGATATACTAAAAGGTTGGACAGCTACCAACCTTGCTTATTTTATAGGCGTATCAACTACCGGTCCGCATAATTCAATAGCGTTTACCAACTACGCGCTTGCCCTGGGTATAGCCGCGGTAATGGGCCATTTGTTCCCGGTTTTTGCAGGTTTCAGGGGCGGTAAGGGCATCGCTACATTATTTGGAATGATATTAGCTATAAACCTGCATGCGGCTCTGCTTTGCGTGCTGGTATTTATTACGGTATTGCTAATAACCAAGTATGTATCACTAAGTTCAATAATGGCAGGTTTTACTTATCCTATCGGGGTTACATTTATTTTCCCGGTGTATATTAAATCGGTCATTATATACGGTATGTGTATATGTATCCTGATATTGGTAACCCATCAAAAAAATATCGAACGTTTACTAAAAGGCAAAGAGTCCAAAGTGAATTTATTTAAGAAAAAAACTACTTAAACTCTATGAAAGCATTTAAACCCCTGATCGCGATTACAACGGCTATTCTATTGTACTCGTGTTCAACAGTACCACTTACCGGCCGTAAGCAATTAAGCCTGGTAGGCGACGCCGAAATAAACCAATCGGCAGCGGCAAGTTACAAGCAGTTACTCACCGACCCTAAAACCAAGGTAGTGACCGGCACCAGCGACGCGCAGCGTGTTAAGCGTATTGGTAACCAGCTGGCGGTAGCTATTGAAAAATATTTAAAAGATAACGGTTATGCCGATCAGTATAACTTTACTTGGGAATTTAACCTGATACAAAGCCCCGAAGTAAACGCATGGTGTATGCCGGGCGGTAAGGTGGCTGTGTACAGCGGTATATTGCCGGTAACTGCTACTGACGCAGGTTTAGCCACTGTAATGGGCCACGAAATTGCCCACGCTATTGCAAAACATTCTGCCGAACGCATGTCACAGGAGTTGGCAGCGCAAACAGGCGGTAGTTTGATCGGCGCGGCTTCAAGTACTCAATCAGCTGCCACACAGGCACTGATCAGTAAATTATATGGTGTTGGCGGACAGCTTACCCTGTTAAAATATTCACGTAACCAGGAGTCGGAAGCAGATCGTTTAGGGTTAACCTTTATGGCTATGGCCGGTTATAACCCTAACGAGGCAGTTGCTTTTTGGCAACGTATGGCCGCGCAAAATAAAGGCGGCGCGCCACCGGAATTTTTAAGTACCCACCCGGCCGATGCTACCCGTATAAGCGCTATACAAAAAGCTATCCCCGAAGCCATGAAATATTACAAAAAGGGTTAATATAAAATATCACATCCCGCCCCGCAAGGCGGGATTTTTTGTATGGAGAAAATTAAGTTCTTAACCGCCAGCTGGAAAAATCTTGTAATGCTCAATTATGAGGTAGATCCTGAAATATTGAAACCCTATTTACCCGCCGCTACCGAGCTTGATTATTGGCAGGGGAAGGCACTGGTAAGTATGGTGGGTTTCCTTTTTCACGATACCCGGGTAATGGGCGTGAAATGGCCGGGGTATGTAAACTTTGAGGAAGTGAACCTACGCTTTTATGTGCGGCATTTTAACGGTACAGAATGGAAGCGCGGCACGGTATTCATCAGCGAAATTGTACCTAAAAGGATGATACCGCTGATTGCGAATACGCTTTATAAGGAGCATTATGTACGCATGCCCATGCGGCATAGCATTGCCAAACCTGATGATGCGAACACCCAATATTTGTACGAGTGGAAGTTAAAAGGCAGGTGGAATAAATTGGGGGCAACGGTTAATAACAATTTCCTCGCTATGCAACCCGGCAGTGCCGAAGAATTTATTTTGGAGCATTACTGGGGCTATAACCGCTTAAGCGATACCAGTTCGATGGAGTATGGTGTAGAGCATGTATCATGGAAAGTGGGTGCCGTGAGTAATTACGTTTTCGATGCCGATGTAAAAGCGCTGTATGGCGAAACTTTCGCGCCGTATTTATCTGTAGAGCCTTATTCGGCATTTTTCGCGGAAGGATCGGAGATCGTTGTACGGTCGGCCACTAAAATGAGGATTGGCCCAGCACTTCAAGAATAGCCTTCGCTTTCAGCAGGCATTCTTCGTATTCCTGTTCGGCATCAGCATCAATGGTAATGGCGCTGCCCGCATGAAAGGATAGGTAACGGCTTTGGGCATCGTACAAAATACTTCTGATCACTACGTTAAAATCAAAGTCATCATCCGGACTAAAATAGCCTATCGCTCCTGAATATACCCCACGTTTGCTGCGTTCGTATTGTTCCATTAAACGCATGGCGCTCACCTTGGGTGCCCCCGTCATGCTACCCATGGGGAAGGTGTTTTTGATGGCCTGAACAGGACTTACACCCGCGGCTATTTCGCAGGTAATGGTCGATATCATTTGGTACACCTGCTTAAAACCATATATGCCAAATAATTCTTCGGTTACCACGGTGCCCTGCCTGGCCGAACGGGTAAGATCATTGCGAACCATATCAACCACCATTACGTTCTCCTGTAACTCTTTGGTGTGGTACCGGAGTTGCAGCTTGTTAAGTTCATCTTCTTCAGGGTCATCGCTGCGTTTGGCGGTGCCTTTTATGGGTTGCGAAATCAGCTTGCCACCGCGTTTCGCCAAAAAGCGTTCGGGCGTAGCGCAGATGATGTATTTATCGTTCAGCTTAAAAAAGGAGGCAAAGGGGTTTGGAGATACCTCATTCAGATTTATAAATACTGATAACGGATTGATCTTGGCGTCTTCCGCATAAAACTCCTGGCAAAAATTGGTCACGTAAATATCGCCGCGGGCAATGTGCTCTTTTACCTTATTTACGGTACTAACGTATTCCGTTTTGGTAAAGCGGGTTTTTATTTGTGCAGATGGTTGGGATGGGGCAGAATGAATGACTTGATTGTTAATACTGCTAAGTACAAAATCAGCATCCTCTGCCACAATTTCAACCTTATTACCTTTTATAATAATAAGGTATCGCGGTGCGAAGAAATACAGATCGGGGAAATGCAGGTTATCGGTATTGTTTGAACTGAGTTGCTCAACTTCGTTCTTCAGGTCGTACCCGAAAAAGCCGGTGATCCAGCCATTGTGCTTAAACCGGAATGCTTCCAGCTGACTAAAAGCATTGCCCGAGTTGGCCAATACCTCATCCTTTTTGCCAATGGCAATTAAAGTGTCGAATTTAGAGTAAGCGTCGGTAAAACCGTTCGCATCCAAATAACAGGCAACATCAAAGCTCCCTGCCCACAATAATGCTTTTTGCTTGAATGTTTGAAGATCGCCTACCTGTACTATCACGCTGCAAAAATAGATAACAAAAGCATTTCTACACGCCTTTAGTATCAATACTTGTTTCTTTCCTGATCTTTTTAGATTCTTTTAAACTCTTGCTAAAAAGGGTTGACAGGTACTGCGCAATTTTATGTGATGGTAATTCTATAGTTAAATAGATAAGGTAAGAGATTGCAATGGTTGCAAATATGAACATGAAGTATGTAGCAGCGCTGAAGCTGAAGTAATTACTCAATGCAAGAAATACCAGTATATGGCACAAATAAAGCGAGTAAGAGAACTTACCGCAGAACTCTAAAACGGATAAAGGCTTGTTGGCGCGGTAATAAACTATTTCCTTTTCAATCCACTTAACAGCCAATAACGCAAAGATATTTAAGGTATACATGTAGCTTAGGTAGAAATGGAACATGGCAATCAGCGATGCAATTGACGCTGCAAGAACAACTGTTCTGTACAAAATCAGCGTTTTGAAATTCACTATACTTCTTTTTTTATCAATTTCGCCGGCCAAAGTTACGCCCAACAGCCAGCAAGGCAATCCTATAATAGCGGTGGGGATAGTGCCAAGGCTTTGGTATCCGCCATCAAAGTTTATGTTTTTGTGTTGGATAAATGAGAGAAAGGAATCCCAGTTAAATATTAAAATTACAGCATACGAAAGTATGAAGCTGAAAATAAACAGCTTTTTCCAGTTGACTTTCGATATGAATAATAAAGGATAGATAACATAGTAAATCATTTCGCAATACAAACTCCAAACCGGAAGCGTGTTGAAATAATTATAGTAAGAAGCAATAAAGCCAACGATTAATAAGGGAATCCCGATGCGGAAGATCCGACGGATCAAGAAGCCGGTAACATCAAACTTGTCTTTATTTCTGTAAGGAAAATGAATGACAAAGCCGGATATCACAAAAAACGCGATGACAGCTGCCGGTCCGCAAAACAAAATGTGACTTACAGACACAAGCGTTTTAATGATTAAATTCTGTGAATTTTCAAAAGCATCAAAAGGGTTGGGGAAATGAGCAAGCATTACAATTACTGCTAACACAAGCCTAATGCTATCTAACCCATAGATCCATTTTGTTTTTTTTGTGGCAATTGCAGGCGATGAACTCATTGATGAGAAGGTTTAAGTTTCTCAATAAAAGTAGAATAAAATTCATCGACTGAACGTAACAAATTAGATATGAAACAGATAGCTCAGAATAGGTTTGTGTACTGCCGCGAATGATAGAAGGGGAGAGAAATTTAAGGAATAGTGTTCTTTTGGATGGACAACGGCTGCAATGTATCCCAACAAAAAAACGCCTCATAAATAAATATGAGGCGTTTTATTATGTTTTAATACGTTTCTTAGTGTAATACTAAAGTTTGTTTCCTGTCCGGACCAACAGATAGGTATTTTACCGGTACGCCCAGTTCAGCTTCCAGGAAATCAATATATGATTGCAGTTTAGCCGGAATTTCTGATAGTTCGGTAATGCCTGTAAGGTCTTCGTGCCAGCCATCAATTTCTTTCAAAACGGGTTTCGGCTCAATAGTGCAAATGTCGTACGGCATGTAGTCGATAATTTCACCGGCATAATCGTAATGTGTGCATGCGTATATCTTTTCAAATCCGCTTAATACATCGGCCTTGGTCATTACCAGTTGGGTAACACCGTTTAGCATAATGGCGTATTTTAAAGCCGGAAGATCGATCCATCCTGTACGGCGCGGGCGACCTGTTGTTGCGCCAAACTCATGACCAACACGACGTAGTTCTTCACCTGTTTCGTCGTTAAGTTCGGTAGGGAAGGGGCCACCGCCAACACGGGTGCAATAAGCTTTGAAGATACCTATCACATCGCCAATTTGCTTTGGCGCTATACCTAAACCGGTACAAGCACCGGCAGCGGTAGTATTTGATGAGGTAACAAAAGGATATGAACCGAAGTCGATATCGAGCATAGCGCCTTGCGCGCCTTCTGCCAGTACTTTTTTACCTTTTTTAATATAATCGTTAACCAAATGCTCCGAATCAACCAGCGGGAATTGTTTAATTACGTTGATCGCTTCGAAGAACGCTTGCTCCCTTTCAGAGAAATCGGCCACATCACCATATAATGATTGCAGCATTGATTTGTGTTTTTCAACCAGTTTATGGTAGCGCTCTTCAAAATCGGGCAGGGTAATATCGCCAATACGCAAGCCGTTGCGGCCGGTTTTGTCCATATAAGTAGGGCCTATACCTTTTAAGGTAGAACCAATTTTACCTTCGCCCATCTTTTTTTCAGAAGCCGCGTCGAGCAACTGGTGGGTAGGCAATATCAAGTGCGCTTTTTTAGCGATCACCAGGTTCTTTTTAGCCAACAGATCGTGCCCGGCATCTTTTAATTTATCAAGTTCCTTTTTTAAGGTGATAGGGTCAATTACAACGCCGTTACCTATAAGGTTAAGTGTGTTGTCAAAAAATATACCTGAAGGAATAGTGTTCAATACGAACTTTTTGCCATCAAATTCTAAAGTGTGCCCTGCATTCGGCCCGCCCTGAAAGCGTGCGATCAGATCATAATCTGCACTAAGAACATCAACAATTTTACCTTTACCCTCATCGCCCCACTGGAGGCCTAATAATACGTCAACAGCCATTATTTAAGTTAATGATATTACATGAAAGGGGGCAAATTTAAACTTTTCTGTCACAATAGCCGTCTTTTAATTTAGAACAATTTCCATAAAGGTTTAAAGAGTGGTGTTTGATGTCGAATTTCAGCAATTCGCCCATCATGCTTTGTATCTGCTGGATACGCGGATCGCAAAACTCAACCACCTTACCGCAGTCGATGCAAATGATATGATCGTGTTGTTTGTAACCGTAAGATTTTTCGAACTGGGCCATGTTTTTACCAAACTGGTGCTTGGTAACCAAATCGCACGAAACAAGCAGTTCAAGCGTATTATATACAGTAGCACGGCTTACACGGTATTTTTTATTCTTCATGTGGATGTATAACGACTCCACATCAAAATGGTCGCTTCTTGAATATATCTCTTCCAGAATGGCAAAACGCTCGGGCGTTTTACGCAAACTTTTGTTTTCAAGATAGGCTTCAAATATTTTTTTTACCAGTGCTATAGTTTCCTGTTGCAGCATAATCGGGTATAAGTAATAAATAAAAGGTAAAGGTATTAATAAGAATTGAGATACGTATAGTAATCGATAGCAAACACATAACAATCAGACAAAAGGCCGACAAAAATAGAGGCAAGAGTTGAGAGTCAAGAATCAAGATTTGAGCTCGCTTAGCGTTTGTAAATATGACTACCTCCTGATTCCTGCCTCTTAACTCTTGATTCTAATTCCTTAATTCTTAACTCTCATTTCCTGATTCCTGACTCCTGACTCTCAACTCTTGACTCTAACTCAAGACGCTTTCTCCGCTATCGAATCAAAACGGTCAACCGAGGTTACGCCGCGTACTTGTTTTAGTTTCTTTACCAAATCTTCAAGATGTTGAGTGTCATTTACATACACCATAATGGAACCCTCGAAAATACCGTTGTCGCTGTCAACTGTTATGGAGCGCATGTTCACCTTAAAGTCGTTTGATATAACGGTGGTGAGCTTGTTGATCAAGCCCACATCATCAATACCGCGTATGCGTAAGCCGGTAAGAAAAGCCAGTTCCTGCTGGTTTGTCCAGCGGGCTTTTACAATGCGGTAACCGTAGTTAGCCATCAGTTTAGCGGCGTTAGGGCAGTTGGTACGGTGTATCTTAATGCCATCGCTCACGGTGATAAAGCCGAACACGTCATCGCCGGGAATTGGGTTGCAGCAGTTGGCCAGTTTGTAGTCAATCTTCTGCATATCCTCGCCTATCAGCAACATATCGCTGTCTTTAGCTTTAATGTTGCGTAGCAGGCTTTGTACCTGGTCGGCCTCTATTTTATCCTGTGGCTTGTTCTCAATTACCTTTTCAGATAGCTGGTACTCCTTCAGGTGCTTCATATCAATAAGGCCTTTGGCCACATTGTAAAAAAGATCCTGTGTTGAGCCCAGCTTAAAGTAATAGCTTAGCTTATGTATGTTCTCGGAATTGTAAGTAATCTTCAGCGATTTTAGCTTCCGCTCCAGTATCTCCTTACCGTCCTCGGCAATTTTACGTTTAGCCTCCTTAAGTGCCGATTTAATTTTGGCTTTCGCCTTGGCGGTAACCACAAAGTTGAGCCAGTCTTCCTTCGGGGTTTGCTTGCCCGATGTGATGATCTCTACTTGGTCGCCATTTTGCAGTTTATAGCTTAGGGGCACCAGTTTATGGTTGACCTTGGCGCCTATACAACTGGCACCCACATCGGTATGTATCTCAAAAGCGAAATCGAGCGCGGTAGCGTTCAACGGTAACTGTATCAACGCGCCTTTAGGCGTAAAAATGAAGATCTCATCACTGAAGAGGTTCATTTTAAAATCGTCGATAAAGTCGAGCGCGTTTGAGTCCGGGTTTTTCAGCATTTCGCGTACCTTTTGTACCCATTGGTCGAGGCCACTATCGGTGCTCGATTCCTTGTACTTCCAGTGCGCCGCGAAACCTTTTTCGGCAATCTCGTTCATGCGGGTAGTGCGTATCTGCACCTCAACCCACTGCCCTTTAGGGCCCATTACCGTGGTGTGCAATGATTCGTAACCGTTAGCCTTCGGCGATGAGATCCAGTCGCGCAGGCGATCGGGGTTAGGGCGATACAGGTCGGTAACTATAGAGTAAGCTTTCCAGCAGTCGGCTTTTTCATGTTCCGGCGGACTATCCAATATAATCCGTATGGCAAACAAGTCATACACCTCCTCAAACGGAATAGATTTTTTCTTCATCTTATTCCATATCGAGTTGATTGATTTCGGCCTGCCAAATACATCAGCTTCAAGTCCCTGGCCTTGCAAAACCTTCTTCACCGGATCAATAAAATCGCGGATGAATTTTTCGCGCTCGGCCTTCTTCTCGTTCAGCTTCTTTTTAATGAGCTGGTAAGTTTCGCGCTCCATATATTTCATGGACAGATCTTCCAGCTCCGATTTTATGGCGTATAAACCCAGGCGGTGTGCCAGCGGCGCATACAGATATACGGTTTCTGATGATAGCTTAAGCTGCTTATCGCGCGGCATAAACTCCATCGTACGCATGTTATGCAGCCTGTCGGCTAGTTTTATCAGTATCACCCTCACATCATCGGCAAGGGTAAGCAGCATTTTACGGAAATTTTCGGCCTGTAAAGAGCTGTTGGTATCAAACACGCCCGATATTTTGGTTAAGCCGTCGATAATTTTGGCTACTTTTTTACCAAATTCCCTTTCAATATCATCAAGGGCAACGTCGGTATCCTCCACCACATCGTGCAGCAGGGCGCATACTATAGAGGTAGTACCCAAGCCTATCTCCTCGGCAGCAATTTGCGCCACGGCAATAGGGTGGTATATATAAGGTTCGCCAGATTTGCGGCGCATATCCTTATGGCTTTCTAAAGCCATATCGAAAGCCTTGCGTATCATGCGTTTATCACCCTTTTGCAAGGTTGATTTACACGCACGCAGCAAAGCCCGGTATCTCTTTAATATCTCGTTCTTTTCGGCTTCCAGGTCGATCACTAAATCTTTCATGTACGAACTTTAAAATATATCACTAACTTGTAACAAAATGTGTTTAAATTGCAGTTGATCTCCAATTACCTGAAAAATTGCACTAATTTTGTATACAAGTAAAAATATGAAATTTATTGGTTTTATATTGTCATTGTTTTGTTGTTTACCGGTTGCGGTGCTAAAAGCGCAGGATGCACCGGCTAAGCCTCAACGTGCTCAATTGGGCAAAAATGATACCATCAAAACCTATATGACCGATCTTGACGGTGAACTGGTGCCATGGATAGTGATGCACGATATCAATATACGCGATACCCGTATTTTTGCCAGCGAGGATGACAGGTTAAAATACCGCCGTTTACGCTATAACGTATACAAGGTAATGCCTTATGCCCGCTACGCAGGCGAGCGTTATCGCCAGTTGCAGCGCGACCTGGCCGTTACTGCCGATAAGAAAAAACAAAAAGAGCTGGTGAAAGCCTGCGAAAAACAAATTAAAGATCTGTTTAACAAAGAAATTAAAAACCTGACAATCAGTCAGGGTGAGGTATTAATAAAGTTGATTGACAGGGAAACCGGCAACACCAGTTTCGCCATGCTTAAGGAACTCAAGGGCGGCCTTAACGCATTCATGATGCAATCTGTAGCACGTATTTTTGGGCACGATCTTAAGGAAGAGTATGACCCCGAGCAGGAACGCGATATAGAGAACATCATCCGTACATCAAACTTCGATACGCCCTATAATTGATAAATGAGCGATACGAACATCTACCAGTTCAGCGTACCTAAGCTGGATGGGGAGGAACTTAACCTGTCGGTATTTAGCGGCAAGGTTTTACTGATAGTAAATACAGCATCGCAATGCGGCTTTGCACCACAGCTTAAAGAATTAGTAGCTTTAAAGGAAGAATTTTCGGGACAGGATTTTGAGATACTGGCTTTCCCTTCTAATGATTTTGGCGGACAGGAGCCTTTAGAAGGTGTCGAACTGGCTGCCTTTTGCGAAAACGTGGCCACCAATTACCTTACCTTTGATAAAGTGAGGGTAAGAGGACCGTACGCGCATCCGCTATATAAGTTTTTGGCGGATAAAAAGCTGAACGGAACGGTTAATTCAACACCGCGCTGGAATTTTCATAAGTTTTTAATTGACAGATCGGGTGCCGTGAAGGATTTCTTTTTCCCTTTTACAAAACCTACATCTTCAAAAATCAAAAAGCAAATAAGCCGTTTAATAGCGGCCGGCAAATAAGAATATATTTTTATGACTAAGTTAGATATACTGGTATTATCTGTTCATCCGGATGATGCCGAATTAGGTTGCGCGGGCACCTTACTTAAACACATAGCACTCGGTAAAAAGGCAGGCATTGTCGACCTTACCCGCGGCGAACTGGGCACCCGCGGCACCCCCGAAATACGTGAGGAAGAAGCGCAGGAAGCAGGCCGAATACTGGGGTTAGCTGTCCGCGAAAATTTGGGTTTGCCTGATGGTTTTTTTGAGAACACGAGGGAGTACCAGATCAAGATCATCGAAGTGATACGTAAATACCAGCCCGAAATTATCATCACCAATGCCTATCATGATCGTCACCCCGATCATGGGCGTGCTAATGAGCTGGTAGAGGCATCGGTGTTTTTATCGGGATTGCGCAAAATTGAAACTACTTATAACGGCGAACTGCAAAAGGAATGGCGCCCAAGCCTGGTGCTGCATTTTATACAAGACAGGTATATTGAGCCCGATATATTGATAGACATAACTGAACACTGGGATAAAAAGGTGGAAAGCGTATTGGCGTTTAAATCGCAGTTTTACAACCCCGACTGGGTAGAAGATGAACCACAAACTTACATTTCATCACCCGTATTTATGCAGCGCACCGAAGCCCGCGCCCTTGAACTGGGCAAAAACATAGGCGTTAAATATGCCGAAGGTTTTACTTCAGTAAAGTTATTGGGAGTTGATAATTTATTCAACCTGCTGTAAAAGCGGTTAAATGAGTAATGTCATCGAACGAGGTACGAGGAGAAACTACTCTCTTGAGCGATAGCGAAAAATCTTCTGCTTTGAGCAAATATCAGACATGTATGCTCTCTCATTGGTCAGTTCTTCGTTAGGAATGGTTCTACTTTAATCGAACGTTAGTGGATGTTCTTTTTTCTTTTCGTGGCTGTTGCACAATATTGGCTGTTGAGGTCAATTATTATTAACTTATCAATATCCGTCCAAATGTTCAAAACGTTGTTGATGGGTGCATACTATTAAATAAAGTAAAGAAGA
>NZ_BAABFT010000019.1:0-90683 GCF_039541195.1 Mucilaginibacter gynuensis
CACTGATCAGGAATCGATATTTGCTAAGATAATTCCGCTTTAATGTAAGATCATTGTTAATGTTTCGCATAACGTTTAGCTTTATAACATAAAGCTAATTCTGTTACCGAATTACTTGACCTTTACAATTGCGAGAATTTTAATTCCCTTTTGAACTTGAAGGTAAAATGACGATGGCTCACAACCACTCCCCACTGTCATGCTGAGGAACGAAGCATCTATCGCAGATAAGTATGGCGAAGAAGAATCTTTGCTTTAAAAGTAGCCAACAGATGCTTCGTTCCTCAGCATGACAGTGAAGGATGGCGAAAGACATACGAAGTTTTTAAAACTTCGTATGTCTGGAGAGAGGAATGTCTCTTTCTCCGAAAATTATTTTATCAATGCGCTTCCAGCCAGTTATTGCCCGAGCCTATTTCTACCATAATAGGCACTTCGGTTTTGATGGCGGTTTTCATGTTGTGCATGATGATCGGTTTTACAATTTCTATTTCGTGGTGCGGTACATCAAACACCAACTCATCATGCACCTGCATGGTCATGCGGGCATCCAGCTTTTGCGCTTTCAGCTCGCGATGAATGTTAATCATGGCTATCTTGATCATATCTGCCGCCGAACCCTGTATGGGGGCGTTAATGGCATTTCGTTCGGCAAAGCCACGCACGGTAGCATTGGCCGAATTAATATCGCGCAGGTAACGCCTGCGGCCCATTAGCGTGGTTACAAAGCCGTTTTCGCGGGCAAAGTTCATGGTATCGCTCATGTAGGTTTTTATGCCCGGGAACTGCGCGAAGTATTGCTCAATAATATCGGCAGCCTCTTTACGCGGAATACCCAGGTTTTGCGATAAACCAAATGCCGACTGCCCGTAAATAATACCGAAGTTAACCGCCTTGGCATTGCGCCTTTGCGTGCTTGTAACTTCTTCAACCGCTACGCCATAAACATTGGCCGCGGTAGCGGTGTGGATATCGATGTTCTTGATGAAAGCGTCCATCATGTTGGCATCCTTGCTGATTTCGGCTATAATGCGCAGCTCTATCTGCGAATAATCGGCAGAGATAATGGTATGCCCGCTATCCCTCGGAATAAAGGCCTTACGCACCTCACGGCCACGTTCGGTACGGATAGGGATATTTTGCAGGTTAGGGTTATTAGAACTTAAGCGCCCTGTAGCCGCAATGGCCTGATTATAGGAGGTATGTACGCGACCCGTTTTAGGGTTCACCATTTGCGGCAAGGCATCCACATAAGTTGATTTTAGCTTTTGCAACTGGCGAAAATCCAGTATATCCCTCACAATATCGCTTTTGGCGGCAAGGGCAAGCAGTACATCCTCTCCGGTTTGATATTGGCCGGTTTTAGTTTTTTTAGCTTTAGGGTCGAGCAATAGTTTCTCGAACAGCACCTCGCCCAATTGCTTTGGCGACGCGATATTGAACTTTACACCGGCTTTTTCAAATACAGTCTTTTCCAGCTGGGCGATATCAGTTTCCAGTAGTTTGGAGAAATCTCGCAGGGTATCATGATCTATGCGTACACCTTCGTATTCCATATCAGCCAGTACATACACCAGCGGGTGCTCAATTTCATTGATCAGTTTTTCGCTTTCTACCTGTTTAATCTGCGGTTCGAAAACGCCGCGCAGTTGCAGGGTAACGTCGGCATCTTCGGCAGCGTAGTCTTTTATCTTTTCTATCTCCACATCGCGCATGTTGCCCTGATTTTTGCCTTTGGGACCGATAAGCGTGGTAATGGAAACAGGGGAATAGTTCAAATAATTTTCCGACAGGATATCCATATTATGGCGGGTATCCGGGTCGATCACGTAATGCGCCAGCATGGTATCAAACAGGTTGCCCTTTACTTCAATATCGTACCATTTCAGCATCAGGATATCGAACTTTAGGTTTTGGCCTGTTTTGCCAATGTTTTCATTTTCCAATACCTCTTTAAACTCGGCCGCGATGGCTTTTGCTTCCTGCTCGGTAGCCGGTACCGGCACATACCAGGCCTCGCCCGGTTTTACCGCGAATGATAAACCTACCAGTTCGCAAAAGTTGGCATCGGTACCGGTGGTTTCGGTATCAAAGCAAATATCCTTTTGTTGTTTAAGCATGGCTATCAGTTCGGCTCGCTTTTCGGGTGTATCCGCTAAATGGTAGGTATGCTCAACCGTATTAATGTTTTTTATGTTGACGGGAACTTCGGGCTCTGAAATTTCGGTAGTGTTTACCGTTAGGCTGGTATAGCCGCCGTTAACCGGGTTGCCAAATAAATCGGTTTGTACCGATGCCGCCTTCATTTCGGTGATGCTGAACTCATCGCCAAATACACGGCGACCAAGCGTACGGAATTCCAGTTCGGCAAACAGAGGCTCCAGCAGGTCTTTACTCGGCGCGCAAATTTCCAGGCCTTCCTCATCCAGTTCCACCGGAACATCCAGTATAATAGTAGCCAGTTTTTTGGATAACAGGCCCTGTTGCGCGAAGTTCTCTACGTTCTCTTTCAGTTTGCCCTTCAGTTCGTGGCTGTTGGCTATAATGTTTTCAACAGAGCCATATTGTTTGATAAGCGTTTTGGCGGTTTTTTCGCCCACACCCGGTATGCCCGGTATATTATCCACGGCATCGCCCCAAAGGCCTAAAATATCTATCACCTGTTCAACACGTTCCACTTCCCATTTGGCCAATACTTCTTTTACGCCCAGTATTTCCATTTCGTTACCCATGCGGGCCGGTTTGTAAATACGGATATTGTCTGATACCAGCTGCGCGAAATCCTTATCGGGGGTCATGCAATAAACCTGGTAACCTTTTAGTTCGGCTTTTTTGGCAAGGGTGCCTATAATATCATCGGCCTCGTAACCATCGCTGGTAATTACCGGAATGTTGAAACCCAGTATTACCTTAATTACATAGGGCAATGCTTTCGACAGATCCTCGGGCATTGCCTCGCGGTGTGCCTTGTATGCTTCAAAATCGGTATGGCGTTCGGTTGGCGCATCGGTATCAAATACCACGGCCATGTGGGTAGGCTTTTCTTTTTTAAGCACATCGAGCAGGGTGTTGGTAAAGCCCATCACAGCCGAAGTGTTTAATCCGCCCGAAGTAAAACGCGGGTTTTTGCTTAACGCGAAATGAGCCCGGTAAATAAGGGCCATGCCATCCAATAGAAAGAGTTTCTTCATAGTGTTTTTTATGGATTATACCGATAGCGGTTTATTGCATCGACATAATATTTCAAAAGTACAATTTATGTTCGCCCAATCACAGAAAGAAATCACGGTCTGATTTGGCTGCAGGAGTTTACTGTACTATTTTTTGAAGCATAAGATTTTAACTATTACCTTCCTGTATTAAATGATAAAAGCAGATGGTTGGGATAGAAACTTACAACTCCTTTTCCAAGGCCTTTAAAAACTTCTCAGGCTCTTCAATATGCGGAATATGTTTTACGCCTTCAAAGGTGATCAGTTTTGCATTCGGGATCTTTTTTGCGGTTTCGGGGGCTAATATTTTGTATTGGCCATGTTTGGCTTGTTCTGCCTGCGAAAGCAGACCCTTGCCTACAATGGTATTATCCTCTAAGCCGATGAAAAGCACCGTCGGCACTTTTATCAGTCCGAACTCGTAGCAAACGGGCTGCTCGTAGATCATTTCATAAGTTAATGCCGCCACTTTCGCGTACCGCGGAAAATCAGCGCTTTTGCTTACGTTGGCACCTATCTTAACAAGGTAATCGTATTCAGATTTCCACTGAGTAAAGTAGGAGTTTTGGTAGTATTTCTTTACGCTTTCGGGCGTTGTCTTCAGTTCTGTTTTGTACTGCTCTTCGGCGCTCAGGTAAGGTACAAAGGCGTGGTAATCTTCCAGGCCTATCGGATTTTCGAGCAATAGTTTTTCTACCGTTTCGGGATACATCAGCGTAAAGCGCGTGGCCAGCATGCCTCCCATGGAGTGCCCCATAATGTAGGTCTTTTTTATGCCGAGGGTATCCAGCAGTTGTTTGTTTAGCCGCGCCAGTTTATGAAAGCTGTAGTGGATAAACGCTTTTGACGATTTACCGAAACCCAACTGATCGGGCACTATCACACGGTAGCCTTTGGCGGTAAACGCCTTGATCACATTAGTCCAGTAATAGCCGCCGAAGTTTTTGCCATGAAACAGCATTACCGTTTTACCGTTGGCATTGGCCGGGGCAATATCCATATAGGCCATCCGCAGATCCTGTCCGTCGGTGTTTACCGGCATAAATTTTACCGGGTACGGGTATTGAACATTATCCAGCGTAATGGAGATGGTATCGGGCTGCGCAAACGCGGCAAATCTGATCAGCAGGAACAGGATCAGCAGGGCGGGTTTTCTGTACATAATAATTATACACTATAGCTTTAAAAATGTTTACAAACAAAAAAGCATCATTCCTTTTTACAGGAAATGATGCTGCTAACAGGGGTATTTTATATTAGCTTTATTTTATAGAGAACGGCAAGTAAACACCGAACGTAATATTACGGCCCGGGTTGTAAATACCAAAAGTTGGATCCTCTGTACTGATGCGACCGGCTTTCAAACGGCTAAGCGCATCGTAGTATTTTTTATCGAGCAGATTATTACCTGATACATATAGTTTCAATGGTTGTTTACCCAGGTTAACGGTAGTACCCACGCCCGCGTTTAACAGGGTATAACCCGATGTAGCGGTTTCAAAGGTGCTATCGAAACGGCCTTGTTTAAAGAAGTTATCGATACCTACATAAATGAACGATTGCTTTAAGCCCCGGATGTTCGGCTCAAAACGCAGGGTATTCCTCAACGAACCTGCCGGGATGAATGCCAGCGGCCTGTTAAGCGTTGTATTTTGCGCGTGCACATAGCCAAACACGTTCTCGAAGTGAATAAAGCTCACCGGGTGTAGGGTAAGGCTACCTTCAAAGCCATATAAGTTGGCATTTACCTGTCCGTAATGGTAAACATCATAGCTGCTGGTGCTACCGTCGGCAGCGGTTTCTTCCCTTATATCGCCGGGTGTGTGGCTTGAGTAAATAAAATTATGGATGTAGTTATTGTAAATGCTCGCGCTTGCGCTTAAAAATTTATCATCATATTCTAAAGTTGCATCGGCCTGGTAACTTCTCTCCGGCGACAGGTTACTGTTACCTATTTCATAGCGGAAGGTACCTTCATGTACGCCATTTGAAGCCAGTTCGGCAGGATTTGGTGCACGGAAGGCCGAACCTGCATTCGCTTTAAAGTTCAGTTTATCGTTAAACTCGTGGGTATAACCCAACGCACCGCTCACGTTTGAAAACTTATTGGTAAACGCGCCGAATTTCTCTTCGCCATCTTCCAGCAGTTCTTTACCGGTGTTTTTGCGGTAATCATAACGTACACCAACGTTAAAGGTATTTTTACCCCATGCCTTTTTAGCGTAGGCAAAAGCGCCAATGCCATAGGTATCATAATCGGGTATTAAAAACTCGGCTCCTTTATTTACGCTATGGCCAATTTCGGTGCTTGCGCCAAATACGGGCTGCCAGCCATTGCTTTCGGGCAGGTAATATTTCGCATCGCCCGAGTAAGTATTCAGGTCGAAGAATAATGATGGATCAAGACTGTCCTCCAGCTCGCGGCGCTGATTTTTCTGGTAACCGAAATTCAATTTCAGGTGACCGCTGCCTACTATAATATTGTTATCCCAGTTGATCTTGTAATGGCGAATGTCCTGTCTCGGGAATAATAATTTACGGTTTTTGTAATCGGCATCGGTAAATGCTTCGCCATCTTCCTTTAAGAAGTTGTAGCCGCTTCCCGGTTCCGGATCAAAAAAGCCGATGTTGTTTTTATAGTACGAGAAATTGATATGCGAGTAACCCCAGTTTTTGTTAAGGCCCAGCATACCGCTCAGGTTAGTTTCGTTAAAGCCCGAGTTAGGGAAATATCCCGAAGGGGTTTTAAATGAATACGCGTTTTTATATGATCCGCGACCGCGCCATACAAAACCATTTTCGTTACCGGTTAGCATTAATGATGAACCCGTTAAGCCATTATTGGTAGAGTAGTTGGTTAAAAACTCACCACGAATTTGTCCGTCGGCCGGGGTTAAAGGCTCCAGTAAGTTAATTACACCGCCCAAAGCGTCTGATCCGTATAGTAAAGATGCCGCGCCGCGCAGTACCTCTACCCTGTCGGCACCGTATTGGTCAACTTCCACGCCATGCTCGTCGCCCCATTGCTGGCCTTGTTGCTTAATACCATCGTTAAGGGTAACTACACGGTTATAGCTTAAACCGCGTATTACGGGTTTAGAAATACCCTGGCCTGTAGTAATTTGCGATACGCCCGGTACCTGTTTGGCCAAAGCGTCTATCAGGTTTGTTGCAGGTCTTAGTAATTCTTCGCGGTTAAGCGCGCTTACCGATGTGCTGTTTTGGCGGTTATTGCCGCTGATAGGCGTGCCGGTAATCACTACTTCACGGGCTTCAATAACTGATGCCTGGAGTTTAAAGGTTAAATCGGTTCCGCCAGCCAGGTCGATCACCTGCGTAAGCGTTTTAAAGCCTACATACTGTATCTGTATTAAAAACTTGCCTCTGTTAGGTATGGCTTTGAAAGAAAACTCACCATCAACATTGGTTTGGGTTGATATTTTAAGATCGGGAATGGTAATGGTGGCGCCCGGTAATGGTTGATTATTGCCATCAACTACACGGCCTTTTAAATTGATATTATCAGCGAACGCGATGCTTTGTACCAATAGTAAAAGCATGCCTATAAATAGCTTAAGTTTCATTAAAGTGTTTTAAGGGTATTTCAAGAAAATAATTGCCGCCGCGTAAAAGCAGCAGCGTTAGTTGCATAATGGGTTATGCAACCGGGGGAGAAAGCCCGTCGGACTGGATAAGCGCGAAACTTAAAAAATCAAAATCGCCGGTATGGTATACATAAGGGGCAGCGGTTAAGTGTACAGCATAGTTGTTATGCACTACATCCATACTGGTATGGTGCATGGCATCACATATCTGACACTTTTCTGTAAAGATCTGCTGGTGCTGATTTTTTGCCGTATTGATCTTATCGGCCTGTTTAATGAGGTGGTGCTGGTGCGTATACACTATTAGCTGGCCCGCTATAAAGCAGATCAGTAATATTGCTGAGGTGATAATCTTTTTAGAATTACGTTTCAAGACCAGTAATGTAACTAAGTTGCAAAGATAATTAATAAAATATTCAAAGTATCATTTAACGGTAACAATGTTGTTAAGCGTATCTTTGCCACAAATGAAACCAGCAGAAGTAAATAAGAGATGGGAGGAGTTACAGCAACGCATTGCCGACGATTTTGACAATGAGAAGCCTGATTTAAAGGTAATGCTGTTTTTAATAGGTGTGCAGGAACTTGGGCAGGGCCCGCGTAAGTTCAGCAAGCGCCAAAAGGAAGAACTGATGCATATTGCTAATTGCAAGTTGTTCAGCAAAATGGGCTTTTACGAGCTGGAGGGGCTTGATCAGGATGGCTGGCCGCATTGGAAAGCGGTTAAACCCATTCCTAATTATACCCTGCTTGAGCAGGAAATGCTCATTAAATCGTTGATGGTTGACTATTTTGATGAGATCGATAATCCGCAGGAATAGGTATTTTAGGGCATGAAAAAACTGACTACCATCGCGCTGCTGTTCATATCGGTTTGCGCTTTTGCTAAACCGCCTAAAAACCAGTATGTACGCATTAAAACCAGTTATGGCCAGTGCATCATCAGGCTGTATAACGAAACCCCGCTGCACCGCGATAACTTTATAAAGCTGGCTAAGCAGGGCACGCTTAACGGTACGCTTTTTCACAGGGTGATAAAAGACTTTATGATACAGGGCGGCGATCCGGACTCGAAAAATGCCAAACCCGGTGCCGCGCTGGGCGAGGGTTCGGTAGGTTATACTGTTCCGGCAGAGTTCAGAGACAGCATCTTTCACAAAAAGGGCGTACTGGCTGCCGCGAGGGACGATAACCCCGACAAAGCATCCAGCGGATCGCAGTTTTATATTGCAGAGGGCAAACGCTTTACCGATGAAGCGCTCGACAAAGTACAGGAAACCCGCCTGAAAGGTCGTAAGATCCCGCTAAGCCAACGCGAATATTACAAAGCAGTTGGCGGTATCCCTCACCTTGATATGGGTTATACCGTATTTGGCGAAGTGGTTACAGGTATAGAAATGGTAGACCTCATCGCCGTGGTAAAAACAGATGGCAATGATCGCCCGCTGGCGGATGTCCCGATAACGGTTGAATTGCTCAGTAAAAGTGAATGTAAGCAGTTGGATAAGCTGCTGGGGTTGGAAGGGAAGTAAAGAAATTTTGGACGTTTCTTTTAACAATTGGTGTCAGCCTGAGCTCGTCGAAGGCTACGTGTAGTGGCCTTTGCCCACATGTTCGACGTGCTCACCATGACAACCCAGTACGGTTTTTAAGACTTACGAAGTTTTAAAAACTTCGTAAGTCTACTATCAAGCGGAATTATATAACTGGCAAGTAGCAGACAGGCATTGCGAAGAAGATCTCTCACTGCGTTTCGGGATGACAGTGAAATACACAACTCCATTCTTATTTTTGATTTAATACTTCGATATTCGGCGTTCAAAATCAGTGTTCGATACTCATATACATGAAGATAATTACCTATAACGTTAACGGCATACGCTCGGCCATGAGCAAAAACTGGCTCGAATGGCTACAGGCTACCAATGCCGATGTGGTTTGTTTGCAGGAAATAAAGGCTACGCCGGATGTGCTTACCGATCTTTTACTGGTTGAGGAGCTTGGCTACCAGCATTACTGGTTCCCGGCAGAAAAGAAGGGGTATAGTGGTACCGCGATATTTACCAAACGCATCCCGAACCACATTGAATACGGCTGCGGCATTGCCGATTTCGACCGCGAGGGCCGCAATATCCGTGTTGATTTTGATGAGGTATCGGTAATGAGCGTTTACTTCCCATCAGGCTCAAGCGGTGAGGAACGCCAGGATTTTAAGTTCCGTTTCCTGGATGAGTTTGGCGCTTACCTGGCCGAACTGAAAACCCGCTTCCCCAAACTGGTAGTATGCGGCGATTATAATATTTGCCACCGCGCTATCGATATTCACAACCCTAAATCAAATGCCAATTCATCCGGCTTTTTACCCGCCGAACGCGATTGGATGGAGAACTTTATTAATTCGGGCTTTATAGATACCTTTCGCCATGTAAACCCCGAGCCGCATAACTATACATGGTGGAGTTTCCGCGCAAATGCGAGAGCTAAAAACTTAGGCTGGCGTATTGATTATACCATGGCCACAGCGCCCTTAGAACCACACATTAAACGTGCGGCTATACTGCCCGAAGCAAGGCATTCAGACCATTGCCCGGTGTTGCTGGAACTGGAGTTTTAAGGTGTTCCTGTGTCATTTCGAAACGGAGTGAGAAATCTTCTTCGCCATACCTGTCTGCGATTTGCTTGATGAAGAAGATTTCTCCTCGTACCTCGTTCGAAATGACAATCTTTTTTGATTAATTTATCGGTTTCAATATCCTGTTCCAGCGGATCTTTTTCAGCGGTGTTTGGGTGCTGTCGATGCTCATCCAGGTGATCATCGCCTTACCAACCACGTGATCTTCGGGTACAAAGCCCCAATAGCGCGAGTCGGACGAATTGTGGCGGTTGTCGCCCATCATCCAGTAGTAATCCATTTTAAAGGTATAGCTGCCAGTCTTTTTATTGTTAATATAGTAATCCTTACCTTCCTGCCTTACGATGTTGTGTTCGTAACGCTCAATGGCTTGTTTGTACAGCGCCATGGTCGAATCGTTCAACTTTACCGTCCAATCTTTTTTAGGTATAGTAAGCGGACCGTAATTATCCTGGTTCCAGTTAAATAATGAGCTTTGTGGGTATACGCTTAAATCCTGCGCGCCTTTAGGTTCAATTACCGGGCTTATGGAGGCCACGCCTGTGCAAGCCTTAAATTCTTTATAGCTATCCGCCGGGATGATCATTATATAATCGGCATCACCGGCCTGCCCTGTTACTTCAATATGCAGATCAGTTAACAGCTTAGGATTAATACCATTGCTGTTCACTATAACATGGTAAGATGTTTGTGCCTGCGGCGCGTTAGGCATTATTTTGCCGTTGATGTAAACCTGCGCGTCTTTTATCTCCACCACATCGCCGGCTATGCCCTGGCAACGTTTTATATAGTGAGTATGCATATCTACAGGGTCGTTATCGTGTGTTGGCGGATAGTTGAATACCACAATGTCGCCTGCTTTAACTTTAGATAAGCCCGGCAAACGGAAGTAAGGCAGCTTTACACCATCCCAAAAAGTTTTAAAGCCGCCTACATGCGATTCCAGGAAAGGAATGGATACAGGCGTCATGGGCATACGCGGACCGTAAGATAACTTGCTCACAAAAAGATAATCGCCGGTTAGCTCCGTACCTTCCATTGATGCGGAAGGAATGGCATAAGCCGAGAAAAGCAGCCCCCTGATCACAGTGGATACCACCACTGCAAACACAATGGCATCAAACCATTCGCGGGCTTTTGTTTTCTTTTTTTTAGGTGTTTCCGTCTTTTTGCGGGATAGGATATTGGTCCATTTCATAGCCATAACTTACAGAATTTAGTATAACTAACTGATTGGATTGCAATTGAGCGTATTTGTTACAACCTTGTTAATAAAATTCACAAAAAATGTTAACCCATAAAAAAAGCGCCCTTGTGTCGGGCGCTCTTGTATATATTTTCTATTAAAAACCTTATGCTTTCACACGCTCAACATAAGCGCCGGTAGCGGTATCTACCTTAACTTTATCGCCAATGTTGATGAACAACGGAACACGGATTTCGGCACCGGTTTCAACCGTTGCAGATTTTAGCGCGTTGGTTGAGGTATCGCCTTTTACAGCAGGTTCGGTGTAAGTAACTTCCAACTCGGCCGATGCAGGCAGTTGCCCCATAATAGGCTCTTCGCTTTCAAAAGCTATAATTACGTTGATACCCTCCTTTAAAAACTTTACCGCCGGACCAAACAATGCCTTCGGAATATTATGCTGATCGTAAGTTTCGTTATCCATTACCACTAACGAATCGCCATCTTCATATAAATACTGGTAGTTATTAGTTTCTACACGCGCAATGGTTACTTCTTCATCCGTACGGAAACGGTATTCAACCAACTTGCCCGATTTAACGTTACGCATACGGGCCTGGTAAAAGGCACGCAGGTTGCCGGGGGTACGGTGCAAAAATTCTTCTACCTGCAACAACTCCCCGTTGAAGCGTAGTATATTACCATTCTTTACTTCAGATGCTTTAGCCATAAAAACTTAATATTGAGGCGCAAAATTAGCCACTTACACGGAAAGATGCAAATGAGGTTGTGAGTTGCGTGTTGTAAGTTGTGAGATAAGAGTTTTAGATATTGCAAATTGTGTTTAACGTAAGCCACACAACTTACAACACGCAACTCACAACTTTACCCACAACCCTACTTATAATCAACAATATTCAATGTGTGTTTACAAAAATCGTACTCGTGCTGCTGGTTCGAGCAGATGATGGTGAGGCGGCCGGCGGCGAATTGTTGCACCAGGCCGAGATACCAATCCACACCCTGGGTATCCAGGTTGGAGGTTGGCTCGTCAAGCATCAGCATTGGGGTATCAGAGCAAAAAGCGAGCGCCAGTTTCAGGCGCTGTTTCATGCCCGATGAAAAGTAACGTACCGGTTTATTTTTACTGGCAGCCATGTTCAGCAGATCAATCACCGCGTTTTTATCTATCCCGGTTTTGTAAGCCTTAAACTGAAAGTGAAAATCGATCACTTCGGTCAGCGTAAAATCTTCAATAAGTTCTAAATACGGCGCGGCAAGGCTCAGGTGGTTAAATACCTTTTCTACCTCCAGCGGCTTATCGCCATAAAAATAGTTCAGCTTACCCGAAGATGGTGCGAGGCTGCCGTTAAGCACCTGTAAAAGTGTGGATTTGCCCGAGCCGTTAGGGCCTAATATGGCATAGCTTTCGCCAGCAGTAAAGGTTTGATCAACCCCTTTAAATATCCAGTCGCGGTTAAAGCGGCGGCCAATGTTTTCGAGGGTGATCTTCATTTCGTCGGAACCGGAATTTTTAGAATTAAAGAATTTACAGAATGTAAGCTGGTTTTAATGCTGTCATTGCGAGTACGAAGCAATCACGTAGCTATGCATATCGGCTCTTTATGTTCGCGATTGCTTCGTACCTCGCAATGACAGTTGCTTTTAGCTTGCCGGAATTTATAAAATTCAGATAATTCCTAAATTCTATAAATTCCGGTCGAAGACAAATTATATCCCGAAACCCTTCATGATACCGCGTTGCGAGTTTTGTACAAAGTTTACAATCTCGTCGCGCTCAACCGTTGGGTTAAATTCGGCTTCGATGATATCGAGGGCTTTGGTAACGTTGTATTTTTTTAGGAAAATGATGCGGTAAATTTCCTGGATCTCGTTAATGGTTTCGGCAGCGAAGCCACGGCGGCGCAAACCTACCGAGTTGATACCGATGTATGACAGCGGTTCGCGACCGGCCTTGGTATAAGGCGGTACATCTTTACGCACCAATGAACCACCGGAGATCATGCTGTGTGCGCCAATTTCAACAAACTGGTGCACGGCAGATGTGCCGCCGATGAAGGCGTAATCATATACATTTATGTGCCCGGCCAGTTGTACCGCGTTGGCAATGATCACGTTGTCGCCGATAATACAATCGTGCGCTACGTGTACATAGGCCATCAGCAAACAGTTTTTACCTATGGTGGTGGTATTTTTATCGAGCGCGGTACCGCGGTTAAGGGTAACGCATTCGCGGATCACCGTATTGTCGCCAATGGTAACCGTGCTTTGCTCACCCTTGTATTTAAGATCCTGCGGTGGTGCAGATACTACAGCACCCGGAAATATACGGCAGTTTTTACCGATACGGGCACCATCCATTATCACACTGTTTGAGCCCACCCAGGTACCCTCGCCTATTTCAACATCCTTATGAATGGTAACAAATGGTTCAATAACCACGTTGTCGGCTATTTTGGCTTGCGGGTGTATATATGCTAAAGGTTGTATCATGCTTGTTATTATGCTTTTTTACGTACAATTTGAGCCATCAGCTCTGCTTCAACTACAATTTTTGAGCCAACCATGCCAACTCCCCTCATTTGAGCAATACCGCGGCGGATAGGCGCTATCAGGTCGCACCTGAATATAACGGTGTCGCCCGGGGTAACCTTATCTTTAAACCTGGCGTTTTCTATTTTTAGGAAAAGCGTAATGTAGTTTTCCGGATCGGGAACGGTATTCAGCACCAGTATGCCACCGGTTTGCGCCATCGCTTCAATTTGTAAAACCCCCGGAAACAAAGGCTGACCAGGGAAGTGCCCCATAAACAGATCTTCGTTCATGGTAACGTTCTTTAAACCTACTACATGGGTTTTGGTCAGCTCCAGAATTTTATCGATCATCAGGAACGGCTGCCTGTGCGGCAATATGTTCATGATCTGTACGGTATCATAAACCGGGGTCATGTTGGGGTCGTACACCTTTTGGTATTTGCGGCTTCTTTCTTTTTTAATAAGTGCTTTTATTTTTTTACCAAAGGCGATATTAGCCGCGTGACCCGGACGAGCCGCCATAATATGACCTTTTAACGGCACACCAACCAGTGCAAGATCGCCTATCATATCCAGCAATTTATGCCTTGCCGGTTCGTTTTGGTGGCGTAATTCAATATTGTTTAATATACCCTGCGGGGCTACCTTAATGTCCTTACGGTTAAACAGCTTGGCTAAGTGCGCCAGCTCTTCATTATCAACCTCTTTATCAACAACAACAATGGCATTGTTAAGGTCACCACCTTTTATCAGGTCGTGCTTTAACAGCATTTCCAGTTCGTGTAAAAAGCAGAAGGTACGGCACGAGGCTATCTCTTTAGTAAATTCGGTAATGGTAGAGATACTGGCGTGCTGGCTGCCCAGTACATCGGAGTTGTAATCAACCATACAGGTAAAGCGGTAATCGTCAAGCGGCATGGCCACCATCTCTACTTTCCTGTCTTCTTCGGTGTAATGAATGTTGTGGGTAATATGGTAATACTCGCGATCAGCATCCTGATCTAAAAAACCATTATTGATCAATGCCTCTACAAACTGGATAGAACTACCATCCATAATAGGAATTTCCGGGCCATCCAAATCAATCAGCACATTATCAACCTCTAAACCTACCAATGCCGCAAGCACGTGTTCAACAGTACTTACGCTGGCGCCATTTTGCGAAATAGTGGTACCGCGTGATGTATCGGTAACATTATCCACATCGGCATCAATAACAGGCTGCCCGGCAATATCTACCCTTCTGAATTTATACCCGTGGTTTTCTGCCGCGGGGTTAAAGGTCATGGTAACACGTTCACCGGTATGCAAACCGGTGCCTGATACTGAAACAGGCCCTTTAATAGTTCTTTGTTTTATGTTCATATACTTAACATTAACCGCATCAGCCGTTTGCTTTTTGCAGTTCAGCAATTATTTTTTCGAGTTCTGATATTCTTTTTTCCATATCGGGCAAGCGGCGTATGTTAACGTGCGCCCTCAAATAATCTTTATATGGCAAATAAGGCGATCCGCCCCATTGTTTTGCTTCTTCTTTAATAGAACTGTTGACACCTGTTTGCGCCGAAATTTGCGTACCGTTAGCAAGAGTTAAATGGCCTGCAATACCAACCTGCCCGCCTATAACGGCATTACTACCTATTTTGGTACTGCCCGATATGCCGGCCTGCCCGGCAATAACCGTATTGGTACCCACTTCCACATTGTGTGCTACCTGCACCAGGTTATCAATTTTAGCGCCTTTGCTTATAATGGTTGAGCCCATTGTGGCCCTGTCAATAGCGGTATTAGCACCTATTTCCACATCATCGGCTATAATAACGTTGCCAATCTGGCTCACTTTTTTATAGCTGCCATCAGCCGCGGGCGCAAAGCCAAAGCCATCGCTGCCAATTACCGCACCCGAGTGAATGATGACATTGTTACCTATAACACAATCAAAGTACACTTTTACGCCTGCAAATAACGTAACATTATCACCAATTTCAACATTGTCGGCAATATATGTATTGGGGTATATTTTACTTTTGTCGCCTATTTTGACGTTAGGCCCTATGTATGCAAACGCGCCTATATACACATCCTTACCAATGGTTGCCGAGGGGTGTATAAAGCTGGGCGTTTCTATTCCGGCCTTATTAAGCTTTATGGTATTGTACTGCTCCAGCAGTATCGAAAAAGCGCTGTAAGCGTTCTCTACCCGTATCAGCGTAGGCTTTACAGGCTCGGTGAGCACATAGTCGTTATTAATAATTACTATGGACGCATTTGTGGTATACAAATGCGGTTCGTACTTGGGGTTGGCCAAAAACGACAAGGCTCCGGTAGTGGCTTCTTCTATCTTAGCCAGCTTATCAACCGCTGCAAGAGCATCACCCTCAACCGTTCCGTTTAACAATAAGCTTATTTGCTGTGCGGTAAATTGCATCGTACAAATTTAAATGTTAATATTAAAGCAACAAATTATACATACACTCATATTTATAATAAGTGCTTGGCATAACAAATAATATATTTTTTTACTGTTTTCGTCAAGGCTTCCAGGCTCGAATTATCGCTGGCGGAGGTAATATCCTTTACGCTGCCGTCCTTCATCAGTATGCGTATGTTAGCGTCATCAACTTTGTAAGCATTGTTCAAAATGGTATCGGTAAACACAAAGTACGCTGCCTCATGCGCGCTGATACCATACATTTCCATCGCCTTTTGGCGCAATTCAGCAATAACCTTTTCATCGGGCTGTGTTTTGGTAATTTCTACATGAAACAAACGCCTGTAAACCAAATTACGGCATAACATAGCCAAAACTATATCCTCGCTATCAACCCAAACCTTCACTGCCGACATAATATCGGTATCATCTAAACAGGCAAACGTCTTGAGGTGTACCGGTTCGCTGATGAATTGCTCTTTAGTAATCGTATTGTATAAAAAATGGCGAAGCGCGGGCGTACAAAACAGTTCGGTGCCGCTCAATGCCAGCTCACGGGCACGTACCAATATCTTGGCGAGGGCTTCTTCGGCCGCTATTACTGTTTTATGCAGGTACACCTGCCAGTACATTAGCCTTCGGGCTACCAAAAATTTCTCTACCGAATAAATACCCTTCTCTTCTACCACCATCTGGTCATCCTTTACAGTGAGCATTTTAATGATTCGCTCTGAACCTACCACGCCCTCGGTAACACCGGTGAAAAAGCTGTCGCGGTTAAGATAATCCAGCCTGTCCATATCCAGCTGGCCTGAAACCAGTTGATGCAGAAAGCGGCGCGGATAGGTATCATTAAATATACTGATCGCCATTTCGAGGCGGTTATCAAACTCGTCGTTAATACGCGCCATCAACATGGCCGATATATCTTCGTGGCTGATCTCCTTAACTATGGTATGCTCCAGCGCGTGCGAGAACGGGCCGTGGCCAATATCATGCAGCAATATGGCGATCTTAACAGATTCTTCTTCTTTGGCAGAGATCTCGTGGCCTTTGTCGCGCAGGGTTTCAATAGCCAGATCCATCAGGTGCATGGCGCCCAACGCGTGGTGGTAGCGGGTATGTAACGAACCGGGATATACGAGGTGTGTCATCCCCAGTTGTTTAATATGCCTTAACCGCTGAAAGTATGGGTGCTCAATAAGATCGAATATCAGCTCGGATGGGATACTGATAAAACCATACACAGGGTCGTTTATAATTTTCTTTTTATTCAATGCTAATTTTAAAACTTTGCAAATGTGTCAAATATGCTTTATTAAAGTATCTTATATTTGTTATTTTTTGTTAAACCATATAATATTCAACAACAAAACCTTTGCTTTGCGGTTATAGGCTTGATCAAATTTTTTTAGAATTACAAACTGCCCGACACCTATAAACTGATCAGTTTAATATAAATGAAGGTTAAGGGCATCTTAAATATTTAACAACATGCAGGATACAACAATATTATGGGCCGATGACGAAATTGATCTGTTAAAACCACATATACTTTTTTTAAACGAAAAAGGATACAAGGTAAGTACCGTAACCAGCGGAAACGATGCCATTGAGGCTTTTAAAAAGGGCTATTTCGACCTGGTTTTCCTGGATGAGAACATGCCCGGCCTTACCGGCTTGGAAACCCTTACGCAGATCAAGAACATCAATAACGATGTGCCTATTGTAATGATCACCAAAAGCGAAGAAGAATACCTGATGGAAGATGCCATCGGATCAAAGATAGACGACTACCTGATTAAGCCGGTGCACCCTAAGCAAATACTGCTTACCATTAAAAAACTTACCGAAAACAAGCGCCTGGTGACCGAAAAAACCACTATGGCCTATCAGCAGGATTTCCGTAACCTGGGGATGACGCTTAACGATAACCTGAGCTACCAGGAATGGGTGGATGTGTACAAAAAATTGATCTACTGGGAGCTGGAGCTGGAAAGCCTGGAAGATGCCGGGATGCACGAGATACTTACCCTGCAAAAAGCCGAAGCCAACGTACAGTTTTGCAAGTTTGTTGAAAAGAACTATCTCAACTGGGTTAAAAACCCCGATACCGCGCCAACCAGTTCGCCGCAATTGTTCAAGAAAAAAGTATTCCCTAAGCTTGATGGCAACGGCCCTGTTTTCTTTATATTGATAGATAACTTAAGGTACGATCAGTTTAAGATCATCAACCCTATTATATCAGAGTATTTCCGTTTGGAGGAAGAGGATACTTATTTCAGTATTTTGCCTACGGCTACACAATATGCGCGTAATGCCATCTTCTCGGGCCTGATGCCTTTGGATATGGAAAAACGCTTCCCCGAAAAATGGCAGAACGACGAGGATGAAGGCGGTAAGAACTTATATGAGGCCGATTTCCTGGAAGACCAGATCAAACGTTCGTTACGTAAGGACTGCAAGTTCTCGTACCATAAAATACTGAACATTGACGAGGGCCGGTCGCTTAACGAGTCGATAAGCAATTACATGACTAACGACCTGAACGTGGTAGTTTACAACTTTGTGGATATGCTGTCGCACGCCCGTACCGATATGCAGATGATCCGCGAGCTGGCCAGCGACGATGCCGCTTACCGCTCTTTAACGTTATCATGGTTTGAGCATTCGCCATTGTTTGATTTGTTGAAGTTCTTGGCCTCAAAACAAGTGCGCGTAGTGATCACTACCGACCACGGTACCATCAAGGTTAAAAATCCAAGCAAAATCATCGGCGACCGAAACACCAATACCAATCTGCGTTACAAGCAAGGTCGCAACCTTAATTTTAACCCAAAAGAGGTATTCCATGTTCGTAACCCGCACGATGCCATGCTGCCCAAGCTGCATGTAAGTTCAAGCTTTGTGTTCGCAAAAAGCGATGGTTACTTTGTATACCCTAATAATTATAATCACTTTGTGAATTTTTATAACGAAACCTTCCAGCACGGCGGTATCTCGTTAGAAGAAATGATTATTCCGGTGGTTACTTACGGACCGAAATAGAATTTATAGGATGGCACTATTATTCATATTAAAGAGCCAAAAAGATATCGATATTCTGAAAGAAACGCTGGCAAAAAGACCCTCAAAAAAGGGTTTTGATGCCAAGCGTTTTTCGGGGATATTCAGCCTTGAACAAGAGCCTTTAGTTATACAGCATAAATTAAGAAGTGAATGGAATGATTTGAGATAGATCATTCAAAAACTTTGATTTATTTTTGCGGCTAACCCGTCATTGCGGGTTTAAAACCCATGCGGCACAGAAGTGAGGCTTGTCACCCTGAGCTTGTCGAAGGGTGCGTGGGTGAAGGCCTCTGCGCGCGATCCTTCGACAAGCTCAGGATGACCCTATAAATTGCTTCTAAACTTTGCATGGGCAAAAAGAATCAATGACTGTAAAAACAACGCTATCGTGCTAATTACCGCCAACTCATTATCAAACCTGCCCGAAGCGGCAACGCAATTACTGGCCGAGGCCGGTACCAATAAAATATTTTTGTTTTACGGCGACATGGGCGCGGGTAAAACAACGCTCATTAAACAATTATGTGCCGCGCTAGGTGTAGATGAACAGGTTACCAGTCCTACTTTTTCTATTGTTAACGAGTATCGCAGTGGGGGCAATAATATTTTCCATTTCGATTTTTACAGGCTAAAACAACAGTCGGAAGCGCTGGATATGGGTTATGAAGAATACTTTTACTCGGGCAACTACTGCTTTATTGAGTGGCCCGAAAAAATACCCGATCTGCTACCCGACCATTATACCCGTGTAAGCATCACCGCGCAAAACGACGGACCGAGGCTGATAAACGTTGAAAACATTTGAGCGCGATTTGCGTTTTTTCCTTATCTTCATCATCCAGAAATTGATACGTAATGAGTTCAGGGAAATACAGTGGGTTTTCTGATGTAGCCAGGCAGGCGCTAAGACAAACCCAGGAATCAATGCTGGAAGTAAAAACCAGGAAAAACAAACTTTACATCGGTATTCCTAAAGAGGTTTCGTTCCAGGAGAACCGCATTCCGCTAACCCCGCTTTCGGTGGCCCTGCTGGTAAATAACGGGCACGATGTAATACTGGAAAGCAATGCCGGTAAAGCTGCCAACTTTTTAGACAAGGATTACAGCGAGCAAGGCGCGCAAATTGTATACGACACTAAAACGGTATACGAGGCCGATGTGATCATCAAAATAGCGCCGCCAACCCCGGCCGAAATCGAGTTGATGAAACCCGGTCAGCTGCTCATTTCAACCCTGCAAATAGCCACCATGAAGGCCGAGAGCCTGCAAGCCCTCCTCAATAAAAAAATAACCGCTCTTTGTTTTGAACATCTGCTTGATGAAGGCGGTTCGCTTACCGTAGTACGCGCCATGAGCGAAATTGTGGGCGCGACCTCCATACTGATAGCAGCCGAATACCTAAGCAACGTTTTTGAAGGTAAAGGCCTGATGCTGGGCGGTATCACCGGTGTTCCGCCTACTGAAATTGTAATATTAGGCGCGGGTACCGTTGGCGAATATGCCGCACGCACCGCCCTATCATTGGGTGCCGAGGTAAAGGTGTTCGACCCATCGATATATAAACTTCGCCGACTGCAAAACAACATCGGCAACCGGGTATTTACATCTGTAGTGCAGCCTATTGTTTTGGAAAAGGCCATTACCACCTGCGATGTGGCCATTGGGGCTTTACGTGCCGAAGATGGCCGCAGTCCCTGTATCATCTCCGAATCAACCGTGAGCCGCATGAAGCGCGATTCGGTGATCATCGACGTAAGTATTGACCAGGGCGGCTGTTTTGAAACATCAGAGGTAACCAACCATACCCATCCTGTTTTCCGCAAGTATGATGTAATTCATTATTGCGTGCCCAACATAGCCTCACGTGTGGCCCGTACGGCTACTTATGCGCTTACCAATATCTTCGCGCCTATCCTGCTTGATATCGGCGAACACGGCAGCATTAAAAATGTGATATGGCAAAAGGCCGGGGTGCGCAACGCGGTTTACATTTACCAGGGCCACTTAACCAATAAACACATTGGCGAACGCTTCAACATCCCGTGTAAAGATCTCGACCTGCTGATCGTTTCCAGCTTATAATTTATGAAGAAACAATTGCTGTACTTTTTGCTGCTGACCATCGGGCTGCCGGTGTATGCGCAACAGTACAAGTTTATTGATGTCTCCAAAATAACATCGCCAGCAAAATACGCTGCCGAAATAAAAGCCAATCCGGATAACCAACTAATTGAAATAAAGAAGTACATACCCGGCATCGTGCTCGACATCCGCTATGCTACAAAAAACAATTTTACCGGGCAGCCGGTGTATAAACAGGCACGGGCGTTCGCGCGCTTGCCGGTGGTCAAATCGCTCCAAAAAATACAGACCGATTTAAAGCCCCTTGGCCTTGGCTTAAAAATATTTGATGGCTACCGGCCGTACACCATCACGGTAAAGTTCTACGAAGTTGCAAAAGATACCACCTTCGTGGCCGATCCCCGTAAGGGCTCGCGCCATAACCGGGGCTGCGCTATTGATCTTACCCTCATCAATCTTAAAACCGGCAAAGAACTGGATATGCCTACCGGTTACGATAGTTTTAAAAAGGAAGCCGCTGCCAATTACGGTCCGCTTTCGCCCCAAAAACTGCATAACCGCGAGTTGTTAAAAAAGGTAATGGAAGCTAACGGTTTCAGCGTATACCCATCCGAATGGTGGCATTATGATTTTAAAGGGTGGGATAAATTCGGCTTGCTTGATATTCCGTTTGAGGACCTGTAAGCGTAACGGTGCTGTTGCAATATGCATGAATATTGGGCTTTTGGCCATAAAGGCATCAAAATTGCTAAACAATTTTCGCGCGTAATTGCTTAACGAGTAAGTTCTATTATTCAACATCAACACAATGCCTGTATATGAAAATATTTAGTAAAGAATATCTTAAACAGTTTTGGAAGGTTATCCTGGCCACATTTAGCGGTTTTGGTAACGATAACGGTTTAAAGCTTAGCGCCTCATTGGCTTACTACACCATATTTTCGTTAGCACCATTGCTGATATTGATATTGTCTGTTACCGGTATCTTTTTAAAAGATAAAAAAAACAGGGATACATTTTATGTACAAATAGAGCAATATGTAGGCGCCAAGGCTACCGACCAAATAAAAGCAACCGTTAAAAGTCAGGATATTGAAGGTAAAAGCGGTATTGGTCTTGCTGTTGGTATTGTTACCTTGCTATTGGGTGCCAGCAGTATATTTTTAGAGATCCAAGATTCGTTGAACATAATATGGCGGGTAAAGGCCAAGCCGAAAAAGGGTTGGGTCAAGATGCTCCAAAACCGCTTCCTTTCCTTCTCGCTCATAGTCAGCTTAGGATTTTTGTTACTTACATCGCTGTTGGTCAGCGTCGTTATCAGTGCTTTCAGCGACCAGATCACTAAATTCCTGCCACATGTACTGGGGTCTTCCATATCGGCAGTCGTTGGCCGGACTATCATCTTCGCTATTAATTTCGGTATTACCTTGCTGGTAATCTCCGTGTTATTCGGCATTATCTTTAAGGTGTTGCCCGATGTTAAGATCAAGTGGAAAGACGTACGTGCAGGTGCTATCTTCACCGCGCTTTTATTTATTTTAGGCCAGTACATTATCAGTAACTATATTCAGTATACCGCACAGGGTTCGGCTTATGGTACGGCGGGTTCTATCATTATTATTTTGGTGTGGATCTATTACACGGCCGCCATACTTTACATCGGAGCCGAGTTTACCCAGGTTTACGCCGAAGCCAACGGCAGCCACATTGAGCCGGCCGACTATGCTGTACATGTACAGCAAACCGAGGTAGAAAGAAATGTTAAAGAAATTCCACCACAAAACCCCGAATTGGAAGGCGCTTTAAAATGTGACGATGATGTCAATAAGGATAAGGATGAGTGTAAGGATGATAAGAAGGCGTAATCTGTTTAACGCGTTATTATTTACTATCGTCATCGCTGCAAAAACACGAAGCAATCTCGTTGCGTTCTGCTTTTATAAAAATCGCGTCATTGCTGTAAGGGTTTATTAATTCGAGGACAGATTAGTTGATTTATGATTTGTTGTTTAGGGTGATCATATCGATAGGTTTTTTACCTCCGATCCCCTGATGGGGTCTTTCCCAGTTATAGTACACCAGGTATTGTACCAGCTCATCTTCGAACTCTTCAAGGCTGTCAAAGTCGGTTTCTTCGATGAGGTCTTCTTTGAGTGTTCTCCAGAAGCGTTCCACCTTTCCATTGGTTTGTGGGCGGTAGGGCTGAATGTAGCGGCGCTTGATACCGGTTTCCATCAGCATCCGCTCAAAAGGGTGGTTGCGTTTGTTCTGACTGTTTGCAGGGCCAAACTCGGGGCCGTTATCAGCAATGATCTCCTCGAACTGGATGCCGAACTTCTCACGGATCATCCGCATACAGCGCATAGCTGCAAACATGGCGGTAAGTGCTGTAATATCTTCCATCACTTCTGCAAAAGCCACCCGCGAGTAATCATCAATGACACAAAGCAGGTAAAGCTTGCGGTGTTGACCCCGAATGATGGTCCTGCTCAGGTGATGGCAATCGATATGGCCTAATTGTCCCATGCGCTCTTTGATGATCCTGCGTTTAACTTCCTTGTCTGCCGGCTTTAAGTGGTTCCTGCCATAACGCTTCAGGATGTTATATACCCCAGAAGGTGACGGCTTAAAGTTATTTGATTTTTGCTTAAGCTCATCGGATATTTCAAACTTATTGCAACCTCTGGAGCGGATATCGAGTACTAAAGCTTCATCGGCTAACGACGGCCTGCGGGTCTTATACTTTGGCCCCCGCCTTCCAGGCAGCAGGTCTTCTTCGTTGCCTGATTGCTTATAACGGTTATAATACTTCAGAAAGCTCCGCCTGTCAGTATGATGGGCGCTGTAGAAGTCTTTCGCTAATTTGAAAGTTGGATGCTCCCCTGCTTTTACCTGTTCGTATTCTTTGATCAGCAAACGATAGGTCTGAAGATAGTTCCGCTTAAGGGTGAGGTCATTCGTGTTGATGCGCATGGTGACTAACTTTTTTTAAAGCTAATCTTGTTACCGAATTATATAACCTTTACAATTGCGAGGTACGAAGCAATCTCGTTGCGTTTTGTGCTTACTGTATATAAATCACGTCATTGCGAGGCACGAAGCAATCTCTACTTAGGCTGTGCTTGTGCTGTAATTAACATCAGTCTGCTCTTGGGCGCAGTGCCCCATTATTTTTGAGGGCAAAAGTAACAAAACCCTTGTCCAGCAATAGGCTTCTTTGCCGCACAAGGCCGTTGCCCTGCAAAGCAGTCAGAACTTAGGGCTGGAACTTTTGCCCCATGCTTCGCCGCTCACTTCCTCCCCACGTGCAACAAGTTCCTATGCCCGCCATTGCGCTCCTGGCCACCACAGTTCTGCCCGCTTTCGCCCGAAGCTGTTTGCTGACGGAAGAAACTAACATAAAAAACGCGTCATTGCGAGGAACGAAGCAATCCCCGACTTGAAGATCCGCTCTGTATAGCTTAGAGATTGCTTCGTTCCTCGCAATGACGTGGTTTATTTGAGATGCTGAGATGGCAATAATATAAATTGCTTTATAATTAGTATTTATCGTAAATTTAAATACTAATTATAAAGCCTTGCTAACCCGTTCATTTACCGGTAAGCACATACTGCATTTTATTTTTCTTATTTGTTGTTTATGTGCTTGTTTTACTACAGCCAACGCCCAGTATTTTGATCTGGAAGAAGGCCGCAGGAAGGTAACCATGCCCTTTAAGCATGTGCGCAACATGCTGGTTATACAACTCCACATTAATAACGCAGGCCCGTATAATTTCATTTTAGATACCGGCGTAGGCCTTATGCTCATCACCGAGCCTAATTTGGTTGATTCTATCCATCTTACCAATAAAAGAACCGTAAAGATTCCCGGACTTGGCGAGGGCGGCGATGCCGAGGCTTTTGTAACACCACCCCTCAACGTGGATATCCCTGGCTTAAAAAGCTACGCGGTATCGGCCGCTATATTAAAAAAAGACCATTTCAATTTAAGCAGCTATGTAGGTATGCCTATTCATGGTTTATTGGGATATGAATTTTTTAATAACCTGGCGGTTAAAATAAATTTTAGCGATAGCACCGTTACCGTTTGCAGGCCTGCGGATATTAAAATGCTTAAGAAAGGCACCCGCATACCTATCACCGTTGAAGAAAAAAAGCCTTATTTGGATGCCATAGTGAAGCTTACCGACGGTACATTGTCTATCAACAAACTCATTATTGACCTTGGTGCAGGCCATCCTATCTCGCTGGATAATTTTATTAAGAATAAAGGGTTACCGCAAAAGTTTATAGCAGCCAACCTGGGTATTGGTTTAAACGGACCGATCAGCGGTTTTATAAGCCGGGTGGCCGAGGTTGACCTTGGCAATTATAAGATTAAGGATGTGCTTACCTCCATGCCCGGCGATAAGAATACCAATACAAGGCCTTCTATTGCACGCGATGGTAATTTGGGGATGGATATTTTAAAGCGGTTTACGATAGTATTTGATTATACCGGCAACGCCATGTACTTAAAAAAGGGCCGGGGTTTTAAAGAGCCTTTTGAGCACGACATGAGCGGACTTGAATACTTTGGCAGCGGCAAGGATCACAAAGTGGTGATCATTAGCCGGGTGGAGCCCGGTTCGCCGGCCTATGATATAGGGCTTGAAAAAGATGACCAGATCGTATCTATCAACTTTAAACCCGTTACAGAAATGACACTGGAACAAATAGACAATTTGCTCCGGTCACGCGACCAGCGAACCTTGCTGCTTGAAATATACCATGATAAGGTTCTTGAAAGGGTGATCATAACATTAAAACGAAGAATTTAAATCCCTTGCTTACTTAAGCTGACTGATATTATCGAAAAACGCCGATTGCAGATCAAGCAATGACTTTACGTTCATCTTTTCGCCATACATATCAAAACAAAGGAACTTCGATTTTGAATGATCGTTGTTCTTTTCGCTTTCAATAAAATTAAAAGTTTCAAAAAAATAATGGTTCGTGGTAACGTTATCTTTACCCGTTTGCGAGGCATTTAGCCTGAATCCGATCGTGTTGATCCACTTGTGCACCCGTGAGTGCAACGATGCTCTGTTTTTAGCCATAGGTTAATATTGTGACGATGTAATTTAACTTTAACGCACACCACCCACGCTTTGTTACAACCTATTGTTTATTATTTTACCAACACGTGTGGATTGCTCTTGTTAGCAGCAATTGTAACAACCTCTTTTACAACACACATTGGTTGCAATATTGCTATTAACCATACTTTCGTATTACTTAACCAACCGCTTACGGCATTTTCGCCGATGCTACCCTCTTCCCTGCTATCGTACATAATTTAATACGGATGTTACAACGTTGAACTAAAATGCAGGCGGTATAAAACACTATGGCAATGAGTGCAGACATGGTAACAACATTGTTAAATTGTGATAAACACACCTATTTAATACTGTTTTAATATTAAATGTGGCCAATTAAGCCTTGTATAGGTCAAATAATGACATATCCGGTTAATTTTCGCCATATCCAGTAGCAAAAATGGCCTACAGGCCTATGTAACAATGCTATGTATACATATTGTTTTAACATTTAATAGTTAAACATTTGTATAATAATTGTTGTCTCTACTGCAAAATATACAGTAGACTTTGCTAAACCATATATGAAATATCTATTACTTATCATGGCAGTTATCTGCCTCGCTACACCCCGCACCTTTGCTCAATCGGGCAGGGAAGTTAGCGGAACGGTGCTCGATTCTACCAAGCTATCGGTACCCGGTGCCAGCGTTAAACTAACATCAGATAAAGGCGACAGCACCGTTGTTGCAGCCAATGTTGATGGTAAGTTCACCTTTCCATCAGTAAAAGGCACCAAGCTGAATATCACCATATCATCAATAGGCTACCAAACCCTTTTAAAACACTTTACGCTTGATGCCGATACCAAACCCGCCAATGTGGGTACTATTGTGCTGCAAATGCAAAGCAACCAGTTAGCCGGGGTAAGCGTAGTGGGCGTAACGCCCGTTACCGTAAAAGAAGATACGGTTGAATACAAAGTGAGCGCCTTCCCGGTACGCGCCAACGCGCCTATTGAGGATGTGCTTAAAAAGCTGCCCGGCGTAGATGTGGATAAAGACGGTAACGTAAGCGCCGAAGGTAAATCGGTTACCAAAGTGCGCGTTAACGGAAAGGATTACTTTGGTGGTGATGTTTTATCGGCTACCAAAAACCTGCCTGCCGATATTATCGATAACATACAAATTGTTGACGATTACGGCGACCAGGCCAACCTTACCGGCATTAAAACCGGCGAGCCTAACAAGATATTGAACATCAACATCCGTAAGGATAAAAACTACGGCTATACTTTACAGGCTACAGCCGGTGATGGCAGCGATGCTTTACCCAGCAATCCGGGCGTTAGTAATGATAACAGGCACATCGGCTTGGTAAACTATTACCGTTTCAATGGCGATCAGCAGGTATCTATTATGGGTAACCTGAATAACACCAACGTAAATACGTTCAACTTTACTTCTGCCTCAGGCGGCAGCGGTGTTGGCGGCGGTGGCGGCAACCGTGGTGGTGGCGGCGGTGGTCGTGGTAACGCCTTGCAAGGCAGCGGCCAAACAACAGGCGCCAACGGTATCACCAATTCAAAATCTATCGGCTTAAACTTTAGAGACGAATGGGGTAAAAAGGTGTCGGTTTACGGGAGCTACAGTTTTAACGATAATAGCACCTTCACTAACTCAACATCATTACAGATCAACAAATTTGTAAACCCAAGTACCAGTAACTCTACCAGTAACCAGGATCGTGGGGTGATAAATCACCGTTTCAATTTCAATATTGAGTACAGGCTCGATTCTATGAACTACTTTAAGTTCGTTCCATCGTTCTCGTATTCAAAAAATGATGTTAATAGCATTGATGATGTACTGTCAACCCGTGGCGATAGTACCAATCTCGCTTATAATGTAAACTCGGTAACCAATTCAACATCGCCAAATTTTGGCCTGAACGCGTTGTATAACCACAAGTTTAACTCACGTGGCCGTAACTTCAGCGTAAACATGTCGTTCAATTCTACAAAGAACACACAGTTTGATAACCCGATATATAACTATACCGCAGGCGTACCAACATCGCCGTTAAACCAACGCATTAACACCAACAGCCGCACCACTACTTACGGTACTAACCTGTCGTATATGGAGCCATTAAGCAAGGTATCGTTCCTGGAGTTAAACTATGCTTTTAACCACTCGTATACCACCAGCGATAAAAGAACCGATACGCTTGATATTACCAGCGGATTACAGGATAACTTTAACCAATACGCGCTGTTAAGCAACAACTATAATTATACCTTTACTACCAACCTGTTTGGTGCCAACTACCGCTTAATAGAAAGCAAATACAATTTAACGTTAGGTGTTGGCGGCCAGCCTACGGTGCTTGATGGTCAATCTATCACCAACAATACCAATACCCGTGTAACAGGTTTTAATTTTGTGCCTACGGCCCGTTTTACGTATAATTTCTCCCGTGCAAAATCATTAAGCTTTAACTACAATGGCTCTGCCGATCAGCCGCAGTTTAACGAGTTACAGCCGGTGGTCGATCTTTCAAACGCACTTTACCCCGTTCAGGGTAATCCAAATTTGGATGCATCGTTCAGCAACCGTTTGAACTTAAGGTATCGCAATGCCAGCTTTGACACAGGCAATGTATTTTTCAGTAATTTGTCATTCACGCAAACTAATGATAAGGTAGTAACCTCTACCATCACTTACCCGGTTAGGTTTAGCCAGAGTGTACTTAGCGCTAACCCGAGTCTTAAAAACTTCCAGAACACTAACTTAACTACCTATACTAATGCCGATGGCTACTACCAAGCCAGCGCATTCGGTTTGTTCTCGAAACCATGGGCGCAGCGTAAGTATACCCTTATTATCAACGGTAACGTATCGTACACCAACAACATCGGTTTCTCGGGTTCTATCGATAGCAATAACGTATCGTCGGCCATCGCGAAGAATATATCAAAAAGTTTGATCGTTAGTCCGGGTATACGTTTCCGTACCAACTTTACCGATATTGTTGATGCCGAGGTAAACACCAGCTATTCTATCAACAAAACAACCAACTCGTTAAACAGCAACCCGTTGTTTAACCAAAACACCAATGTGCGTACGCTTAACTTGGGTGTTAACGGTAAAAATTACTTCTGGAAAGACTGGACTTTAAGCTACGACTTTACCCGCTCATTAAACTACGGATACAGCGTGCCAATTAAAAACCCTAACATATTGAACGTGTATGTTGAACGCCGTTTCCTGAAAAACAATATGGCGACCGTACGTGTGCAAGGGTTCGACTTATTTAACCAAAACACAGGCTTTTCAAGTACCGACGTGGGTAACATTACCACGCAAACCAATGTTAACAAACTTGGCCGTTACTTTTTGCTTACCTTTAGCTTACGTCTGCAAAAATTTGCAGGCAAAGCCCCAAGCGATGAACCCCGCGATTTCAGAGGTGGCAGGGGCGACAGAGGCCCGGGTGGCGGCGGTCCGGGCGGACCAGGCGCTATGTAAAATATAAAAAGAAAGGCGTTCCTGAATACAGGAGCGCCTTTCTTTTTATATGATAAATGAATTACTGTTTAATCACACTTGTAATGATGCGTTCTAAATCACCCAGATCAAAGGGTTTGGCCAGCCAGGTTTCGGCTCCGGCGGTTTCGGCCAGTTTTTGGATATCGCTGTTTGCTGAAAAATAAACCACGGGAATATTTTTCAGTTCTTCAGTAGCTTTTAAGGTTTGCGTGGCTTTTATCCCCCCGGCATCGGGTATCCAGTTGTCCATTAGTATAACATCGGGCATAGTGGCAGCTACTTTTTCTACAATGTTATTGCAGTTGTTATAGGTGGTAATATCCCAGCCGTTTTCTTCCAATACGTAATTACATATAGCCAGTATATCTTCATCATCATCAAAAATAATGATCTTTTTAGAGGGGGTAGTCATTGTGGGTTTTGTGGTATTGTTGCTTGTAAAACTAACTATAAGTTTCAAAATGGTATAATTGTTTTAGCGACACCTATTTATTTTTTAAAAAGTTAGTTTATACCTTTATTCGTAACGTTTCAAAAAAATATATTTCCCTTTATAATGCCAGCCACTCATCAAAATGGAATCGCTCGAAGCTTTATCAATCTTATAAATGAGCCCGCCGATGGTTAATACGCTGTCGATAGTGTTGTATTGCCAATCGTAGCTATATGTTTCATCTATTCCTATTCTAAACTCATCGCCCTTTTTGTGAAAATCTGTTGAACTGAATATTGTATATTTTCCGTTCTTGTAAAATTCAAAGCGATCAAAGAAATCCTTATAATGGCCGGTAGAATCCATACCCATTCTTATCCAGTAACCGCGGTTTGTCGTGTCGGTTATCACCTTTTCTATGTCGGTTCTGTTGTCGCACGCAACAAGGCTTAAGCAAATAATAAACAGTAAAAACTTTTTCATTTGATTAACCGGTAATTCTCTGTTAAAAAGCAAGACAACTCATTCCAAACAAAAATTTAGTTGCTGTAGCTATTACCCTGCCCAACCTTCTCTATCCAAGCTTCTGAAATCAATGGCTTCGGCTAAATGTTCTAATAATATATCTTCGCTTCCGGCAAGGTCGGCAATGGTGCGGGCTACTTTGAGGATGCGGTCATAAGCACGGGCGGAAAGCCCCAGCTTTTCCATCGCTTTTTTGAGCAGCGTTTGCCCGGCATTGTCTATTTTACAAATATCGCGTACCATTTGCGGACTCATTTGTGCATTGGCGTGCAGATCGGGCCTTTCGCCAAACCGTTCTATTTGTATATCGCGCGCTTTAATTACCCGCTCACGGATCAGTTCACTCTTTTCGGCCAAGCGGTCTGATGATAGTTCGCTGAAGTTTACCGGGGTAACCTCTACGTGCAGGTCTATCCTGTCCAGCAGCGGACCCGAAATTTTGGCCATATATTTTTGTACCATGCCCGGCGGGCATACGCATTCTTTTTCGGGGTGATTATAATAGCCGCAAGGACATGGGTTCATGGAAGCCACCAGCATAAAGCTCGATGGGTAATCAACCGTAAAACGGGCGCGTGATATGGTTACACGGCGTTCTTCCAGCGGCTGGCGCATTACTTCAAGCACAGTACGTTTAAACTCGGGCAATTCATCCAAGAACAATACGCCATTATGCGCCAGCGAAATTTCACCGGGTTGCGGGTTTCCGCCACCGCCAACAAGGGCAACATCTGAAATGGTGTGGTGCGGCGACCGGAATGGCCTGCGGGTTACCAAAGCATCGGCTGCTGATAGTTTACCGGCGACCGAATGGATCTTGGTTGTTTCTAAGGATTCGTGCAGGCTTAGCGGTGGCAGTATGGATGGCAGCCTTTTGGCCAGCATGGTTTTCCCTGCCCCCGGCGGACCGATCAGGATCACATTGTGGCCTCCTGCCGCGGCAATTTCCAAGGCCCGTTTAATATTCTCCTGGCCTTTAACTTCGCTAAAGTCGCTATCGTATTTGCTCAGGCTATTGTAAAATTCGTCGCGGGTATCAACTACTTCGGGGGTAAGTTTGATATCGCCGTTAAAGAAGCCTATCACTTCTTTAATGCTTTCCACGCCGTAAACCTCCAGATCGTTCACTATGGCCGCCTCACGGGCGTTTTGTTTGGGTAGTATGAAGCCTTTAAAGCCTTCTTTACGTGCCTGTATGGATATGGGCAAAGCGCCTTTTATGGGTTGCAAACCTCCATCAAGCGATAGCTCGCCCATTATGAGGTATTTATCTAGGTTTTCTGATTCTATTTGTCCCGACGCGGCTAATACGCCTGTAGCGATAGTAAGATCGTATGCCGAACCTTCCTTGCGGATATCTGCCGGGGCCATGTTTACCACCACCTGCTGGCGGGGCATCTTATAACCGCAGTTTTTAAGTGCCGATTCTATCCGGAAATAGCTTTCCTTAATTGCATTATCGGGCAGGCCTACAATAAAATATTTAGTACCGGCTGCAATGTTTACCTCAACAGTTATCGTAATAGCCTCAATACCGTAAACCGCGCTGCCAAAAGTTTTAACTAACACTGTAATAAAGTTTATTTACAGCGAAAGATATAGATTTTTGCCAACAAGCCCGTTATTTTTTTGCGGGCGATACCATTTCCTGCACGCCAAATTCGGCCAGTAAGTTTACGTTAGGGTCGGCAATTATACTTTTAGGTTTTGTGGGATAAGGTATCACGTAGTCCTTAAAATCGGTATTCAGCTTAAACTTGTGCAGCGTTTTATCAATTTTAAGTTCCACGGTTAAATCGTACGTATGGGCATTGCTCTGATCTATATTTAAACTGATCTTTTTCCTTTTTACATCATACGACCACATCACCCCCACACGCGGATGACCGGGCGTATTCAGCCATTGTTTAAAAAACGGTTTAAGATCGGTGCCGCTTGCCTGCTCCATTTCGGTACGGAAATCATCGGTATCGGCATTCTTGTTCATGTATTTGGCGTAGTAGGCTCTCAGGCCTTTCCAAAACGCATCTTCCCCTATCTTCCGGCGAAGCATGTGTAATACCCAGCCTCCTTTTTGGTAAGCATTGGGGTTAAGTATCGTTAGTGGGTCTTTCTCCTGCGTGGTATCTACCACCGGTGTTTGCCTAGTTTTCTCGAAATTGAAGATGGTTTTTCTATCGACCATCAGGCGTTTGTTCAGACTGTCAACACCGTACTTATATTCGTGGTAATAATTGCACATAAAGGTGGCGAAACCTTCGCTTAGCCAAACATCCTTGCTGCTTTTTTCGGTAACGGCATCGCCAAACCATTGGTGACCAATTTCGTGCGCCACCAATGCTTCAATAGCTTTATCCAATACCGAATTTTCATAATAGAAGATAGCGCCCGCGTTTTCCATTCCGCCGAAAATGGTTTTCGATTGTACATTGGCCAGCTTTTTATAAGCGTACGGACCAACCTTTTTTATAAATACCGGCAGTATCTCATTAGCGCAGGCATAGCTTTTAAACCCGGCCTCCTTATCCTGCTGAAAAACGTAAGAATAAACCGGGATAGCATCATTCACCGTACCAGATTGCGTTACGGCAAAATCGGCCACGCCAATCACCATTATTTTGGTTGATATGGGCGCGGTTTCTTTCCATTGTGTTAGTTTGGTTTGCCCGGTGGTTGTTTCTTGGGTCTTTACGCCATTAGCCACAACGCTGTAATGGGCAGGCGCGGTAACGGTAAATTCAACAGTCGCTTTATCGGCCACATCATCTACACATGGCAGCCAGTTGCGGGCACGCTTAAGCCAGTTATCGCCAAAAAAGGTGCGCTTGCCGTATTTATTGGTAGAGATAATCAGTCCATCGGCCGGGATGCCTTCATAAACGATAATATAGCTGTGTTTACTCTGCGAAGCGATGGGCGACAAGATCTTTACCGCATCCGGTCCTTGCTCAAACTTAACATCCTTTCCGTTTTCGGTTACGGCGCTTATTACCATTCCCTTGCCTGTTCCCTTTTTAGCAATGAGGTCGAACGATACCTCCGGGGTGTTTTTTAAAGCGGTTACATCAATTACCGCTTTCCCTTTTATGCTGTTATTTTCATCATTTAATACCAGGTTAAAACTATAATGCTGCACATCTATAGCCGCACCGGGCACCTGGGCCTTTACCCCGGCCACAAACAACAGGGGTAACAGGGCAAAACAGTATTTATTCATGGTAGAAAGTTTTGATTTGAAAAATTAGGGATTCACTTACCGATGTATACAGGTTAACACTTATATCGATGTAAAACGATCAATTTGCGCTTGCCTTATTTTTTCCATGTTTGTATTAAACTTAGCCAGAATCTTTGGATATTGTGTTATTGATAACACCAGTGGAACAATCAGGATACAAATAAAACCCCGTGCAAACCAAAGCTCTTCTCCAATTTTGCTAATAAATATATTATTGAAATAGCTTGAATCGCCCTCAAAATGCTTACCCCAAATAACCGGAAAAAACCCTCTCGTTATTATAGAATAGATGACCCAAAAGAGAAGTCCCTTTAAGGCAAAATCTCTAAAAACAGTTACCCTCGATGGAGGCTTCACATTTGCCGGGTTAAAAAATCGGCGGGTATCATCCACCTGAACTTCAGTATTGTTATCAATAGTAATTTGCACACTCTTAAATACAAAACTTTCGTTCGGCTGAAACTCACTCCCGCTAAATTCAAAACTTTCATTCTGCCTAAACTCGCTGCCACAGTATTTACACTTATTTATTGATTGCAAGGCGTCTAATACGAGCGTACCGCCGCAATTGCTGCATTTGTTGGTTGAGTTTGAGGTTGTCATGTATATGGGGATGAAAATAACAAATCCTTTTTAAATATCACTTTCATTTAAAAGCACAAAAAAAGCCCCTGATAAATCAGAGGCTTCCTATTTTATTGCAGCAGTGGTTATCCTTTCGGCATCCGGCGCATCATGTTGGCCATGGCTGCGGGGTTGCTCATTTGTTTCATCACTTTACGCATATCTTCAAATTGCTTTATCAGGCGGTTCACCTCGGCAATATCAGTACCCGAACCATTGGCTATACGTGTACGGCGACTTTGGTTAATGCTATCCGGATTTTCTTTTTCAGACGGTGTCATTGATTGTATGATGGCTTCAATCGCTTTAAAGGCATTATCATCAACTTCTACATCCTTCATCATTTTACCTACGCCCGGTATCATGCCCATCAGATCTTTCATGTTACCCATTTTTTTGATCTGCTGTATCTGGCTATAGAAGTCGTTAAAGTCGAATTTATTTTTGCGGATCTTTTTCTGTAGTTCTGCAGCTTGTTTCTCGTCGAACTGCTGTTGTGCACGCTCTACCAACGAAACCACGTCACCCATGCCCAAAATACGCGATGCCATACGATCAGGGTGGAAAACATCCAATGCTTCCATCTTTTCGCCGGTACCAATAAACTTGATCGGCTTGTTTACTACCGATTTAATTGACAACGCGGCACCACCACGGGTATCACCATCTAATTTGGTTAACACCACACCGGTAAAGTCAAGCCTGTCGTTGAACACCTTAGCGGTGTTCACAGCATCCTGCCCCGTCATGGAATCTACCACAAACAATATCTCGTGCGGGTTAGTAGCGGCTTTTACCTGCTCAATCTCCACCATCATGGCCTCATCAATAGCTAAACGGCCGGCGGTATCTACAATTACTACGTTGTTACCGTTCTGTTTAGCTAAGGCTATACCTTCTTTGGCAATAGCTATAGGGTCTTTTGATTCGAGGTTGGCATAAACCGGTACGCCTATCTGCTGGCCTAATACCTGCAATTGGTCTATCGCCGCGGGGCGGTAAACGTCGCCTGCAATTAGTAAAGGCTTTTTGTTTTTTTGAGTTTTTAAGTAGTTGGCCAGTTTACCGGTAAAGGTGGTTTTACCTGCACCGTTCAAACCCGCAATCAGGATGATAGTTGGCGTAGCCGGAAAACTGATATCAGAGGTAGTACCGCCCATCAGTTCGGTAAGCTCATCATTCATTACCTTGGTGAGCAACTGCCCCGGCGAAATAGAAGTAAGTACGTTTTGGCCTAACGCTTTTTGCTTAACGTCGTCAGTGAACGCTTTAGCGGTTTTATAGTTTACGTCGGCATCCAGAAGGGCTTTGCGTATTTCCTTCATGGTTTCAGCCACGTTAATTTCTGTAATAGAGCCCTGACCCTTTAGGACCTTGAACGCCCTGTCGAGTTTATCCGAAAGATTTTCAAACATTATATTACCTCAATTTTAGAGGATGCAAAGTTAACAATTTAGTTGTGAGTTTATTGGTTATGCCGGTGAGTTAAACGCGATAATTACGGATAACGGTACATTACACCCAATGCAAGCCCCTCGGTACCCTGTATTTTTTTAGAGGTATCTTTATTATACAGCGCCGTGCCGTTTATGGTAACGTTTATCAGCTTGTTCACACGGGCTATCAGCGTAACATCCAAACGGTGGTTGGTAAAATCGAGCGGACGGCCGTACGGAATGAATAACGCGTAGCGCCAGTTAAGGTGCAGGTTTTGCATAATATCCTTATCAAACGTGGCTATACCCTGAAAAGCCAGCTCGTTACGTACCCTTTTACCTACCGTAACACCATAGTTGCCCGGTTGCGTACGGTATAGCGCGGTATCTAATACCAGGGTTTGGCGGGCTGTACCTGTACCTAAACGTACGTCAAGATAGCGGTTTGGCTTATACTCAAAACCCACCGACTCGGTGATATAACCGGGGCCTAAGAACTTCGATATTACTACCGGCGGATTAGGATCGGGATACTGAAAACCTTTATCAACTTGGGTTTCTATACTTAACGACCCGAAGAAGAACCAGCTTTTCGACATCTGCGTGGCCAGTTTATTATCTATAAAAAGCCTGTCGTTGGTTTTACGCGCGCCCTGGCCTTTGTTTTTTGAGCGGCCGTACAAAAAGTTAACCTCCGAGGTGTATGAAAATGGCGCTTTATTATATTCCGTTTTCATAATAACATTGGTACCCACAGCCACGGCACTTACACCACCCGCGCTCCAGTTGGTACTAAAGGCCGATTGGTTAAAGTTTAATGCCACGGTGAACCATCTCTTCCAATGGCTGATATTGTATTCGGGCATGTTGAGCGGAATGTACTCGGGCACCAGTTCAACCGGGCGAATACGGGTAGGGAGCGCGTTCCTGCGCGATTCGATACGGTACCGGTTCAATAAACCGGTATCTATTTTAACACTATCCGTTTTAAGGGTGTCTTTTACCTGCGCTAAAGCCGGTACGGCGCCTGCAAGTAGTATTGTAAATAAAAGCTTAGTAACGGTTTTTATCATATTACCCAATTAAAACTCAACCGTATCAATGTGATACGGAGCAAATTTAGCCATATTGTTCAGAAACAGAAACGCCAAAACCACAAACCCCTCTGCTTGAGGTAAACGTAATTTTTCTCGTTTCTATATGCTTCGCGCTCAAAAACTATATTAAGATAGGCTTTATTATGATTACGGTAGATAAATAAATTGGCAATGTAATTTAAAAGATACAATATGTAGAATGGGATCACCAGCAACTCGGCCTCCTGTTTCAGGTGTATCAATTCGTGATTGATCAGCGTTTTATCGGCCGCCATTTCTTTGTTTTTCACCAATATGAACGGGAACAAAGCCATTGCCTCTACATTTAAAAACGGCACTACAATTACCCTGAAGCTCATTTTGATTGCAATAACGGCGCGATAGCGAACGCCCTCGGGTTGCGCAAATACCGTTTAAGATTGTTACGGATTGATCTGATGAACTCGTACTCGCTGGCTGTTTTCACCTGGTAATAGCCCGGGCGATATTTAAACATAAAATCGTTAAGCTGCATGCCGGTTAGCCCGGTGATATTGCTTACATACGTTTTGTTGAAGCGATAATCTATCTCCTTCTGCTTAAAATCTGCATCTATGATTTCCTGCAAATGCGCAGCGTTGCGGCCACTGCGGCTAAGGGCATTGTACAAGGCATCAATACTTAAACCCGCCCCGCTGCCCGGCGATGTGCTCAGCAAATCTTTGTAAGCCAGCGAGCCGTATATTTTAGTATAGTCGCTTTTGGTGGCAGCCAGCCATTTTTGCGGACTTAACAGGGTATCGCGTATGTTTACTTCCTTAAGCTGTATGGCATTCCGTTTTAGGTAAACCGCCATTGAGCCGAAGTTTTGTACTTTAACCGTATCGGGATAGTATTCCAAGCGGGTAAATATCAAAACATCGCCTATACTGGCCGCTATTGAAAATTCGCCTTTAAGGTTATTATAAACGGCCTTGCCGGTATTGGTATTTAAAACGTTGATTTTGGCAATGCGATCTGTTGTGCCTTTATCAAACACAATCCCTTCAATCGTTTTTTGCTGGGCAAACACGGTAGATGAGGTACAAAGCAGTAGCAGCAGCCATAATTTCATTATGCGGCCAAAGCTAACCGATTGCAAAAGCTTCCTCATATAATTTAACAGTAATTAACAGCTTTTATGGAGCTATAACAAGCTTCTGGCCAATTTTTATATTATTGTCGGCCATGTTGTTCAGCGCTTTAAGTTCATCAACAGTAAGTGAGAAACGTTTTGATATGTTGAATAGTGTATCGCCCTGCTGTACGGTGTATATTTTGATAACCGGGGTAACTTCAATTATAGAGTCTTTTGCGGCCTGGCCAATGTTATCATTGATTTCGGTGAGTACGCGGTCTTCGCGTTTTATTTTTTGCAGTTCGTTCTCCGGCCTGTCGTACTGATCTAAGCTGTATCGTTTAATAACCGTAAGCAATAACTGCGGATATTTAGGATTGGTGGCATAACCGGCAGCCTTTAAGCCATAAGCCCAGCCTTCGTAATCGTCTTTATCCAGCTCGAACAACTTGGCGTAACGCTTGCGCTTTAAAAACTCGGAATGGTCGCGAAAAGAATCTTCGGGGTTATTATACACCCTGAAGCAGTCGTTCACATTATCATCGTCTTTATAATAGCTTTTGCCTGTCCAGTCGGAGGTACACTTTATCCCGAAATGGTTATTGGCCACTTTGGCCAGTTCGCCATTACCGTTGCCCGATTCAAACAGGCCCTGTGCCAGTGTGATACTGGCCGGGATGCCATACAGGTTCATTTCTTTAATGGCAATGGCCTTAAACCTCTCGATATATTGCTGGGCGGTGTATGGCGCGTAGCTGTCAATAGCATCGCGGTTTGCCTTTTGGATACTTTTATTATTGCGTGATGCCTGCTTGCCGCTAATACCCTTTTTGCGCGATGAGCACGCGGTAAACGCAACACAAACAATTAATAAATAAAGTATTTTACGCATAGAAAGGCTTTAATTATAGCAACGGTAAAGATGCCAAAATTAAAGTTTTTTATTTATCGGTATTTTGTGCTATTTCTTTGGTGGCAGGAGCTGCCGCTTGTGGCTCGGGAGTTTTATCCAGTTCGTCCAGATCGTAACGGTTAATAATAGCCATTACCTGCGATGCCCATCTTTTGCTGCTGCAATAGCCGCTGCGTTGTATGCCTTTGGCCCAGCCTTTATAATCGTACTGCGTAAATTTATCGGCCAAGTGGCTAAATTGCTTACGCTCGGTCATTACACGGGCAAAATCGGCAAACGATGCCCAAACCGATTCGTACTTTTTGTAGGATGTGCGAACCTTCTTTTTGTTTTTATAATACACTACAGTATTGTAGCCTTTTATACCAAACTGGTTGTTCAGTTTTTTAGCGATAGCGCTGTTACCATTACCTGATTCGTGCATGGCTACGGCTAAAATGATACTTGCGGGCACACCTGTTTCATGCATAATGTTTATGGCATTATCTTTGAACTGATCGATGTATGATTGTGAAGTATTATTTTGAGCAGAAACAGCCAGGGCTGATATTGAGAATAGGGCAATAAATAAGAGTTTCTTCATAATTTACTTTTTTCTGATGAGCAGTAAGCCATCGCGAACGGGTAGAATTAATTTTTCAACCCTTTCATCAACACTTATTTGTTCATTTAGTTTGCGGACCCTCTCGGTATCGGTGTCTTTTGCGTCACCAAATACCTTTCCTTTCCACAAAACATTATCAATTATTATTAATCCTCCGGATCTTACTTTGTCTATTATTAACTGAAAGTACGTAAAATTATTTTGTTTATCGGCATCAATAAATACAATGTCGATGTTTTTATAGTCAGAATCGGCTATTATTTGCTCTGCGGGGCCATAATGCACCTTGATTTTATTTTCCACATTTGTGGATTTAAGGTGTGAACTTATCATTTCCTCCATTTCGCGGTTCACCTCAATGGTATGCAATATACCACCTTCGGCAAGTCCTTCAGCCAGGCAAATGGCCGAATATCCTGTGAATGTGCCAATCTCTAAAATAAGCTTCGGCTGCATCATTTTGCTGAGCATACTGAGCACCCTACCCTGGTAATGCCCCGATAACATGTGCGGTTTTAACACCTTCACATAAGTATCGCGGTTAATTTTTTGCAAACCTTCCGGCTCCGGATCGCAATGTACATCAAGGTAGCTCTGAAGCTTATCATCCAGGATTTCCATGGCACAAATGTACGCATTTTGATTTTAATGGTATTTTTAGCCAATTCCGGGCTTATCTTTTCCCTTATCAATCTTTTTTATACTACCCTCAACAGGCAAATCTTCAGGCATCGTTCCACCTAATTCTTTTATTGTTTGTCTTACTTTTTGCCCAACTTCATAATGAGCTTTATTGGCATTGTCTTTTCCTTTTATTTTTTCACGCTTTAGTTTTTCCTCTGCTTGCGTAGCCCTGAACAAGTTTGCTGCAAGTTCTGTACTACCCATATGATCAAGTATATTTTGATTCTTTTTCAGATCCTTTTTAGCATGAATTTCTTTTGCACCTAATCCGTTATATAAACCCATATAACCATGATTTTGGAAAACGGCATATTCCCACGGCTGTATAACACCCGCATCTCTTGCTGCATCAGCCAATTGTTTATTATGCTCCGCCATTTCCTTTCGTAAATACAGTCTCTTTTCATCCTCATTGCGCAGCTGTTCAAAACTTTGCTCCAATATTTCCTGTTTGCGGGTCTGAACAGCAAAATATGTTTGCCCATGCGCAACAACCTCTTTTGCAGGATCAGCATTCTGAATAATAAGATAACAGGCATATCGTGTAAGGTGTAAATCACCAACATCTCTTTTGGCTCCCGAGCCTATTCCTACCATTTTCTCCACCCGGGGAAAATGGTCATTTGGATCTTGTCCGGAGTTTTTACAGGCTTCTTTTGCCTTATCTATTACGTTAAGAAACTTGTCCCATTTAATATATTCTAAAATCTTAAAAAGCTCTCTTCCACTCCAATATTCCTGCCCTATATCATTTACGTGTTTAATTTCTTCAAAAACGCTTTGTTTTTCCATAGTATAAATATATACAATTTATAATTTTTCCATCCACGACTGCAACAGTATCACCGCCGAAATAGTATCTACCAGTTCCTTGTTTTGGCGGTGTTTTTTGTTCATGCCGCTTTGGGCAATGGTGGCCGAGGCCATTTTGGAGGTAAAGCGCTCGTCGAGCATTTCGATAGGAATTTCGGGGAAGGTTTTTTTGAGCAGGTTCACAAAGCCCTTTACATGAATAGCCGATTGCGATGGCGTGTTGTCCATTTGCTTGGGTTCGCCTACTATAAAACGCTCTACCTGTTCGGTAAACAGGTATTTTTTCAGGTAATCAATAATATGCATCGGGTGTATGGTATCCAACCCGGTAGCGATGATCTGCAAGGGATCGGTAACGGCAATGCCTATACGTTTGGTACCATAATCAAAAGCCATTACACGCATTTTATCAAATTTTAGGGTGATTGATGAAATTAAAAGATTGTGGGCAAAGGTAAGCTAATGTACACTATGTGTAAAATATAGCTTACATAGTAACTCATAATCAGTGGGCTTTCTCAAATCTCACATCTAATAGCACACATCTACATCAAAATTCTTTATCTTGCACCAATGCAGTTTAAACAAATAGTAGGACAGCATGCTGTAAAGCAGCGCTTGCTTAACTCGGTAAAAGAGAACCGGGTAAGCCATGCGCAGCTTTTTCTGGGACCTGAAGGTTCGGGAAGTTTAGCCCTTGCGGTGGCGTATGCCCAATATTTATCGTGCGAAGACAAGCAGCCCGATGATTCGTGCGGGGTATGTTCGTCGTGCCGTAAGTATCAAAAACTGATGCACCCCGATCTGCATTTTTCATACCCCTTTTTCGCGAAGCATAAGGATGATACCGCCCTTAGTTTTATTGAGCAATGGCGCGATGCGTTTATAAACCATCCGTACATCAGCCTCGATATATGGCGCAATTATCTCGATGCAGAAAACAAACAGGCCAATATTAATATAGCCGAATGCCACCAGATCATCAAAAAGCTGAGCCTGAAACCATTCGAGTCGCAATACAAAATACTGATCCTTTGGCTGCCCGAATATTTAGATAAAGAGGGTAATTCCCTGCTTAAAATAATAGAAGAACCACAACCCAATACGCTGTTTCTGCTGGTCGCTCAAAATCAGGATCAGATACTGAATACCATCCTGTCGCGTACGCAACTGATAAAAGTACCGGTTTTAGGGTACGATGATATTAAACAACATATGCTGGCCGAACATCATCAAACCGAAAACGCCGCGGCCGAAATTGCTTACCTGAGCAACGGTAACATAACCGAAGCCCTCTCCATGCTGCAACAGGATACCAAAAGCTACCACCAGTTGTTTGTGCAATGGCTGCGGATGTGTATTACCAATAAGGGTATTGAAATTGTAGGCTTTGTTGATGGACTATCGAAAATGGGCCGCGAAAATCAAAAGAACTTTTTACGCTACGGCGTAAGCTTTATACGCGAGTGCTGCCTGCTGCTGGCAGGTGCTGATAGCCTGGTACATTTACCCGCGCAGGAGTTGGAAACAGCACAAAAAATGATAAAGGTAATGCCGCTGCCGGCCACGCAGGCCATCAGCGCCGAGCTGGAGAAAGCACATTACCATGTGGAGCGAAATGCAAATCCTAAAATTTTATTTTTAGATGTATCTTTGCAAATTACTAAAATACTATTTTTTAAAACGATCCCCCAGGGGACTCATTATATACCAAATTAAATTATGGGATGCGGAAGTTGCTCAACGGGTGGAGGATGTTCGCCCGCAGGCTGCAAAAGTAACGGCTCGTGCCTTACTAATGGTTGCAGTAAATTAGATGTTTACGACTGGCTGTCGCACATGGATATGCCGGCAAATTATAAACCGTTTTCGGTTGTTGAGGTTAAATTTAAAGGTTCGAGGAAAGAGTTTTATCAAAACGTTGATAATATTTACCTTGAAGCAGGTGAGCTGGTGGCTGTTGAAACCACTACCGGCGGGTTTGATACCGGCCACGTATCGCTAACCGGCGAACTGGTGCGCATGCAAATGGTTAAGCGCCATGTTAAAGAAGCCGATGTGGTTAAAAAGATCTACCGCCGTGCCACCCCTACCGATGTAGATAAATGGAAAGCTGCTAAAGATTTGGAATGGGAAACCATGCACAAATCGCGCAAGTTGGCACTTGACCTCAACTTATCTATGAAGATAAGCGACGTTGATTACCAGGGCGATAAAACCAAGGCCACCTTTTATTATACGGCCGAAGGCCGCGTTGATTTCAGGGAACTGATCAAAAAAATGGCCGAAAGCTTCAGGATTCGTATAGAGATGCGCCAGATTGGAATGCGCCAGGAAGCAAGCCGTTTAGGCGGTATCGGCTCATGTGGCCGCGAACTTTGCTGCTCTACTTGGTTAACCGATTTTAAAACGGTATCCACTTCGGCGGCACGCTACCAAAATCTATCGTTAAATACACTTAAACTTGCAGGCCAGTGCGGCAAACTGAAATGCTGTCTTAACTACGAGCTGGATACCTACATGGATGCGCTTAAATACATCCCCGATAATGTGAACGTTTTGCGTACCGAAAAAGGCGATGCCCGTTTACAAAAAACGGATATATTTAAAAAGCTGATGTGGTTCAGCTACCCAAGGGAAGAATCGTGGATTCCGCTGGATATATCGCGTGTTAAAGAAATTCAGCAAATGAACCGCGATGGGGTAACACCTCCTGATCTGGGCGAAAAAGTTGAAATTGAAACTAAACCGGTAAAAGTATTAGATTACGAAAACGTTGTTGGGCAAGATAGTTTAACCCGCCTTGACGAAAGCAATCGTAATAAAAACAAGAACAAAAACCGCAATAAAAATAAAAAACCTAACGCTCAAAACGCGGGCAGTCAGCAGCAACCGGGTCAACAACGTCCGCAGCAAGGCGGCGGTGGGCAACAGCCTAATCAACCAAAACCGCAGCAGCAAGGCGGGCAGCCCCGTCCACCACAAAACAATGGGGGACAAAAACCTGATCAGGCTAAACCGCAACAGAATAACCCGGGTCAGCAGCAACCGCGTGCGCCAAGACCGCCGCAACAACAGCAGGCGGGTGGAGCAGATGGCGCGCAAGCGCCAAAAAATGAAGGCGGAAACCGTAATAACAGGCGTCATCGCCCTAACAGGCCCAACCCTAATAATAACCAAAACAAGAACGATCAGCCGGGTAAACAGCCATGACAAGAGTTTTAAGTTTTTCTTTATTACTGATCTGTTTTTTATGGGTGGGCTGTGCCGATCCGAATACGTTAATTGATGATAATAAGGAGATACCTAACCATAACTGGTCGTACGTAAGCCGTATCAAATACGATGTAAAAATTGATGATCCGGCCAATACATACAATGTTTTCCTTAATTTGAGGGTAACGGCAGATTACAAATATTCTAACATATTCGTTATCGTTTACTGGTCGGAACATGGCCAGAAACCAATACCCATCCGTTACGAATTTAAGCTGGCCAACCCCGATGGTGAATGGCTGGGCGCGGGTTCGGGCAACCTGTATACCTATCGTTTTACGTTAGAAAAAGGCCATAAATTCCCTAACAAGGGCAGTTATCATTTTGAGATAGAACAAAATATGCGCGATAACCCGCTGCACGAAGTTAACGATGTAGGCATAAGGATAGAGAAAGCTAAATAGCTTTTATCATCACTCCTAATTCTTCTTAAAAACATACTGATTGCGCTTAGGCGCAATTTTTATTTTTAGCAATACTAAAAAATGCTAACTTCGTTTTGCTAATATTTTTATCAAAATGACATCTGCCGTTTTACTCATCGCTGCCATAATTGTACTGCTCATCGCTGTATTTTTATTTATTAAAAAGCCCGCGGCTATCGATGCCATTAGTGCCGATGAATTGCTCCGCCTAAAAAATGAAAACGATACGCTTAAAATAAATTTAGCCAGGGCCGAAGAGCGTTCAGTTGGCCTTACAGCCGAAAGGGATAAAGCCGACCGTAATTTACATAATGAGCGTATCCGGCTTGAGGACATGATCAACTCGCTTAACCAGGAGCTCCTTACCGAAAAAAACCGCATAGCCAAAGCCGAAGAAACCTTTAAAGCACAACGCGAACGCTTAACCGATCAGGAAAAAAGTATCCAGGAAATACAGCAGAAATTTCAGCTCGAATTTCAAAATGTAGCCAATAAGATCCTCGACGAAAAATCGCAAAAGTTTGTTGAAACTAACCGGACTAATCTGGATATCCTTTTAAATCCGCTTAAGGAAAATATAAAAGCGTTTGAAGATAAGGTGGAGAAGGTTTACAAAGCAGAATCTGATGAGCGCAATGTACTACGGGGTGAAATCACCAAACTGATGGATTTGAATAAGCTGATCAGTACCGAAGCGCAAAACCTTACTAAAGCCCTTAAAGGTGATAATAAACGCCAGGGCAACTGGGGCGAAGTTATATTAGAACGTGTACTGGAACGCTCGGGCCTGGTTAAAGACCAGGAATACCGCATACAGGCCAGCATGAATGGTTTGGATAATACGCGTTATCAGCCCGATGTGGTAATTGATCTGCCGGATGATAAACATTTGATCATCGATTCTAAGGTATCTTTAATTGCTTACGAGCGTTTGGTGAATTGCGAAACGGAGGAAGAACGGAGGTTATTTTCAAAAGCGCATGTCGAATCTATCCGCGGCCATGTAAATAACCTGTCGTCAAAAAACTATCACGACCTGTACCAGGTAAACTCGCCCGATTTTGTGCTTCTCTTCATCCCTATTGAATCATCTTTTAGTTTCGCGGTACAGATAGATGCCGAACTGTTTAGCGATGCCTGGGACAAGCGCGTGGTGATTGTGAGCCCTTCTACCCTGCTGGCTACCCTGCGCACCATTGCCAGCATGTGGAAACAGGAACGCCAAAACCGCAACGTACTCGAAATAGCCCGCCTCAGCGGCGAAATGTACGATAAGTTTGTAGGCTTTATAACCGATATGGAAAGCATCGGCAAAAATATAAAACAGAGCCATGATGCCTACGATAAAGCCCTAAATAAACTTACCGACGGCCGTGGCAACCTCACCATCACTGCCGAAAAAATTAAAAAATTAGGCGCAAAGGCTAATAAGCAGATAGATCAGAAATATATTGGAGAAGAGTAACAGAGTTAATTTTTGTGAAATAAGTGGGCATTTACAATAGATTTATGTAATTCAGCTCTTTTGCATTTTATAATATTCGGTTGAATTGAAATTACATTGCGAAAAAACTTGTTATCTATTTTTATAAAAATCCTTTTAAAGGGATTTTTAATGCTTGAAATAAATGTTTCTCTATCTTTTAAATTTATAGATATATAGCCACTTAAGGCATTACTGTAACCTATAAAATCTATTTCATTCCAGTAAAAAACCTGATCATTAATGTTATCGATAAGTTTTTCTTCCAATAATATTAATGCAGGTTTTTTCTTAATAAGGCATATAGTGAAGCGAATATACTTTTCTGATACACCATATATCAATCCTCCAAAAATTACAATTACTATTATCCCTAAAGCCACATTATATAAGTAGGCTGCATATACCATAACCGATAATGCTGCTATAAAAACGCAAGCAGTAATACCCGAAAGTATAATTGCAATTGGAGAAAAATAATAGGTTTTACTATTATGCATTAGGTGGCGTAAACGCGTTCCATCCTTGTGCTTTTAACGCGTGTACTGTGCCCGATTTGGTGATCAGGTTGCAGCCGGCTGAAGCCTCAGTGATGTGGCCTATAATGGTAAAATCCATCTTGAATTTTATCTTTTCGTAATCTGATTGCTTAACGGTGAATAGCAATTCATAATCTTCACCACCGCTTAGCGCGCAAACTGTTGGGTCGAGGTTAAATTCGCGGGCTGTTTCATAAGTCATTGGGTCCAGCGGAATTTTTTCTTCGTACAGGTTACAGCCTTTGTTGCTTTGCTTACAGATGTGCAGTATTTCAGATGCCAGTCCGTCAGATACATCTATCATGGCGGTAGGTTTAACATCTATACTTTTTAATAACTCAATAATATCACGGCGAGCTTCAGGTTTTAACTGGCGTTCTATAATATAATCCTTCCCTTCCAGATCAGGCTGAATATTGGGGTTCTCTAAATATACAAGCTTTTCACGCTCCAATAATTGTAAACCGGTGTAAGCACCACCCAAATCGCCCGATACACAAAGCAAGTCACCTTCTTCGGCAGTATTACGGTACACAACATCGTTTTCATCGGCATAACCTAAAGCGGTTACACTAATTACCAAACCTTGTTTTGATGCCGTAGTGTCGCCGCCCACAATATCCACATCAAATTTTTCGCAAGCCAGGTAAATACCTTCGTATAATTCTTCCACAGCTTCCAGCGGAAATTTACTTGATAAACCTAACGATATGGTTACCTGTGTAGCCGTACCGTTCATGGCATAAATATCACTCAAATTTACCTGTACCGCCTTATAGCCAAGGTGCTTTAAAGGGGTATAAGCTAAATCAAAATGGATACCTTCTAACAACATATCAGTTGATACCAGTATTTTTTTACCGGCATAATCAAGCACCGCGGCATCGTCTCCCACCCCTTTTATGGTTGTCGGTTGCTTAATTTTTATGTTTTTGGTTAAATGATCTATCAGGCCAAATTCACCCAGCTGCTGTATGTTGGTTGTTTCTTTATTATCAAACATGCTTATCAATAAAATATCTGCAAAAATACAAAAGCTTACACCAATAATTAAGGTTCATTATGAGTACCGAGTAATAACTATAAATCAATGCATTACGTAATAATAAGTTAATATATAATAAACAGAAGTTAAATTTTTAATATACAACTTTAACTATTATTTATAACAAACCAATTTAATTAAAATCAATTTACTCTATGCAACAATTAAAAAACCTCCGAAAACCATTTTTTACACTTATTGCGGGCGCTTTATTATTTACATCGTGCCAAAAAAATAATATTGCCGCAACAGCTGATGAACCCGCTGCTATTCAAACCAAATTAAAAACACAAGCGGTTAGTCTAAACCAGGGTTTTGAAGTAGGCTCAACCAGCCCAAAATCAGCTTATGATGTGGCACCGGCAGGCTCGGCCAGCGGTGATAATGTTACCATCACAGGTACATCATGGAACTTGTTCGACGCACTTATCGGTAACACAGCAGCCGATAAAAAAGCAGGTACATGGTCGGCCCGTGTACGTAATACCGGTAAAATAACCATGCTTTTCGATGTAACATCGGGCGCAAGCACAGTTATCATAAAACATGCCATTTACAGTACCGATGGCGCCAGCACCTGGGGCCTTTGGTACTCGCAAAACGGGGGCAGCAGCTGGGCACAAGCCGGCAGCAATATCACCTCAACCACTACCTTACAATCGCAATCGTTCACACTTTCGGTTACAGGTAATGTACGTTTAGAAATACGCAAATTAAGCGGTGGCAGCAACCGCCTGAACTTTGATGATATTGTTATCAATGATAATGGCGGCACAGGCGGCGGTACCATCATCACCGGTAAAAAATTCTTGTTTGATGCTACCAAATATGAGAATGCCGGCAGCGCCGACTGGCTAATTGATGCCGACGGTACCGAAAATGTACCTACTTATACAGGCGGTACAACGGTTGAAATAAAAGCACAGCGTATACCTACTCCATCGTATACCGGTATTACCGCTTCTACATCAGAAACCTATTGGAAAGGCGCTATGTCGGCCTGGGCAGTTGACCTGGTTAAAAAAGGCGAACTGGTAGAGAGCTTACCTGTGGGTACAGCTATTACTTATGGTAATTCATCTAATCCGCAAGATTTGAGCAATTATGATGTGTATGTGGTAATTGAGCCAAACCGTTTATTTACCGCGGCCGAAAAAACTGCAATTATGAACTACGTAGCAGCAGGCGGTGGCTTATTTATGGTAGCCGACCATACCGCTGCTACTACAGCCGGTACCGATGCTAATGGCTACAATCCATCTGACAGGGACGGCGATGGCTACGATTCGCCGCGTGTTTGGAATGATTTGATGAGCAACAACGGTATCAACAATAATAAACCATTTGGCTTTAATGTTGATTATGTCGACATCAGTGAAGGTCCGTCAACCAAGGTATATACCGGTACTAATGCCAATGCGCAAAAGGTATTGAACGGCGCTGCCGGTACAGCATCAAAACTGGCTTTTTACAATGGTACCACAGCTACATTATTTACCGCGCAAAATTCAACCGTACAAGGTTTGTTTTGGCGTAACAGCAGTACTTTAAACGGCAGTACAGGTGTAATGGCGCTTCTTGCTACTTATGGAAGCGGCAGGGTAGTATTTGTAGGCGACAGTTCACCATCTGACGATGGCACCGGCGACCCTAACGATAACCTTTTCAATGGCTGGTCGGGCGATTCACCGTCAGGGTTTACCTCTCACCCGGCATTACATTTAAATGCTTCACTGTGGTTGGCTAAAGCTATTTAATTTTTTTATTACACAGATTTCTTTTGAGTGATTGCACCGATTCTTTAAAAAGGATCGGTGCTTTTTTATATTATTTATTGTCATTGCGAGGTACGAAGCAATCACGTCGCTGTACAAATCCGCTCTGTATTGTTCGCGATTGCTTCGTACCTCGCAATGCAAATTTTCCAATCGGTGCAATCACTCAAATAATCGGTGTAATCCAAAAAAAAATTATAATCCCAACTGTGCTGATATATCCAGCATTCTTTCAATTGGTTTTACGGCTCTTTCTATAATATCTGCCGGTACAAATATCTCCGGCGATTCATTTTTGAGGCACAGGTACAATTTCTCTAACGTGTTTCTTTTCATGTGCGGGCAATCGTTACACGCGCAGGCATTGTTCGGCGGGGCCGGTATAAATACCTTATCCGGGTTATCCTTTTGCATTTGGTGTAAAATACCTGCTTCGGTAGCTACTATAAATTCCTTTTCAGGGCGGCTGGTAGCATATTTTAATATACCGGTGGTAGATCCTATATAATCTGCCATCTGCAATATAACCTCCTCACATTCAGGATGTGCCAGTAATTTAGCTTCCGGGTAACGTTCCTTCAGTTTGGTGATTTTTTCTCTCGAAAATATCTCGTGCACCATACAGGCACCATTCCATAATACCAGGTCGCGGCCTGTCTTTTTAGCCACATAGGCACCTAAATTTTTATCGGGGCCAAAAATTATCTTCTGTTCTTTAGGCAGGCTTTCTACAATTTGTACCGCGTTGCTGGAGGTACAAACAATATCGCTCAATGCTTTAAGTTCGGCAGTACAGTTCACGTAGGTGATCACCAAATGATCAGGATACTGCTCCTTAAACTTTTTAAACAAATGCGGCGGGCAGCTGTCGGCCAGCGAGCAACCGGCTTTTACGTCGGGCAGTAATACCTTTTTGTTTGGCGATAAAATTTTTGCTGTTTCGGCCATGAAGTGTACGCCGGCAAATACAATAACGTCGGCATCGGTTTTTGCAGCCTGTTGTGATAATCCGAGACTATCGCCGATATAATCTGCAATATCCTGAATATCAGCGTCCTGATAGTAGTGAGCCAAAATAACAGCATTTTTTTCCTTTTTTAATTTTTCAATTTCATCAAACAGATCAAGGGTGGGGTCAATTTCTTCCTCCACAAATCCCTTCATATTTATTTCTTCAAAAGTATCCATTTCCACATTGTAAATAATAACAACTACTTTTTAATATAAGAAAAAGCTATTGTTTATTAGGGTGTTGATTTTGTTTAAAACTCGTGATTTTAGATGGTGTAAATGTCAGTTTTCCATAATTATTAACATTTTTACACAGTTTTCCATATTTGAATATGCTGAATATTAGATTGCTGTGATAAACAACTTTTTATTTAAAACAGTTTTTGTTAATAAAATTCGTGTGTTAAAAATGTTAGTTTCGTAGTGCAAAGCGCTTATAAGTTGCTTAAAGATTGTTCCATTTGTGTACAAAAGTAGGAGTTATCCACGGGTTTGAGTTTTTTTCCTTTTTTACTTACACAAAATTAACATCTTTTATACGGCTTGTTAACACTTGTGCTACTTTTACACAGTTTATATAAATTCTATGTCTAAAAATGTGGATTTCCTTGTTATCGGATCGGGTATAGCAGGATTGAGTTTTGCCCTTAAGGCTGCAAAACATGGTAAAGTTCTGATAGTTACAAAGTCGAACGAGGACGAATCTAACACTAAGTATGCCCAGGGAGGCGTCGCCGTAGTTGTGGATAAAAAAGAGGATTCTTTTGAAAAACATATAAAAGACACCCTGATCGCCGGTGATGGGTTATGCGATCCGCAGGTTGTGGAGATTGTAGTTAATGAAGGGCCAGAACGCATCAATGAAATTATTGAGTACGGTACCAATTTCGATATGACAAATGAAGGTATTTATGACTTGGCAAAAGAAGGTGGCCATTCAGAGTTCCGTGTACTACATTATAAAGATATTACCGGGTTCGAAATAGAACGTGCCTTACTCGAACAAATACATCAAAACCCTAATATTGAAATACTTACGCACTATTTCGCTGTAGATTTGATAACACAGCACCATTTGGGCGAGTTTGTTGATAAATCATCTACCGATATTAAATGCTATGGCATCTACGCCTTTAATACAGTCACTAATGTGGTTGAAAAAATATTATCAAAGGTAACGGTAATGGCATCTGGTGGTGCGGGGCATATTTATTCGGTAACTACCAATCCTACCATAGCTACCGGTGATGGTGTAGCCATGGTTTATCGTGCTAAAGGAAAAGTGAGAAATATGGAGTTCATCCAGTTTCACCCTACTGCCTTATATAACCCGGGTGAGTATCCTTCCTTTTTAATATCAGAAGCGGTACGTGGATTTGGCGGTGTATTAAAACGTACCAATGGCGAAGAGTTTATGTATGAGTATGACGAACGTGGTTCACTTGCACCACGTGATATTGTGGCCCGCGCTATCGACTCTGAAATAAAAAAATCGGGTGAAGATTTCGTTTACCTGGATGTTCGCCATCGCAGCAAAGCGGATATTATTAATCATTTCCCTAATATATATGCCAAGTGTTTGGATATAGGTTTAGATATGACCAAGGATATGATCCCCGTTGCACCGGCCTGTCATTACATGTGTGGTGGAGTATTGGTTGATCATGTTGGCCGTTCATCCATCCTTAATTTGTATGCCTGCGGCGAATGCTCGTCTACAGGTTTGCATGGGGCTAACCGTTTGGCTTCTAATTCTTTATTAGAAGCTTTGGTATTTGCCCATCGTATTTATGATGATGCCATTAAAGGATTCGAGGAAATAACATTACCTGTAGGTATCCCTGATTGGGATGAAAAAGGGGTTAAACTATCAAACGAAGATATTTTGGTTACCCACAACATCCGCGAAATGCAGAAACTGATGAATGACTATGTAGGTATTGTACGTTCTGATTTCAGGTTGGATAGGGCTATGCGCCGTTTGGGTTTATTATATGAAGAAACAGAGGAATTTTATAAGCGCACCAAACTATCGGTAAAGCTTTGCGAGTTGCGTAATTTGATACAGGTTTCCTACCTGGTTGTAAAATCGGCCATGATGCGTAAGGAAAGCCGGGGCCTGCATTATACTACGGATTATCCTGAACACGCGGCTGTATTAGAGGATACTGTATTTTAATTATGAGCGGAAAACGGGATTCGAACCCGCGGCCTTCAGTTTGGGAAACTGATGCTCTACCAGCTGAGCTATTTCCGCTTATATATTGATCAAACATAATAAAAATTTGTTAGCTGCAATAGCTTCAGTAAATCAATAATTAGCTTATTAAATAATAAAAAATATGCCCTTAATATTACCTGTTAAAGATAAAAACCCAACCTGGGGTAACGATTGTTTTATTGCTGAGAACGCTACCATTGTAGGTGATGTAGTAATGGGCGATAATTGTTCGGTATGGTTTAACGCCGTAATAAGGGGCGATGTACACTATATTAAGATAGGTGATAATACCAATATACAGGATGGCGCGGTAATACACGCCACCTATTTAAAGGCGCCTACCAATATAGGAAATAACGTTTCTGTAGGGCACAATGCGATAGTGCACGGCTGTACCATCCACGATCATGTACTGATAGGCATGGGAGCCATTGTAATGGACGATGCCGATGTACAGGAGTATGTGATCATAGCGGCCGGTTCCGTGGTACTTGAACGTACTATATGCGAATCAGGCTATTTATACGCAGGTACACCGGCAAAAAAAATTAAGCCCATAACTGATGAGCAGCGCGAGCTATTAAAACGACTGCCCAATAATTATATCATGTACTCCGGCTGGTTTAAGGAGTAGCCGGCTCTTTAGGTATATCCACACTTTCTTCAGCTTCCCAGTTAGGGCGCAGGGTTATCTCTTTATCTGATATCCAAATATGCTCGGGCTGAAGCTTTTGCTTTACACTGCCGCTATCCCATTTGCCGTTCTTATTGGTATCGTATATCACTTTTATGCGGTACTTTGCCGTTGGGTAATTGCCGTATACTATAGATGAGTTTTTGGTGATCACGTCGCTTCGCAGCACGCTCTTTTCATCGCGGAATATTTGTACCACATAGTTTTTCCCTGCTTCGGGTACTTTCACTTTAAGGGTAAGTACACCGTAGTTTTCGGGTTTATCTATCGTAAATTGTTTACCCTGTTTTTTATTCTTGTTACCGAATATATCCGTTATGGCTCCCTCATTAAAAGTAAGCTCGTACTTGGCATTCTGTTTCCATCGGTATTTTAAGGTAAAATCACGAACGTTTGAAGTGTCTTTACTGACGGTGAAATTAGTTACCATAGCCGAATCCTCTTTCAGGGTGATCAATGTAGGATTAACGTTTTCCGTATAGATGCTCGGCATAAAACGGAGGTTTGTACCGGGTTTTAATTTACCATCGGCGGTAATGTTGTATTTAAGCGTAACACCTTTCTGAAAGCTTTCTTTACGGCTCTTACGCAACGTAACAGTATCCAACGGCTTATTATTTTCAAACACGGCTATCTTTACCGAATCAAAATCCATAGTGCGCATAAATACAAGTGCCGAATCTCGGGTTGTATTGATGTCCACTATCTTCTGATCATTCAGTGCCGGCGGCGAAACTATTTTGACAGACGGATTAACAAGCGGCTTATTGAAGTACAGCATGATCTTTCCATCATTATCAAAACGCCTTTCTATAAACCTGAATTTTTCGGGCGACTGCTGAAAAAGCACCAGGTTTACGTTTGATGTATCCTTGGTTACTTTGATCGGATTTTTAAGAAAAGCGATCAGCTCTAAATCATTATCGAAGATCTTATTCGGGCTGGCTTCTTTCAAGGCGTAGATATTGTAAGTGTCTTCGCGCAGGTTGTTCAAACTGAAATTACCAGATGAATCAGTCGTGGTAAAAATGGAAGGTTTCTTTTTACCGAAGATCACGGAGTCCTTAGCAACAGGGATCAGCATAACGGTAATGTCTTTTTCCTTTTCCTGTGTTTGCGAGTTGGTCACCGTTCCCGAAATACTCAATGAGTCGATATGGTTACCGGTAGAAAAAACGTAGGTAAAATTTTTCACCACGTTCGATTCATTTACATCCTGAATGGCCTTACCAAAGTTGAGCACATAGGTTGTATTTTTTTGAAGCGTGTCTTTAAATTCTATAACCAGCTTCTGCCCTCTTATTTTGTACTCCGGCGCTTTTTCGGTAGCGGGGCTCAAAGTTATTTCCTGGTACTGATTGCTCAGTTTAAAAAATTCGTCAAACTCCAGCTCTATTTCTTTGGCTTTAAAATTACGGGTCATGTTTGCAGGTAATGCCTTCAATAATTTGGGCGGGGTAAGATCCCTGGGCCCACCCTGCGGTCGTTGCATGCTTGCGCAGCTGTAAAGACCTAAAATTATGATTGCAAACCAAAAAAATTTGCTAAAAATACCGTATTTCTTATTTGATGCCATTTTTAGGGCTTTTAAGCCATTTTCTATTTTTTATGAACGCTGATATTAAAAGTCGGAAATAATTGATTTAATAAGATATTTTATAATATACTGATAATCAATTATTTAAGTGTTATCTGGTAATATGAACCATTAAAACCGATATATCTGATGGCGAAACACCCGAAATTCGCGAAGCCTGACCTAAAGTGCGTGGTTTTATCTTCATCAATTTTTCGCGTGCCTCTTTTGAAACCGATACCAGCTGATGATAATTGAATTCCGGGTTGATCTCACGATCTTCCATTTTCTTCATGCGTTCAACTATATCTAATTCCTTTTCAAAATAACTCTCATATTTGATTTTTATTTCAGCCTGCTCAATAGTTTCTTTATCGTAACCATTTAACAAATCGTTTAATGGTTCATCAGCTTTTCTAAGATCAGTAAACGATACCTGCGGACGGCTCAATAAATTAAACAGTTTTACATTTTGACTGATGGCACTGGTGCCTAACTCTTCCAGTAATCCGTTAGCGCTTGCCCGGTCAATTGATTTGCTCCTGCTGTAAGCTACTATGGCATCTGAATTTTTTATCTTCTGATTTACCTTTTCTAAACGCTCATCGCTCACTAAACCTAACTCATGCGCTATTGGTGTAAGGCGTATATCGGCGTTATCCTGCCTTAATAACAGGCGGTGTTCGGCACGTGAAGTGAACATACGGTAGGGCTCTTCGGTACCTTTTGTTACCAAGTCATCAATCAATACACCTATATATGATTCCGATCTTTTCATGATCAGCTCATGTTTATCGTGTATTTTTTGGTGTGCATTGATACCTGCTATAAAGCCTTGCGATGCCGCTTCTTCATAACCTGTGGTACCGTTTATCTGCCCGGCGAAGTAAAGATTGCTGATCTGTTTGGTTTCTAAGGTAAGCCCTAATTGTGTAGGCGGGAAGAAATCGTACTCTATCGCATACCCCGGGCGGAACATTTTCGCGTTCTCAAAACCCGGTATTTGGGTAAGTGCGCGGTACTGTACATCCTCCGGTAACGAGGTTGAGAAACCATTTACGTAGATCTCCACGGTGTTTAAACCTTCCGGTTCTACAAATATCTGGTGACGTTCGCGCTCGGCAAAGCGGTTAATTTTGTCCTCTATTGATGGGCAATAACGCGGACCAAGACCCTTGATCCTACCAGTAAACATCGGCGATTTCTCAAAACCTTCTTTCAATGTTTCGTGTACATTGCTATTGGTATAGGTGATCCAGCAACAGCGTTGCTCCTGTATTTGCTCAACTTCGGTATAAGAAAAGCGTCCACGAACATCATCGCCCCACTGCTCTTCCATCAACGAATAGTTCAAACTCCGGCCATCTACACGTGGTGGCGTACCGGTTTTCATACGTCCGGCTTCAAAGCCAAGCTCTACTAATTGCTCGGTTAAACCCGTTGCCGACTTCTCTCCTGTTCTGCCGCCACCAAATCTTTTCTCGCCAATATGTATTAAACCATTCAAAAAAGTACCGTTCGTAAGCACTACCGAATCGGCTTCTATCTCTATTCCTATTGAAGTGCGTACGCCTTTTATGGTGTTTCCTTTTACCAATAGAGAGGTAACGGTGTCCTGCCAAAAGTCTACATTGGGGGTTCTTTCCAACGCTAAACGCCACTCTTCGGCAAAGCGCATACGGTCGCTTTGTGCCCTCGGGCTCCACATAGCAGGGCCTTTAGATTGATTAAGCATTCTGAATTGAATAGAGGTCTTATCGGTTATAATACCCGAATAACCACCCATAGCATCTATCTCACGTACTATTTGCCCCTTAGCTACACCACCCATTGCAGGGTTGCAACTCATCTGTGCAATGGTATTCATGTTCATGGTAATTAACAATACCGACGAACCTAAATTGGCAGCAGCAGCGGCAGCTTCACAGCCCGCATGCCCCGCACCTACCACAATAACATTATACTTCTTAAACATCTTTTCCTCCGTGTTCCACGTGGAACATTTATACAATGTTCCACGTGGAACGTTAATTTTCGTTCAATTCACTTAGTTCTAACCAGCGCATGCTTTTGCCCTCTAAAGCGTTATTGTAGGTGCTTATATCGGCCAAAATGCTGTTTAACGTAGCTGAATCAATACCCGCCACGTTTAATTTATCGTTTGCTTGCTTAATTTTTACTTCAAGGTCGCTTATCTCTTTCTCTATGGTTTCAAGTTCTTTTTGTTCCTTGAAGCTTAGTTTTGGTTTCTTTTCTACTACAGGTTTCGGTGTTTCTACAGCTACAGGTTTCTGTTTTGCCGCTTGCTTGGCTTCTTCAGCATCTAACCTGTACGATGAATAGTTGCCGTTGAAAATCCTCACGTTGCCATCACCTTCCATAATGAAAAGCTGTTCTGCCAGGGTATCCAGTAAGTACCTGTCGTGCGATACGATCATGATGACACCTGTGTATGAAGTAAGGAAATCTTCGAGCACATTCAGCGTGTCAATATCCAAATCATTGGTAGGCTCATCCAGTATCAGGAAGTTCGGGTTCTTGATCAGGATGCTCATTAACTGCAAACGTTTCTTCTCGCCACCGCTCAAATTAGATACAAAGCCATGTTGCTTTTTAGGTGGAAACAGGAACTGTGTAAGTAATTGCGAAGCCGATATCATTTTGCCATCGGCCATGGTGATAAACTCCGCTACGTTCTTTACTACGTCGATAACACGCTCATCATCCTTAAACTTTATACCTGCCTGGTGGAAGTAACCAGTCACTGTGGTTTCCCCCTTGTCTATCTTTCCCTTGTCGGGTTGCAAAGCGCCGGTGATCATATTTAACAGGGTCGATTTGCCACTACCATTTTTCCCGGCAAGGCCTATCCTATCTCCTTTCTTAAATACGTAGCTGAAATCAGTGATCAGGTTAACATCTTTAAATGATTTGGCGATGTGTTCAATCTCCATGATCTTGTTACCCTGACGAGCGGTTTTAACACTCAATTCCACCTTGGCTTTTGGACCAGCATTTTTGGTTTTGTCTTCCAAATCATAATAAGCATCAATACGTGCTTTTGATTTAGTACCCCTCGCCTGCGGTTGCCTGCGCATCCAGTCCAGTTCCTTTTTTAACAGGTTGGAGTTTTTGTGGAACTGTATTTCGTCGGTAGCTTCACGCTCCGCCTTCTTCTCTAAAAAGTATCCGTAGTTGCCATTGTAGGTAAATGTTTTTCCTTTGTCTATTTCTATGATCTCGTTACATACGTTATCCAGGAAGTACCTGTCGTGCGTAACCATCAATATGGTTTTGTTACCTTCTGTCAATAATTTCTCCAGCCACTCAATGGTGTCAATATCCAGGTGGTTGGTAGGCTCATCCAATATGTACATATCCGGATCTTCGATCAGTAAACGGGCAAGCGCCAAACGTTTCTTTTGTCCGCCGGATAATGAAGTGATATTTTGATTAAGGTGATGAATATCCAACCGGCCTAAAATAGTTTTGATCTTGTACTCATATTCCCAGGCATCAACCTCGCTCAGCTCTTCCATAACTTTTTCAATGGCCTTGCTGTTGTCGGGGTCGTTCTCTAAAAGTTCTTCGTACCTCCTGATGAGTTGTTGCTGAATATTGTCCTCGTGAAAAATGTAATCGCTGATGGTAACCGAGTTTTTAAAACCGGGATCCTGTTCCAGGTAGCCCAGTCGCAAATCGCGGGCACGCACCACTTTTCCTTCGGTGGGCGAAAACTGGTTTGCCAGTAATTTTAATAAGGTAGATTTTCCGGCACCGTTTACCCCTACCAATGCAACCCTGCGGCCGCGGTTAATACCTATGGTTAAATTTTTAAATAGCCAATGGTCATGAAAGGAATGTCCAAGATTTTCCGCTGAAATGTAAGTACTCACGCTAATTGTTTTATTTTATCCGATGGATGTATAAACACACCCTCTTCATTGTTTAGTGATTGGTTAACCATTGCCTGTGCAACAGTAAGTGCCAGAATGCTCCGGTATTTTTTAAGGCCGCCAATTAATAAAGGATTAAACACCTTCATCAATACCGTAAATATTTTTTCGGCCAGCCGGGGTTCCTTCCTGTCGCCGGTTAACAGCGATGGCTGGTAAATATGCCGCGAAGCAATATTGGTTTTAAAAATACCTTCTTCGGCCTCTCCTTTTGTTTTCAGGTAAAAATTACCCGATTTTGAATCGGCTCCGATTGCGCTTACTAAATGATAATGCTTAACGCCATTATTTGCCGCTAATTGTGCCAGCAATAAGGGATAATCATGATCTATCTTGCGGTACTCGCTCTCATCCGGCGTTTTAGCTTTGGTAGTGCCCAGGCAGCAGAATACCACGTGACCGGTAATGAGCTGCTTATGCGCCGATAGATCATCATAATCTACCACCACTTGTAATAACTTTTTATGCTGTACGGGTAATTCCTTTCTAACTAAAATTACTACCTCATCGTAATCAGCATGTTGCAGCAGCAAATTGAGCAAATAACTGCCAATAAGTCCGCTTGCGCCCGCTATAATTGCTTTATATGCCATTAGTTATAAAAAACATGCAAAAATACGCATAAAATATTTGTGGAATAACTATTGTATGTTTAAACACATATAATAGGAGAATCAAATGGAAAAGGTGTTACATCCTGAAAATGAGCGTGGTTACAATGATATCGGCTGGTTAAAAGCTAAGTTTTCTTTCAGCTTTGGCCCATATTATAATCCCGAAAAAACGCATTTTGGTGCATTAAGGGTACTTAATGACGACATTATTGGCAAAGGGAAGGGTTTCGGTATGCATCCGCACGATAATATGGAGATCATTACCATTGTTTTGGAGGGCGCATTGGAGCATAAGGATAGCATGGGCAACAAAGGCATTATTAAAGCCGGTGAGGTGCAGGTAATGTCGGCCGGTACAGGTGTTTATCATTCTGAATATAACCCATCGCATACTGAAAATACCAGCAGCCTGCAAATATGGGTTTTTCCGAAAGAGGAAAATATTACGCCGAGGTATGATCAAAAGAGCTTTACCGATGCCATTAAGCCTAACGAACTGGTAACACTGATATCGCCTGCTAAAAACGGTGATAGTCTGTGGATTAACCAGGATGCTACATTCAGTATAGGGGAATTTGAGCCGGGAAAACAAGTTCAGTACGAAATAAAAAGCCGCGGCAATGGTATTTACCTTTTCCTGCTGGAGGGCAGCGTAAATATTGATGGTACAACATTAAACAAAAGGGACGCGCTGGGTGTTTATGATACAGATTATATAACCATTGAAACCGTTGCGCAATCCCGCTTGCTGATACTCGAAGTACCTATGTAATAGCCTTTCTGCGCATAACAGCTGTGTGTTAAATAGCATAAAAAAGCTACCTGCAAACAAATAATACAGGTTTGTTGTAGTTGACATTTAGTTACAGAATTTTTATGGCAGAGCAAGTTATACCCGGATGGAAAAAGTGGCTGGAGGAAATTGGCGATCAATGCGTTTTCTTCAGCCGCTTTTTTCGTAATGTTTTTGCAGGAGGCTTTGAGTGGTCGGAGTTTGTGCGGCAATGCTACGAAATTGGCTACCGCTCGCTGATGCTGGTAGGCATTACCTCCTTTATAATGGGCATTGTGCTGATATTGCAGCTACGCCCTACCCTTGTTGATTTTGGAGCTGAAAGTATGCTGCCGCGAACGCTTTCGGTATCGCTTATCCGTGAGATAGGCCCTGTTATTACGGCCATTATTTGTGCCGGTAAAATAGCCTCCAGCATTGGTGCCGAGCTGGGCAGTATGAAGGTAACCGAGCAAATTGATGCCATGGAAGTATCAGGCGCAAATCCTTTACAGTACTTAGTAGTCACCCGTATTTTGGCCACCTGTTTTATGGTGCCTCTGTTAGCCGTTTTGGGCGATGCCATTGGCCTTTTCGGTGGCTTTTTAGCCCTTAATATTTCAGATAGCATTAGCTTTTCCCTCTACTTTCATAAATGTATTGCCGCGCTCGAATTTGTTGATTTTGTGCCGGCATTTATAAAAACCATATTTTTTGGCCTGGCCATAGGTTTTGTAGGGTGCTACAAGGGCTATAACTCAAATAAAGGTACCGAAAGCGTGGGCATAGCGGCCAATTCGGCGGTGGTGACTGCCTCCCTGTGGATCTTTGTTATTGATGCCATAGCTGTTCAAATTACCAATTTATTATACTATTAGTAAGATGGAACAGCAGCAGGACAAAACGATAGATCAGGCTACCGATACCAATAAAGATGAAGTGGTAGTATACATTAAGGGACTAAAAAAATCTTTTGGTGATAAGGATGTGCTCAATAACATCAACCTCGATCTTAAACGGGGAGAGAATGTTGTGGTACTTGGAAAATCGGGTCAGGGTAAATCAGTAACTATACAGTGCATAGTAGGCCTTTTAAAGCCCGATGAGGGCGAGTTAACCGTTTTTGGAGAATCAGTGGCCGATATGGATGATAAAGAGCTTAAACAGCTCCGTATCCGCATTGGTTTCCTTTTTCAGAGCGGGGCACTGTACGATTCGATGACGGTACGCGAAAACCTCGAATTTCCGCTTACCCGTGTACTGAAAATAAAAGATCAGCAGGAAATTAACCAACGGGTAGAAGAAGTGCTTGATGGCGTGGGGCTGCTCGACGCGATAGATAAGCTGCCATCTGATCTGTCGGGCGGTATGCGTAAACGTGTAGGCCTGGCCCGTACGCTCATTGTAAAGCCCGAAATTATGCTTTATGATGAACCTACCACCGGCCTCGACCCTATTACCTCGCGCGAGATCAGTGAACTGATCCTCAACATGCAGAAAAAATATAAAACATCATCTATCATCATTACACACGATATGGAATGCGCCAAAATAACCGCCGACCGTGTTGTAGTAATGAACGAAGGTGAATATGTGGCCGAAGGTTCATTTGATGAGCTGGTAAAATCGGACAATGAATTTGTAAGATCTTTTTTTAACGAAAAATCATGAAAACTACCTCTTCCCAAAAAATAAAAATAGGACTGTTTACCGCTGTGGGTATAGTGGTATTGATACTGGCTATCTTTTTTATAGGCAGCCAAAAAAGCCTGTTCAACTCCACCTTTAATATTTACGGTAAATTTAAAAACGTAAGCGGTTTGCAGGTAGGCAATAACGTACGTTTTGCGGGCATCAACGTGGGTGTAGTACAAAACATTACCATTGTAACCGATAGCCTGGTGCGGGTTGATCTTACTATCAATAACAACGTAAAACGCTTTATAAAAAAGGATGCCAAGGTAGCTATAGGCAGCGATGGTTTAATGGGCGATAAACTGGTAACCATTGCCCCCGGCGGTATTAAAAGCAATGAAATTGTGAAAGATGGCGATGAACTGGTGGCTGTAAATCCGCTGGATGTAGATAAGATCATCAATAAGCTTACCCGCGTCGCCGATAACGCCGAAAAGCTGTCCGCTAACCTGTCTGATATTGTTTATAAGATCAATAGCGGCAAGGGCAGTATAGGCCGTCTATTGAATGACGAGAAGATCGCCAAAGACTTGCAAAGCACCGTAACGCAAGCCAAATCGACCATGAAAACGGTTGACGCGGCCACCGGTACCCTGCACGAAGACCTGAAAGCGGCCCAAAGCAATTTCCTGCTGCGCGGTTTCTTTAAAAAGAAAGAAAAAGCGGCCAAAGCCAAGCAGGATTCTATTAAGAAAGCTAAAGAAAAGGTAGAGAAGGATAAAAAGAAAGCCCAGGAAGAAGCCGAGAAAAAGAAGAAAGAGGCCGAAGAGGAAAAGGCCAAAGAAAAAGAATAAAACAAGAAAGGCGCTTGTAGAGCGCCTTTCTTGTTTTATAAGTTATGTATGATACTTATTCTAACTCTTTAGTAATTTCAGGCGATAATGGTTTTACAGCCGAACGGTAGCGGTGTATCAGTTTACCATTTTCATCTATCAAAAATTTCTCGAAGTTCCATTTTACCTCGCCTGTAAAATCAGGATTTTCGGCGGTGGTAAGGTACTGGAACAGCGGACTGATATCATCACCCTTAACACTTACTTTCTCGCTCAGCGGGAAGTTAACGCCATAGTTTTTCTGGCAAAAGGTTTTGATCTCGGCATTAGCGCCCGGCTCCTGGCCGCCAAAGTTATTGGCCGGGAAACCTACTACGGTTACTTTGCCTTTGTATTGATCGGCAAGTTTTTGCAGCTCGGCATATTGGGGCGTAAAGCCACACTCTGATGCTGTGTTAACTATTAAAAGCTTTTTGCCTTTGTATTTAGCCAATGAAAATGGTTTACCATCAATATTGGTTAATTTAAATTCGTACACTGATGCCGCAGGAGCTGTGAACAGCAGGGCCAGTAATATCGTTAATACTTTCATGTTTTAAAATATTGATAAATAGATATATGACCGCTAAATTAGTTATTAAATGATCGCTTGTTCAAATAATAATCCTCTTTTTGTGTCATATTTTTTTTGTCGGCCGGTTTTTTATCTGTGTAGCCCAGCAGGTGCAGGGCGCCGTGTATAATAACACGGTGCAGCTCGTCGGTTTCGGTAACGTCAAATTTGGCGGCGTTTTCGCGGATCCGCTCAATAGAAATAAATATATCGCCCACAATATCACCCTCAACCTCCGAGTTATCGAAAGTTACAATATCGGTATAGGTATCATGATCAAGATACTGTTGGTTTATTTGCAGCAGGTAGGCATCAGAGCAAAATATATAGTTTAACTCTTTAAGCTTATAATTCTCGGTTTCAACGGTTTCTTTTATCCAGCCCCTAACGGCTGTTTTATTCTTCAGTTTAAAAACAATATCCTCTTCAAAAAATGTAATAGCGGGCATTATATCTTAAAATGTAGCTCTAATTCGTTTCCACGGGTATTAAAAATGCACTGATCGGCAAGGTGCTTTATAATGTAAACACCACGACCTGTCAGTTTTTCAAGGTTCTCCTCGGATGTCGGGTCGGGCAGGTGTGAGTAATCAAAACCCTCACCTTCGTCGGTAACGGTCCATATAATTCGCTTACCGTCAACCTCGGCATTGATGATCACAATTTTCTCCGGATCTAACTTATTACCGTGTAGTATCGCGTTGATGAAGGCCTCGTTAAGGCAGGTCATCATATTTGCAAAAGTATCGTCGCCAACATGGTATTTGTCGGCAATTTCTTCAATTAAAGTTTCAAGATGAGTTATACTGTCATGTTTAGATGGCAGCTGCAAGGTAAATAACTCGCCTGTTTGAACTTTATCCTGTTCCATGTTACTTTCCATTAAGTTGTTCAAAGTAGGTTTTTACTTTTTCTTTGTAATATAAGTTTAGTGCCGGTGATACTGTTCGTATCTGTTCGGTTTGTTTAGTTTTCAGTTGCTGGTAGTTCTGTAAAGCTTTTATATATCCCGGCGGCATATCCTTAGCGCTGTTGCTTTCGCGTTTATTGTCCTGATCACGCTGTTGCTCAGCCTTTTCTGCTTCAAGTAAACGAGATTGTATCTGCTGCTGTCTTTTTAGTGCTTCCTGGGTTATCCTCCTGTTTACGATATCGTTCTCAGTTTGTTCCATTTCCATCGAAATTTTATCCAAATTCCCCAAACCACCCTTACCATCCTTATTTTGTTCACGGTTCAACTGCTCAAGTGCCTGGCGTATAGTTTGCTGCTCGCGGGCCAGTTTTGCCAGCTGCTCGCTCATATTGCCCTGCCCCTCTTTTTGCATTTGCGGCTTATTGCCCTGCTGCTGCATCTGATCGCGCGCTTTCTGCATGTTTTCGTTCAGCTGCTTTTGCATTTTGCTAAGCTGCGAAAGCGAAGGTTGTTTTTTCTTCCCTTTACCGGCCTTACCATTTTTAGCCGCGTTTTGCATTTGCTCTAACGCTTCGTTCAACATTAGTGCCAAATTATTCATGGCAGTCATGGCCAGCTGCTGGTGGCGTGTTGCTTCGCCCGTACGGCGGTCGCCCATGTTGCTTATCGCCTGCGTAATATGATCGTTTATATCTGTAATTTCCTTATTAACTGTTGATTGTATTTGCGGTACGCGTTTACTTAATGCGTATAAACTATCCTCCGCCGTTTTAAGGTTATCCTTAATATCTTTTTGTTTTTGCGCCAGCGAAATATAGCCGGGATCAACGTAACTGATGCTTTTTAGCGTTTGCATCACCTTTTCCTGCCCGAAAGAGCTGTTTACCAGGTTCTTCAATAGCTCGCGTAATTGCTGTATGTTGATGTTCTGTTCGCTCTCTTCACCATCCTGTTCCTGCTCCTGCATTTTTTTGGCCAGCTGCTGCATTTTTTGCGCGGCCTGTTGCTGCGCCTTTGATGCTTTGCTTTTGTTATTTTTATTTAAGCTTTCCTTGCTGTCATTCAGTGCTTTGTCTATTTCTTGTGTATCTTTTTCAGGATTCTCGAAGTTCATTTTTTCTTCGGCCTCCTGGTTTTCCTTGTTCAGCTCGTCCAATGATTTCTTAACGTCTTCAAAATCCTTCTGCACTTTATCCTGTTTTTGCTGCAACTCCTGTTTGTTGGCATTGGGCTTATTCGTTTCTTCGTTCAGCTTTTGCTGTTCATCGGCCAGCTTGTTTAACTGGTTAATATTTTGCTCACGTTTTTGATCGAAGGCCAGTTTCTTATACAGGTCGAGCATACGATCAAGTTCCTTCTTTAACGATTTATTGTCCATTTGCATTTTAGACAACTCATCCCTTGTTTCGTCTTTTTGACCGTTCTCTAACAATTGCTGTAGTTTTTTTAGCAATTCCTGTGTTTTTGGGTCGAGCACGTTATTGAAAAGCTGCTCAATTTGTTGCTGCTTTTGTTTTATTTCGTCGGTTTGCTGCTGATTTTCGTTCCTGTTGTAAAGGTTCTTCTTGTTTTCGTCCTGAATATCTTTCACCAATTGGTTCAATTCGCGGCGTTTTTGCAGCAGGTCTTCCACCTGTTTCTTTTCATCGAAAGAAAGCGTATTCTTATCCAGCAACTGCTGATTCAGCTTCTGCGATTCCTTTTCAACCTGCGCCGCCAGTTTAATAGCCGACTGCATTTTATCCTTAACCGATTGCGTACCCGCGTTTAGCTGCTCATCCATTTGTTTGGCATCGGGCACATCCAGACTACGCTCGGGCGAACGGGTACTTTTGGGGCCGTTTACCGCGTCGTTATCGGCCACCTCAAAATAATAGGTAATATGTTCGCCGGGTTTTATACCGAGGTCTTTCAGGTTCCAAAAATAGAAAAAGCCTGCCTGCGAACCGTTCAGATCCGCTTTTACAGCCTTGGTAACAGCTTTTGGTTGCCCACCTTCGGCGTTGATTTTATAATGGAAGGTAAGCGATGAAAAGCCATGATCGTCCTGTACCGTTCCGTTAAAATACAGCGCTTTGCTGCTTACTGAATCCTGTTTTTCTTCGACAGTAATGGCCGGTAATTCATCTGCAATTACATTGATGCGGTAGGCTGATGAATCGCCGTGTTTTACAAAATCGTTCTGCGGACGGATATTATAAACCGAGTTCTTGCTGATCTTTTCGCGATGCTCAAATACATCGGCATTATTGGCGCTTAGCATTTGCTGCTTATCGTTAAGCGAAAATGCCACTGCCGAAGCATGTTGCGTATGTAGTTTCCAGGTAACGATAGTACCTGCCGGAATGGTGAGATCGCCCGCGTTAGCCAGTGTTTCATTGGCTTTGTGCAGATAGGCCGGATAGGCGAGGTCTACATCAAAATGCAATAATGACGGGCGCTGATTCACCTTGATCTCGTAATTGGCCGATGTATAGCCATTGGCTGATAACCTGAACGCCATATTTTGCTGCACGTTGCTGAACAGGTAATTAAAACGACTGATGTTATCCTTGTTCAGTTTAAAAGTATTGCCGTTGGTTTCAATATATACATCGGCAGGCAGTTTATTGCCCGCAAGCTTAAGGTCGAATTTAAAATCGTCACCCTGGATGGCCGAAAGTGATTGATTGAGCACCACAAACTGAAACGGGGCCACCGGAGCAAAGTATTCGTTATGCCTGATGAGCCTTTTAGTACTTTCGGTAAGTATAGACGGAGCCGCGAACGCTATGATGCAGATAACGGCGGCGGGCGGGATGAGCCACTTCAAAAAGCGTCTGTTTTCGCCAATGTTAATGGCCGATGGAAAGCTGATGGGTGATAGTTCGGCTATTTTCTGATCGATACCGGCCTCCAGCAAACGTTGCTGCCGCGGATCGTTCAGGGCTTGTTTTTTGAGTTGCAGCGTGTTCAGCAACTTATCGTTTACGGCATTAAAATGCTTGCCGATGATTTGCGCGGCATCATCATGACTTAACGTTTTACCCACATTTAACCAGGCCAGTAACGATGGAATAATCAACCAACCAATAAGCGCGACGTTAATAACAATGAAAACGTAGAAAAGAATGGAACGGAAAAGCGTATTGAAGTTACCAAAGTATTCGCTAAGGGTTACGATAATGTAAAGCGAAAATAACCCGGCACCTAAGAAAATTAATCCCCTCAGCAGGTTGTTAAAATAATACCGCTTAATAAAGAGGTTTATTTTACCGATCAGAAGTTCATAATTATCAGGTGAATTCATACAAGTTGCCAAATGTAAGCCGTACTCAAATAGGTAAACGAAAATGTTTGATCAAATTGTACAGGATAAGGTTTAACCATGAACAACATTCCATTAAAGTTAATTAATCATGACGTAATAAAGCAATTTATAAATTTATGATTAAAATTATATTTGTACAATGCCCTGTAAATTTAAATGCAGATAATATGAATAATAATATCAGTTGCCCGGTTGACCATGTGAAGGTGAACGAGAACAAGATTCGCGTTGTAGCATTACTGGTATTATTATGCGCCCTCGCCTATCTCGGCACCGGCATGCAGATCATCCCTGTTTTGCTGACCATAGATTTTTTACTGCGTTCCACCGGGCTGGAGAAATACAGCGTGTTGGCTTCACTTGCAGGCATCATCGCAAATGCCGCCAACCTTAAAGTGAAACCGGTAGACCGTGCACCCAAACGTTTCGCGGCATGGGTAGGCTTCGTTTTTATGGCAGCGGTATGTTTAGTTGATATACTGGGCATGCACACCACCGCGCCGGTACTGGCCACTATTGTATGTGTGTTTGCCGCCTTAGAATCTTTTGTAGCCTTTTGCGCAGGCTGTTATGTGTATCATTATGGTGTTAAAGTGCTGGGGATTTTGAAGAATGGAAATTAAAAGGATGCTCATCCGCTGAAAGGGAGAATCGCAAATTTGCAGTAAAACCCGAAGAGATGGGTTATATTTATATCAGTAATACCAACCGATGAAAACCTGCTACCTTATCATTATTTACGTGTTTTTAGCTATTGGCGCTAAAGCTCAATCTATAACTACGCTTCACGTTAATAAGCAAATCGGCAAATTACGCACTACGGGGGTAGATACTTTTGTTACCTACATGGATCTATTTTACGGGCGGCTGATGCTCCCTGCTAAAGACTGCCAGCCTTCAAATATTCAATACCTTATCTGGAAAAACAAAGACCGATCATACATACAGCGCTTTGACGATTGTAAGGAATATCAGCCCCGCCCTATCAGCAATTCGTTTTTAAACTTTGTAACTGATAATTACGAACGGCTAAAAAAGGAAGGGTTGCTGGGGCCGGAGTTTTACGTGTATGATAATTTGGTTTTCAAAATAAAGCCGCAACATTTTGACCTGCACACGTCGTTTGAAAATTATCTTTATGTGGGCATAAACGTAACGTATAGGATGTATATAAATCATCATTCTAATTATACATTCAATATATACCTTGGTAAAAAGACGCTTAAAAAGGTATTAAACGGCTTTTACTTGGAAACCGAATCTGACGGGCAAAGCCGTAATATTAACTATTGGCGCAATCAGCAAACTATGTTGAATAAAATGAAGCAGTTGATAGATGTAGAAATTAAAAGGCAGTAGGTATAAATTACATCAATGATAACTTATAAGAAGCTATTATACGCGCTAAAAATAAACTGGATACATCTCGTTGGTTTCTATGTGTGTATAGAAATTATGATGATAGCATTTGCCATCCCGGACCTACAGCAAGATCATAATTGGCAGAATTTCTTAGGTAAGATTATCATATCGGCTCCTTTTTTAATGCTCACATACGGATTGCTGTTGGTTGTTCTCTTTTTTGTACTGATTGTATTGTTAGATGTTATTTGTTTCTCAACGATCAAATTAAGCCCTCTATATATAATTGTAGTAGAATGGTTAATTATCTCCCCTGTTTTTATTTATTGGGCGTTTAAGTATGAGTATTGGCTATGGATAGCTTTGGTAGCATCGTTCCTGGTAACTCAAATTATTAAAGGCAGAAGGGTTATACAAGACGAAGGGTAACTAAGGGTTTCGCTATATAGTTTTGAAACCCGGTTTGTATAGCGGTCGGCTACTTCAATGGTTTCAAATTGTACATCATCAATTTCCAAATACTTGCCGAAGTTTTTGATGAAGTCTTACACCGGTCAGGTTTTTGGCAATTACCTTTCCTTGTGGGTCAATGAGCAGGCTAAAAGGCACCCCGGATAAATTGAAGTAGGCAGCGATCTCGTTTTTCATGCCTTTAAGGTCTGACACCATTGTCCATGGCATATTGTCGTCCTTAATGGCTTTTTTCCATTGCTCAGCATCATTGTCAACAGAAATACCGATTACGGTGAAGTTTTTATCCTTCAACGTATTGTAAGCCTTTAAAACATTGGAGTTTTCAGCTCGGCAAGGTGCGCACCAACTCGCCCAAAAGTCTAAAAAAACATATTTGCCCTTGAAATCGGAGAATCTAACAGGCTTACCATCCGGGTCATTTTGTGTAAAGTCGGGTAGTTTAGCCCCAATTCTGCTTCTCTCAGTAATAATTAGCGAGCGCTCAATCTCTTTACCCACAGCACTTGTTTTTATTTTTTTGCTAAGCAAGTTATAAGCAATTATGGCATCGTCGTAGTCGCCTGCTGACGCTTTTTGAAGTGCTGTTGATGTACTAATCGCATTTTCTGGGTTGGCTTTTATAAATTCGTTTTCGCGTTCTGCCCATTTTATACTGATTTGGCTGAGTGTATTTAGAATGGCCATTTCCTGTGCTCCCTTTGCTTCTTTTAATTTTTCGTTTAGTAAGCGCTTTTGTGCCCTGAGATCGTCAAAAGATTTGTCAAACTCCCGATATTTAGCATCAGTTTTTGAGCCAGCCACAGTAATACTGTCTATACTACCGGAGATTGTAATTGTGCCGGGTTCGATATACAAGACAAATGAATTACCGGGTAAGAATAACATGGCCTTGCTTGGAGCAACAAGGTTTTTTGACCAATTGAATTTACCGTGCAACACCTCAAGAGTATCTACAACAAACGTTGCAAAACGCGGATAAGCAATAATAATCCGATCATCCTTTAAGTCGGTCAAATTCCCGTGAAGGGTAACGCTTTGTAACTTTGTTTCTTTTTCCTTTGTTGGAATGGATTGTGTGGTAAATTTCTTATTGAATGAATGCGTTTTTGTATTCCCTACAACGGAAGGAGTATTGTTTGTTTGCGCGCAACAAAAAGTGGAAAAGGATAACAGGAAAAATACAGTTAAAATAGGTTTCATTGGTATTGAGTCGGTATAAGGTTTACATAGTAAAGTTGAAGATAGAATAATTGCTTATTCTTTTTTGTAATATTTTTTTGAAATTTATATTTGTAGCCTTGTGATGTATTTTAATAATCATCATTCGGGATGTAGCGTAGCCCGGTATCGCGCCAGCATGGGGTGCTGGAGGTCGTAGGTTCAAATCCTGCCATCCCGACATAAAAAGAGCTGTTTGAAATGCCTATTTTCGATGTGCTCTTTTTTGTAGATTATGGAGTAGCGCCATGGCGCGAAAGCTCATACTCTTTGTTTCTTTCGGCGAGCATTTTATCTGCATTTTTAATCCCGTTTGCATCAAAATACGAGTTATTGTCGGCGATGTTCTTTTTAAATGTCTCATAAAACCTGATGGGTATCCCAAGCTTAACAAATTCTTCTTTTGTGAGGTCAAAAACCATGTGATTGTTTTTAACATAGGTATACTTTATCGAAATTTCATTCAGCTTATCTATAAGGTTCGCCTGTTCCGTTGTGCGTAAACTGTCGGGTATTATCCCCAAAAACTTATGTTGATTACCCCTTTTATCTATATAGCTGGTGTCCTTTATTTCCGAAGTTCCTGCACCTTTGCAAGCGGCCAGCCCCAAACATATAAATGCTCCAATAATGTATTTCATGATAATAATAAACAAGCGTTAATTGATAGGTTTATGAAAGCGATAAGAGTAAGAGAAACTTTAACATCCCGGATTGATATATAAAAGCCACGATCTAAGGTAGTAAGTTTCGGTTGTAATTTTAAATAGGTATAAATACCCGATTTAAAAGGTTCAAATCCTGTCATCCCGACTTAAAAAACAAAAGCCTCCGTATCATTTGACACAGAGGCTTTCGCTTTTTATATTCTTTACTGATTTTATCAGGTTGAAACTACTTGCAGCTTAGGTTTTACAACCGTTTTGCTTTTGCTGGGTTTCGCTTTTTTGAACTTGCGGCCATACCAAATTAAAAAGCCGGTTACAGGTAAGCTCGCCCCTATTAGGGCCGACAAAAATGCCAGTACTTTTCCCGGGAAACCCAGTATGCTGCCTACGTGGATATCGTAGTTCATTTTACGCAGCTTTTGCCCGAACGAAGCGCTTTCGTAGGGTACAGAATAAGCATCTTGCCGTGTTAATTCTTTTAGCGTATGCTGATCGAAGGTGTAGCCCTGGCTATTGTAAAACTGCCCCTTGTTTGGGTAAACCGTAATATTGATAGCAGTTTTTACATGCGCGGTATCCGGAAAGCTGTAATAAAAGCCGGTTGATTTGGGATGCTTCGCGATCACCCTGGCCCAGGCGCCGTCCATCGCTTGTTCGGGGGTATAAACTTTACCCCTTATAAGCGAATCAGATTCGAGCCTTTTAAATTCGGCCAGCTTATCGCCGCCCGATGTTACCCAGTAAAGGCCTTCGCTATACCATTTAATACCGTATACCATACCCGTAAGAGCAATGGCGGCCAGCACTAACATGGCGTAAAAACCAAGTACATTGTGTAAATCGAGGTTAACCCGTTTAAACGACGCGCCCCATTTTATTTTGAAGCTCTTGTCGCGGGTACTTTTGTTCCATTTTTTAGGATACCACCATATCAGCCCGGTAATAAGCAGTATCACAAACACAAGCGTGCCATAGTTTACTATTGGCCGCCCTATTTCGTAGGGCAACCAAAGAAAACGGTGTCCGTTAAGTATGAACCTGAAGAAATCGGTTTCGCCCTCTTTATGTACTTCTTTACTGATTACCGCGCCGGTATAAGGGTTTATCTTCAGCAAGGTTAAACCACTACGGCGATTGCCCGGTTTTGCCTTTGCCGATGCCAGGCTAAGGTTAATTGTTCTGCCCTGCTGGTAAAAAGCGTAGGCAGGCTCCTTATCAGGGTATAACGAAGCGGCAATGTTTGTAAGCTGCGAAGGTTTAAGCACGGCCCTATCCTGCCATTCTACCTTGGTTTCGGGTTCGAGCAGGTTGGTGATCTCCTCATTAAAAACCCAGATGCAGCCGGTAAGACAAACAATCAGCACAATGACACCCGATATAAGGCCAAGCCACAGGTGGAGCCAGCTATTGATCCGTTTAAAAAGCGAATCTTTTTGCTTCTTTTTTGCCGGTGTTTGTGTTTTAGTTGCCATTGTGCTGTTATTTAATTTCATGTGCTTATTTAAACCTGTAGGTAACGGTTAACCTGCCGTTTCTTGGCATTTCGTATATATAGGTGTAGTACGAAACATTGGTTGGTGTTACTTTAGCCGGGTCAATTGCGGTATACGAACCTTGGGTTAGCAGCCTGCGATTAAGCAGGTTATTAACCAATGCCGATACGCTGATCTTACCTTTTTCATAAGATATACCGGCATCATAACGAATATAATCTGGCAGGTTTGGTGTTCTGGCGTTTGTGCCTGTGTAACGACCAAGTTGTAACTGGTATCCACCCGAAACGCCAAAGCCATTTAATAAAGCGTGTGGTTTTGTGTAACGGTATGATAACCATCCGTTGGTAATATGATTAACAGAATTGGCTACATGAGAGCCTTCCAGGTTCTTGGCCGGGTCAACGGTTTTATCTTTAGTAACCCTGGCATCGGTATAGGCGTAGTTAAGTACTACATTTAATCCTTTAACAATTTCGCCGTTAATATCAAATTCAATACCCTTTGATTGTATCTCGCCTAACTGAATTCTCCAGTTTTGTATGGCATCAATATGATCAGGATCTTGTGTAAGCACATTTTTCTTGGTGATTTTATATACAGCCGCTGTAGTATTCCACTTGCCGCCAAACCAATCTTTCTTTAACCCAAACTCAAGGTTATTACCACGAACGGGTTTAAATATGTTTCCGTTAAAGTCGGCACCTGCCTGCGGCAAAAAGCTTTGATCAAACAATGAGTAAGCACTGAAATCTTTGGTGATAGAGTAGCTCAAACCAAATCTTGGGCTGAAAACGTTGTCTGATACCTGCGTACCATTGTTTTTACCCACTGTAACAGCATTCGTGAAACGGCCTGCCAGTGTAAGGCGCAGATCGCCATTTAAAAAGCGCAGCTCATCCTGCAAATAAGCACCTGTGTAAGTTAGATTTGTAGCGTAAGCATTAGAACCTGAACGATTCTGAATGCTTCTTGAACGGTCGAAAACCGGGATGTTGGCAGCCGGGATACCGTATACAGGGTTGTAAATATTGAAGGTAGCGTTACCGGCTAATTGAAGATCGGCCAGTTGCACGCTCGAAAAATCACCCCATGTTTTTAAGTTACCCATATCAATACCAGCCATAACACGGTGTACTACCGGGCCGGTGGCGATATCGCCCATAATGCTTACCTGCGCGTTCTTGTTAATGGCAAGCTCCTCGCTGATGTTGAGGTTTCTTCTCATGTCGCCGTTTGGCGCTATCATGGTTGGCCATGGGGTGCCACCTAATAAACCATATTTTACATAAGCTACCTGCGCGTTTAATTTCCAGTCGCTGCTTAATTTGTGGTTTAAGTATAAGGTTACGTTGTGGTCGTAAAGTTTAGCCGGGTCAAGCGATGGGTCGCCTAAAAAGAAGCTCGGGTCGGTATCGGCATATCCTTTCGGCGAAAAGCCGTAAGTACCTAAAGCCTGTGCTTCAACATGCTGAGTAGTGTACTCGGCAGTAACCACGGTATTGCTGTCAACCTGGTAGCTGATCACCGGGGCAATAACGTATTTATCAGTATAGTTGTATTTGTTGTAGCTGCCTTTGGTTTGCGCGGCCAGGTTTAAGCGGTAAAGCAGTTTGCCATCTTTAGATAGTTTACCATCCAAATCAAGTGCTGCACGGCCGAGGCTGTAGCCGCCACCGCTAAAGCTTACCGAGCTGCGGTTTTGGCCGGTAGGTTTTTTGGTAACGATGTTGTAGATACCACCCGGTTCGCCATTGGCCATCATAAAGCCTGATGGGCCTTTTATAAACTCGATACGGTCGATAGTCGCTGCATCATCAGCCAGCGGGCCCCATGGCATTTTAAGGTTCATGCCGTTTCTGAAAGCCGGTATGGTTGTACCACGGGTTGATATGTTGGCATATTGTGCATCCCAGTGACCTGTTCTTACCGTTCCGCTCACGTTACGGGTAATACCATCAACAATGTCAAACACTTGCTGATCAGCAATGAGTTTAGCACTAACCACCTGTATATTTTGAGGCACTTCAATAAGCGGCGATTGCAGCCTTAATGAAGGGGATACCTTATCTGTTTTGTACTTGTTTTTATTCGATTTTATCTGCACCTCTACCAGTTGCGATTGGTTTTCAGAAAGGGAGAAATCGGCAATTACGGTTTCTTTGGCAATTACATGGATCTGTTTTTCGGTAGGGCGTAAACCAACGGCAGTTACCATAATGGTATAGTCACCTTCCGGAACTCGTTTAATATGGTACTCACCATACTCATCAGTAATAGCGCCATACTTTGTTCCCTTTAGTACTACGGAAACCGCTTCGGCTATTGTACCGTCGGATGTGGTGATCCTACCGCGCACGGTGCCTGTTGGTTTTTCGTCGTCTGCTTTTCTGTGTAAATTTTTTTCATAGGCTTTTGATCTTTCGCCCGGTGTTTTTGAACCCGGGGTGGCGTTTGCTGCGAACGCGTAGGCACAGAGCGTACCTAATAGCAAAATTTGTTTAACTTGCATTACTTTTAATCGACATTAAAGGTGAGCCGGATTTTCCGGTTGGCCACACGGGTCCGAAACCGTGTGGCATTTTTTTGCAAAGTTAAAATTATTTAGACTAATTCCAAACAGCGCTGTTTTGTAGGGACACTATTGGGGTCGAAAATGGCATTTATTGTTCTTGAAGTCAGATTGTTGTACTTTTAAGAAATCACCCCGAAAACTTGATCTTCAATAAAAAAACGATGATTGGGCAGCTATAATTCCATGACGAAATAATTTAACTTGCCGTAAAGTTTAATACAACTATTCAAGATGAAAAAGCCTGCCCCGCTTCTGCTCTGCATATTGTTTATCCTGCTGTGGCAATCAAGCACCATTGCGCAAACTATTGAAGCGATAGTGCCGGTTGGCGGCAATGCCTGGGTTAATGCACCCGCGGAGATTACCGATGCGGGTTTGGTTCATTGGGCCGATAAGCAAGCGATAGCCCGGGTTTATTTCCGGGTCTCTATCGCCCAGCAAATACAGCTCGCATTACGATTGCGGGTGCCTGCCGGGAAAAGCAGTATCAGCGTTGGATTTGGTAAGCGCAAGTTTGTAAAAGAGATAGGCAACAGCGCCTTTGATACCGTTGCTATCGGCAGTGTGAAGATTGATAAACCGGGTTATGTACAAGTCAACTTGCAGGGCATCAGTAAAACGGGCGATGTTTATGCCGATGTAAGCGATGTAATTGTAAAAGGCATACAACCGGGGACGGAACTCATTTATGTGAAGCCCGGCAGTTCCTATTATTTCGGCAGGCGCGGGCCGTCGGTTCATTTAAATTATATAATTCCGCCTGCTATACAAAACGATGTAAAGTGGTTCTACAGTGAAATAACGGTGCCCGCCGGTAACGATATTATCGGTTCTTATTTTGAGGCCGATGGTTTTGGGGAAGGCTACTTTGGGATGCAGGTGAATTCGCCTACCGAACGCCGGGTGCTATTTTCGATATGGAGCCCCTTTGTTACCGACGACCCTAAAAGCATTCCCGACAGCATGCAGGTTAAAATGCTGAAGAAAGGTACAACCGTACATGCGGGCGAATTTGGCGACGAAGGCTCTGGCGGGCAAAGCTATATGAATTACCCCTGGCAGGCCGGTAAAGCCTACGGCTTTTTAGTTTGTGCCGAACCGGGTAAGAACGCCAACACTACAACTTTTACGGCTTGGTTTAAAGACATCAGCACTGGTAAATGGTACCTGATAGCGAGCTTTAAGCGCCCCAAAACGCTTGCCCGCTTAAAGCATATATATTCGTTCCTCGAAAACTTCGACCCGGAAAAGGGCGATAAAACCCGTATGGCCTTTTACCACAACCAATGGGCGGGCGATAGTGCCGATAACTGGCATGTAATAACTGAAGCTAAATTAACTGCCGACGCCACCGCGAATAGCCATTACCGTAAAGACTATGCCGGCGGACTAAAAGACGGTAAGCTTTACCTCAAAAACTGCGGTTTCTTTAACGATTTTGAACCGCTGCTGCAATTGTATAAACCTACGATAAAAAGCACAACTCCCGTTGTTGATTTAAAGGCATTACCACAAAATTAATATCGGGGTGATAATTTATTTATCAGCAAATGTGCGTGTTGTATAATATTTGCAAAAAAAATGCGGCATACACCATACCAACTTATATATTTGCGCCCGCTACAAAATACAATCATTAGCACTCGGGATGTAGCGTAGCCCGGTATCGCGCCACATTTGGGATGTGGAGGCCGCAGGTTCGAATCCTGCCATCCCGACAACAAGCGATACCAACAAGTATCAAAACCCTGTAAATGTCTCATTTACAGGGTTTTTGTTTTATTCAAATCCTTTTCAGTACATACTATTCCATGCTTTATGCGAACAAAGAGGTGAACAAAATTTCTTTTTTAGATTTGTTCACCAGAAAGGGTTTAAATATCTGATGTACAATATTTTACGTCGTTTAAATTTAGACTTAAAAGAACGCATTTAGATCACTTCTTTTTCTTTCCGGTGAACAGTTTTGGCTATAACAGTTCAAAACAATTCATTAATTATTTAAAATCTGGAAAAGATGAGAACAAGTAACACATTCGGGATTCACTTTATCTTAAGGGAAAACCGTGGAAAAAACGGCCTTTCGGCCATTTACATGCGCATCGTAGTCAACAAGAGCCGCTCTGAAGTAGCATTAAAGCGCCAGGTCGCATTAGCCGACTGGAATGATGCAAGAGGTCAGGCAAAACCAAAAAATGATGAATTACGGCAATTAAACAGCCACCTGGAACAACTCCGGGGCATGATGGCCGGTCACTACCAGGAATTGCAATTAAAGAAAAAAGTGATTACCGCCGAGGTGCTCAAAAACCTTTTTTCGGGTGTTAAAGATTCGGAGCATACCTTACATACCATCGTTGAGTATCACAACACAAACATGAAAGATGTGCTGGCCCGTGGCACGATGAAAAACTACTATACTACTGCCGGATATTTAAAGGAGTTTGTAAAGAAAGAATTCCGACGCTCGGATATCTATCTCTCAGAACTTGATTACAACTTCATCAGTAAACTGGAAACTTACCTGAGAAGGCGTCAGCCGGAAGACCATCAGAAGAGACTGGAAAACAATGGCCTGATGAAACATCTGGAACGCTTTCGCAAAATTATCCGTCTGGCCGTCAAAATGGGCTGGCTCGAAAAAGATCCTTTCGCTATGTTCCAGTTGAAGTTTAATAAAACGGAACGTGGTTACCTTACAACTGTAGAATTAAATAAGATTGAAAATAAGAAGCTGACCATAGATCGGATAGCTTATGTGCGCGACTTGTTCGTATTAAGTTGCTATACCGGATTAGCTTATGTAGATGTTATGGAACTGACATCGGATAACCTGGTACAGGGTATAGATGATTGTCCATGGATAAAAACTACCCGCGAGAAAACAAGGGTTGCTGTAAACGTGCCACTCCTGCCACAGGCTGCAAAAATCATTCAACGTTATAAAACACATCCCAAGGCTATAGCTGAAGGAACGCTGTTGCCACATATCTCCAATCAAAAATTAAACAGCTATCTGAAAGAAGTAGCCGACCTATGCGGGATTAATAAGATATTGACTTACCATGTAGCCCGTCATACGTTCGCAACGGCTGTAACGCTTTCTAATGGCGTCCCTATTGAAACCGTAAGTAAGATGCTTGGTCATACCACCATTAGGACAACTCAAATTTACGCAAAGGTTGTTGAACGAAAAGTTAGCGACGATATGAACGTATTGCGTAGCAAACTTGCCTTGACTGAGTCACGTCCTGCAAAACGTAAGTCTATTACAAAAAATAAGTTACGGAAGGTGGGCTAATAGAAAAGGCAATTACTGGCAAGTTTATAAAGCCTTTCCTATTGTGAACGAGCCGCGTTCACAATAGAGTTTTTTAACTAACTGCCAATAGATGTAGACCTGAAGTCACAAAGTGTGACTTCAGGTCTTAAAATAAGTACAAACTCATTGAGGTCGCAGTTTCCGCCTCATAGATAATAAAATTATGGTTACGACGAATTTAAATGACCAAGCAATCGCAGACAAAATTTATTATATAAGAGATCAGAAGGTTATGCTGGATAGCGACCTGGCTGAACTATATGAAATACCTACCGGACAACTTAACCGGGCAGTGAAAAGAAACATTAAAAGATTTCCGGACGATTTTATGTTTCAGCTGACCAATGAAGAGTTTAAAAACTTGATATTCCAAATTGGCACATCAAGTTGGGGTGGTACAAGAAAAGCACCCTATGTATTTACTGAACAGGGGGTTTCGATGTTGTCAGGAGTTTTGTATAGTGACCGGGCGATTGCAGTTAACATTCAAATTATGCGGATTTTCACGAGGGTTCGCCAAATGCTGATGGATAACACCGAATTGCGCTTAGAAATTGAAAAAATCAAAAATAAGCTTAACAACCAAGATAAAAATATGGAGATCGTGTTTCGCTACTTAGACGAATTATTGGAAGCAAAGCATAATCCTCAGCCGAGGCGGCGTATTGGTTTTAAATCAGATGATATTTAACGCGTTTAATCAACGTTCCTCATTCAGCTAACAATCTAAATTCAATTCTCTCAGCAATGCTGAGAGAATTGATTCAATAAGCAACTATTAATCATGCTGATTTTTGAAAATATTAAAAGATATTTGATTTAGATGAGTACCAAAGAAGTGCCACATATTATAACAAATGAAGAAATAGAACGGATAAACGCTCTGGGTTTTGAAATAACCGGCAGCACTGCTCCGCTCGTAGATTTTCTTAATGAATACTTTGCAGGGTTTCATATCGGCGAGTACTTGGCGGCTTTAGAAAACTTGCTTGGTTCGCTGACTCAGGTAACCACAACTAAGGAGCTATCATTTCATGAAAGCCCCCCGCCCATGCTGATCATTCAATATTATTCTGATGACAACGAAGACGATCAGTTGGGATTAGCTTTTTCATAGGCCTTGACACATTACGGAAACGAAATTGTTGCGGAATTGGATTATTTAAGAATACCGGCTATGGAGAGAAAAAAAGGTATTTCGAAAATACTCCTTAATCTAAACCTGCAACAATATGAAGTAATGGGCGTTTCTAAGATTAAACTGGAAGCTGCGCTTTCAAATGGAGGCTTGGTTTGGGCAAAAGCATTTTTTGTCGCCACAGAGCCTGAAGATGTAAAAATAATTTTGGTCAAAGCAGAAAATGAATTATCGGCTGAACAGTTTAAATTTGTGAAAAGGGTGTATGATAATTATTATAACCAAAATCCAGGTGGCAAGGCTTTCCCTATGAGCAAATGGAGTCAGCTTGCCGGAATGGATCAAATTTTGCAGGGAAGTCGTTGGTACGGCGAGCTTGATTTGAGTAATTCAGATATTCTAACTAAATTTAAGAATTATGTTGCTTGACAGAAAGAAATTTAGTGGTTTCGGAGACATTGACCATGATCTTATGCAAAGTTCGGAAAAAGAACTATTGCATAAGTGTATGGTGGCGGAGCAAAGTATTTCGGATGGTGACTTTTCTCTTGACGAAGCTTTAGAGGCCTATGCCCTGTCCAAAGAACAATATGACAGCTACATCGCTAAAAAATCAAAAACTTCTATCTTTTTAAGCCTTTCCGGAAACACGGAAACTTACGCGTCTATTCATACGTCATTTGCCGTTTCCCATGTTATAAATATCTATTTTGAAATGTTGAATAGTTCATTTGATGAACAATTGCACTTTTTGTTGAAAGACCGGATTGGTAGAATCAAATCTGAACTTGAGGGCATTTCCAGTGACGTAAAAAAATTAAAGGCTAAGGCTTAATTGTCGAAAGTTATAATTGACGATCATAATGGGAAATGAATATTTTTATAACTCAGAAGGATATATGACAAGCTCAAAAAAACACATTAGCCAAAAGGATACCAAAAGTGTTACTATAAGTGATGATGTAAAAGATCACTCAAATGACCCTTTCGTTGTTAAGAAAGTAGAGGAAGCAAAAGCTGTAGTAAGCAAGCTAACTTTTTCCGAAAATTAAGGATAGTAACTTACTATAGAGCATAATGTAGGCTGGGATTTCCCGGCCTTTTTTGTTTGATTGCTGAAAAAAAAATTCGAAATTCATAAACTTAAATTCCGGAGCAGTTTTTTAAAGCTGTTCCCAATTTTATGTCAATCATTTATGTTCTATAAATTTGGATAATTCTTAAATTAACCTCTTAGTCTTGAAGAGGGCAGCAAACGTCCGCCGCTATTATATTCCAAAAAATGAATAGGCAATTATCAGAAACTTCAATTCCAGTTGCTAAGATATAATAGCCCCGCTTATTTTACTAGAATTATATAGACTAAATACTAGCAGTAAACTATGTATAGTATTTGGTCTGAAGCTTGGTGTTATTTGAGATTGTCATCCACTTAAAAATTTGATTATTATTTTGGTAATCATTAAGTTTAAACAGAAAATTTAAATATGTTACGCTAAAACATCAAAAACTGGTCGATTATCTAAATCGGCCAGTTGATTAGCAATTGTTTAAATGTCTTACCTATACTTTATTAACAGTTATTTATGATTATAGATCGACTACAAAAAGAAATTTTAGAATCAGAAAACTTACTTCTTGATCTTTCAAAACAAGCTTTTACAATAAAAAAAGTGGATAGTATGGCGGATTGGATTGTCAACGTACTAAATGAGGATGGTACTTTGCCAACGTATCTGCATTTTCCTACTGAACGAAAATTACGAACCGCTATTGTTACGCTGATTAAAAACGTATCAGGATTAACGAACCCGTTAGTTCACTTACTTTCTAACAGGATCGGTGTTTATCTCGGTACAGTGGATGACGTTTTCTTACATCCATTACGATCTGCTGTACTGGATAATATCGTGCATAACTTTACTCCGTTAAATAAATTGCTTCATAAGCATAAAAATAATTTTAAGCATGTCAAGACACTTTTAATTATTGCGAACGCCTTAAAAGAAAATAATCTTGATATTTATAAATCGCATTTGAAAGACACGGACCTACGCGTCGTTTTAAGAGCATTGTTTCAGGACAAAAACCGAGATGACAACGACGCGGTTCACGCTGTTTTAGAATATTCCTTTTCTGAACTTCAAAAAGAAATGAAGAAGAATGGATACATTCAACCACACCGACACTGTTGGTGGGCGATTTATACTATTTTTAGAGAAGCTAATCAGAATTGGCTCCAAGATCACAAATTGCAGTTAGAAAATGTATTAGAATATCTAATATCACTTCCAGATTCAAACCTTTACCCTCGGCTTGATGTCGACTATGGAAATGTAGTACCTGAAATTAATTCTCTTTTCAACGAAAAAGCCTGGATTACCATCAATATAATCCGAATCCTAAAGAGCGATCTTACAGCGATTATTTCAGTCAAAACTATTGCGTTGTTAAAGAAAAAGGCTGAGTCAGATATCGATGTCTTATTGAAAATGCACCATGATGATTCGATCAAGTTTCTTCTTAGTAAATTAATATTGCTTTATGAGTCACTTAGTTACTACAATATACAGGAGACATTGAAATTCGTTGGACAGGATTCAATCGCTGTCGATAAATTTAAAGTAGGTAGCTATTATTACGATGAGAGTGTCTTGAAAGATTTTATCAGCATAAAAGCCAAAGTCAAGAGTTTGCTGGACAAGCCTACGTTATATAAAAAGCCGACTTTGGGTTCAATACTTCTCAGTGGATCTGCCGGGCAAGGCAAATCTGAGCTTGCAATCCAAGTCGCAAAAGATTTGGGAGATCTAGCTTTACAAAACGATAAACAGTTTATCAAACATTACTTCACTATCGGAACTGACATCACATCCACAGAAACATTGTTCGAAGCTTTTAGTTTAATTGATGAAAATGATAATGCTGACAATTTAAAATTGATTGTTTTTGATGAGTTCGACAAGGCAACATTCGACTTTTATACGCCCTTTCTTCCTTATTTAGAAAAATCTATAGCAACCGGCTCATCCATAAAGATATATATTTTCGCTCAAAGTAGTTACCCTAAAGCAAATATGCTAAATGACTATGCTAATTCTTTGGCCAATAAAGCTATGCGAGATTTTCTTACCCGATTGCAAATGGGAAGCATCGATCTTCCTGATATCAAATTTTCACCAGTCCAAAAAATGTTCTCTGTGATTGGCATGGCAAAAGCAAGGAATCTTGACGTAAACGAGATTTCAAGAAAGCTGCTCGCATATTTCGCTTTAAATGATGATCTCAAGAACATGCGTCAATTATTTGCAAATTTCACTGATAAGGCAGAAATTATTCAGGACGGCTTACAAATAAAGCCAGAGCATCAAAGGATTTTAGATAATCTGTATCCAAATCTCAACGGAGCGATAAAACTTATCGATTAACATATGAGCAGTTTTGAACGACATATAAACAACATCTTAAAAAGGGTGTCAAAGGATGAAGATTTTGGCATTGCGGTTAAATATTTTGTTGACACGCTTGAGTCATTAAAAATAGACTACATCGTAATGGGCAGTACAGCTATTCAATCTTATCTCGACTATTTTCATAGAACCCCAGGCGACATTGATATTCTGCTATCCGAACAAGCTATTGAATTGTTAAGATTACAGTGTCTCAGCGACGAACTTTTAAAATTTGAATTTAATGAGGTCGCTAGTAAGGTGCATTATAAAAACGGTGTTTTCCTGCATCTTGTGCCAACGAGCATGAAGGTCGTTGACAAGATTGAAAATGTGATCTTCACTAAGATAGAAATTTATTATCCGGACAGAGTTAATTTAAATAAATTGAACCTAGTCAATTTTCAAGAAGAGGTCACATTGAAAGTTCCGATAATAGAATATATGTTCTGTCTTAATTTGTTGGTTCAACTTGATAGCAACAATTTCTCAGACAATGTTTTAATCCTATCAAAATATAAATTGGATGAACATTATCTTCAAGAGTTTCTAAGCCGAGTTCCTCAAATGCACAAGGTAATCAATGTGAGATTTAAAGCCCTTGTAGAGAAAATACAGAAGTATCGGCCAGATTTGGTTAGCGCATTACCGCTCATCGATTTTTAGCAATCTCTAACGACAACCTAAATGCTTACTACAGTTGAATTATTGCAACGAATTAACGAAATTGACACATCGTCGAGTGGTTATTTCGGATCTTTCAAAGTTAATTTTAACCATATTGAATTTCTGAATAAGATTTCACTACATACGATGTTCAAAATCGTAGACTCAAATGATGGAAAGATTACCATCATTCAAGACAGTGGTGTCGAATCCGCTGATTATTCAAAAACATCAGGTTTTTTCGATTTTCATGCCGATGGCTTACAGTATGAAAACGATACGCCGTCCTTGGTTTTATTCTACTGTAAAAATCAAGGGGTTCAAATAAATCATACCGCTTTTTTTGATACAAAGCACTTTGAAACCTTGATAGAAAATGATATAGATTTGTTATCTAAGCTTTCCGTAGTATTTGTCGACAGGATGGGACGCGAACGGGAGAACAGCCTTTTGCAGAATCATAAATGGACAGGAGATATATGTCTAACTCTCGGGGACAGGGCCTTTTTGAAACCACGCAATAATTTAGATAAATCCAAAATCCCCTCACTCAGGGAGATATCGAGGATTTCAGAAAAGATATTCAAAACTATCAATGATGTCACATGCCATGTTCATAAATGGAAAAATAACGACCTTATAATATTCGATAACCAAAAGTATTTACATAGCCGTGTAGGAATGGGCATTGATAAGAAGCGAGAGTTAATACGAATATGTCTTGATAAATGTTAATGCCATCACTTGATCTATAATGTCATATAGGTAATTTTCTACTTTGGCGCTATCAGCAATTAAATCTCTGAAATGCGGCTTAAAAATTATCAACTCCAGATTTTTGATTTAGTCCAAAGATGGCGGATGGGTTTACTAGATGAGGCTGAATTAAATAAACTAGAAAGCTGGTTTAACTAATTAGTAGATCGAAGCATAGGTCTTCCTATTGAAATTTTAATTGACGAACTTGAGAAGCGTTTACTTTAAATGTGTGAAGGTGAATCAAAGGACTCGGCCAAAAGGGACGTGCCGCCTTATCCTTTCAAATATTTATTACTTTCCCTTCAATTCATTCTTTTCCTTTTCTGCTTGTAAAAGCCGTTCAAGTAATTCAATTTTATCATTATACAATTCAACTATTTTATCAATAGGATTAAAGGTGCATTGATAATTGAAGAGTGAACTGTAATCATTCAGTGAACTATTATCGTTAAATGTATTGATATTGTTAAATATAGCTTCCTCACTGAAGTTTTTAATCGCTTGGGGGCTTACACCTAAAACTTTAGCAACCTTTTCCAACACCTCATCTTCAATAGTTTCACTTTGCTCCATCCGTGAAACGGTTTGCTGGCTTAACCCTAATTCAGAGGCAAGTGTTTCCTGCTTAATCCCCCGCAGTTCACGAATGCGGCTGATCTTCCTTCCTATATGTGAATTTGATGGTTTTGCGGTTGTTTCCATATGTCAAATATACAAAGTTTCTTTTGGGTAAAAAACACGCCCATATGGGTAAAATACAAGCTGTCTGGGTTCGATACGCAGCCAAATGCTAAGAACTTTATGACAAAAGCATAAATTTCAATGACATGTATACAAGTGAATACGCACCCTGGGAACATTCCCCCAAGACACTTAACCAAAGCGAAATAACCGATCCAATGAAAGTCGTTGCCGACTTTATTGGCACAAGTACTCTAAAAGGACATAAGCGAAATCTCAAAAAATGGCGTGATCTCGTTATTACGGAACACCATTATAAAAATAAGGCACACGGTCCCGGTGAGTTGCTATTTACATACGACCTCAATTTAAAACTGCTGGAAGCCATGCACCTCTTTTGGCTCACCTATCGGAATAATAACTGGAACTTTAAAGCATTAAGCGTTGAACAGTTGCGGGATGAAAGGGACGCATGGGAGGAGTATCCCAGGAACCTGGAGCTGAAAGAACAGCAAAACCCCTACAAGGCCATTAAAAAGGTTTTCGCCAAACTGGGACCGCAGCAATACCGCGATAGCTTGCACGAGTGGCTTTATTTTGCTTTATGTAATGCTCCCGCCGATGAGACCCTTTTGGCTGGTGAGATCACCGCGGTTTATGAGAACCTGCTTAAACTTTATTCATTAGCATGGCTGATCCATAAGCGCCAGCATAGTAACAGTAACAAGGGTTATGCAGGCGAGAATATCGGGGATGCGGCTAATAGCGGTTCAAAAGACCATCAGGAAGAAGCACGATCTATCATCATCAAAGACATCAACCCGCAGCCGGGAAAAGCCGAGGCCTTGGAAGAGATTAAAAAGCTTATCATTGAACGTTTACCGGTCGTCAAAATGATCATTCATTTGGGCACCCGTACCGATCCTGCTTTATTCTATTTGCTGATACTGGTAGACGATCAGGATAAGACTCCTGAGCATTCGATCAGCAATAAGATCGAAGACAACTGCCGTTATCTCGGCAATGTACTTACATTGGTTCACAAGGTCAGCAGTGCGGTTAACGCTATCAATATCGGGAGCAGGTTTTGGAATGATGTATTGGTGAAAGGCAACATTATTCATCAGTCGCCTGACGTACACTTTCCAGCTAAGCCGGATATGAGCGGTGAAGATTTTGCAGGCAGCCCGACCTATAACTGGGAACGCTGGGGCATTCAGGGTAAGCAATTCATAGCAGGTGCAGTGTTTTACCAGGCCGATCATAAGTACCGCCTTGCCGCCTTTCTATTGCATCAAGCAGTGGAAAGCATACTAAAAGCGGTTATACAGGCAGTTTTGGGCTATCGTATCTCCATACATAATATCGGAAGGATGCTAAAGATCTCAGAGCTGTTTACTGAAGCGCTCAGCAGTGTGTTTGAGCTGAAAACTTTAGAGGGTAAGCAGCTATTTGAACTGTTGCAAAACGCATATTCTGAAGCACGGTACAGAGATGCGTTTGATCCAACTAAAGAGGAAATAGCTATAGCCGTTAAGCGTATTAAAAATTTATATAGTGTGGCAGAGCGAGTGTTTAATTTAGCCGAAGCAGACCGCCTAACAGATGGAAGCTGATCTGCCGCCTAAATTATGTAGGAAGCCGCAGTGCATAGCCTGTGACCACGTTATGCAATTACACAGTGAGCATACACACCGCACCGCAGAATTGCGGTACTCCTAACACGGCACCGGCGCTTTCCCTGATCTAAATACTATCGCAGCACTTAAATATATTGGATGACACCAGATGATATCGTAACTAAAAAAGACCTTGACCAACTGAAACAGGAACTGTTTGACTTTTTAAGGCCCATTGTAGACGCACAAGGTTTGCAGCAACAGAAGTGGCTGAGGAGCAAGGATGTCAGGAAACTGCTTAATATTTCGGCAGGAACATTACAGAACCTGCGTGTAAATGGGATGCTTGGCTACAGAAAGGCTGGGAGCATTTTCTTTTATAAGGCAGAAGACATTGATAAGATGCTGGCTGACCCTGAAAAAAAAAGCCCCAAAAGGAAATTGTAGTACCGGCAAGGTCGCATTCTTTCCGGGTTCTATTTTTATTGAAAAGGCGAAAAAGGCAGGTCGGGAACGTCCATCCAATATATATCAGAATTACCATTGATGGAATTCGGGAAGAGTGGTCCACTACGCGCAAGTGTGATATCAGCGACTGGGATAAAAAAGGTCGGGTGAAAGGGACCAAAGAGGAAGCGAGGTCGATTAATGCATGGCTGGAAACTCTCAATGCCCGTGCTTACAACGTCAGGCAGGAATTGTATGCCGCTGGAAAACCTTTTACACCGACCCATATCCGTAAATTGATGCAGGGAGAGATTCTTGAACCTCCGAAGATGCTTTCAGATGCATGGAACTATCACACTAACCAGATTGCGGGATTGATCGGGAAAGATTATACAATGGGTACGCTTCAAAAGTATAAGACCGTCTTCAAAGTTTTAAAGCGATATATCTTACTTAAAAAACAAGTGGAAGATTTACCGCTTAATGAGCTTGATTACAAGTTTGTAAGAGACTTTGATCATTACCTTAAAACAGATTACGGGGTCAAGATCAATACGGCAGTGCAGATGGTTAAAAAACTTCGGACGATCATAAAGATCGCGTACGAAATTGGCTGGATAAGCCGCGACCCTTTCATCGCTTACCGGGCGAGACACGAGGAGGTACACAGGGAGTATCTCAATAGTTTCGAATTACATGAATTAGCGACCAAGCGATTGAAAAGAAAACGTCTTATAATGGTCAGGGATCTTTTTTTATTTAGCTGCTATACAGGCTTGTCATATGCCGATACGGTGAAGCTCAAAAGATCAGATATATTGAAAGGTGAAGACGGCGGGTTGTGGATTCAGACTTATCGTATGAAAAATAACAATCGGGTGCGGATTCCGCTTTTAAGTCCTGCCCTTCGGCTGATCGAACACTATAAAGATTATCCAAGAGTTTTGGATGAAAACTTTATCCTACCAAAGGTAAGCAATCAGAAAGCGAATGCTTATCTTAAAGATATTACCGCCATGTTAGGTTGGACGAAACGATTGACATTTCACTGTGCCAGGCATACATTTGCCACAACGGTCACGCTTACCAATGGAGTGCCAATCGAAACGGTCGGGCAAATGCTGGGCCATAAAAGTATCGGCACAACCCAATTGTACGCGAGGATTACCGATACCAAGGTTAGCCGGGATATGAAGCCGTTAAAGAAGAAATATAAAGGACAGGAACTTTTTTTAAGTGCCGAGAATTAATCATAGAAGACAGCTTGCACTCACATTTAAAAACATAATATACTATTTTATGCAGTTACAATTTGCGTCAGATCTCCATCTTGAGTTTCATGAGAACAGGTATTATCTTAGGGACAATCCTTTAGAAATCGCAGGAGACATTCTTTTGCTTGCGGGCGATATTCTTCCGTTAAGAACCATGGAACGCTACGGGGATTTCTTCAATTTTCTTGCTGATAATTTTTCTCATACTTACTGGCTCCCCGGTAATCACGAGTATTACGATTTTGATATAGCAAACCGATCAGGGGCTTTTAAGGAGTCTATCCTGCCGAATGTTACGCTCTTAAACGATCAGACAGTTACCATAGGCGACATTCGGCTTCATTTCTCAACACTTTGGTCTGCTATTTCAGCGTCAAAAGCAAGGACAATTGAACGAAGCCTTAATGATTTTCACTTGATCCGTTTTGAAGGTAAGCGTTTATCAGTTGACGAGTATAACCGGATGCACAATGATTCATTGATCTTTCTTGAGGATGCGCTTCAAAACAACCATTCAAAAGATAAAACAGATATTGTCATCACACATCATGTGCCTACTTTTCGCCATTATCCTTTGCAATATAAAGACAGTCCTATAAACCAGGCCTTCGCAACCGACATGGATTCGTTCATCGAATCTTATAATGCAAAGTTCTGGATCTTTGGCCATCATCATGCAGCAATTGATGACTTCGCGATAGGGAACACAACACTGATGACCAATCAGCTTGGGTATGTGCACGCTAATGAAAATAAAGCATTCGATCATGGAAGAACAGTCGAATTGAAATAATATTTCAATTCGATCTTATTTCTAATAACTAATGGCGGTGCCTATGGCCCGGGCACTACGCTGTATCTGCCTTACAGGCAGGATGCCGCTGCGTTCCCTACCGCAACTCCGGCATTTTTGCTGCGCTGCAAAAGCCTCCTGTTTTAGGACAAAAACGGTTGCACGTATTTGTCTGACACTGACAGCGACTGCTTCAATCATGACACTATCGCTATTTTCCAAAGAAACGGACAAAAGCGGCGTCAATCTCGGTCAGGCCTCGCGTACGAACGCATAATGGCCTCATTTCATTTCGGCCACCCTCCGGGACTTATAGTTCTCCCGCCCGGCCTTACGACCGCTCTTTTGACTTTCTTTTTTACCGTTTTTTCTTTTGAAAACAGCTATCCGGGAGGGTCGCATAGGTAGAGGGGAAGCGGATTAGTTATTTATTAAATATTAAGGACATGCAACCACTAAAAATGCTGAACAACGTGCAGAAAGCGAGGCTTTTGCACAGCTTATTTACCAATGAGATACCTGAATTTTTAGGTTACCTCAACGAACTGACCGAAACAGTATTGAATGACAAGGAGCGTATTGCGGCCGAATGGAAAGACCAGATGTTTGACGCGGGCCTTTGGTTTGAACTGGCGGCCGAAGTGCAGCGGGTGATGGCCAAATATTCCAAAGATCTGTACAAGAGTTCGGCTGTGTTTGCCGACCAGCTATTTGGCGGGTTTATGGCCATATTTACCGCACATGCTTTGGTGCAGTACACCGCCCTCGGCAGGAACACCGACCCGAAATTTAAGCCCGCAGTTGAGCTGCTTTTTGGCTGAGGCTTAACAACTGAAAGAAAGGTTGACTTTTAGCCACCGCCGGGGGATGATCAAAATTGCCCGGCGGGCCGGCGCTGCCGGCCCCAAGGAACGCCCCGTGTTTGCAAGCTGATGATATTATCGGTGCAAAGCACGGGGCGGCTTTGTTAATGATGATACCAATGGTGACTGTCATGCTATATTGCTATCATTATACTATGATAGGTTGCTATGATTGTAGTGTAATAGCTTGCTGGTGTCTTGTCCTGAAATAGGTTTACAGTTTTGAGTGATTTAAATCAACAAAACCATGAAAATTGTAAAGCGCTATTCGGACGATTTCAAGCGTGAAATAGTCGAACTTTATTTAACATCCGATCTCAC
>NZ_BAABFT010000020.1:0-83630 GCF_039541195.1 Mucilaginibacter gynuensis
TCTAATAGAATCTGTAATTATTTGTAAGCAGTCAACCGGCAGTTGCCAGCTTTTACTCACTGTATCTTTTACAGTATCCCCAAAGTGTTACATGAAGTTATTGGTTTCTTTTTTCTCTTCGTATACAATCACTAAAACATTCCTCTTCCGGTTCCTGTCTTAGCCCGTTACGCTACATGATTTTCTCTATTTCTCTTAAAGAACTTATCGCCGCCCTGTCTCAGTTTGGCTTATCTTATCAGGCGTTGCGCCTTCTAAATCTCTTATTTCATTTCAACCTTGAATTGCTCTCGGCCGTTTTGTTTTTGTTCCCTTTTCTCTTCGTTCCGGCTGCCTCACTTTCGCTTTGGCTGCCTTCCCTCGTTTTGGGACTGCAAAGGTAGAAAGCTTTTTCTTATTTCCAAACTTTATTTTTTTTTTATTTTTAAAGTTCGTTTTCTTTCCCCTTTTCTTCGTTTCCAGCTTATCTCCTCACTATTCTCTCCCGCTGGAAGCGGCTGCAAAGGTGCGATTATTTTATTTACTCTGCAAGTATTATTTCAACTTTTTATCAGGTATTTTTTATTCGCACAATTTCAAAAAACAACGCCCGTTTTGATTTGGGCGGTCACAAATGTAACAAGAAAACCTATTACCGTAAAAACATTTTTTCAAATAATTAAAACAATGGCCTAACTCGTTGTAAATTAAGATCAAACACTATAGTCAATATGGCTAAAAACAGCCTTTTTATTCCGTATTGTTAAATTGTATCTTTGATGCAGATATGAAAAACGTCGAATTTCCTGCCCATTTCTTAGATTCTTTGAAACGCGAACCCGGTTTTGAAGCGCAAAATTTTGTTGAAGCGCATCAAAATCCGCATGCTATTACTTCTATCAGGCTCAATCCTTTTAAAAAATCGGCTTCAAAAACAGGCAAACAAGTGCCATGGTGTAAAGAAGGACTGTATTTAGATACCCGACCATCCTTTACTTTCGACCCTCTTTTTCATGCAGGGGCCTATTATGTACAGGAGGCCTCGTCGATGTTTATTGATCATATTATTAAAAACATTAAACAAAACGACGAGCCCATACGCGTACTCGACCTTTGTGCGGCTCCCGGCGGTAAAAGCACTTTGCTTAATTCGGCCTTAAATAGTACCGATCTGTTAGTGGCAAACGAAATTATTAAAACACGCGTACCCATCCTTACCGACAACCTTAACCGCTGGGGAACCGCCAATGTTATTGTTACCAATAACGACCCGAAAGATTTCAGCCGCCTGAAAGGTTTCTTTGATATTATATTAGTTGACGCGCCGTGCTCGGGTTCGGGCATGTTCCGTAAAGACCCGGCCGCCATGAACGAGTGGAGTGAAGCAAACGTTAATCTTTGCCATCAACGGCAGGAGCGCATACTTGCCGATATTTATCCGGCATTAAAAGAAGATGGATACCTTATATATAGTACATGCTCGTACTCGCACCAGGAAAATGAGGATATTTTGGATTGGCTATGCGATGAGTTTGAAATGGAGAGCATCAACATACCTATTAATAAGGAGTGGGGCATTGTAGAAAGCCGGTCTGTAAAGCAGCAGGCATGGGGTTATCGTTTTTACCCGGGACAGGTAGAGGGTGAAGGTTTATTTGCGGCCTGCCTTAAAAAGACCGACAGCAGCGGCGAACTTCCGTTTTACAAAAACACCGCGCAGCAAAAGCTGGCCGTAAAAGAGATTGACCAGGTGAAGGCCTATATTAACGAGCCCGACGATTACTATTACTTTAAGGTGAACGATGATTGGCTGGCCATTGGCCGCGAGCACAAGGAAAGCCTGAACACTTTACACCGGCACCTATATATAAAGAAGTCGGGCGTGAGGATAGGCAAGCTGGTAGGGAAGGACCTGATACCCGACCACGAGCTTGCCCTGAGTACTATTATTAATAAGGTTGCGATATTACAAATCGAATTGAATTACGAGCAGGCGATACAATATCTCCGCAGGGATAATATAGATATTAATATACAGGAAAAAGGCTGGAGCCTGATGACTTTTGAAGGGTTGGCCTTGGGTTGGGCCAAATTGCTGCCTAACCGCATTAATAATTATTACCCTAAAGAGATCAGGATACTATCGAACGCCCCAACTATCTGAACTAATTTGGAAGTGCGACAAAATTGAATAAAAATTTGTTTCTTAACTATATTAATCGCAATATTGCGATATAAAGATTATGGGACTTACCAAAACAGAAATATTTACCGACGAGCAGAACCAGCTGGCACAACTGATGAAAGCATTGGCGCACCCTGCCCGTATAGCGATACTTCAACGGATCCTCATTTCAAACACCTGTATCTGCGGCGACCTGGTAGGAGAGCTGGGTTTGGCGCAGGCTACCATTTCGCAGCATTTAAAAGAATTAAAAACAGCGGGCATTATACAGGGTACTATTGAAGGGGTAAGCGTTTGCTATTGCATTAACCCCGTAACCTGGAAATTGCTCGAAAAACAATTAGGGGTATTTTTAAGCTCATACAAAGGCGAGGTAAGCTGTTGCTAACCTTTTTTTTGAATACATCAATCGTAAAATTGCAATATATGGATACATTAAATTTAACTAACTGGCAAACCTTCAAACAGCTCTTGAACAACATGCCGACCGCACTTTGCAGTTTCAGTATGGGGTGGATAAATGGGTGGATGCCTCTTATCATATTACTGAAATAAAACAGGCGCCGATAGTATCGGTTGATTGCGGTGGTGTGATGAATGCCTGGACGGAGATCATTATACAACTATGGGAACCGCCTGTTAAGGATAGCGAACGTGCCATGCCTGTAAGTAAAGCATTATCGATTATTAAACTGGTAGAAAAATCGTTGCCGCTTAATCCGTTAGGGATAGTGAAGATTGAGTTTGGCAATTCGGTATACGATACCCGCCAAATGTATCCCGGCGAGTTACTGATTGAAAGCGACGATCTGATAGTTGACCTTATACCTGATGCCACACAATGTAAAGCCATTAACCGGGGAGGCAGCTGTGGTACAACCGATAGCGGTGAAGAATGCTGCACACCGACGGACAAACCTAAAATTGAATTGAAAAATCTGGCAGCGCCCGTAAACACTTGTGCCCCGGATTCGGGCTGTTGTTAATTATTATATATATGAAAAACATATTAGTATTATGTACCGGCAACAGCTGCCGAAGCCAAATTGCAGAAGGCTATCTAAGGCATTTCGCGGGCGACCGTGCCCAAATTTATAGTGCCGGGATAGAAACACATGGTGTAAACCCGCGTGCTATTGAAATTATGCAGCAAGATGGTGTAGATATATCCGCCCACACCTCAAACAATGTAAACGAGTACCTTGATATCGATTTTGATTACGTAATAACAGTTTGCGATAATGCCAGGGAAAGCTGCCCTTACTTTCCTACCCAAGCGGCTAAATTTCACTACAACTTTCCCGACCCGGCTAAAGCCACCGGCACCGAGGATGAGATTATGGAACAGTTTAGGCGCGTACGCGAAATGATTAAGCGCTATGCTGAAACTTTTGTAAACGAAAACTTAAGCACACAGCATGCCGGTTAACAGAAGTGCCCCCGCTGTAGAACGTAAAAAGCTGGGCTTTATAGACCGCTACCTTACCCTGTGGATATTTATGGCGATGGCCCTGGGTATATACATCGGCAACTACATGCCTTCGTCTGCCGGTTTTATCAATTCGTTTTCAAGCGGCGCAACCAACATCCCGCTTGCGGCAGGCTTAATATTAATGATGTACCCGCCGCTGGCAAAAGTAAATTACACAAAGCTGGGCACTGTTTTTAAAGATATTAAGGTACTTAGTGTTTCACTCATCCTTAATTGGGTAGTAGGGCCAATACTTATGTTTATACTCGCGATCCTATTTTTGGCAGATAAGACTGAGTACATGACAGGCCTTATTCTGATAGGGCTTGCCCGGTGCATTGCTATGGTGGTAGTATGGAATGAGCTTGCCGGCGGCGACCGCGAGTATGCTGCCGGGCTTATCGCGCTCAACAGTATTTTCCAGGTATTATTCTATAGCATTTTCGCGTACATCTTCATCACCGTATTACCGCCGATGTTTGGGCTGAAAAGCTTATTTGTTAACATCACCATTAAAGAAATAGCAAAAAGCGCAGGCATTTATTTAGGGATACCTTTCGCGTTAGGAATTATAAGCAGGTTTGTTTTAATCAAATTGAAAGGCGAGGCGTGGTTTACAAATAGGTTTATTCCTTTTATTTCGCCCCTAACACTTATGGCTTTGTTGTTTACCATTGTACTGATGTTTAGCTTAAAAGGCCGGTTAATCGTCCAAATACCGATGGATGTGTTTAGGATAGCTGTGCCGTTGGTAATTTATTTCGGCATCATGTTTATGATAAGCTTTTTCGCGGGTAAATATTTTGGTGCCGGTTATTCAAAAAATGCGGCTATCGCGTTTACCGCCACAGGCAACAATTTCGAACTGGCAATAGCTGTCGCGATAGGGGTGTTTGGCATTAATTCGGGCCAGGCTTTTGCCGGAGTTATCGGGCCGCTGGTTGAAGTTCCGGCATTAATAATATTAGTAAACGTCGCCGGAAAACTACGCTACAAACCCGGCGCGGCATAGCAGATGATGATAAATTTATCGCTACAGATAATTTTATCTCTAAACGAAACTTTAATTTACTCCCATCGTATTAATAGGTAATTGTTTAATTAATTACCTATTAATCTTATCTTTCATGAAAAAGCACTTCTCTCTGATTGCTGTTATTGCAATGGCTGTTATTTTTTCAGCATTCACCTTTCAAAAAAACATTGTATCGCCTAAAATCACGGTATCGCATGTGCGCAACACTGCCGACTCTTTAGATCTTGGCTATTTTGTAGTTGCCGGCCAGGAATATCATGCGTATGGTAATCCGGCGGCGGGATCAAACGTTACCCAAATTTATGCTACAAATAATGCTACATCGGCTGATGTTACTGCTTGCACAAATGTTACAGGCACATGGAATACTACAAGCGGACCGGGTGGCGATGGCTTGGGTTTAAATGTTAGGTTTAGACACAACGGCGTTATAAAAGCATATTCAGGTATAGTATATTATTAATTGTTATACTATAATTATTAACAGAACAGGCAGATCAAAAATGACCTGCCTGTTCTGTTAAGGTTGTCTTTATAATCAATATTGCCCTGTAGATAGCATTACCAGCGTACAGGCGTATTGGGTATCTATTCCTCTTTCGTTAGCCAACCGCTCCAGTTCAGGGTTTTCCGTTCCGGGATTAAAAATAATGCGTTGTGGGTTGGTATCCAATATATAATCATACAAAGGCGGCTGGTTGCGCGTACCTATATATAAGGTAATGGTATCAATATCGTTGTGAATAGCTTCGGGCTTTTCAATTTCCACTCCGGCCACTTCTCCTTTTTTTATCCCCACGTTTACAATGCTATGTCCATAGCGCACCAGTTTATTTGCCGCCAGGTAAGCATACCTGCTGGCATCGGGCGTTGCACCTAATATCAATGTCTTTTTATCAGCCATGTAGTTATAACGGCTATCCCGGTCATTTTGTTTATTGACGCTTTTATGTTACACCGCGTTAACAATTCGTCGTACTTTGCATCTAACCTAAAATAAATTTTAATATTTTAAAATGTTTTGTGAGAACGCTCGTCTTCACTATTAAATAACAAGTACAATTGGTAACAGCATTAATGCCCCAGGATAAAAACAGACGTATCATACAAGCTATTACTGAGTATGGTAAAAACCTGCTGGGTTTTATTCGCCGCAGGGTGAACAATGATGCCGATGCCGAAGATATACTGCAGGATGTTTGGTACCAACTGAGCGCGGTAGTAAACTCGGAACCTGTTGAGCAAACCGGTGCCTGGTTATATAAGGTGGCCCGCAACAAGATCATCGATAAGCACAAGAAAAAATCGGAAGTGCTGCTGGATGATATGGCCGCCGATGATGATGAGGAAGACCTGCCCGATTTTAAGGCCTTGCTGTTAACTACCAGCACAACACCCGAAACCGAATACCTGCGTAACCTTTTTTGGGAGCAGCTATTTTTGGCGCTTGATGAATTACCGCAGGAACAGCGGGATGTATTCATCTGGCAGGAACTGGAGGATATCCCCTTCAATGAAATAGCCGAACGAACGGGCGAAAAAGTGCAAACGCTGGTATCGCGCAAGCGGTATGCCGTGCTGCACCTGCGCAAAAGGCTTGGCCAGTTGTACAAAGAGATTACACAATATTAAGATTATAAGAAAAAATGAAAAAGATATTTTACGAAGGCAAACTGAGGTTTGTACTGATACCTATAGGAGTAGCAGCCCTGCTATCGCTCATCAGTTTTGTGGTGATGCAATTATGGAACTGCCTGCTGCCCGATATTATGCACGTAACCACAATTACCTTTTGGCAGGCCATGGGCATATTTGTACTGTGCAAAATACTGTTTGGCTTTGGAAAGGGTGGAGGCCCGCGTGGCGGAGCACCATGGATGAGGCGCAAATGGGCTGAGAAAATGAAAAACATGACACCGGAAGAACGCGATAGGTTCCGTACCGAAATGGAGGACCGCATGTGCGGCTGGAAAAAAAGAACGCCGAACGATTACAGTTCATTCAATACACCTAAAGATCCAACGGGGACGCCTGTTTCTTAATATACACAATTTGTTTTTAGTTTATGGGAGTGCTTGTATTTACCACAACCGTTACCGAGGCTGAACAGGTTAGCGAGGTGAGAGCCTTGCTAACCGATGTTTCGGGTATTGAAGATTGGAATTTCGACCTCGAAGACTGCGACCGCATACTCCGAATTGTAGCCGCCGATGATGTGTGCCCCCGGTACATTGAGCAACTACTACAAACCAACGGCTTCTGTTGCCATGAATTGGATTGCTGATCTGGTTGTGATTTAACCGCGCTTTATTTTAACCACAAAGTACACAGAGGTTTGCACGGAGTTACACAGAGATTATTTTTTGAGTGACTTGAGTGATTTAGCAGCGGAGATAGCTGAGTTTTTTACGCTGAGTTTTTTGAGTTTCTTTCCCCTATATATAATATACAAGCATCTGTGTACTTAAAATTTAGCTACCTAAGTATTAAAAATCAAATAGTTAGGCATGGCGAAAACGATCTTTCACTACGTTCAAGATGACAGGGTGGGTGAGGATCTTTGCGTAACCCCGTAGAAACCTCCGCGTACTTCGTTATAAAATATAATGCAGAAGTTATATTTTTATAACCGATGCCATTCCCACAATCCTTAAAGAAGATCAGGCCTTTACAGCTTATCGCGGTAATATTTTTTACCGTGTCGGGCGGGCCATATGGTTTGGAACCCTTGCTGGCTTATGCCGGTGAGCATGCCGCTATATTGCTATTATTACTTACCCCATTGTTGTGGGATGTGCCCGCCATACTCACCGTAATGGAGCTCAACAGTATGATGCCTGTTGAAGGCGGCTATTACAAATGGGTAAAGAATACGCTGGGTACCCGCTGGGGTTTTTACGAAGGTTGGTGGACCTGGCTCTACACCTTTGTTGATCTGGCCATTTATCCCGTATTGTTTGTTGAGTACGCGACATTCTTCTTCCCCGGATTGGAGGCATATAAGATCCCTGTTTGTTTGCTCATTATATGGTCGTCGGCAGGGTTGAACATATTGGGGATAGTGCCTGTGGGTAAAGTCTCCCTGTTTTTAAGTGCCGCGGTGTTATCGCCGTTTATAGTTTTGGTGGCCGTGTTTTTTTATAAGCACACAGGCGGTATCGCGTTACCGCAGCCATCATTGCATAGTATCAGCTATCCTTCGCTGGGTATGGCATTATACACGGTAATGTGGAACTGTTTGGGATGGGATAATATAACCACCTACGCCCAGGAAGTAGAGAAGCCCGTAAAATCGTACTTAAACTCCATCGCTATCGCGTTCACGTTGGTAATGGTAGTGTACTTTTTCGCGGTGCTGGTAGCGCAGCAATCGGGTATTAATAAGGATGTTTTAACCAACGACGGTTTCCCTGCATTGGGTGTACTCATTGGAGGGCAATGGCTGGGCGCGCTCATCGCCATGGGTGGCATGGCCAGTACGTTGGGTATATATGCCGCCGTGCTGCTGTCGGTATCGCGCGTACCCAAGGCCATGGCCGATGACGGCTTGCTGCCGAAAGGACTTAACCGTAATCATCCCCGTTTTCAAACGCCTTATATTTCCATAGTAATTTGCTCCATAATAGTAAGCCTGATGGTGTTATGGACATTCGCCGACCTGCTCATTATCGACGTTACCGTATACGGCGCCGGGCTTTCACTCGAATACATTACCCTGCTTACCCTCCGCATAAAACAACCCGGCAGGCACCGCCCCTTCAAGATCCCATTAAGTACCAAAGGCCTCTACCTCATGATCGTGTTACCGGTATCGGTATATTTCATCGCACTCGCAGGCGCGTTCGCCTCCGAAGAAAAAGGCATCCAGGCAGCCCTGTTCGCCATCATCGCCCTCTCCAGCGCCGAATTGGTATGGCGAATAATTACCTGGCGAAAACCGAATTTACTGAGTGAATAATCCGATCTTAATTTCTTTCTCAAACCTCACAAGATCGGTGAAATTAACTCACCCCGACATCGCTTCGCTTGTCACCCCTCTCTCCGCTTGCGGAAAGAAGGGTTTCGAAGTTCTTTCCCTCTTTGCGCAACAGAGAGGGTGGTCCAGCGAAGCGTAGACCGGGTGAGTTGATTATGCGACTGTTTCTATCCCACCCACCCCAAACCCCGCCCCTAAAACCTCGAACCTCACCCTCCAAACATATTCCCCATCTCAATAGTTATACTTAAGCTAATAAAACAAGCTGACTATGAGATCTATCTGGAAGGGTTCTATCGGGTTCGGACTGGTGAGTATACCGGTTAAACTGTATTCTGCCGTGCAAAGCAGCTCCATCGATCTGGACATGCTCGACGGTCGCGATCATTCGCGTATCCGCTACCAGCGCGTGAACGAAAAAACACATAAGGAAGTGCCCTACGATAAAATTGTAAAGGGCTACAAGATAGACGAAGAGTATATTATTCTCGAAGAGCGTGATTTTGAAGATGCCGCGCCCGAAAAAAGCAAGACCATAGAAATTGAAAGCTTTGTTGACATTGGCGATGTAAACCCCATGTTTTACGAAACATCGTACTATACCGAACCCGACACCAAAAACAGTAAAGCCTACGCACTGCTGCTGAAAGCGCTCATTAAATCGAAAAAGGCCGGGCTTGCCCGTTTTGTGCTCCGCAATACCGAAAGCCTGTGTATTGTACACCCGGTTAAAAATGTGCTGGTGGTTACCCGTATCCGTTTCGGGCAGGAGATACGTGATACCGACGACCTTAACATTGCCGACGATGTAACCGTGAGTAAAAAGGAACTCGACGTAGGCTTGGCACTCATTAACCAGTACGCCGAAGATTTTGACGTGTCGAAATTTAAGGATGAGTATAATGACGAATTGCTGAAGATTATCCGCGCGAAAGCCAAGGGTAAACGGCCGACCATTAAAAAGCTTAAACCGCATAAAGCAAAAGGAACCGACCTGTATGAGCAATTAATGGAAAGTTTAAATGCTAAAAAAGGAGCCTGATCATGAGCCTTAAGGAATATGAAAAAAAGCGCGACTTCAGTAAAACCGCCGAACCAAAAAGCGGTAAAAGCACAGGTAAGGCCTTAACCTTTGTGGTACAGCGCCACCATGCCTCGCATTTGCATTACGATTTCAGGCTGGAACTGGACGGTACACTAAAAAGCTGGGCCGTGCCAAAAGGGCCATCGCTTAACCCCGAAGACAAGCGCCTCGCCATGATGGTGGAAGACCACCCGATAGATTATCAGAACTTTGAAGGCATTATCCCCAACGGAAATTATGGGGCAGGCGTGGTGTTGATATGGGATCATGGTACTTATGAATCTTTAGCTGATGACCGTAAGGATGATATTAAAACGTTACGGGCAGGCTTAAAGGCGGGTAACTTAAAATTCAGGCTGAAAGGCAAGATTTTAAAGGGCGAATTCGCGCTGGTAAAACTAAAAACCGGTGAAGATAATTCGTGGCTGCTGATAAAGCATAAGGACGACTACGCCGAAAAGAAATTTAACAGCGAAGACCTTGTGCCCGAAAAAATAAAGGCCATGAAGAATAACAAGGACGGCAAAGCGACCGCCCTGCCCGGTGGCAAAAAAGTTAAGGCTGAAAAAAAAACTCCTGACAAAAACGAGGTAGATGAACCGGTAGAAGAACAGCACACCGGCGGCGCCTACCGCCCGATGATGGCCAAACTGGAAAGTAAGATTTTCGATCATGAAGACTGGATATACGAGCGCAAACTGGATGGCTACCGCGCGCTTGGCTATACCGGCAAAAACGCCAAACTCATCTCGCGCAATGGCATCGACTTTAGTAAGGATTATAAGAAGGTGGTTGACGAATTAGAGGAGATAACCAAGGATGCCATTATTGATGGCGAGCTGGTGATTGAAGATGATAAAGGCCGAAGCCGTTTTCAGGATATACAGCATTATGATGGGGATAAGGATAATCTCACGCTTAAATATTACGTGTTCGATCTGCTCAAATTAAACGGCCACGATATCCGCGATCTGGAACTGATCAAACGGAAAAAACTGCTGGAAACGCTGATCGCGCAGCATCCTACACCTTCTATTATCTATAGCAAACATGTGGAGGGCAAAGGCACGGATTTATTTAATAAAGCAAAAAAAGAAGAGTGGGAAGGCGTGATTGCCAAAAATGGCCAAAGCTATTACAACAGTGGCAAACGGAGCGATAGCTGGCTGAAGTTTAAATATCAAAATTCGCAAGAGGCCTTGATATGCGGCTATACCGCCCCCACGGGTTCGCGTAAGCATTTTGGCGCTTTGGTGCTGGGGATTAACCAAGGCGATATTATCAAATACATTGGTAATTGCGGTACGGGTTTTAATGAGGCTTCGCTTAAGGAGCTGTTTTCAAAAATGGAACCACTCGAAACCGATAAACGCCCGTTCGAAGAAAAACCGCATCAGCGCAGCAAGATCACCTGGTTAAAACCCGAACTGGTTTGTGAGGTTTGGTATACCGAATGGACGGGCGACGGGCACCTGCGCCACCCGGTTTATAAAGGTTTAAGGATGGATAAAAACAAAGAAAATGTTGTTATGGAAACACCCGAAAAGCAAATGGCCGACGAGGAGATTATCACCTACGGTCGTAAAAAAGTGAGGGTATCGCACTTGAATAAAGTATTCTGGAAACAGGAAGGCATCACCAAAGGCGAACTGGTTAAATACTACCAGAGCATGGCCGACAGGATCTTGCCTTTTTTGAAAGATAAACCCATCTCCATGAAACGGCAGCCCAACGGCGTTGATGATCCGGGATTTTTTCAAAAGGACAATACCGCCAACCTGCCCGATTGGATCAAGACCGAAAAGGTTTACTCTGAAAGTAACGATAAAGACATTAACTACATTGTAGGTACCGATGAAGCCACGCTGATCTATATGGTTAACTTGGGTTGTATCGAAATTAATCCCTGGTTGAGCAGCTATAAAAAGCCGGAGAACCCCGAGTATGTGGTGATCGATATTGATCCGCATGATGTGCCTTTTAGCCAGGCGGTTGAAGCTGCACTGAAAACAAAAGAAGTTTTCGACAGGATGAAACTGGATGTGTTTATAAAAACATCGGGCTCAAAGGGCTTACATATTTACTGTTACCTGGGCGCTAAGTACGATTATGATTTTGTAAAAGTGTTTGCCGAGTATGTAGCCCATTTGGTACATGATGAACTGCCCGATACTACAAGTATAGAACGCAGTCCGGCTAAGCGGCCTAAAAAAGTATATATCGACTTTTTGCAGAACCGCCGCGGACAAACCATTGCCTGCCCGTATTCGGTACGGCCAAAACCGGGGGCTACCGTATCGGCACCACTGCACTGGCACGAGGTAAATGATGATTTGAAGCTATCAGACTATACTATTTACAATATAAAAGAACGCGCCGATAAAATTGATGATCCATGGAAAGGCCTTCATAAAACAAAAGCCGATTTGAAAAAGGCATTAAAACTCCTAAAACAAGAGGGAGTAAATATTGAATTATAATTAAATTTATATATAACTAAGCAATTGGCATGGTGTTGGTAATAGCTTGTGTACATTAAAAACATAAAAATTATCTGCACTATGGCAACTACAAAAACAAAAGCACCCAAAGCAACAGAAGTTGCTGTTGAGGTGAGCGATTCGGCTTTAAATGAGCTGTTTATTGACGAATTAAAGGACATTTACTGGGCCGAAAAACACCTGGCCAAAGCATTGCCTAAAATGGCGAAAGGCGCTACATCTGATGAGTTGCGCAAGGCTATCGAAACCCACCTTGCCGAAACTGAAAACCACGCTGTAAGATTAGAGCAGGTTTTTGAAGTGATAGGTGAAAAGGCCGCTACTAAAAAGTGCGATGCCATGGATGGCCTGCTAAAAGAAGGTGCCGGGATACTGGAAGATACCGAAGAAGGTACCATCACCCGTGATGCCGGGATCATCTCTGCCGCTCAAAAAATTGAGCACTACGAAATTGCCTCTTATGGTACGCTGAAAACCTTAGCCGCTACATTGGGCTATAACGAAGCTGCCGAACTGCTTGATGCTACTTTGCAGGAAGAAAAAAAGACTGATGACCTGCTTACTAAAATTGCAGAAAGCGGCATTAACAAAAGTGCCAAAGCCGAAAAGAAATAAGTAATTGCCGAACGCTATATTAAAAGTCATCTCTGTAAAAAGAGGTGACTTTTTTGTTTACAGCTTATACTGTCGTGAGTTTAGCGCAGCGTAACTCGTGATACATTATGGGTTAATCTTTCAGCTTAACTGCAATACAGATGGCGTGATTACGAAAGCTGAAAGCTTTCGGCATGCGTAGTCACGAGTTACGCTGCGCTAAACTCGCGACAGCGAATATTATTCTTGCGGAGGTTTTGGAGGGGTTGTTTTGGGATTAAACCTTGGCTTAAAACCTAATGCCGGTTTGGTGGTGGGTGTTTCCTCTGCAGGTTTCTCTTCGGGTGCAACGTCCGAAGCCGTTGCAGGCTCGGCAGTATCCTTTATCGGTTCCTGAACTTCGGGTACCGGAATCTCTTCTACAGGCTTTGGAGTAGCATTTGCTGCACGGAACTTTGGCTTGAAGCCCAAAGGTGCTTTGGTGGCAGGCTTTTCTTCGGGAGTTTCTTCTGCCGCTTCTTCCGCGGCGTTTACTTGTATCGTATTGCCCGGTGCCTCATCTTTAATAACATCTTCCTTTTCGGGAGCAGGTTTTTCTTCAGCAGGCTTTGGCGTGCTTGCTGCACGGAATTTCGGTTTAAAACCTAATGCCGGTTTTGCTTCAACAGGCGGTTCAATGTTTTCTGCCGGAGGCTCAACTTTTGCCGTTTCGGTTTGTGATATATCTTCCGCCGGTTTTGGCGCAGCCTTAAACCTCGGAGTAAAGCCAACCTTAGCAGGCGGCGGTGCTGCAGCGGGTTGCTCTACCGGGGTTTCGGCTTGTGGCGTATCTTCTGCAGGTTTTGGCGCAGTCTTAAATCTTGGTGTAAAGCCAACTTTTGCAGGAGGCGGTGTTGCAGCGGGTTGCTCTGCCGGGGTTTCAGCTTGTGACATATCTTCAGCAGGTTTTGGCGCCGCTTTAAATCTTGGAGTAAAACCAACCTTTGCAGGCGGCGGTGTTGCGGCAGGCTGTTCTGCCGGGATTTCAGCCTGTGGTGTTTCTTCCGCCGGTTTTGGTGCCGCCTTAAATCTCGGTGTAAAACCAACCTTTGCAGGCGGCGGTGTTGGAGCGGGTTGCTCTGCCGGGGTTTCAGCTTGTGGTGTTTCTTCTGCCGGTTTCGGTGTTGATGGTGCTTTAAAGCGTGGTGTAAAGCCTGTTTTTGGCGCGGATGTTACAGGCTCTGTGAGCGAATCAACAATGGTTTGCTCGGCAAGCCTGTTTTCAATTACTACCTTTTCAACCTTAATTTCGGGTGCAAGGTGGTATTTTAAGCGTAGTTTGTTGAACCAGTATTTTTTGGTGTGGTCGAAGCTTTTTTCGCCCATTTGTCCGTAGTGGTTTTCAAATTCGGCAAATAAACCCGGTTCGGCATCTTGCAGCGCGGCCAGGTTTATCTTCTTCTTTTTAAAAAACTCTTCGAACGTTAGCATCGGCTTTACAGCATTATATCCACATCTATTTTGTTCCAGCGTATCCCGTTGGCAGTTGGTGTCCAGTCTTCACGCTCCTCGTCGGTCGCGTTCATCAGCTTCGGGAACCATTCCAACGGAAAAACCTGTTGTTTACCATCGCCTTTATCCACATGCAGCAAGCCCGCATTAAAGGTTACCTTAATGTCTTTTTGTTGCTTACGTGATGTGAATAACGCCATGATTTATCACTTTAATTTTAAAGGACTGTCATTCTGAACATAGTGAAGAATCTTCTTCGCTTTACAGTTCACTAACAGATGCTTCGTACCTCAGCATGACAGTCCTTTTACTGATCGGCAATGAGAGTGCTGTTACTCTGCCATGTTATGGTACACCGCCTGCACATCGTCATCCTCTTCCAGGCGATCAATGATCTTGAACACCTCTACCGATTGCTCTTCGGTTACGGCGGTGGTCGATTGCGGGATGCGCTCTAACTTGGCCGATTTTACTTCAATGCCCAATCCTTCAAGGGCTTTTTGCATGCTACCGAAATGCTCGTAACCTGCATGTACAACCGCTACGTCCTGTCCCTCTTCGTTCGCTTCCACAAACAGATCTTCAAGGCCGGCATCTATCAGTTCAAACTCCAGTTCTTCCAGATCACGGTCGCCCGGATCAAAAGTAAATACCGATTTGCGGCTGAATATAAAATCGAGCGAGCCGGTTTTACCCAGCGTACCGCCATATTTGGTAAAGTAACTGCGTACGTTGGCAACGGTACGGTTAAGGTTGTCGGTAGCGGTTTCTACCAATATAGCTACACCAAATTGCGCGTATCCTTCGTATACTATTTCTTCGTAATCTTTCTCATCGCGACTGGTTGCGCGTTTTATAGCGGCTTCAACCCTGTCTTTAGGCATGTTAACCGCCTTGGCATTTTGTACCGCGGTGCGTAGCCTTGAGTTGTTGTCAACATCACTGCCGCCTGCTTTAACAGCCATAACAATTTCCTTACCCAAACGGGTAAACTGAACCGCCATTTTGGCCCAGCGTTTAAATTTTCTTTCCTTACGGAATTCAAATGCTCTTCCCATAGTAATTATAAACCTGTTATTGATCAGGTTTTTGAGGTGCAAATATAATATTATGTTACTTAATCTTTTTCAGATTAGTAAGCATATCCTCTACCATTCTCGGCAGGTCGAACTCCGGCTGCCAGCCCCAGTCGGTGCGGGCCTGGGTGTCGTCTATCGATTTTGGCCAGCTGTCGGCAATGGCCTGGCGTGGGTCGGTATCCACGTAGCTTAATTCAAAACCGGGAATATGCTTCTTAATTTCCTCGCCCAGTTGCTCGGGTGTAAAGCTTAAACCCGCCAAGTTATATGATGATCGTATGCTCAGGCTTTCTGCCGGGGCATCCATCAGCGCGAGCGTGGCACGTATGGCATCGTCCATGTGCATCATCGGCAATTCGGTTCCTTCACTTAAAAAGCTGGTATATTTTCCGTTAGTTAAGGCTTCGTGAAAAATATGTACCGCGTAATCGGTAGTACCTCCACCCGGTGCTGCTTTCCAGCCGATCAAACCCGGGTAACGGATGCTGCGTACATCAAGCCCGTATTTTTCAAAATAGTACTCGCACCAGCGCTCACCGGCAAGCTTGCTGAAACCGTAAACGCTGTTCGGATCCATCACACAATACTGCGGCGTATTCTCTTTTGGCGAGTTAGGCCCGAACACTGCGATGGAACTTGGCCAAAACAATTTAGCCACTTTAAACTCAATTGCGTAATCAAGCACCAGTAAAAGGCCGGTCATGTTGAGGTCCCAGGCCATTTTAGGGTTCTTTTCGCCTACGGCAGATAGTATGGCTGCCAGCAGGTATACCTGTGTTGGTTTGTGGGCTTCAAACACACGGCGAAGGTTGTCGGCATCGGTTACGCTTACCAACTCAAACGGGCCTTCATCGCCCTCGCTGTCAGCAGGTTTACGAATGTCGGCGGCTATTACCTGGTTGCTGCCATGTATAGCTCTTAAGGCTTTAACCAACTCAGTGCCTATTTGGCCGTTGGCGCCAATAATTAAAATTTTCTCGGTCATGGGTGTCAATATCCAGCAAAGTTAAAAATTTGCACATAATACAGCCTGTAAAGCTGCATTGTGACAATATTAAAACCTGTAACGGCCTTAAGTGCAAAATTATTTGCATATTTGGGGTTATTAACTGACACAGGTAATAATTAAACATTAAAAACGAAGCTTTCGTGTGCATCCACGAGGGTATTCACAAAAACAAAAATTTAAAAAAGATGAAAGTCGCAGTAGTAGGTGCCACAGGTTTGGTGGGCACTAAAATGTTGCAGGTTCTGGCAGAACGCAACTTCCCCGTTACAGAATTAATCCCCGTAGCTTCAGAGAAAAGTATTGGTAAAGAAATTACTTTTAAGGGTAAGCAGTATAAGGTGGTTTCTGTTGAGGATGCGATTAAACAGAAGCCCGACCTTGCTTTATTTTCGGCAGGCGGCAGCACATCATTAATACAGGCTCCGTTATTCGCGGCGGCAGGTATCACCGTAGTTGATAATTCATCGGCATGGCGTATGGACCCAACCAAAAAACTGGTTGTGCCCGAAGTAAATGCAGATGTGCTTACAGCCGATGACAAGATCATCGCTAACCCTAATTGCTCAACCATACAAATGGTAGTGGCCTTAAAACCGCTGCACGATAAATATAAAATTAAACGCGTTGTCGTATCAACTTATCAGTCAGTAACAGGTACCGGCGTTAAGGCGGTAGACCAGTTATTTAACGAGCGTAACGGTATCGACGGGCCTAAAGCATATCCGTACACCATCGACCTGAACGTTATTCCTCAAATTGATGTATTTACCGAAAACGGTTATACCAAAGAGGAAATGAAAATGATACTGGAAACCAAAAAGATAATGGGCGACGACAGCATCCGCGTTACGGCTACTACAGTACGTATCCCGGTAATGGGTGGTCACTCGGAGTCGGTTAACGTTGAGTTTGAGAACGATTTTGATTTGGCCGAAGTACGCGAACTGTTAAGCAACGCGCCGGGCATTATCGTTACTGATGATACCGCTAACCTGAAATACCCTATGCCGCTCGACGCGCATGATAAAGATGAGGTATTTGTAGGCCGTATCCGTCGTGATGAAACTCAGGACAATACTTTGAACTGCTGGATAGTATCAGACAACCTGCGTAAAGGCGCTGCTACCAACGCGGTACAAATAGCCGAATACCTGGCTGCCAAAAACCTGATTGGCCAGGCGGTAGAGGCGTAAGCAATAATATTTTTATAATGAAAGGGATAGCCGGTTGGTTATCCCTTTTTTGTTTAATTTGGTTTTATGAAACCACCTAAACTATTATTGCTCTTATGGTACTGCTTTACATCGCTTACCACGTTTGCCCAAACGCCCAAGAGTATCGAGGCTGATTTGCTTAAAAGTTTTAAAAGAATCAGTTATTGGGATCAGCAGGATGGCGATGTGAAATACGATTCTTTGATTGCGGCTAATAAAACATTTGGCACAAAATTGAAACGTTACACCGAAAAACATCCATTTACAATAAACTACCCATTTACCACTTTAAAAAAGGAGAAGTTAAAAATTGCAACTTCAGCGAATGGACTGTTCCGTATTTACTCATGGAATACGGAATTGGGAGGAACAATGTACTCATTCAGCAATGTGATGCAGTACAAAGTTGGTAGTAAAACCTATTCAAAGTTATTTGAAAGTGGAGAGAATGGATTTATGCCCTATTATGATGCGCTGTGCTCAATTCAAAACAATGGAAAAGTATATTATATCGGTGTGTTTTGGGGCACAGAATCTTCACGGTATCATTATGAGGGCATTAAGATGTTTACAATAGATAATAGTGTTTTGAAAGAATTGAAGATCATTAAAACCGCAAAGGGGCTGAACAGTACTATTTCTTACGATTACGACACTACATTTTTCAGGGACTATAAGAGCATACCTAAAATAGTTTTTGACGGAGACAAAGGACAAATTTCATTGCCTGTAGTCGCCGAAAATGGAAAGATGACAAATAAATATACTACCTATAAATTTACCGGAAAATATTTTGAGAAAGTGAAATAGAAGCATTCATCATTGTGCTTCTTTTTGCTTTTTACTGTTGCTGTTTTATTTTCGGGATAAAACAAAATGCATTAATCACCGTAAATATTATACCTGAAAATGTGCTTGAATATAAGGCGTCTTTAACTTCAGTTTTCAGCAAAAAAACATTCATTAAAAACAATAGGCTGGTATACAACACAAATTGTATAATATAACGTATTGATATTTTTAATTTCATTGTGCTTCTTTCTGCTTTTTATTAGCCATATATATTAAAACTCCGGTACAAACCACACCGCCGCCCAACGAACTAACAAACGCCGATCTTACCGGCACACCCAATAAAGTGGCTATCAAAAGGCTCACGCCTACCGTAACAAAAAGGCATATGGTGTACAATAAAAATCTGCCCGAATTAAATTTCATCTTTCCCACTGATTATGTAGCAAATGTACAGCTTAGCAGCATAAAGGCACTAAGTTTTGCTAATTCTTAAAAAAGCTTAAACATTCCCCTGCGGGGATATTGAATAAATAGGAGAGGAAACTCAGCCCCGATTATTTAATACACCTTAATTAAAAAAAGAAGCGGCATCTACATAGCAACATATAGTATTCGTGCTGCAAGTATGGTAACCTGCAACACGAATAAAACATTGTCGCACATCGTTCAGTTTAATAGCAGGAGCTTTGCAAGTGATTTTCTTACAACTCACAACCCTCAACTCACAACTTACAATAGCATCCCCGCAACATCTTTCCAGGTGTCGGCGCGTTCGTAGCCATCAATGGCCAGGTTATGCGGCGAGGTGAAAAGTATTTTGCGGCCCTCGAAGTTCACAAAGTTTTTAAGGCGGTCGTCAATCATAATATCTACGTTCACAATTTTATGCCCGCAAAAGATGATGTTGGTCCACGATATAAATGGGAAATGCTCGTTAAGCCATTCCAGTTTATCGGCCAGTGAGTTTTTAAATTCCATAGCGGCCGATACGATATAGAGGTCGTATTTTTCGTTCAGCTGCTGCAGCACCTCAACGGCATCTTCCATTACAGGGATATCCCTGAAAAAGCCCGGTTCGTTGATATACTGGCGTAGGGTATGGCGTATCTCTTCGGGTAAAACTTCGTTAAATTCTTTGCCGTGCATTTCATCAAGCACAACTTTGGTTTGATGGCGTTCTTCGTAAAGGGTAATGAATTTGCCAATAGTATCCGCTATTACTTCGTCCATATCAATGGCGAGGCGTAGTTTGTTGTTCATACTGGCTAAAATAGGGCTTTTAGAAAGCAGTTTAAACACTTATTTAATTATTTATGGCTTAGTGTTTTATAAATAATTATTTTTTGTACCTTTGCGTCCCCGCTGAAAGAAACTCCGGGAACAATGTTGAATACATAATTTTAAATTAAAACATGGCAACTAAGATCAGATTGCAAAGACATGGTAAAAAAGGGAAACCTTTTTACTACATCGTGGTAGCAGATTCTCGTGCACCGCGTGATGGCCGTTTCATTGAGCGTTTAGGTTCATACAACCCAAACACCAACCCGGCTACAATTGACATTAACTTTGATAAAACTTTCGAGTGGGTAGACAATGGCGCACAGCCAACTGATACTTGCCGTGCTATCCTTTCATACAAAGGCGTTTTATACAAAAAACACTTACAAGGCGGTGTTAAAAAAGGTGCTTTATCTCAAGAACAAGCCGATGCTAAATTTGCTGAATGGCTTGATCAAAAAGATGGTAAGATCACCGGTAAAAAAACTGACTTGGTATCTGCTAAAGACGAAGCCCGTAAAGCTGCTTTACTTGCTGAAGCTAAGAAAAAAGAAGACAGAGCTGCTGCAATTGCCGCTAAAAATGCTCCTGTTGCTGAAGAAGAAGCGCCTGCTACTGAAGAAGCTGCTGCTGAACCGGAAGCTGAAAGCGCTGAATAATTATTTCAGTAAAATGTATTATAACAATGGCGATGTACCTGCAAAGGCATCGCCATTGTTATTTTTAAACAAATTATTTTGACGAAATGAAGATCGAAGATAGTTTCAGGATAGGCAGTGTATTAAAAACCAAGGGCCTTAAAGGCGAAATGCAGCTGTTTGTTGATTTCGACGGGTTGGAGAACATAAAATACAATGCCGTATTTGTTGACATGGCCGGCAAGCTGGTGCCCTACTTTGTTGCCTCTGTAAAATACGGCCCCAAAAACGGCGCTTATGTTTACCTGGAAGATGTGGATACAGTTGAAAAGGCATCGGTACTGGTAAAAAAAGACATTTACCTGCCCAATAAGCTAAAGCCTAAAAAGAAAAAGGAAGAGTTTACGCTGATGGACCTGAAAGGGTTTATGGCGATAGACATATACGAAGGCGAACTGGGCGAGATCACCGACATACAGCAATACCCGCAGCAGCTGATCGCTACCGTAACCTACAAAAGCTGTGAAGTGCTTTTCCCGCTGAACGAAGAAATTATACAGGGCATTGATGTGGTAAAAAGCATCGTGTCGGTTGATTTGCCCGAAGGCTTGCTAGATATTTATCTGGATTAAAAATATTACATATATTATTTGCGGTAAAAGAAATTTTTACGTTTAGTATTATATTTTATAAATTTACATAGTGAACCTGGTAGAAAGATTTAATCAATTTAAAATTGCCCAAAAATTTAACAGGGTTAATATCAAAGGTGTAATAACAGTTGATGATTACTCCTTTGATATTAGAATTTTCAATGGTGATCTATATGCTAATAGTTTACCATTGGAAGACTTTTTTAATGAGGCAATGTTGAGTGTTGATGAAGAGTTACACTATGAACAGGCAATTTATGAATGGATCAATAAGATTGCTAATTCCCGAGTAGCTTAGGAAGATACTGTAAAGCTAACTTATCTCTGTCGCCTAAATATTTTTCTGCACATTCGGGCATCCAAACTTCATCGACAAACTTTATAAAAATTGGTAATATTTCATTTTTGTATTGTCTCGCATCTACGGTCATCCCGTTAGGAAATCGATGGCTATACATTTTATGTGTATCCGATACGTTTGGATGATTGTCGCGAAGATATTGAGCGAACAGCCTGCCAACACTAACGTCGGGCCTGATTTCTTTTCCATCAAAAGCTTTATTGGGGATTTGATAGCCGACTTGTTCGAATTTTCCATAAATTCTGATAAACAACTCACTTATTACTGAAAAGTAGCCTCGTTCGGTTCTGTCCCAATTATCGTTAAAGCGTATAACAAAATTGGGAGTATCAAGTCTATTTATACCAAATGATCCTGTCTTTCGTATGGCGGGTATAACTTCTTTTGTTACCCATTTTCTAAATTCTTTGGCAGACGGTTTTTTGCTTCTGAAAATCAGATTGTATAATCCGCTTTCATTCACTAGGTTGGTACTTCTATTCTGACCTGCCCTCGGTATAACCGATACCAGCTTTTCATCATCATCTAAAGAAGATACTGCATCAGATACATTTTTTATATCTAACATTGCACAAACATCCGCCGCTATAAACCATGGTTCACCATCAATCTCTATTGTCGTGAAATCATTAATCGAGTTGCTGTTTTCGTCTTTGTACTTGAATATCGCTAATTGCATTTGATAAATAATAAGGTTTACGAGTGACATCAAATATACTAAAAACGTCGTTTAAATTTTAAATAGGGTAAGTGCGAATGGTTAATAGAATGTACACTAAAGTAACTTTTATTATTCCTTGGTTCCACCGCATCTGTGTTAATTATGTAAATGTTAGATACTCTAATCATGAGTTATTTATCTGGATTAAAAATATTTTGTCAAGCATACTTGACTTTTGTCAAATTTGTTTTACATTTGGTAAAACAAATTTGATATTATGAAAGCACGTTATCTTTTTCCGCCAGTGTTCAGGATATTAGGTATCCTGATGGCCATTCCAGGTTTCATCCTTGGGTACTTTGTGGTTTTTCGTGATTACGCCATTCCGGGTTTTGAGCTTCACCTGCGTACCCGTGGCTACCTTGACCGGGCCGCTTTTGAAAATTTCACCAATGAGCTGGCGCTAACGCTGGTAGTAGGGGGCTTGCTCTTCATCGCCTTCTCTAAAGTAAAGCGCGAGGATGAGCTTACCGCCCGCATTCGCTTAAACGCCTTGTACTGGGCCATATTGACTAACTACCTGCTGTATGCTGCCTGGCTGTTGCTCGCCCTGCTTAACGAGGCATTTAAAGTGGAATTTTTAGAAGTGCTTACCAATAAGGGTTTCCAGTTTTCGCTCGATAATTTCTTTTTACCCTTAGCCATATTCATCGCCCGCTTTTATTACCTGTTGTATAAAAGCAAAAACGAGTATCAGGATATCCCGCTGCACTTTTTACCCAACAAGCCCTACAATGTTGCAGGCAAGTTATTATCCATCGCTTTGCTGCTGCCGTCGTTATACGGCATGCTCGATCTTTTTCGCGGGGATTACTTTGAGTACCTATTTTACTTTATGCCATTCGTATTCCTACTGTGGATCTACTCTAAAGAGCGGGTAGAAGATGAGTACATTAACTCGATAAGGCTTAGCGCCATGCAAATTGCCGTGTATGTGAACTATGCCATTCTATTGCTGGCTAATATTTTTTGTTACGGAATTGAGTTTCTGTTGGTACAGGAAATTAATCTTATCACCATTCCGCTGATATTTGTAATCGTGTTTCAATACAGGTTATATCGTTTATCAAAAGAAACAAGCCGTAAAAGCGGTCAGCTCAATATGAACATTTTATAAGCGCACCCATGAAAAATTCGCTGCGCGTTGAACGTGCCATTAAAAACATGACCCAGGCCGACCTCGCCGACCTGATAGGCGTATCGCGCCAAACCATCAATACCATAGAGAGTAACAAATACGTGCCTTCCACCATACTTGCCCTCAAAATTGCCCGTGTATTCGGCAAACCCGTTGAGGAGGTGTTTATTTTGGAGGAGGAAGATTAACCCCCCGGCCCCCTGAAGGGGGAGCTTTTGAATATCCTGATTAAATTCGGCATTAACCTTTGCATATCAAAAACTCCCCCTTCAGGGGGTTGGGGGGTTTTGCTATCTTTGCGCTATGCGTTTTGATATCATTACTGTTTTGCCGGGACTATTGGAGAGCCCGTTTGCTCATTCTATTTTGCAGCGTGCGCAAAAAAAAGGCATTGCCGAAATTCACGTGCATAACCTGCGCGACTACTCCACCCACAAGCAAAAAAGTGTTGACGACTACCCTTATGGCGGCGGCGGCGGCATGGTAATGAATATCGAGCCCTTCGCGGCTTGCATTGATCAGCTGAAAAGCGAACGCGAATATGATGAGGTGATCTTTATGTCGCCGGATGGGGTTACGCTTAACCAGCAGATAGCAAACCAGCTATCTATCAAAGAGAACATCATCATTTTATGCGGGCATTATAAAGGAATAGATCAGCGGATCCGCGATATATATGTAACCCGTGAGATGTCCATAGGCGATTATGTGCTTTCGGGCGGTGAACTACCCGCCGCGGTACTGGTTGATGCCGTAGTGAGGCTTATACCGGGCGTGCTGTCCGACGAAACCTCTGCACTGAGCGATTCTTTTCAAGGCGATTTGCTGGATGCGCCCTTGTATACCCGCCCGGCCGACTGGAACGGCCACAAAGTGCCCGATGTATTATTGAGCGGCAACGCCGCCGAAATAGAAAAATGGCGTTTTGAGCAAGCGCTGGAGCGTACACGCACCCGCAGACCCGATCTGCTGAAGTAACCTGCCGGCCACGTATGCTTTTTGAATTGTAAAGCACTGTGAATGCGTAAAAACCAGCATAAATTGTTAGTAAAATATATTTTGTGGAAATTTTTAAAATCGGTTTTTTATTATCAAAAAAAATCTCTATACTTGCAATCCGATTTTTACGGGCTAAAAATCGCTTTTAAAGGCTAAAAATCATGGATTTAGTAAAATTTGTAGAAGAGCAAACAGTAGTAAAGAAAGAAGTTCCGACGTTTAAAGCCGGAGACACTGTTAGCGTATATTATAAAATCAGAGAAGGTAACAAAGAGCGTATCCAGGTTTACCAGGGCGTTGTTATCCAACGTAACAGCGTAGGTGTTTCTGAAACATTTACCGTACGTAAAGTATCAAACGGTATAGGTGTTGAGCGTATCTTCCCTATCAATTCACCAAACATTGATAAAGTAGAAGTGAACAGCTACGGTAAAGTACGCCGTGCTAAACTATTCTACCTGCGTGCCCTTACAGGTAAAGCAGCTCGTATCAAATCAAAAAGAGTTTAATTTTTGCCGCCTCCTAAGGCGGAACACGATACATAAAGCCTTTTCGGATTTTTCCGAAGAGGTTTTTTTGTTGGCTAAAAATATGGGTTGGGGATATCTGTAGGTGGATTGCTATTGACGGGCAAGATAAGACATTTGGTCTTAGCTTCAGATTATCTTGCCAAAGTTAAATCTGTCATCTCGAAACGCAGTGAGAGATCTTCTTCGCTATTCTGGTCTTCGACTTGTTTGACGAAGAAGATTTCTCTTCGTTCCTCATCGAAATGACAACGTTTAATGTTGCGAAAAATAGGAGCAGCGGAAAAGCGTTCCTAATACTACAATATATTCCCGCCCTCTTTGCGCTCGCGCAGAGAGGGCCGACCAGCGTAGCGTAGTCGGGGTGAGTTGATTAACACCGGACAAGTATATCCACTACAGCATCAACCTTAACAAAAAAGAGCGACAAGTATAAACCCATCGCTCTTTCAATATAGCGCTTCGCGAAGCGCCGATCAATAACTTATACCGTTTTCTTTTTTGCTTCCGTTTTTGGTGCTTTTACAGCAGGCTGTAATTCGGCTAATACGGTGCGGCCGCCTTTTACTACATCGCCTATATTAACGTTGATCTTGGTGCCTAATGGCAAAAACAAATCGACCCTTGAACCAAACTTGATAAAGCCGAACTGGTCGCCTTGCTCAACCACATCGCCTTCTTTTACATACCATACAATACGGCGGGCTAACGCGCCTGCAATTTGCCTGAACAATACCGGTATGCCCACGTTGTTTTCAATAACGATGGTAGTACGCTCATTTTCGGTAGATGATTTTGGATGCCATGCTACCAGGTATTTACCCGGGTGATATTTAAAAAACTTTACCACACCAGCTATGGGGTTACGGTTTACGTGCACGTTAACGGGCGACATAAATACCGATAACTGAATACGTTTATCTTTAAAATACTCGGTTTCTTCAGTTTCTTCAATTACTACCACCTTGCCGTCGGCAGGGCAAAGTACCTGTGTTTCGTCTTTAGCTATGGTTATTGACGGGCTGCGGAAAAACTGCACGATAATAGCGAACAGTAGGAACGACAGGATGTAAATAACCCACTTTAACGCGTAAGCCTGCGGGAAATAGAACTGAATAAGCGCATTCAACACAAAAATGAAGAGAATGCAGATAGCAAGTGATGTGTAGCCTTCTTTATGAAAAGTCATCGTTTTTTATAGATATTTTTTACAAAACTAAGCATTTGAAATGAAGTATAGGTAGGCATATACAATTGGTGCCGCCAGCAATAAGCCATCGAACCTATCGAGCAGGCCGCCATGGCCGGGCAATATGCCGCCGCTGTCCTTAACGTTGATGCTGCGCTTAAACATCGATTCAACCAGATCGCCCATGGTACCAAATGTGCTGATAAGTATTCCTACCGATACCCATTGTTTCCAGCTGTATTCACCATAGTAATGGCCCAATATAAGGGCAACACCTGCGGTGATCAGTATGCCGCCGATAAAGCCCTCCCAGGTTTTTTTAGGCGAATGCCTTTCAAACAGCTTTACCCGCCCGAGTTTGCTGCCTACCAAATAAGCACCGGTATCATTAGCCCAAAGCAACAGCAAAAAGCCTAATGGCAGGTGAAAATTAAAGCTGCCGCTCACAAAGGCCAACGCGTGGAAAAACGTGAACGGTATAATGGTAAATATGAGCCCCAAATAACTGTAAGCGATATTATTAAAGGGGGCCGTGGCTTTTTTAAACAATTCCTGTATAAAAATGGCCGATAGCGTTACCGGCAATAACAACAACAACTTATAACCCGATAAATATGCCTGCGCTGCAAAAAGCGCGAAAATGAATACGCCGTTAATAAGGCCGGCGCTTATGTTGGGCTGCGTGCCGCTTTGCTTAACCAGTTTGTAAAACTCGTGCAGGCAAAAAGCACTTAATATTAAATAGAACCCTGTAAAAACGGCGGCGTTAATTAACACCGATGCCAGCATTACGATGATAAAAAAGAAGCCTGTAATGGCGCGTACTCTCATGTGTTGATCTGATTGAGGATCATGATCTCTATAGCAGTGCTAAAATCCTCCTGGTGAACGTAAACCTCTATATTGCCAAAAGCGCGGTGAGATGAATCCTGCTTATTGAGCAATACCGTATCTATCTGATGCTCGGTGAGCATCTGTTTAATAATTTCTGATTGATAAAAATTGAATGAAGTAAAGATCTTTACCCAGTTTTTTTCCATTTAATATTCCGCGACCCTGTTTTTGCCTATGGCAATCTTTTTATAGATCCACAACAAAAATAAAAGAAAAATCAGGCTAATTATATAGCCCGTATAATTAAAAATGTGCTCATCGTTTACATCAATGCTGATTTGTTTGTGCTGGTACATATAGGTCCAGATAACGGCGGTGCCATTATTGATAAAATGCGCCCAAACTGATGGCCATATACTACCGCTCCAGGCTACCATATAACCAAATAAAGCGCCCAGTAAAACACGCGGCAAAAAGCCAAAAAACTGCAAATGGAACGTACTGAACAATATAGCGGTGATCCATATAGCCGAATGTGTGCGGCCCGTCCACCGGTGAAAAATAGTTTGCAGGCATCCGCGGAACAGAAACTCCTCGGCAACGGCAGGCAATAAAGCTACTATTACAAGGCCCGAAATAAGATCGCCGGGGCCACGCATTTTTAACACTACTTCAATAATTCGCTGCGATTCTTCTTCCGATTCACGCATCCAATTCTCCACCCCCTTTAAAAACGACGGCAGCTTAAGCTGCATATTGATATTGGTAAGCAACTCCATAGTAGGGCTTGATATAAACATGATCACCAGCACCAGCGGTATAAGCAACCACGGGAAACGGATGGAGGGCTTTAGGTATTCCTCGGCATCGTGCACCACCAGGTAGGCGAAAAACAAAGCCGGTACAAAAAAGATGAACAGCGTGTTGCCAATAGCAAGCAATATTTTAAGCGCGCTGATGGCTTCGGGCGGCGATGATGGTGAAATTGCCATGGCCTGGCTAAAAACATCCATGCCGTATAGCACCTTAATAATGAGCACTGATATGAGCATGCCGAAGACGGCACAGGCAAAACCAACGAGGATAAGATATACCAATTGTAAAGGCGGCGTAATGTAATAGTGTTGCCTGTCAGTCATGTACTTAATTTTTCTTATTTTTGCAGGGCTTAAAGATAAGCTATGTCTGTACGAATTGGAAATATTGATTTAGGGGATTTCCCGCTGTTACTTGCACCGATGGAAGATGTGAGCGATCCGCCGTTCCGTTATGTGTGTAAAATGAACGGCGCGGATATGATGTATACGGAGTTCATCTCGTCGGAGGGCTTGATACGTGATGCTGCCAAAAGCCGTAAAAAACTGGATGTTTTTGAATATGAACGCCCTATCGGGATACAAATATTCGGGAGCGATATCAACAGCATGCGCGAAGCTACTGAAATAGCCACACTGGCTAATCCAGACCTGATGGATATCAACTATGGCTGCCCGGTTAAACAGGTAGCCTGCCGCGGTGCCGGTGCCAGTTTATTGCAGGATATTGATAAAATGGTAGCCATGACCAAAGCCGTTGTGGATGCTACACACCTGCCAGTAACGGTAAAAACCCGTTTAGGTTGGGATGATAATACCAAAAACGTTTACGAAGTAGCCGAACGCTTGCAGGATGTAGGTATTAAGGCGCTTACCATACATGGCCGCACCCGTGCGCAAATGTACAAGGGCGTAGCCGATTGGTCGCTGATACATGATATTAAAAAGAACCCGCGTATCCAGATCCCTATTTTCGGTAATGGCGATATCGATTCCCCCGAAAAGGCCGCCAATTGGCGTATGGAATACGAGGTGGATGGTATGATGATCGGCCGTGCAGCTATTGGTTACCCTTGGATCTTTCGCGAGATAAAACACTTCTTTAAAACAGGTGAAAAACTGGAAGGCCCAACCATTGCCGAACGTATTGAGGTGTGCCGTACCCACTTAGAGAAATCAATAGAGTGGAAAGGCCATAAAACGGGCATATTTGAAATGCGCAGGCATTACTCCAATTACTTTAAAGGCATCGAGAATTTTAAAGAATTTAGGATGAAACTGGTTACTGCCGCCACAATTGACGAGGTACAGGACATTTTATGTGAGATAGATGTAAAATATTCGCGCGAAATGGTGTGATTATAGGGCGGAAATAATATATTTGATTTTAAAGAACAATAATCTTAATCATGGTTACCACTATAACTGAAGGTGTTAAGGTTTCAGTTGAAACTATATACCAACCGGAATACTCCAATCCGGCAAACGATCACTTCATGTTTGCCTACCGGATAAACATTGAAAATATGGGTAACTATGCCGTGCAGCTAATGAGCCGTCACTGGTATATCTTCGACTCAAACGGCGCTAAACGCGAAGTAGAGGGCGAAGGCGTAGTAGGTGTACAACCCATTATTGAACCGGGCAACTCACACGAATACGTATCGGGTTGTAACTTAAAAACCGATATGGGCAGCATGAAAGGCGAATACCAAATGTTGCGCCTCTTAGATAATTCGGAATTTGACGTACAGATCCCCGAATTTTATTTGATAGCGCCTTACAGGATGAACTAATCCCCCCAGCTCCCTGAAGGGGGAGTAAGAGAAGCAAGAGTAAAGAATCAGGATACAAGACAATCCGCTGCATAAAAAGAAGAAGCCCGGTCAATTGACCGGGCTTCTTCTTTTTGTAATCCATCATGCTAATCAAAAGCTCCCCCTTCAGGGAGCTGGGGGGGGGGGGTTAATCCCTCCTGCCGAATAGGAACTGCGCGTAATATAATAACGTTGCCAATGCGCTTAGTGCTGCAACTACATAGGTCATGGCGGCCCACCATAGGGCGTCTTTGGCTTGCTCGTGTTCCTGGCGGGTTTGCATTACGTTGTAATTGTTGTTTAACCAGGCCAATGCCCTGCGGCTGGCGTCAAACTCTACCGGCAGCGTTATAAAGCTGAACAAGGTTACCAATGCCAGCGCGGCAACGCCAATGGCCAGCACATACGAGTTATGCGCGAAGAACAGCAGCAACACGCCTATGGTAAGCGTAAATTGTGTTAAAGTTGATGCCACATTGATGGCAGGTACCATTGCCGAACGGAAACTTAACCAGGCATAAGCTTTGGCATGCTGTACGGCGTGCCCGCATTCGTGCGCGGCCACTGCGGCGGCGGCAATACTGCGGCCATGATACACATCCGGACTAAGATTTACCGTTCTGTTCTCGGGGTTGTAGTGGTCGGTAAGTTGGCCTTCTACCGATATTACCTGTACATTGCTGATACCGTTATCGCGCAGCATCCGCTGGGCAACCTCCGCGCCTGAAAGACCGGACAGTAAGCCCATCTCGGCATATTGTTTAAATTTACTTTTAAATCGCCATTGCACAATAAAGCTTATCAATGCAATCGCGATCATCAGGAAAATTGCCGAATTATACGTAATAAATCCTGTTATTAGTGCTGTATGATTCATATTGTGTTTTTATAAATACCTATATTCAAAAAGTATTCCGTTATATACCATTAACAAATTGAGCACACAAACGTTTTCCTACTGGGAGCAAACATCCTTCATCAATAACAGCGATGTGATCATCATCGGCAGCGGATTGGTGGGGCTTAGTGCTGCCCTGCATTTAAAAACACAGCAACCAAAGCTGAATGTACTGGTGCTGGAGCGGGGCTTTTTACCATCGGGCGCAAGCACAAAAAATGCCGGATTCGCTTGTTTCGGTACTGTTTCCGAGCAAATTGCCAATATAAAGGCCTCATCTGAAGGTGAAGCTATGCAGCTGGTAAACTATCGCTGGCGTGGTTTGCAAAAGTTAAGGCAAAACCTGGGCGATGCCAATATTGACTATCAACAGCATGGCGGCTACGAATTGTTTATGCAGCACGAAACAGAACGTGCCGATACCTGCATTGAGCAATTAACATACTTTAACAACTTATTGCAACAAGCTACCGGCGAACGCGACATTTATGCAGTAGCCAATGCCAAAATTGCAGACTTTGGGTTTGATAAAGTAAGCCGGATAATAGTAAACCGTTGTGAAGGCCAGATAGATACCGGTAAGATGATGCGCGCACTGCTGCAAAAAGTATATAACGCAGGTGTGCTGGTGCTGAATAATTGCGCTATCGAGCGGTTTGAGCAAACCGGCGAGGGCATCAATCTGATCACTTCGCAGGGTAATTTTAAAACAAGTAAAGTGATACTGGCCACCAATGCTTTTGCCGCGCAATTATTCCCCGAGCTGGATGTTACGCCCGGCCGAGGGCAGGTGCTGGTAACCGAGCCCATCGCGGGTTTAAAATTACAGGGCACCTATCATTTTGATGAAGGCTATTACTACTTTCGCAATATCAACAACCGCATACTCTTCGGCGGCGGTCGCAATATCGATTTTAACGCCGAACAAACCTGGAACATGGGGCATACCGAAGCAGTAAAGGCCAAACTGCTGCACTATCTCAACAACGTAATTTTACCCGGACAGGAAGTACAAGTAGATACCTGGTGGAGTGGTATCATGGGTTTCGGCAATGAGTTAAGCCCTATTGTAAAACAAGTAGCATCCAATATTTACTGCGCCGTACGCTGCAATGGCATGGGCGTAGCCATGGGGAGTTTGGTTGGAGAAGAGGTGGCGGAGTTGGTTTTGGGGTAGCATCTACATAGCCGACTCACCCGGTCTGCGCTTCGCTTTTCCACCCTCTCTGCTGCGCAAAGAGGGTGAAAAAGATGAAAAATTAATATGTAAAACTCTTCTTTCCGCTTGCGGAGAGAAGGGTGACGAGTGCAGCGAAGTCGAGGTGAGTTGATATGGTATGGCCAGCAAAAAGCTTCTGACTGTTTCTTCCCGTCAGCAAACAGCTTCGGGCGAAAGCGGGCAGAACTGTGGAGGCCATGAGCGTAAAGGCGGGCATAGCGAACTTGTTGCATGTGGGTGGGAATAGCGCGGCGGGGCAAAAGTTCCAGCCCTAAGTTCTGCACGATTTGCAGGGTAAGGCCTCGTGCGGCAAAGAAGCCTTTTGCTGGACAAGGGTTTTGTTACTTTTGCCCTCAAAAGTAATAGGGCTCTGCGCCCAAGAGCAGACTACTGTTAATCAAAGCACGAGTCTAACCTAAGTAGAAGATCGCTTCGTACCTTACGACAATAGCAATGCTTGATGAAGTGCCCATGATCAAACACTTTCATTTATAATAAATAATCACCTACCCTAACACCATACCTATACAATCCACCTTAAATCCCCGCAATTTTTTACCTTTGCCGCATGGCATCCATTAAACCATCGGTACCAAAGGGTACCCGCGATTTTTCTCCGGCCGAAATGGCTAAGCGTAATTTTATTTTTGATACCATTAAGTCGGTCTTCCGCAAGTATGGTTATCAGCAGATAGAAACGCCGTCGATGGAAAACCTGAGCACCCTTACCGGTAAATATGGCGATGAGGGCGATAAGCTGATCTTTAAAATACTGAACAGCGGCGATTTTCTTTCAAAAGCCAATCCTGCCGCCCTTGCTGACAATGATTCAAACGCGTTAACAGCTTCTATCTCCGAAAAAGCCTTGCGTTACGATCTTACCGTTCCTTTTGCACGTTACGTTGTGCAGCACCAAAACGATATTACCTTTCCGTTCAAGCGTTTCCAGGTGCAGCCGGTATGGCGTGCTGACAGACCGCAGAAGGGCCGCTACCGCGAATTTTACCAGTGCGATGCAGATGTGGTAGGTTCTGATTCATTACTCAACGAAGCCGAATTTATACAGATCTATGATGAGGCTTTAAGCAAGCTGGGACTGCAAGATTTTACTATAAAAATCAATAATAGAAAAATACTATCAGGCATTGCGCAGGTTATAGATAAAAGTGATAGTATAATTGACCTTACTGTAGCCATTGATAAACTGGATAAAATTGGTTTAGACGGCGTTACTGCCGAGTTGCTTACCAAAGGTTTTACCGAGGCAGATATTGAGCAGTTGAAGCCTGTAATATTACTGCAAGGCACCAATACCGAAAAGCTGACAAGCTTACGTGAGGCCCTGGCTACATCAGAAATCGGTTTGAAAGGTTGTGAAGAACTGGAAACCGTGCTAAACTACATCAACATCGCTCCATTACAAAAGGCGACGCTGGAACTGGATATAACCCTGGCCCGCGGACTGAACTATTATACCGGCGCTATCTTCGAGGTGAAAACCAATGAGGCACAAATGGGGAGTATCGGCGGCGGTGGTCGTTACGATGACCTTACGGGGATGTTCGGACTGAAGAACCTAACCGGTGCAGGCATCTCTTTCGGTGCCGACAGAATTTACGACGTAATGGAAGAACTAAACCTTTTCCCTACCGAAGCTGTGCAAAGTACGCAAGTGCTGATCTGCTGCTTTGATAAAAATGCAGAGTTATATGCCCTGCCGCTATTGCAACGCCTCCGCGCATTAGATGTAAAGGCAGAGTTATACCCTGCGGGTGCCAAAATTAAAAAGCAAATGGAATATGCCAACAGCAAACAAATTGCCTACACCATCCTCATCGGCAGCGAAGAGATGGAAAGCGGCCTGCTGGCATTTAAAGATATGAACAGCGGCGAACAGCAAAAGCTGAACATCGCCCAGATCACCGAAAAGCTACAATAAACTAAAGCAACCGGATGATCGCCCTAAGCGGTCATCCGGTATTTTAAAGGGGTAAGTTTATAATGTGTACGGAACAAGCGTATAAACGAACTCGGGCACTCAAAGCCCACCATGCTCACTACCTCGTTAATAGGGTACTTGGTTGTTTTTAAAAGCTGTTGCGCCCTTTGCAACCTCAATTGTACCAAAAACTGGTGCGGCGTTAACTTAAAAGCCTGTTTAAATGTGCGCAGCAGGTGATTAACCGAAAGGCAGGCATGTTCCGCCAAATCTTCCAAACTAATGTTGCTGTTAAAATTGGTGTACAAAAACTCTTTGGCCATGTTAAGGCGGCGCAATATTTCTACACGGGTGCTGCTGTTTAAAAAGTTAAGATTGCCGGCTTTCTCCAGCACCTCGGTATTATAAATTTTATAATAATTGATAAGGCAGTGGTGCAGGTATTCGTTGATCAGCATTTCATCCTGCAAGCCATTATCCAGCCTGCTTTTAAGGTGAAAGATGTTGTACCTGATATCGCCTTTGAAAGGATAAATGGTTTCGTTAAACTCATCCTCCTGTCTTTGCAAATAGCCTTGCCCCTCTAACAACGACCTGTCGGTTTGCTCGTGGCTGTTCTTAAAGTCGTTCAAAAATTGCTGATCGAAATTAATGGAGAACGATTGCGCCGGGTCATTTGAGCCTACACTGCTGGCATAATGGGTGCCTTTGTTGAGTATCAAAAAAGAATCGGGGTAGATAGACAGGTTGCGCCTGCCGATCTGGTAGCTTTCGTTGCCGCTTAACACAAACCTGATATTAAAATCAGACGAGCATTGCATAGCATTTTGCCTGCTGCTGGTGCGGCTATATATTTTGTTATTGTTTCTTAAGGTTTTTGAGTAGTCCATGATAAGGTAGAATGTTAGTAGTCTGTGTAATCCCGTTCCTCCACAAGTAAAAATTTATTACCGCAGGGGTCTAAAAACTCGGCGACCAAACCAATCGGCAAATATTCCGGCTCCCGGCTAAACTCAATACCCGCTGTTTTAAGCTGGTGATGATCGTTCAGGCAGTCGTCGGTATTCAAAACAATGCAATTTTCGAAACTGTTATCAGGATTTTGCTTTGATACAGCAAGCAATACATCATGATTTTCGGCTTCCAATATCACGCACGATCCATCCTCATAAAGAGGCTTGTCGTCAACAATTTTAAAGCCTAATTTTTCAGTGTAAAAGCTTATCTGTTCTTCAAATTTACCCGCGTGTACGGGTATATACCTTAGTTTCATACATTATTATTACCGGCTAATTAGTAAAAACAGGAAAACGCAGGGTATACCAAAATTTTAAATAAGAGTAGCTTGAATTTTCCCGGTTAGATGTCGCAGAAAGACGGTCAGTTAATAACTTCTGATATCAAAGGTAGACTAAGTTATGGGTTATAGTATCACCCACATAGGGGGATTTTTGTGGTATAAATTAGATTAATTGACGATTAATAGCGTTAAAAGGCACTTTTTAGCATTGATAAAACGATTAATCTTTTCAACTTTAGAATACATGGAATGATTTCTTAACATTAAAGGCAGGAAAGCTTTTTATATAGGAGTGGTATTAGCTATTAGTTAAGCTTGGACATTTAGTTTACCGCTGAGGGTGCTGAGTTTTTTTAACCACACAGAGCACAAAGGTTTTCACAGAGTTACACGGAGAACCCCATCTTAACCTGTCATCTTGAACGAAGTGAAAGATCTTCTTCGCTATGGGTGTTATCCTTCCCGTCAGCAAACAGCTTCGGGCGAAAACGGGCAGAACTTTGGTGGCTATGAGCGCAAAGGCGGGCATAGCGAACTTGTTGCATGTGTGGAGGAATAGCGCGGCGGGGCAAAAGTTCCAGCCCTAAGTTCTGTTCGGTTTGCAGGGCAAGGCTTTGTGCGGTAAAGAAGCCTTTTGCTGGACAAGCCTTTTGTTACTTTTGGGCTCAAAAGTAATGGGCCTCTGCGGCCAAGAGCAGGCTGCCTTTAATTATAGCAGAACCTAAAATACTTCCTAAATCAACTTATTTTCCTTAGCTGTTTTAATGGCATCGGCACGTGAATTTACATCAAGTTTTAGGTAGATATTTTTTACATGGCTGCGTACGGTTTCGAGGTCGATGAAGAGTTCGCGGGCTATCTGGCTGCGGTTCTTGCCATCGCGAATGAGTTCGAGGATCTGGGTTTCGCGTTTGGATAGCGGCGACTCCTGGTTCTTTTGGAACGATTTGATCACCAGCTTGGCAATATTGATGCTCATAGGTCCACCGCCTTCCTTTACCTCTTTTATTGATTCAATAATACGGGATGGTGGTGTGTTTTTAGTAAGATAGCCGGATGCTCCGTTTTCAAGCGCGTTAAAAATTTGCTTTTCCGATTCGTATACGGTAAGTATCAGTATAAAACATTGAGGAAGTAACTTCTTCAACTTCGGGATAGCCTCAATGCCGTTGGTGCCTGGCATTTCAATATCCAGCAGGATCACATCTGGTTTATCGCCGGTTATTTTGCGTGCGGCATCATCGTAGGTGCTATAATGGCTCACCACCTCGTAACCATCGGCCTCACCAATTAAAAAGGCATAGCCCTGCCTTATGGTTTCGTCATCCTCAATAATACTCACTCTTATATCGCGGCTCATGGTTATCTGGTGGTTTTGGTATTAATAGTAAATTCTAAAGCAACGGTAGTACCCGCTCCCGGTGCCGATATAATTTGCAGATAGCCATTGAAACGTTTTGCACGTGTTTGTATATTTTTAATGCCATGCCCCTTAATATCCGCGTCGGCATCAAAACCTTTGCCATTATCAGTTAGCATTATACCAATGATGTTTTTATCTATCCTTATTATTTTCAACACCGCCTTGGTAGCATCAGCATGCTTCAACACATTATTGAGCGATTCCTTAAATATCATGGTGATATTGCGGTTGTACTCCATGGTTAACTTTACCAGTTCGAGGTCTTCGTTGATGTTGTCAAAGGTAAAGGCTACCGGCGTATCCTGAAATATTTCTATCCCTATTTCTTCAATATGTTTAAGGGTTTCGTACAGGTTATCACTTTTAGGGTCGAGTGCCCAAAGAATATCCTTGGTGCCATTATACAGCGCGGCCGCATTCTGCTTGATCTGCTCAACGAGGTTACGCTGCTCGGGCTTGTCGCTTTCAATTTTTACATTCAAAATTTCAGATAATACGGTGATGCGTGTAAGCTTATTACCCAGGTCATCATGGAAATCTTCCGCGGTTTGCTGGCGAATTTTGATTTTCTCTTCGCGCTTAATAGCCTCAATAGCCAACTGGCGTTGCTTTTTATTATGGTGCCAAAGGCTTTGTATAGCAATGATGAGCAGCATGATAAATATGGCTGCCACAATTTGAAAGAGGGCGGTTTTATAAAATGGCGGCACAATTTCAAAATGGAATTTGGCCGTGGTTTTTGATTGCTGCCCATCGGCATTAATGGCCTTTACCTCGAAGGTGTAACGCCCCGGCGGCAATGAAGGGTACTCTACCACGTTTGTGCTCACCGGCATTGAAAAATCACGCTCCAGCCCGGTAAGTTTATACTGATATTTTACACTTTGCGGATTGTTCAGATGTACGCCAAAAAAGGTAATAGCCAAATGGTTCTGATCAGCACTTAATTGCGGACAGGTATCGTTCTTACTGTTCAAACTGATGAGCCTCGGGGATTTATTATCTTCAAACAGCCGCGCATTTTGTATCATCACATACGGCGCAGCTCCCGACCGCATTTTAATGTCGGTATTATATATGGTGAGTCCTTTGGTATTGCCTATGAAGATCTTGCCTTTAAAAAACAGCGCGGCGTTTTGGTTTGATTCAACCACGGGTTCGTTAGCGTTGATACTTTTGAGTACCGTAGCCGAAACAGCTTTTGTATCTACCTTTAAGCGGTTCACACCCCTGCCTGTGCCTACCCATAAAATGCCCTTATCATCATTAACCAAACTGTATATCGCGTTCGATTTCAAGCCTTGCTTTTCGCCATAGTTGCGTATTTTACCGGTCGGGATATCCCAAATAAAGATTCCCCTGTCGTCGCTGCCGAAGAATACGAGGTTTTTATATTTGGCCATCCCCAAAATTGATGAGCGGGCTATAGCGCCTATTCTAAAACCGGGAACCAGCTTTTTATTTACGGCAAGCAAGGCTCCCTCCTGCGTACCGATCAGCATAGAATCGCGGCCGATAGGCAACAAGGCCGTAGTGAACGCGCTGCTGCCTTGCAGACGTGTAAGCTGTCCGTTTTGGTAATACATGCAGCCCGTGGGCGTAGCCAGCCAGATAGTGCCGGCGGTATCTTCGCCTATGCTGATGATGGTACCGCCCTCGGTACCTTTAATCATTTCATACTTGCTGCCGTCGTACTTCCAGGCGGCATCGGCGCCTATCCATAAATTGTTTTTACTGTCGGTAAATAAACCCTGTATGCGGCGCTCGTCAATACCGCCATTTTTGAAGGGCATAGGGCTAAGTAAACCGTTGGCATAGCTCAGCAAACCGGCATCGGTACCTAAAATAACTTCGCCATTGCGGCCGGGCGCTATACCCATTACTACCTGGTTGTTGGTTAAGCCGTTACTGCGATCATACGTAACGTGGTCATCACCCTCAAACTTAAAAATACCACTGCCCGATGTGGCCAGCCACAGGTTATTATCGGCATCTTTAAAAACATCGGTCACCGGGTTATCGGTTAAACCATTTTTAGCAGTAAAGTGTATGGCTTTGCCTTGTTTAAGGTAATAAGCGCCATTGTTGGTGCCTATCCACAGGTTATTATCAGCATCCTGATCAAAACTTAAAAAGGATGTACCCGATGGTAACATAGTGCTCGCGGTAAGCGGGTTCAGCATGCCGCCCCGCGCTGTAAACAAGCCCTTAAGCGACAGGATGTAAAGTGTTTTCGCATCTTCCCTGTCAAACGCGAACTTCATTACATGGATAGGGTCTGCCTCATCAGCAAAATTTACGTAAGGTTGCCAGGTGTGATCATTAAGGGAGTAAATGCCTTTTCTGTACAGCGCGGCATATAGTTTACCCTGTTTATCGGCCATTACGCTGGTTACGCCATGGTCGTTATCACCAAACGAAACCAACTCCAGCGCTTTGCCCTGAACCTTAAACAAATGATTGTTCAGGATGATCCATACATCGCCTTTTTTATCCTGCGCTATTTGCGTAACCCAGGTGTTTTTCATGCCTGCAGGCGGCGGAAAGTTATATACTTTTTGATTTTTAAAAAGCGACAAACCACGATGCGTACCAAACCACACCGCTCCCGATTTATCGGTAAATACGGCGTAAACAAAATTATTATTCAGGCCGTTGGCTTTTGAAATATTGTAATAGTCTTTACCATCAAACCGGGCCGCGCCGCCGAGGGTGCCCATCCATAAACGATGCGCGTTATCCTGCGCGAGGCGGTTCACCTGCGATTGTATCAGGCCGTTCTCGATATCGTAATGGGTAAAATTATAACGCTGGGCATTTGCCGTATTATAAAAAAAACAGCCTGTAAGGCACAAAAATGCAATAATGCGCAAGTAAAAACGGTATAGGGGTATTTGCAATGCTATCAAATTAATTATATGCCTGTGGCGGGTATTTACCAACGTTAAAGTACAATATATTAAAAATAAAAAAATCACCCCATAAGGGTGATTAGTAAGGTCAGTAATTAGATGGTTCTTAGTGCTTTATTGTTACTGTTTTGTACTGGCAGTTACCGGCATAGTTGCTTCGTCGCCTTTTGATTCTTTAAAGAATTTATATACCTGGGTGATCTTCCACTCGTTATCAGCATTTTTTTGAATGGTTAAATAGTTGCATTGGCAGGTATTACCATAAACAAAGTGAACACGGGCTAATACCACAGCATCGCTTTCAGCTAATATTTCGTAGTTCGACTCACAATTTTGTTGTGTGCCGGCTTCGGCTTTCATTTGTTTAATAAGGTTTTGTTTGCTTTGGATATATGTTTTTTCGCCGCGCGGAATTTTAAAGGTAGCGTCGTCGCTCAATATACGATCGAGTTTTTTAGAGTCGGCCGTCATGTGGCAATCTATAAACTGTTTTACAATGTTGTTGTAGGCCACTGAGTTTGGAGCGCCCGGCCCGTCGAAACCAAATACTGTTGCTGTTGCTAACAGACATATTACACAAAACAGCGTGAACTTACTTTTCATGGTGATAATTATTTTAACCAAAGTTGGGCATGAAAGTAAGCCGCCGATGTGCGGAAAACACTTTGCTGATATGCGAATAACACCAATGTGGCGTATTTAACAATTTATAAACCAATAGTTTAGGCGCGGTTAATATTTAATGACGGTGAAGTGATAATATAATTACTAATATTGCAAATGCAACATGGTTGCTTTTTGTTATGAAAGGAAAAATTCACTCCGGGTTAGATACTATAGGCATGACCGCCTCATTACTTTGTGCCGTACATTGCGCGCTTGTGCCGCTTTTACTTACCGCCCTGCCGCTTTTGGGCATTGGCTTTTTAGCTAATGAATGGGTTGAGATCTCCATGATCGGCCTGTCGGCAATAATTGGCTGTATAGCATTGATCACTACCTTTAAAAGGCATTATAGTTATACCCCGCTTATTACGCTGGTAACAGGGTTTGTGCTGATTTTTACCGGGCATGCCCTAAGCAATGCCGCCTGGGAGCATATTATGGTACCGCTCGGCGGCCTTACCATTGCAGCGGCACATTACATTAATTGGCGTTTATATACACACCAATGTGCCGATACCAACGTTATACCTTAAAAATGTTAATTTTGCATGCAAATGATGCAGGAAGAATTTAATACGTTACTGGAGAAGCACCACCTTAAAAAAACAGGTCCGCGATTGAGCGTGCTTTCTGTTTTGCGCTCGCGCGATATGGCTACTTCGCAACCCGAACTGGAAGAAATTTTAGGGAAAGAGATTGACCGGGTTACCCTGTACCGCGTATTAAGCACTTTTGAAGAAAAAGGCATCATCCATAAAGTCCTCGATTTAAAGGGCACCGCTAACTACGCCATCTGCTCAGCAAAATGCAACGAACACGAGCACCACGATGAACACGTACATTTCAACTGCACCGACTGTAACCACATTTATTGCCTCGACGGGCACGTACACCTGCCCGAGATTAGCGTACCTAAAGGTTTCAAAAGCACATCGGTTAATTTGAGCGTATATGGGGTGTGTAGTAAGTGCAATAAAAAGGCAGAGTAAAGGGTAGGGGAGTTACCGCTGAAGTATTGCGTAGTTTTAAAGAGCTGGTCTTTTGTTGTCGATGTATGTTGCAGTAAATTTGATTACAATTTAAGGCACTCTTTCTCGGACGTAATTCCAATTTTACTCATACCTCAACGCCTCTACCGGGTCGAGCTTTGAGGCTTTTTTGGCAGGGTAATAACCCGAGAGCAGGCCGATAATTGTACATAGCATTATGGCTACAAACAGCCATAGCCACGGTACGGCGAATACGCCGCTGATGTTTACCGCTACCAGGTTGCCTATACCCATGCCTAAAATAATACCGGCAACCCCGCCAATAAGGCATATTACAATAGCTTCGATCAAGAATTGTTTACGTATTACTGATGGCGTTGCACCGATAGATTTCCGCAAGCCTATTTCGCGTGTGCGTTCGGTTACCGATACCAGCATAATATTCATGAGGCCAATGGCGGCGCCGATGAGCGTGATGATACTGATGGCAAAGCCTGCCGCGGTGATACCGCCCATTTGCGAGGCAAGTTCTTTCTGGATAGAATCGCTTCGTGATATTTCGAAATTATTATCCTGGTTAATATTCAGGCCGCGGATATTACGGAACAGCGAGATCGCCTCCCCTACGCTGGCATCCAGCGCTTCGGGACCGCCAACTATTACAGTGAGTTCGAAGGAAGGATTAGCAGTAGTGGCGATCTGTTTAGCTTTCAGCACCGGGATCAGCGCGGTACGGTCGCCGCTTGATTGTGACCCCGAACCTTTTGATGCGATAACGCCAATGATCCTGAACCTGTTATTGCCTAAAAAGATGGATTTGTTCACCGCGTCGCTATCCTTAAAAAGGGTTTTCTTTATTTCTTCGCCTATAATGGCCACGTTATCGCCGTGCTCCAGTTCAGATGATGAAAAATTACGGCCGAAAGATAGCTTGTATCCGCTCGTGATCAGGTAGTTTTCGTTAGTACCCAATACAGATACATTGGGGTTGGTTTTTTTGTTGCCAAGCTTACCCACGGCATTGCCGGTAACTGATAAATTGATAGAGGTGGATACCGGTAGTTTAAACAATTTCTGAAAACGTTCGGCCTGATCGTAACGCAGCGGAGGGTTTACCTTTTTTTGTCCGCCCGGGCCAAAGTTAAAATTATCGTTACGGTTACGTATGGTAAAGGAGTTTGCCCCTAAGCCCGCGAAGGTATCGTTAGTATATTGTTTAAGTCCCTCAATAGCGGTAAGTATACCCACCAATGCCATAATACCTATGGCGATAATAAGCGCGGTAAGTGAAGTACGCAGTTTGTTGCCCCCGATAGATTGCAGGGCGATGGATACATTTTCGCAAAGAGTAGTTTTTACCGGCATATTAAAATGAGTGACTCGTATGTGTTTGACTACGTTATGATGTTATTTGTTACAAGCCTGTTTCAAGTAAATTTAGGTGGAAATAAGATGGAAAGTTTTTTAAATTGCTTCTCTAAACCAATTACTACCATGAACATCATCAAAACAACCTTATTATGCAGCTTTATGTTGCTCCTCGAATTAGCTGCTTCGGCACAAGAAAAACGTGAAAAAGCACTGGTAGATAGCGGAAATATATTCCATTTTGTTGATATGCGCGATATCAACGGCAATCTTATTAAACCAAACGAGCTTGCAGGTAAAACGGTAGTAATGAATTTTTGGTTTATTGGTTGCCCACCCTGTGTATTCGAGTTGCCTATGCTCAGCAAAATAGCCGAAGATTATAAGGATGATAAAAACAAGGTGTTTATTGCCGTTTCTTTAGATAAGCCGGCGGAGCTAAAAGAGTTTTTAAAGAAACATCCATTTGCCTACCATTTAATAGCTAACGGCCTTCCCCTGGCTAATAGTTACGGCATAGTAACCGAGCCGCTTAATTTGGTGATCAATAAAGAAGGTATCATCGTTTTTAACAGTTATGGCTATGGGGTAGCATCGGTACCGGGCAGGATAGAGGATGTGCTGAAAACATTATAATAACCCACAAAAAAAGCGATGTGTTTTTAAACGCATCGCTTTTGCTTAATATTAATAGAATACTTTTTATACCGAGAACGAAGTGCCGCAACCGCAGGTGCTGGCAGCATTAGGGTTGTTAAAGGTAAATCCACGCGCGTTTAAGCCATCCTGAAAATCAATTTGCATACCTACAAGGTACAGGCCGTGGGCTTTATGCATAAATACTCTTATGCCATCAATTTCATATTCCTGGTCGCCGTCTTTCTTTTGGTCGAAACCCAAAATATAGTTCATGCCCGAACAACCCCCACCTTCAACACCAACGCGTAAGCCGAAATCATCGCCTATTTCCTGCTGGTCCTTTAATTTAAAAAGTTCTTTTACTGCACCCGGGGTGAAGCTAACCGGAGCGATTTCAACAGCTATACTCATCTTATTTTTAATTAACTACACAAATATAATGTAAAATACGGATTTTTGTTAACACAGGCCTGTTTATGACCGGGGCTTAACATTTCAATCTATGGCAGTATATCCGCTTTTGTTAGACATTTTAAAATACACACTTTCGGGACTTGGCGTAGTTTACGCCGCCTTTTACCTTGCAAAACCTTATCTTGATCGTGCCGAAAAAACACAACTACTTGATTATAAGAAAAGCCTGAACGCGCAAACCCTCCCATTAAAACTGCAAGCTTATGAGCGTGTTGTTTTATTTGTAGAGCGGGTTAACCCTGCCAATATGCTTGTCCGCTTAAATAACCCCGCTTATTCAGCAGCCGAACTGCATGGCCTTATTGTAACCGAACTGCGTAACGAGTTTCAGCATAACATCACCCAGCAAATATATGTAAGCAGCCGTGCCTGGGGCTTGGTAAAGCGTGTAAAGGATGATACCTTGAGCATCGCTAACAACGCCATAAAGGCCCTGCCCGAAAATGCTACCGGCCTCGATTTGGCCAAAACCATATTGGGGCAGTTGAGCCGGTTGGAGGATAACCCTTACGATATTGCGCTAAGTCTCATCCGCAAGGATCTGGAAGACCTGTTTTAAACACCAGCCATGAGCGATAAAAAATTCACCACCACTTCGGGCATCCGTATTGCAGAGGTTTACACCAAGCCTTCAGAGATGAACGAACTGCCGGGTGAATTTCCCTACACGCGAGGCATCCAAAAAAACATGTACCGCGGCAAACCGTGGACCATGCGCCAGTACGCAGGCTTTTCAACCGCCGAAGAATCAAATAAGCGCTATCATTACCTGCTTAGCCAAGGCACCATGGGCCTTTCGGTGGCGTTCGACCTGCCAACACAGATAGGGTATGACAGCGACCATGAACTGGCCGAGGGTGAAGTAGGCAAGGTAGGCGTGGCTATCGACTCATTAAAGGATATGGAGATCCTCTTCAATGGCATCGAGCTACAGAGCATCACTACCTCCATGACAATTAATGCCACGGCCGCCATTTTGCTGGCTATGTACATAACGCTGGCCAAAAAGCAGGGTGCCGATATTACGCAGATCTCGGGTACCATACAGAACGATATATTAAAGGAGTACGCCGCGCGGGGCACCTACATTTATCCGCCCGCGCCATCTATGCGGCTCATTACCGATATTTTTGAATATTGTAGTAAAGAAGTACCTAAGTGGAATACCATCTCCATTTCGGGCTACCATATAAGGGAGGCAGGCTCAACTGCTGTGCAGGAACTGGCCTTTACGCTGGCCAATGGTAAGGCGTATTTACAGGCCGCCCTTGATAAGGGGCTTGATATCAATGTATTCGCCAAGAGACTGTCATTCTTTTTTAACTGCCATAATAATTTTTTCGAAGAAATAGCCAAATTTCGCGCCGCCCGGCGCATGTGGGCGCACATCACCCAAAAACTGGGAGCTACTGATGAAAGTGCCCAAAAACTGCGTTTTCATACCCAAACAGGCGGTTCAACCCTCACGGCGCAGCAACCAATGAACAACATAGTGCGTATAAGCAACCAGGCGCTGGCAGCAGTACTGGGGGGCACACAATCATTACATACCAACGGGTATGATGAAGCCCTTTCGCTGCCTACCGAGGCCGCCGCTAAAATAGCATTACGCACACAGCAGATCATCGCTTTTGAAAGCGGCGTTACCGATACGGTAGACCCGCTGGCAGGCTCGTATTTTGTAGAGGCGTTAACCGACGAAATGGAAAAAGCCGCGCAGGTATATATTGATAAGATAGATGCCATGGGCGGATCGGTAAAGGCTATTGAGCAGGATTATATTCAGCAGGAAATAGCCGCGGCCGCCTACGAATATCAAAACGGGATAGAGAGCGGGGAGCGTGTTTTGGTAGGCGTAAACCGCTTTACCCAGGCCGAAGAATTGCAGCAAAATGTGTTTAGGGTTGATGATGCCATACGCAGGCAGCAGATGGATAAGCTGGTGCTTTTACGGCAGCAGCGCGACAATGCCGGGGTAGAAAAAAGCCTGCAAAATTTAAAAATTGCAGCACAGGGAAATGACAACCTAATGCCATTTATTATGGTGGCGGTAGAGCAATATGCCACGCTTGGCGAAATTGCTGACACGCTACGTTCCGTTTTTGGCGAATACTGACAGGCGGGTTTCTGCCACTGTCAGTATGTGGAAAGTTGTTCACATTTTATTCCGCCTAAAACCAGTATGTTACGATTTTGTTAACACTGACAGGGCTGCCATGGCGCAAGAATTGTGGAGAGAGCCTGCCTTACGGAATGGCAGATATTTGAATAAAAACTGGCTAAAAAGGTTGAATAATAATAACAAAAATTGACTTATAATTGAAAAGGAGTCGATTGCGATTTTTGCTACGAATAGTACGTTTTTGTGATGAATTTGCAGCAAAAAGAGTGTTAAGCTTTCAAAAATTTAATTTTTTAAAAAGTTCAAATTTAATTTTTTAATCAGCTTTTTTTTTGAATATTCGATGTTCCGTAGCAACCCCATAAGAAGTTCTGCTGGGGTTTTGAATATCAATATTTTACTGAAATCTATATATGGAAAAAACTTGTACGAACGTTTGGAATAGCTGTCTTCAGATAATAAAAGACAACATCCCGGCACAAAGCTTTAAAACCTGGTTCGAACCAATTAAAGCTTTACGCATGGAAGGTAGCGTTCTGACGATACAAGTACCCAGCCTTTTTTTCTATGAGTGGCTGGAGGAGCATTATGTTGGCCTGTTACGCAAAACCATTAAAAAACAATTAGGCGATGAAGGACGTTTAGAATACAACATTGTTGTAGAGCAATCTTCCTCAAGTAAGCCATATACCACTAATATGCCTTCGAACGGGAATGGAGCTGAATCAAAAAATCAGTCTATGCCGATACCGATTTCAATTAACAAGGATATTAAGAACCCGTTTGTAATACCGGGACTGAAAAAACTGAACGTTGACCCTCAGCTTAACCGTAACTATACCTTCGAAAATTTTGTAGAAGGCGATTGCAACCGTTTAGCGCGTTCGGCCGGTTATGCTGTTGCGGCAAAACCCGGAGGCACCTCTTTTAACCCGCTGATGATATACGGTGGGGTTGGCTTAGGTAAAACCCACCTGGCACATGCCATAGGTAACGAAATAAGGAATACCCTGCCCGATAAACTGGTGCTGTATGTATCGTGCGAGAAATTTACCCAACAGTTTGTTGACGCGCTGAAGCATAATAACATTAACGATTTTGTGAATTTTTACCAGGCCATTGATGTATTGATCATGGATGACGTACACAACTTTGCCGGTAAAGAAAAAACACAGGATTTCTTCTTCCATATCTTCAACCACCTGCATCAATCGGGCAAACAACTGATCATTACATCAGATAAAGCGCCTAAAGATCTTTCAGGTTTAGAAGAACGCCTGTTATCGAGATTTAAATGGGGCCTTTCGGCAGATTTGCAGATCCCTGATCTGGAAACCCGTATGGCTATCCTTAAAAATAAGATCTACCAGGATGGTATCGAACTATCAAACGATGTGGTTGAATATGTAGCCCATAATATTGATAACAACGTACGTGAGCTGGAAGGCGCAATGGTATCATTACTGGCGCAATCAACCCTTAACCGTAAGGAGATTGACCTGAACCTGGCTAAGCAAATGCTGAAGAATTTTGTAAAGAACTCTTCAAAAGAAATTTCAATGGAATACATCCAGAGCCTGGTTTGCGAGTATTTTGAAGTGCCTATTGAAATGGTTAAATCACAAACCCGTAAGCGCGAAATTGTACAGGCAAGGCAAATATCAATGTACCTGGCAAAGGCGCATACCAAAAGCTCATTAAAATCAATCGGTACCTTCTTCGGCGGCCGCGATCACTCAACGGTTATCTACGCTTGCCAAACGGTAGAAGATTTAATAGATACCGACAAAAAATTTAAAGGCTACGTAGCCGATATTCAAAAGAAGCTAAAAATGAGTTGAGTTTTTGAGGCGCGAAAGCGCTGATGAACACCATACTTAAACAATATAACGAGCCCCGCCAAAAACGGGGCTTTTTTTGTTTAGTGATTTTAAACCATAGATTAAGCCGGTAGTCATACAAAGGCAGGGCAGTTTTGCAAAACTGCCCTGAAAACCTATATTAGCTTAAACTAACCATTTTGTCACATAAATCAACGGTTTCGTCACATTTGCTTTTGCATGCGGGGCCTATCATCTACCTTTCACAAAATAACTTATGAAACCCCTTCCCCGTTTTAACTCGGCTTGTAGCAGCTTTTTAATAGCCATGCTTTTTTGCTGTTTTTTCGCCTTGGAAAGTATTGCCCAGCCGGTTAATATAGCCAAGGGAAAACAATTTGCTATAAAATTGACCCGGATAATGAAAGTTAGGGACAGTGCACACATTGAAGAAACATATCTGTTTAAATCCTTAGGTAAGGAAGCCAACGGCGATTCGGAATTTGAAGTTAAATTAGTTGCTGTCAATAATAGTGCGGTTGTAAATGGGATACGCGAGGGTGTGAATACCAATGATATTAAAAAAACAGGATTTAGTTCTTCTTCTGTAATTTTAACAATGGCCTTGTTGTATCAGCCGCTTTATATTACTATAAACCCCAAGGGCGAGCTTATAAAATTAACAGGGTTCAAAGAGCTTGTTAAAAAAGCGGCTGTTAAATGGCAATTAGACGAAGAGCTGACTACCATGATCGCCGAAGATGAGCCTTTTATTAACACGACATTGCAATGGTTTTTTTTGAACCTGCCCGATAAAAGAATTAATTACAACGCTGAATGGAAATGGTGGAACTCTACTTTTAAAGTAACCGGTATAAAAGGAGCCTTACTGGAAATAACGGCAAAGCCTGATTCAGCTATCAATACAATTTCCGGAACTTATTTATTTAATGACGTTACCGGTTTAATTGAAAAGGCAAATACCCGAACTCTCTTTAAAGCCGACAATGGAAGTCAGTGGGTAGAAGATTATGCACAGGAAGTTAACTACAACGCTACCCCGGTGGTAACTGATACGGCTTGGATAAACATGGCTGTAAAAATGAGTTCGTGGAGCGATGCCCTACGTGTCAACAATAAGCCGAAGCAAAAAGAGCTATTAGCTTATTTTAAGGAGAATGACAAGCCTTTCAGAAATGATGCCCACTACCGCTCAAGAAAACTGAGTATGATACAAGACCTTGATGACAAAAACAAAAGCAATACTTATGATAGCTTGTTGTTTAGTACGCCTAATGCATTATTAACTGCTATGCCGCATCATACATCTAATAAGCTGTTAAAAATAATGGATAATCCCGCCGGATCGCTGGATTCTGCTTTGGCGGTAACCCGATTTTTTTATACAAGTGATCAGTTTAACGATTGGGTGCAGCATTCGTTCTCGCAAGATTTTAAACCGTGGGATGAAGCAGGCAACCGTGACTTTTTAAGAAAAAGAGATTCATCTGAGGCAGCGATCGATAAAGCGATGATCGAAATAAAAACTAATCATAAACGATCGCGTCAGCTTTTGCAAATGTACCAGGCGGCTAAGGAGCCCTTGTTAATTCGCAAAAAAACGGAGGCTTTGTATTTATGGGTATTGGCGCAGGAGCAAAAGGGCAAGCCACAATCGCTTATCAACATAGCCAACAAGCTTGGCAAAATGACGGAGAAAGATATGCTGTTGAACAATGGCGGACGGTATAACCTGCTCGTTTATAACTTACTGGTTGATGCCAAAAGAATAAAAGAAGCGAATAGCCTGTTACAAATTACCCTGCAAAAACTTGAGGCAAATACGGCAGACGAATTAAACGGTAACAGGTATGCCGATCAAAACCTGCTGGCATACGCTTATTATTTGCAATACCTGGCTGCTAAACCGGCCGATTCGGTAAAGGCGCTTAAATATTTGGCCAAGGCTGCCGCGTACTCACCCAAAACAAAGAATCAGGAAGATGTCACCAGCTTTTACGACAGAAGTTTTTTCCTCAACGCGAAGGAAAGCTATCGTGATGATTTTATTCAAAAGCTGTTCGCTATTGGCGATAAAGAACAAGCGTTGGCTATAATTGCCGAACACCTGAATGCTAACCCGCAAAATATTGCCGACGTGCAGGAGCTGTTTACGAAATATGTACCCGAAAGAAGCTTTAAAGACTTTTTCGCCAAAGGTGTTGTGGGTATTTGGGAGCCTGCCCCCAATTTTAAACTGAAAGATATTGACGGTAAGGAACGCGCGTTAAGCGACTATAAAGACAAATGGCTGGTGCTCGATTTTTGGGGAACATGGTGCGGTCCATGCCGTGCAGAAATGCCGCGCGTAAACGAGTTTAACAACCAGGTAGTAGGCGGAGAACTTGCCGGGGTAAACTTTATGAGTATTTCCTGTTACGATACCGAGGAAAAGATCAAATCGTTCTTAACAGAAAATAAATACAGTATTCCGGTGTTGGTGTCGGATAATGTGGTACAGCGGAATTATAAAATAACAGGCTATCCATCCAAAATATTGATATCGCCGGATGGCGGGATGCTGCCTGTAAAACACGGTACCGACTGGCGTGCGGTTATTAAAACATTCAGCCAGTTATATGCCGCAAATTGATGTAACAAAATGAGCCTGTTTTAGTCTTATTTTAAACAAGTTAAACCTTCACAAAACATACCCGAATGAACAATACTTCTACCGGTTTTAAAGCGAGTTACAAATGCCTCATTGCACTATTGCTGTGCAGTATTTTTATACCCGCCGTTTTCGCCCAATCTGTTAATGTACCAAAGGGCAAGCAGTTTACCATGAAAGTAACTACGGGGCTTTATGGCGGCGGCCTGGAAGATGCTTCGGAAGCATATCTTTTCAAATCATTAGGGAAAAACAGCAGCGGCGAGGCCGAGTTTGAAGTGAAGCTGATTGGGGCGGCTAATTCGGGCGTGGTTTATTATGTAGAGAAAAGAAAGGCTAAGGAAGTACCGGTTGAATATTTAAATACCAGCCGTTTGCGCAAATCTGCACTCGGTGGTAATGCCTTGTATTATATGGCTTTGCTAAATAAACCTGTAATTGTTGCTATTAACGGCAAAAACGAAGTTACAAAAGTAAGCGGAGCGGTTGAGGCGCTTAAAGAGCAGTTTACCAAATGGCAGGTAGAGCCCGACCTTACAGCTTGGGATATGGGTAAAGTAGCTAACTATAAACAAACCATACAACACCTGTTTTTGCAACTGCCCGATAAGCGCATCAGCTATGATTCGGGTTGGGAAAACCCAAAGTTAAATGCCAGTTATAAAGTTATAGGTATAAAAGGCGCCCTGCTCGAAATCACTGCTGTGCCTGTAAAAGCCGGGGAGCTTAACGCGCACGAAGGCAGCTATAGCTATAACGAAGTTTTCGGCCTGATTGAAAAGCAACAAACTAAAACTATCAGGGTGTTAAAAAGTGATGAAACTTCGTTCATTGGCGAAACATATAAGCAGGAGATTGAATACAGCGCCGCCGAGCCTGTTTTAGATACCGCCTGGATAAACATGGCCGCTATGATGAGTCAATCGAGCAATGTGTTTAACACAGCCGGCGAAGTAGATGGCAAAAAGCTGCTCCCCTATATCAAACAAAATAATGCCCGGTTCAAAGACGATCCGTACTACGAACTGGCCAAGCTACGATTGGTAGGGAAAATTAAAGGCGGTAACGGCAACGATAGTTTGCTGCTGCGAATCCCCAATCACCTGATAGCCAACTCTACCTCGCACATGTTTAACAAGCTTGGCCGGGTGTTGCATGTCTCTGCTGATTCGGCTTATGCTTTAAGCAAGTATTTTTATAACTCTTATTCGTTTACCGATTGGGTAAATAACAGTTACGCGCAAGAGCTGAAAGATGACGGCCGGAATGCCAATGTTGCCGCGTTATTAGACCTGTACCACACTGCGAAGGAACCGCTCATCCGTAAAAAAACAGAGGGCTTGTACCTGTGGGTTACGGCCAGGCAACAGCAAGATGATTTGAAGGTGTTAAAAAACACATCAGCAGCCTTTAAGCAAATGAGTGTAGCCGATATGAACCTTAGTTACGGCGGGCGTTATGCTTTAATGGTTTATAAAATGCTGCACGATGCAAAACAAAGTCGCGAAGCCAATAGCCTGTTACAAAATACCATTCATAAATTGGCGCAGGCCACCGCCGATACCCTGAACGTTGACCGCTACCAGGCGCAAAATATGCTGGCTTATGCTTATTACCTGCAATATGAAGATGCAAAAACGGCCGATTCGGTAAAGGCGTTGAGCTACTTGTCGCTTGCGGCTAAATACTCGCCTGCAAACAACAGGGAAAAAGCGCACGAAAGCTTTTATGACAGGGTGTTCCTCGAATCGAAAGAAAGTTACCGGCAGGAATTTATAGAGAAGCTTTTCAACAGCGGTAACCAGCAGCAGGCGCTTGAGATCTTCGCGGCGCACATCAGTTCGGAACCGCAGAATATTGATGAAATGCAAAAGGTATATGCCGAGCATTTTCCCGATAAAAAGTTTAAGGATTTTTTTGTGAACAGTATTATGCCGGGCTGGCAAACCGCTCCTGCTTTTAAACTGAAAGGAATTGATGGTAAAGAGCGCTCATTAAGCGACTATAAAAACAAATGGCTGGTGCTCGATTTTTGGGGAACCTGGTGCGGGCCATGCCGCGCCGAAATGCCGCACGTGAACGAGTTTAATGATCAGGTAGTAAAAGGCGAATACCCGGGGATTGATTTTATGAGCATCGCCTGCTACGATACCGAAATTAAGGTGAAAACATTTTTGGCTGATAATAAATATGGCATACCCGTGCTGATGTCTGATAATAAAGTGGAGCAACTTTACAAACCCGATGGGTATCCTGCCAAGATACTGATATCGCCGGATGGCCGCATGTTGCCTGTAAAGTTTGGCGCCGACTGGCTGGGCATCATTAAAAAGTTTAGTGCGCTATATGCAGCCAACTAATATGATAATAACATGAAATATAAAACTCTGAATATATTACCATAAACATACTATGAAAAAAATCACAACCTTATTATTATCACTATTCATCGGCTCAGCGGGCGTTTACGCCCAGCAACCGACGACAGTTAAAGGCCAGCGGTTTGAAATTACCACACGCACCGTTAGCAGGGCCGAAAACAAGGTAGACAATGAAAATATATACCAGTTTCGTCTGCTATCAAAACAGGGTGGCAACAGTATATACGAGTGTAAGCTGGTTAAAGTAAAAATGCGGGAGAACGGCCAGGGTTCGTATGGCGCGAGCATTATCCTGAATACCGACAGTATCCGTAAAATGACCTATAACACTTCGGGGATATTTATGCCTTTGGCTATTTTACAGCAGCCTTTAAAGGTAACTATTGCCGCCAACGGTAAGCTGGTAAGTATTGAAGGTGTTACCGAAGCCATCAATAAAGCCGCTGCCGCCTGGGGTTTAGGTGACGAGATGAAACAGCAATTGCTGAATAATAGCGCGGGGGGCTACCCGGCTAATGAAATAAGGCCGCTGTTTTTACAGCTTCCCGATAAAAAGATAGGATACGGCGTGGCGTGGAAAACTACCGACCCGGTTTGGAATTATAAGGTAACCGGTATTAAAGGGGCCTTGCTCAGCGTATCATCATCAAACGAAATAGAGGATGGTAAAACCATTGCAGGCATAAACGGCAATTACACCTACAATGATGTAACCGGTTTAATTGAGCAGGGCGAAGTGATCAGCAAGTATACCGTAAACCCCGATGCTCCCAAGCCGATCAATATAGATGCCGTTTTTACCCAAAACGTACGTTACAATGTGAACGAGTATAAGCTGGATACCGCCTGGCTTAATATGGCCATTGTTACCAGTTTTTGGAGCAACGGGCTCAAAAAAGGCGCGGAGTATGATTCGGCCAAAGTATACGGATATTTTAAAGCGCACGACGCCTTGTATAAAAATGATCCTTACTACAGGCTTACAAAAATTGGTTTGATACAGCAGTTCCGGTCAGATAAGGCATACCAGGCTTACGACAGTATGCTGGTTGAAACGCCTACCCATTTTCTTAGAGGCAGCAGCAGCCACCTGCATAACAAAATTGGCAGTGTGCTTAACTTGGGTGCTGATTCATCATACGAGGTAAGTAAGTATATGTACAAAGACGAATCTTTTGATAACTGGATACAGCACTCATTCGCACAGGATTTTCTTGATAGGGATGTGCCTATCGCAAATGACGAAGGTTACCGCAAAGCCATGCTGGAGCGTGGCTGGAAAAATGAGGATATTACCAAATTACTTAACAAGTTAAGCCGTCAGTTGGCCAACGCTAATGACCTGATCAAACTGTTCCATACTTCTAAAATTCCGGAGATCCGTCAAAAAACAGAAGCCCTGTACCTTTGGGTGAATGCCAAACAACAAAAGAAAGACCCGGCGGTATTGGTAAAAACTGCCAACGAATTTAAAAAAATGAGCGACCTGTATCTTAAACAAGGGAACGGCAACCGCTACGCGCTCATTGTTTATAATATGCTGATAGATGCCAAAAAGCCAAAAGAGGCAGAAGCCCTGTTGGCTAAAACAATAGCATCACTGGAAAAATTCACAGCAGATACATTTAATTTCAATCGTTTTGCCGATAAGAATATGCTGGCCTACGCTTATTACAGGCAATACCAGGCCGCCAAACCTGCCGATTCGGTAAAGGCTTTGCAATACCTGTCTAAAGCGGCACAGTATTCACCTAAAAACAATAAGGAAAAAGCGTACAGTAGCTTTTATGATCGTGTATTTCTGGCGGATGCAAAAGAAACCTACCGGGAAGTGTTTATGGAGAAACTATTCAAAAATGATAATACCACCGAGGCGCTGAATATTTTTGTCGACCATATTAATGTTAACCCCGAGCAGATAGATGAGATGGAGAAGATCTACCACACTTATTTCCCGAAAGAAAACTTTAAGAAATTTTTTGCTGATAAGATTGTAACGAATTGGGAGGTTGCCCCGTCATTTATATTAAAGGGACTGGATGGCAAAGACCATAACCTGGCCGATTACAAAAACAAATGGCTGGTGCTTGATTTTTGGGGAACCTGGTGCGGTCCGTGCCGTGCCGAAATGCCGCGGTTAAATGAGTTTAACAAGGAGATTGCCGCAGGCAAACATAATGGTATCGCCTTTTTAAGCATCGCTTGTAATGATAGCGAAGACAAGGTAAAATCGTATATTGATTTTAATAAATTTGAGATACCGGTAGTAATGTCAGATGCCGAAGTGCAAAAGCAATACAAAATACGCGGGTATCCTTCAAAAATACTGGTATCGCCCGATGGTAAAATGCTCTCCGTAAATTTCGGTGCCGAATGGGATACAGTGGTAACTAAATTTAACCAACTATATACAGCAGCAAACTGATCATGAAAAAACTATTGTTTACCACCTTTATTATTTGCCTGGCAACAAGGGCTTTTTGCCAGCAAGCCGAAACCGACGCGGTTAAGGCAACCATCAACACCATGTTTGATGCCATGCGCAAGGGCGACAGCGTTATGCTGAACAAAACCTTTCATAAAAGTATGGTGCTGCAAAGTGTGGCTAATAAAAAGGATGGCACAGTAGCATTGATCACCGAAAAGCCTGAAGAATTTGCCAAGGCTGTAGGTACGCCGCACAAAGAGGTTTGGGACGAACGCATTACTTACGGCGCTATAAAGATTGACGGCGCCCTCGCCAGTGTTTGGACACCGTATAAGTTTTACGTCGACGATAAATTCAGCCACTGCGGTGTTAACTTTTTCCAGCTGATGAAAACCGAAACCGGCTGGAAGATCATCTACATAGTAGATACCCGTCGCAAGGATAATTGTCCGGAGTAATTAGAAATGTTAAAGAAATGCCGGTTTGTTCAACAAATCGGCATTTCTTTTTTACAACTCGCCCAGTTTACCCAAAGCATAAAACAAAGCGGTGCAATGTAATGCCTGCGCTATTTTGTTTTCGGCGAGGAGTTGCTTTACTTCGGCGATGGTATGTTCGGTTACTATCAGTTCTTCGTGTTCATCCAAATCCTGATCCTGAACCTTTTTGCCGCCTTTGGCCAGGTAGCAATAAGTTTTGTTATTGGCTGTAGATGGATTGGCGTATATGGTAGCCAATAGTTCGATGTCGTCAAACTGGTAGCCGGTTTCTTCTAATAGTTCGCGGCGCATGGCGGGTAATGGTTCTTCGCCATCATCGATAACGCCGCCCGGTATCTCTTGCGATACAATGGCCGCCGCGTGGCGATATTGGGTAACCATCAGTATCTTGCCTTCTTCGGTAATGGCCACGGCGTTCACCCAGTCGGGATATTCGAGTACGTAGTATTGTTCAACAATGCGGCCGTCGGGCATTTCGCATTTATCGCTTCGCAGGGTAGCCCAGGGGCCTTTGTGCAGGTATTCGGAATGGAGTACTTTCCACTTAAGATCGTTCATAGTTATTTGTGATAAACCTTTGTATGGTTTGCCGGGTTGTTATATTTTCAAAAGAATCGTAATGGTGCTGCTGTTCCAGTATATCAAAAATGATCAGCACCTTTTTCAGTAAAAGCAATGTATCGTCGTCAACTTGAAGCGGTTGGGCAAACACGTAAAGCATTTGCGCCAGGGCGTTCAACTTTTCGGCGCTATAGCTTGCCTGTTGCATGGTAACTGTAAAATCTGCCTCGTTTAAATTAAGCAAATTTTCTAATTCGGCGTTGTACTCCTGCTGTAAAATTTCGTTGAACTGCTGCTCGTAGGCTTCATTATCGCCATCGGCCTTTAGGCCCAGCAGCTTCGCCAAAAGCAGGGCCATTTTGCGGGCTTCGTTAAACAGGTAATCGCGCTGGTACATAAAGGTGATAAATATTGGTTTTACCAGCTACCGCTTGATCCGCCACCGCCAAAACTGCCGCCGCCAAATCCGCCGAAACCACCACCGCCTGAACTGCCGCCACCACCGGAGAAACCTCCCCAGTCGCCGCCGCTGCTACGACCACCACCGCCCAGCATGTTGCCGGCCAAAAACCACCAAAACGGACTGGCACCACCACGGCGACCAATGATCTGTCTGCCGCCACCGCCGCCGCCACGCTTGCTGAATACTACCACCAGTATTACTACAACAATGATGGCTATAAAACCTATCGGGGCAGCGTTGCCTTTATTTTTCTTAACCTTTTTCTCGGCTTTGTATTCGCCTTTGGTGTACTTAATGATGTCATCAACAGCGGCGTTCAGTCCCCCGTAATAATCGCCTTCGCGAAAGCGTGGGTTCATATCATTCTCGCGGATCTGTTGGGTAACAATATCGGGTAATGCGCCTTCAACACCGTAGCCGGTTTGTATGGTCAGCTTGCGGTCTTCCAGCGCGGCCAGTATCAGCACGCCGTTGTTTTTATCTTTTTGGCCTATGCCCCATTTACGGCCAAGTTGCAAGGCGTACTCGCCAATATCATAATCGCCAACCGAACGCATCAGCACAATGGCTATCTGGGTTGAGGAGCTATCGTTAAATGCAACCAGCTTACTTTCCAGCTTTTGCCTTTCCTCGCCCGATAGCGTATTGGTGTAATCGCTTACCAGTGTGTTCGGTTTTTCCGGAAACTGCTGGGCAAAAGCGATGTATCCGCTTAACAGGAGGCCAAGTAATACTATATATCTTTTAAACATCTTTACTATTGGGTTAGTTGCCGTTCATTTCGGCTATATCATCAGGCAACTCGTTGGTATCGCCATTTTGATACGGAAAATATTTTTGCAGTTGCTGCCCGGCCATGGTGATACCGGTAATAATACCCTCGGCCAGGTTGCCATATTTAAACTGACCCAGCATTTGAGTTTTGGTTTCATCCCAAAAGTTTTCGGGTACTACCTTATTTATGCCTGCATCGCCAATAATGGCAAACTTACGATCAACCGTAGCCAGGTAAATAAGCACCCCGTTGCGCAGCTTGGTTTTATCCATACCTAACTGGTAAAAATATTTGGCGGCGCGGTCGAGCACTTCGTCGCTGCATTTTTTTTCGAGGCAAATCCGAATCTCGCCCGAGGTAAATTTCTCAGCGGCCTCAATAGCCAGCCTTATGCGCGACTGCTCGTCTTCGTTAAATATGTTCATGGTTGTTGTGATTGCACCGATTTTGGGGTGATTTCACTGATCTTGAGCTGCATCAATACCTAATCGGTGCAATCGCTCCAAGAATCAGTGAAATCCAAAGCAATTAAAATTTAACTTCCGGGGCTTTATCTGCACCTGCTTCGGCAGTGAAATAGCCTTTAGCGCTAAACCCGAACATTTTGGCAGTAAGGTTAGCAGGGAACGAGCGAATCTTGCTGTTATAATCCTGCACGGCCTGGTTAAAATCTAAACGGGCTACGTTGATACGGTTTTCGGTACCTTCCAACTGAGTTTGTAGTCCCTTAAAGTTTTCGGTGGCTTTCAATTCCGGATAGTTTTCGGTGATGCTTAGTAATTTGCCTAATGCGGAGCCTAACTGACCTTGTGCTTCCTGATATTGTTTGATTGATTCAGGGGTTAGCTTAGTTGGGTCAACCTGCACTGATGTTGCTTTGGCGCGGGCCTCAACAACGGCAGTTAATGTGCCTTTTTCAAAGTTTGCTGCACCTTTAACGGTGTTCACCAAGTTTCCTATGAGGTCGACACGGCGTTGGTACTGGCTTTGTACGGCACCCCATTTGCCTTTTACATTTTCGTCAAGTTTAACCATGCTGTTGTAGCTGCATGAGCTTAATGATGCTGCCGCTACGATTATTAATATGGCTGATAGTAACTTTTTCATTTGTAGTATAGGTTTAATTTACGTGAATTTACAATTTAGATATCAAAACGCATACCGTTGTTACAACTATAGTTTACTAATGACAGATTGACAAAGTATTTTACACGATTTAGCAAATAATTTACACCTAAGCGCGTAATTTTTCCGTTATTTATTCCTTATTAAAACTGACAGCATTTAATTAATGAAAAAAACGCTTACCACCTTCTTGATCTCGCTCAGTTTAGGCGCTGTAGCCCAAAACAAGGTAAAAGAAAACTTAGTGCAGTATGTTAATCCTATTATAGGTACCCAGCGTATGGGGCATACTTACCCGGGTGCCACAGTGCCATTTGGTATGGTACAACTAAGCCCTGAAACCGATACCGCCAGCTATGAGCTTAACGGAAAATATAATCCTGATGTTTATAAATATTGCGCAGGTTACCAGTACGATGATAAAACCATTGTAGGTTTTAGCCATACACATTTCAGCGGTACAGGTCACTCTGACCTGGGCGACTTTTTAATAATGCCTACTGTGGGCACGTTAAAACTGAACCCCGGTACAGCAGATAAACCGGGCAGCGGTTATCGTTCGGCCTTTTCGCATCAAAATGAAGTATCGCAGGCCAACTACTACAAGGTAAAGCTTGACGAAAGCAACATTACTGCCGAAATGACCACTACCACGCGTGTTGGTTTCCACCAGTATACCTTCCCTAAAAGCGATAAGTCACACATCATACTTGATCTGATGGCCGGAATCTACAACTATCCCGACAAACCGGTTTGGACATATATTAAAGTAATTAACGATAGCCTTATTGTAGGTTACCGCCAAACCAATGGCTGGGCACGTACCCGTACGCTGTACTTCGCTATGGCGTTTTCAAAACCGTTTAAGGAGCACGGTTTCCGCAAGTACGAAAAAAGACAAGTGTACGGCGGTTTCTGGGGTAAATTCAATCAAACCAAAAACTTCCCCGAAATTGCCGGCAAGCAAATAAGGGCTTACTTTGATTTTGATACCCAGGAAGGCGAAAAAGTGAAGATCAAATTCGCGCTTTCTCCTGTAAGCATGGACGGCGCTTTAAACAACATGAAAGCTGAAGCACCAGGCTGGGACTTTGAAAAAGTGAAGAACGACGGACAGCAGCAATGGGAAAAAGAGCTAAGCAAAATTACCATTGAGGGCAGCAAAGAAACCAAGCTGAATTTCTATACCTCAATGTACCACACCATGATCAACCCTACCATTTATATGGATGTTGACGGACAGTACAAAGGGCTTGACCAAAACGTACACAAGGCCGATGGCTTTGTAAACTATACCACTTTTTCGTTGTGGGATACTTACCGTGCGCTGCACCCGCTGTTTAACATTATACAGCCAACCCGCAATGCCGACATGGTAAAATCAATGATGGCGCATTTCGACCAAAGCCCCGAGCACATGCTGCCGGTATGGTCAAACTCGGCTAACGAAAACTGGTGTATGAGCGGTTACCACAGCGTAGCGGTAATTGCCGACGCGGTAGTTAAAGGCAACGCGCCGTTTGATGCCAACAAAGCTTTAGAGGCTTGCGTAACCACTGCACGCAAACGCGATTACGAAGGTATTGGAGAGTATATCGACAGAAGCTATATCCCTGATGAAAGATCGGGCGTATCGGTATCATCAACACTGGAGTATGCTTATGATGACTGGGCGATAGCGCAAATGGCCAAAAAATTAGGCAAGAACGATATTTACGAGGAGTTTATAAAACGTTCGCAGAACTACAAAAATGTGTACGATGCCAAGATAGGCTTTATGCGCCCGCGCAAGGCTGATGGTACATTCCGTGGCGAGTTCGATCCGCTGTCTACGCACAATGCCGGCTTTATTGAAGGTAACTCATGGAACTATACCCTGTTTGCTCCGCAAGATCCTAAAGGATTAATTGAGCTGATGGGCGGCGAAAAACGCTTTTTGCCTTACCTTGATTCGTTATTTACCATGCACCTGGCTGATAAATATTTTGCCGAAACAGAAGACATAACCCGTGATGGTATCATAGGTAACTATGTACACGGTAACGAGCCATCGCACCACGTTGCATACCTGTACAACTGGACAAGCAAGCCATGGAAAACACAGGAAAGAGTACGTATGATTTTACCGCTGATGTACAAACCAACTCCTGATGGTTTGGGTGGTAATGATGATACCGGCCAAATGAGTGCCTGGTATATATTTACCTCGCTGGGTTTTTACCCTGTAGCTCCGGGTAGCGATCAGTTTTCAATTGGCAGCCCGGCAGTAAACGGCGCGGTTATCAATCTGGAAAATGGTAAACAGTTTAATATCACTGTTAAAAACCAAAGCGCTAAAAACGTATATGTTCAAAAAATAGAGCTTAATGGTAAACCGCTTAACGGTTTGTCAATTGCTAATGCCGATATTATGAATGGTGGCAATATCACCTTTTATATGAGCAGCAAGCATAAATAATATTCAATTTTAACCGGAGCATCGCGCTCCTGATGGCCTTTCTTAAGTCTTTTACCCTTTCGGGGATGAAGATTTAAGAGGGGCTTTTTTATTACCCGGCCATGCAGTGCTGCTCGCGGATGTTCATTTTCATTATTTTATCTTTCAGTATACCACGGGCACGGTGTAAGGTGGTGCGTGATAACAATTCCGTCATACCTAAAGTGCTGCCTATCTCCTGGTGTGAGTAACCTTCAATAGCGTACATGCTAAAAACTGAACGGTAGGTAGCCGGTAGCTCTTGTATCATGTTCATCAGCTCATTAGCCTCTAAACGGTTGCCATTGCTGCTTCTGCTTAATTGGTAAGTGTTATCAGCGCTAAAATCTTCTACCAAAACCATTGGTTTTAATTTGCGGTATCTTGATATAGCGGCGTGTACCATTATGCGGCGTACCCAGCCTTCAAGGCTGCCTTCGCCACGATAGTTTTGCATGTTTTTAAATAATTTGATAAAGCCTTCCTGTAATATATCTTGTGCTTCATCTTTATCTTTCGCGTAGCGCATGCATACGGCCATCATTTTTGGCGCTAATATTTTGTATAGTAATTCTTGTTGTTTGCGTTCGTTGTTAAGGCATCCTTCCCAAACTTGATTTAAACGATTTTCTACAGTTGTCATTGTGATTGTGATTTGATACCCCTATGCCAAAATTGATACCCGTAATTTAAGATATTGATAATCAGGTAAATAAATTTAAGAGGTGTGCCAATACTGTTCGATACCGAACGTTCATTGTGCACGGGCGGACGGTTTATGTGCGCCGAAATAGTTAACTTTGCACCATCCGGGATAAAAACCCGGCACAGCAAAATGATAAAAGACGTAGAAATTGTATGCCAGCCCGGGCAGCAGGAAGATGAAACCATTGTTAAGGACTTAGCCGCAGCCGCGCTAAAAGTTCCGGCCAAAAGAATATCTGGAGTTAAAACCATCAAGCGCTCTATCGACGCGCGGGGCCGAAAGGTAGTATACCGTATGCAGGTAAGGGCTTTTATTGATGAACCCTACCAGGCCGATCATTACATTATAAAATACCCTGATGTTAGTAATGCCAAACAGGTGATCATAGTCGGCGCTGGTCCGGCAGGGTTGTTTGCCGCTTTGCAGTGCATCGAACTGGGATTAAAACCTGTAATTATAGAACGCGGTAAGGATGTTAAACAACGCCGCCGCGATTTGGCCAATATTAACAAGGAAGGTTTAGTAAACCCTGAATCGAACTATTGCTTTGGTGAGGGTGGCGCAGGTACCTATTCTGATGGTAAGCTATACACCCGCTCAACCAAGCGGGGCGATGTTAACCAGGTATTGAAAGTATTTGTGGCGCATGGTGCTACCGACGATATTTTGGTAGATGCCCGCCCGCATATAGGTACCAATAAGCTGCCGCAGATCATCACCGCCATGCGCGAAACTATTTTGAATGCAGGCGGCGAAGTGCTTTTTGATAAAAAGGTAACATCCCTGCTGGTGAGCTTTGATACGATAAACGGTGTTGAGCTCGCATCGGGCGAGAAAATGATGGCCAATGCGGTTATCCTGGCTACGGGCCATTCGGCCCGTGATGTATTTGAGATGCTGCACCGGCAGAATATCTTGATAGAAGCCAAGCCATTTGCTTTGGGGGTACGGATAGAGCATCCGCAGGAAATAATTGACCGCGCCCAATACCATTGCGAGTTCCGCGGGCCCGATCTCCCTCCATCCTATTACAGTTTGGTAGAACAGGTGGATAGCCGTGGCGTATTCTCCTTTTGTATGTGCCCCGGTGGTATTATTGCCCCCTGTGCAACTGATGCCGATGAGATTGTGGTGAATGGTTGGAGTCCATCAAAACGGAATAACCCTTACGCTAACTCGGGGACGGTGGTGCAAATCAACTTTGAAGATGTAAAGGGCGATATTAACGATCCTTTCCGGATGCTGCGTTTTCAGCAACAGGTAGAGCAGGCGGCTTTCAGGGCAGGAGGCGGCAATTTGGTTGCTCCCGCGCAACGGATGGTCGATTTTGTAGAGGGAAGATTATCAATCGATCTGCCCGAAAACTCATACCTGCCAGGTACAAAAAGCATCCAACTGAACGAAGTATTGCCAAACTGGATAAGCCAACGACTGCAAAAAGCCTTGCCGGTATTTGGTAAAAAGATGAAAGGTTATTACACCAACGAAGCTATTTTAGTAGGTGTAGAATCGCGCACCTCATCGCCCGTAAAAATACCAAGAGATAAAGAAACCCTGCAGCACCCGCAAATAACAGGCTTATTCCCCTGCGGCGAAGGAGCGGGATATGCAGGCGGTATAATTTCGGCCGCTATTGATGGTATAAATTGCGCGATTGCGGCTGCGAAAGTGGTTTAAGAGGAAACCCATCTCCACTGTCATGCTGAGGAACGAAGCATCTGTTGACAAACTTTAAAACAATAAAGGTTCTCCACTTTGTTACTCATGACGTGTTATCAAAGCAGTTTCTCTTTTACGTCAGCAAGAAGCTTCGGGCGAAAACGGGCAGAACTGAGGAGGCCATGAGCGCAAAGGCGGGCATAGTGAACTTGTTGCATGTGGAGTGGGAATAAGAGGTGGGGCAAAAGTTCCAGCCCTAAGTTCTGCACGGTTTGCAGGGTTAAGGCCTTGTGCGGCAAAGAAGCCTTTTGCTGGACAAGCCTTTTGTTACTTTTGGGCTCAAAAGTAATGGGCCACTGCGGCCAAGAGCAGACTAACGTTAATTATAGCACAATCGTAACCTACGTAGAGATTGTTTCCTTCCCACCCATGACGTGTTAAAAAAACTGTCATTCTGAACGTTTGAAGAATCTTCTTCGCTATGCTTATCTGCGATAGATGCTTCGTTCCTCAGCATGACAGTGGAGAGTGGTTGTGTGCCATTGTCATTTACCTTCAGCGTCCAAAAAGAATAAAAATTATCTCAATGACGCGAGTTTATAGATTTGCTCCTGTTTATATATTTACAACGATCCCAAAAAAGCAACCAAAGCATCACGTTGTGTTTTAGATAACGAAGCTACTTTGTTTTTGGCAGAAAGCGCTTCGCCGCCGTGCCACATGATGGCTTCGAGCAGGTTACGGGCGCGACCGTCGTGCAGGAAATTGGTGTGGCCGTTCACCTTGTTGGTTAGGCCAATGCCCCAAAGTGGTGGGGTGCGCCATTCTGACCCGCTGGCTAAAAAGTCGGGGCGGTTATCGGCAAGGCCGGGGCCCATATCATGCAGTAACAGGTCGGTATAAGGATGGATCAGTTGGTTGCTTAACTGCGGCAAACTTACATTTACCGCTGTACGAGCATCAGCCTTGTGGCATTTGATACAGCCCGCGCTGATGAATATTCCTTTACCTTCAACTACCGTAGGGTTGGTTACACTACGACGAGCGGGCACAGCCAGTGTACGCACGTAAAATTGTACGCTGTGTAAAAGACTATCGGTTAACTCATAGTTTCCGGAGCCTACATTGCTATCGAACTGGGTTTGTCCGTCGCTGCTTTCCTTGGGGAAAATGAAATTGGTGATGCCGATATCGCCATTATAAGCAGCGGCTACCTGTTGTAATAACGATGGCTGATTGGCTTTCCAGCCGAAACGGCCTAATACTTTTTTATTTTGAATAACATCCCAAACCGAATTGGCTTTCCCGCTGATGCCGTCGTTATCTTTATCATCCGGGTCGGCATTGGCCATAATATCAGCATCGCTTATACCTTCCAGCAAGCCCAAACCAAATACAGGCGCGGCTACGCGTGGCGATAACAGCACATTGCCCGGTAGGGTAATGTAAGGATCAATAATAGTATATGAGGGCGTACGCAAATTATAGGTACTGCCATCGGCAAACTCAAAAGTATTATCGGTATAGGTAATCAGTACATCGCCTTCTTTTTGCTTGTTTAACAAGCCGCGGTTTTGCAGCTGATCGCCAAAGCCGGGTACGGGTACCGGGTTGCCGTGCTCGCCTTCGCCGGGCAGGCTTAGTCTGAACAACATGTTGGCGGCAGATTCGCCTTTGCCGGGAACTTTTCCACGGCCATCGCTAACGTGGCACGACTGGCACGACACGTTATTGAATATAGGCCCCAAACCCGGGTTAACCGGTGCAGGAGCAGATACGAATGTGGCGCCAAACTGCCCGTCGCCAATTTCGTGTATGCGGGCCAGGTGTTCGGGCAGGCTGTTAAAAACATGAGAAAAGGCACCACTACCTTCATCAAATGCGGTTTGCGAACCACCGCTCAACCATTCGCTGTCCGGATTATTATCGGCAACTGAAGTATCGGCCTTACGGCAAGCCGCAATAAAGCCGGCGGTAAGGCCTGCAATGATCAGAACGGTTTTGGTGGTTTTTCTCATGTTTAAAATGCGGGTATAATTATTTTACGTTTTTCTGCACAAAAGTTTTCAGGTCGCCGTCAAGTACATTAAACAGGGCCTGAATTTTAGTCATCGCGTTTTGAACTTTTGATTGCTGAGTAACGATAGCCTCACCAAACGGAATTGTAATATCATTTAAAGCGGCTATAGCAGCAGCATGCTTGCTCTTAATATCAGCATCAAGCGATAAGTCTTTCTCACGAACAAGATCTTCCAAACCTTTGCCATCACTGTTGAAGCGGCCCTGGTAAATATCAAGGATACCTTTAATGTTGTTGGTAAAATCGATAGTTGAGTTTTTAGCGAAAGGGCTTTCCTCTAATTTAGGATCCTGCGCGTCAAACGGTTCTTTAATTTTACCGTTGGCAACCTCATCACAAATACCCGACATACCATCAACAATTTGCAGGAAAGCCGCCTGTTGCGTAGTAAACTCGGTTGAACCGGCACCTGCATTAGCCAATTGCTTATCATAACCATCTACAGACCATGAATCGCGTACCTCGGTAGTTAATTTAACCAGGTTAGCTGTAAGGCTCACTAAAAATTCTTTTTCGCGGACGGTAAATTGGGCCGCTGTCTTATTACCGTTTTGTCCCCACAATAGGTACTCAATAGGGTGAAAACCTTTTAGTGATTCTTCTAAGCCAGCAACATATTCCGGTGTTAGCGCCTGATTCCCACTTAATATCGACTCCAAATCATTAAATTCAACCGGCCAGGTATCAATACGTGGGTCGATCTGATCTTCAGCAACCGGGCCAAATAACCAGGCTTCAGTTTGCTCCCATGTAGTACGCATAGCTCTCCATTTATTTTGACTATCGGCAAGGTTTGCATCGTTAGTGGTGGTATTAAGCGTAGCGATTGACGTTTTTAAAGCCTGTGCTTTATCAAACATATCCTGGTACGAAGCCTTGCAAACAATATTGGCAGCATCTGCCAGTATTTGCTTTTTAAGCGCTTCTATATCGGTAACATTGGTGTTGTCGTTTTTATCTTTTGAGCATGATACTCCCGCCAGGGTAAGCGGCACGGCTATTACAAGCGCTTTAATAAATGATCTATTCATTTGATTTAACTTAAGTGGATGATTACTTGATTATTGATAAGTTCTGTTCTGAAAGTTTTTAAAGGCCGCAAAGCAGGCTCTTTCAATACCTTGCCATTCATATCGAATGAGCTGCCGTGCGATGGACAGTAGATCTTGTTGGCGGTAGCGGTAAGGTTTACACCCTCGTGCGTGCATTTGAGGTAAAGGGCTTTATATTCTTCGCCGTTCTTCACCAATAAAATGTCGTTCTCCATTTGCCTGGTGCGTATTACCAGCGCGGTAACTTTACCCGGTATAAAATTTTCGGTACCTACTTCTACTTCCTGATCTTTCGATCCGGCTACCTTTAATAAGGGCAGCGGCGTAGCGCACGATTCTAACAATGATGCACCGGAAGCTACTAATAAACACGCCGCACATCCCGATTTGATAAAGCTTCTCCTGCTGGTCATGAGAGTAATATTGGTTAAAAGTTATAGGCTATCCCGAGGTTTACAAAACCGGTGTTTTTGAAGTATGGTATTTGCTGCGGAAAAGGCGTTACAATAAGCGCCTGGTTAAAATCTCCGGTCATGCGTTCTACATAATCGGCCTTAATGGCGATACCTTTTATAGGCTTGTAGGTTAAACCTGCAACAATGTATTTCTTTTTGTTAGCCCCGTTCTCAATGCCATTAGCCGGAATTTTTGCACCCAGATCAATGTATTCGTAACGGCCGAAAAGGGTTAACGAGCGTTCGCCTTTGTAGCGACTGTATAAAATATCGTAACCCAACTCGGCATAGCCGCCGTACATGGTTTCGGGTGAGTTATTAGCGTAGGCCCGGTTAATGGCATCGGCATTGTTAATGTGTACAAAAGTACCGATGGTACGTATTGATATACCGTTATTGTTATACTGCGCGTTTACTTCGCCCAGTGTTACAGCGTTGCCAAACACACCCGAGTTAAGCTGAAGACTATCGGCCACACGCTGCTCTAAAGCGGTAGAACCACCGATATAACCCGAGGCTTGCAGCCTGAAATTGCTGATATAATAAAGTAACGAACCGCTTACGCCCAGGTTAACACCATTGGCCGCCTGCCCTAATTGCCTGCCACCCCTGATACCGTTAGCACCGCTAAAACCTTCGGAGTTTAAGCCGTTGGTTAATGCCAAACTATAATTTAACCCCGGTACGCTGAGCACTTGGCCGTAAAGGCCTACGCCTACCTCGCGCCAGGTTGAAGGGATGATCTGCTCTTCCAGAAATGGCCTGTCGACACCGTTAAATGTAGTAGGCAGGTGGTTTTCGTTGATGTAGCCTATACGCGGTATAAATAAACCGGCTACTATATAGGTAGATGGGTTAAGGTTGAATTTAAGGAATGCCTGCTCCATCGAGATGCTTCCGCGACCGGTTACACCCTCGTCGCCGCCCGATGATGACGAAAGCGCGTCTTCCACTTCCAGCTCGGTGAACAGCGATATTTTGTTGTTGAATTTATGGCCCAGGAATAGTACCACACGTTTCAAATTGCTTTCGGCACTTTTGCGTTTGGTATCTAAACTATAGCGAGCTTCGCCGTAGCCCGATAGTACAGTTGCCTGTTGTTTGTAAATAAGGCCTGCGGCAAGTGAATCTTCCTGAGTTAGCACTTGTGCGGATGCTTTGGTAGCGTAAAGGCCTGATAGTAATATAATAAGAAAAGTAAATCTCTTTAATTGCATAGTGGTGATTTTCGGCCATAAAGATAGCTATTTAGACTAATTACAATTACAGATTAGAAACAAATTAGAACTTTTTGCCATTTTTATTGTTTTTGGCGACATGTCAACAGCCCAAAAACTACAGCAGGAATTAGAAAATGTACTCTCCGGCGATGCATGGTACGGCAGCCCGGTATACAATATTATTGCACAGGTAAGTTTTGAAGCAGCTTACGAAAGACCACCAAACCACGCGCACAGCATTGCCGAAATTGTACTGCACATGCTGGGCTGGACGGAGGAAGTGATCCGCCGCATGCAGGGGCACACAGCTGCCGAACCTCCGGGCGGCGACTGGCCCGATGCCGGCACACCCGACGAGCACAAATGGAAAACCCTGGTGAACGATCTCAAGCTAATGAATGTGGAACTCATCGGCGTAATAGAAAATTTCCCCGAAGAAAAATGGAACACGCCCATAAACGATACCCGCAACTGCGAGCTGGGTACAGGTGTAAGCTACGAGGCTTTAATTAGAGGGTTGATACAACACCATATATACCACTCGGCACAAATAAGTTTATTGAACAGGATAGTTGGGTAGGGGCAAGTAGAATGGCTTACATTTTTAACTGCAGAGATACGCAATTCAAGAAATTTTAGTACGTAACACCCTATCTAAAAAAGATATGCTACGAAGTTTAAAAGCTTCGTAACACGAAAAAATCGTCTCTATTATATTAAACAACCAGCTTTACCAGCTTTTCGCCATCAAGTATTGGGATAGCGGTGGTGGTATCTACATTGAGGCAAAAAGCGATATCGGCTTCGATGCCTAATTGTTTGAGGCGTTCGCTGTGAGATGTTTTTTTGAGATAGCCATCCAAATCATCCTTTGCTAACTGGAAAAGATCATTAGCCGCGATAGCCGGATCATCGGTACGCAGGGTGGTCCCCTTTAGCTGCTCTACTACGGCACCTGCAAACAGGGTATCTTCCAGGTTGAAGTTGTTTTTCCAGCCTGCGCAAACCAGCAAGATATTATCGTTCTGTGTTTTTAACCAGTTGCATAGCGCGGTAATGTTTAAAAACGAACCCAGTACTATCTTTTTAGCTTTGAGCGACAAGTGCAGCGCGTGCGTGCCGTTGGTAGTAGTAAGCACCACCGTTTTACCGGCCACCTTTTCTTTGGTGTAAGAGAACGGCGAATTGCCAAAATCAAAGCCCGATACCACCTCACCGTTACGCTCGGCAGCCAGCAGGTAATCAAAGCCTTTTTCTCGGTAGGCCGCGCATTCTTCCACCTGCGACACCGGGATTATGGCCTCGGCACCATTTTCGATACCGTAACAAATAGAAGTAGTAGCCCTGAAAATATCTATAATAACAACTATATATTCCTCTACATTATAAAGAGGAATGAGTGCCGGGGTAAGGCAAACTTCTAAACGGGCACTCCTGCCTGTTGAGGCAGGAGTTAAATTTTCTGTCTGTGTCAATATCTGAATATATTATTACTCCGGTTCCCCCTTTAGGGGGATAGGGGGATTATGCTTTATAAAAAGGCGGCTTAACTATTTTAGCCTTCACTTTATTATCACGTATCTTGATGAATATTTCGGCATCTTCTTTGGCAAACTCCTTGTTCACATAACCCATACCGATAGCTTTTTGCAGCGATGGCGATTGTGTGCCCGAGGTTACTTTACCAATTACATTACCATCGGCATCAACAATTTCATAATCATGACGAGGGATACCGCGGTCAATCATTTCAAAACCAACCAGCTTTTTGCTGATACCGTCCTGCTTTTGTTGCTGCAAAGCCGCCGAATTGGTAAACTCTTTGCTAAACTTGGTTACCCAGCCTAAGCCGGCTTCAAGCGGCGAAGTGGCATCGTCAATATCGTTACCGTACAGGCAAAAGCCCATCTCTAAGCGCAATGTATCGCGCGCGCCTAAACCAATTGGTTTAATACCGAAAGGCTCACCGGCTTTAAAAATGGCTTCCCATATTTGTTCGGCATTATCGTTATCAAAATATATCTCAAAACCGCCCGCACCTGTGTAACCGGTGGCAGATACCACTACGTTATCAATACCGGCAAAAGTTCCTTTTTTAAAGGTGTAATATTCCATGGAGGCCAGGTCGATACTGGTAAGGCTTTGCAGTGCCTCGGCAGCTTTAGGGCCCTGGATGGCCAGCAGTGAAGTACGGTCGGATATATTCTTCATTTCAACACCGTTGGTGTTAAATTTAGAGATCCAGTTCCAATCTTTTTCAATGTTTGAGGCATTAACTACCAGCATGTAGGTTTTCTCGTCGATACGGTAAACCAACAAATCGTCAACAATACCGCCGTCTTCGTTAGGCAGGCATGAGTACTGTACTTTGCCATCGTATAGCTTTGAGGCATCGTTACTGGTAACACGTTGTATCAGGTCGAGGGCGTTTTCGCCTTTCAAAATAAACTCGCCCATGTGGCTTACATCAAACACACCTACGCCTTTGCGTACGGTTTCGTGTTCGGCGTTTATGCCTGCATATTGTACGGGCATATTGTATCCGGCAAAAGGCACCATTTTGGCACCGGCCTTAACGTGTATATCAGTTAATGCTGTATTCTTCATGTGTCAGTTAAAATTGGGGCAAAAATAGCAAAAATACGCACAAATCAGGCATGTGCCAGGCGCTTATAATACGCGGCCAGTTTAAGGGTAACGGCCTCTACATTGTGCTGCTCTTCGGCCAGCAAACGGGCGTTCGCGCCAATGGTTTTGCAAAAAGCTTCGTCGGCAATGCAGCGTTGTATGGCTTCGTAAAATTCATCGCGGTTATTGGCTATGAGTATGTTGTGCCCGTGTTTGTAGTTGATACCTTCGGCACCCAGCGATGTCGAAATAATGCACTTCTGCATGGCCATACCCTCTACAATTTTAACCCGCATACCACCGCCCGATAGCAGGGGCACTATCATAATACATTTATTGTTCACAAACTCCAGCGCGTCGTCTACCTCGCCCTGTATGTATATTTTGCCCGGCACTTCGTAATCATCAAACTGTTCGGGAATATCGTTACCGGCAACATACAGGCGTGCGCGCAGGTCGCCGTTGCTAAAATCGCTGTGGAAATTATCAATGAACCACTCCATGCCTTCGCGGTTGGGCAGCCAGGCCAGCGACCCTAAAAAGAACAGGCTCGGAAACTCGGTCTTGTCGCAATCGGGGGTGTACTTCAACAGGTCGATACTGATGGGCAGCACCTCTACCGGAACTCGAATATCATACGAGCGGATGGTTTTTTCATCCTGCCCGGTAAATACAATAATGGCATCAAAATGAGCAAGCTGTTGCAGCTCATAACTCCTGATACGCTTGGCAAGCATCGTCAGGTATATTTTTTTAAACGGATCTGATTTTTGCTGCGCCAGCCTGAACCATACCTGGTGCTCAATATTGTGCGCCCGGTAAATAAGCCGCGCCTTTGAATGCTTGCGCACAGCGGCAAGGTAGGGCACCACGAACAAGCCTTCAAACTGTACAATATCATAATCGTGGCTTTGCAGTTCGGTTATAATGATATTTTCGAGCTCTTCGTTGTAATAACGATCAATAATGTGTGCCGTTTGACTGAAGAGGTTAAAAAAAGCATCAACCATACTTACCGAAATATCAACATGATGTGAGCGGTAATTTATTTTATCGAGGATATCGTCGGTAGCGTGCAGGCGGTCGTTTTGCTTTTTCTCGTCGAGCGAGATCAGCGAAACCTCGTGCCCGAGGTTAACGAGGCCTTTAATGGTATTATACACCACTATAGGGTATCCGCCGTTTTGCGGAAACAAAGTACGGTGCGACAATATCAGTATCTTCAATGGGGCTTGGATGGTTTGTAGCAAAAATACTTAATTGCCAGTTACAAACAAGTAATCGGTACGTCAGGAATGGATTATTCTACTAATATTTTTTGGCAGTAAAGCGATTTGTTTATGCCTGCTCAAATTCTATCCTGATCTGTGGGTTGGTCACCTTAAAACTTAGGCGATGGTACGGGGTATGGCCCAATCTTAAAACCGTATTGCGGTGTTTTATAGTAGGATAGCCTTTATTGCTGTGCCAATCGTACTCGGGATGTTCGGCAGCGATGAGCTTCATGTAATCATCGCGGTAGGTTTTGGCCAGTATGGATGCTGCCGCTATGCTGTAATACTTGGCATCGCCCTCCACAATGCAGTGGTGCGGCGTGGTTTCGTATTTGTTAAAACGGTTGCCATCTATAATTAAAAACTCGGGCTTTAGGGTAAGCTGCGCGATGGCGCGGTGCATAGCCAAAAAGGAAGCGTTGAGTATATTGATCTGGTCTATCTCTTTATTACAAACAGATGCCACGGCATAGGCTATCGCCTTTTGCTCAATTTCGGTACGCAGCTGGTAGCGAATGTCTTCGGATAGTTGTTTGGAATCGTTCAGCAGGTGATGATCAAAATCGACAGGTAGAATTACAGCGGCGGCAAAAACAGGCCCTGCAAGGCAACCGCGCCCGGCTTCGTCACATCCTGCCTCAATTAATTCATGCTGAAATCTTGCTAATAACATCGTTGCTCGCTTATCTTTTTTATCAAATATCTGATAATTTATGATAACGGGCTTAAAATATTTTTAGTGTAAGGAGGGTAATGTCATCAATGGGCTTGGCTTTTATAGCCTTGTTGAGGTGATCTAAAATGGCCTGGTTAAAATCAATAGGCGGGAGTTTGCCATTCTTGATTACGCAGTTTACCAGTTTATCGTCGTTCCACTGCTTTGATACATCGGGCTCATGATCCATCAATCCATCGGTATAATTAAAAATGAGTGTATTGGGCTCTACATCTACTTCGCCTTCGTTTAAAAACGGGAGGTCGTCAAAGGCGCCTATCATGGTGGTGCCTAATTTAAGCGGCACCGCCTCGCCATCGCAAAACATGATGGATGGGTTATGCCCGGCGTTGATATAGTTGAGCTTACGTGTTTGCTGGTTATAGCGAGCCAAAAACAGGGTAATGAATTTTTCGCCCTTGGTGTTTTTAAGTACAATGTCGTTAAGCCTGTCGATGATGTTGGTGAGTTCGGGCTCTACCGTTACCCAGGCACGCAGGCTGGCCTGAAAGTTTGCCATGAGCAAGGCGGCCGAAATTCCCTTTCCCGATACATCGGCAATACACCATATATATTCGTGGTCGTTTATGCGGATGAAATCGAAATAATCGCCGCCGATGTTTTGATGGGGAAGGTAGCGGGCATCAATCTCGATATGCTCATCTTTATGCATCCGCACCGGGATCAGCATATTCTGCACATCGCTGGCCAGCTCCATTTCGCGCTGAAAACGTTCGGATTGCAGCTGTTGCTTAAATAATTTCCGATTCTCCAATGCCACCAATATCACGTTGATAAGGGTTTGCATAAAGTTGAGGTCATTACTTACCATCTCTTCCGGCGATTTGAAATCGCCTATTAGTGCAAAGGCTACCGGTTTGTTTTTTTGGTAGATGGGGATATAATAATCGTACTGCGACAGTATGCCGTTCTTATGCCCCGAAACAGGGATGGCCTCACGGAATTTTTTTAATAATAGGCAGGCCTTATAAAGCTCGTAAGTAGGTTCTGTTTGCCCGCCATATTTTGATATACACACAAAAACACCCTCGTCTTCAATTAAAAAACGCAGCTTACCCATATGCAGATAATTCTGGCATATTACTTCAAACATTTGAATGAGTACAGGTGTAGCCGTGTTTTTATTGATAGCGCGCGTTATCTCCAATAAAGAGTTTAATTCCGACTGCCGTTTAAGTAACAGTCTAATTAAATCGTCTTCACCTGAATTAGCTTCGTTATGCTGCATTGGTTGTATATAGAAGGCTTTCTATAAAATTAGAAAATAATTTTTTTAAACAAGGATACTTTGTGATTTTATATCAAAGGCATCCCTTAACCCTACCGTTACTAAATTAAACGCGTAAATGGTGAGCATAATGGCCAGTCCCGGTATTATGGCCAAGTGTGCCGAATCCATCACGATGTACCCATAGTGTTCCTTGATCATCCCGCCCCAGGTAGGCATTGGCGGCTGTGCCCCAAAACCCAAAAAACTCAAACCCGACTCTAACAGAATTGCCGACGCGAAATTTGATGATGCTATCACTAATATCGGCCCTATAATATTAGGTAAAATATGCCGCATTATTATACGCCTGTTATTAAAACCTAAAGAACGGGCTGCTTCAATATATTCTACCTGTTTTAACCCGATCACCTGCCCGCGTACCAGTCGCGCTACCTCTACCCACATGGACAGGCCAACCGCAATATATATTTGCCATAAACCCTTGCCCAGCGCGAAGGATATGGCGATAACCAGCAGCAATGCCGGTAACGACCATAGTATATTCATCAGCCAGCTTAATGCCGCATCTATCTTGCCGCCAAAATAACCGGCCACCGCGCCAATGCTTACGCCGATAAGCAAACTGATGATCACCGCCACCAAACCCACCGAAAGCGAGATGCGTGTGCCCAATAATAAACGGCTCAGCAAATCGCGACCGTAAATATCGGTGCCTAACAGGTAGGTTTTGGTTGTAATATTTTCCGTTTGGATCGCATCTCTAAAGCGTTGATAAAGCGGATCGCCAAGCGGCAATACGCTGTGCCTGCCCGATGAGTAGAGCACAATAACGTTGCTGCCGCTGTAGGCCGGCTTTTGCCCGGTGACTACCTCAAATATATTGTAAGCTTTTCGTTCGGGTTTATCCTCGTCGCCAATGTATTCGTCAACATAAACCGAATCGGCCTTAAAATTATAACCGGTTATGGGGATGTTGCGATAGAAATCGGGCTGGCCGAAAAGCATTTTTGTAAAGACGCCCACCGTATCCACCGGTTCATCTTTACGGATACGCAGCAGCATAAACTTCGATCCCGGTTTTTTAATGCTGAGCTGAATGATCATGTTATTGGCCTGCGGCGTATCATCGGGCATTATTAAATAACCCAGTATGGCAACAATAATGCTGATAGCGATGAACACAACTCCGCCAACGGCAAACTTGTTGCGCATAAATACCTTACGGGTCCGCTGTGCTGGGGTGAGCTCGGCCAAGATCTTTTTTGTTTAAATATGCTTTAAATACGGCAATAATTCATCGCCCAGTAAAAACAAATGAACGTGTAATGACTTAAGCCTCGTTCAGTTCATCCCAATACTCCACCGCGCGGCGGTAATGCGGTATCACAATTGAGCCGCCAACCAAATTGGCTATCATGAAGATCTCGTTCATTTCATCGCTGTTCACGCCTGCTTCGTGACATTTGCCAAGGTGGTATTTTATACAGTCGTCACAACGCAACACCATGGATGCTACCAGGCCCAGCATTTCTTTGGTTTTTACGTCAAGCGCGCCTTCGGCATAAGAGGTGGTATCCAGCGCGAAAAAACGTTTGATATTGGTATTGGCGGTTTCCATTATCCTATCGTTCATTTTGGTGCGATAGGCATCAAATTCATCTGTTAACTTTCCCATTGTATATGTGTTATTCTAAAAATTTCTTCCGGTAATTTAAGGGGCTTACCTGCATGCGAGCCTTAAATGTTTTGTAAAAGTGCGATACATCCCCAAACCCGCAATCAAACGCGATGGCCGATATCGGCTTATCGGTTTGTACCAGTAACTGCGTGGCGTAACTAAGCCGGTACTCAATAATGGTATCCATGAAGGTGCGGCGGGTTACTCTCTTAAAATATTTGCAAAAAGCATTGGGCGTCATGTTGGCTATGCCTGCGGCTTCTTCTAATGATACATGGCACCTGAAGTTCTCTACCAAATAGGCAAATACCGGGTTAATACGCGGCTGTTCGCTCATGCTGATACCGGGCAATATACCATGCTGATCCAGCAATACCTGATTACGGCTTTTGGCCAGCGTTTGCAGGGCATCCAGTAATAAAAGCAGTTTTTTGAAACTTTCGCTATTACCGGTAAACTGCTGCATAATGACTTTCATATCCGCATTCACGCTTTTAAAGCAGATACCGTTACCGCTTTTTTGCAACAGACGGCTAATGTGCCTTAACTCGTGCCGGGTAAAAAAATCATCACCTAAAAATTCGGGCACAAATTGTATCACTATAGAGCAGGCATCATCCTGTTTGTCTTCCAGTTTCCAGCAATGGGGCACATTGGGGCCAAGCAACACGAGGTCGCCCGGACCAAAATTTTCCATGTGGCTGCCAACATATCGCTTGCCGGTGCCGCTTACAATGTAGGTAAGTTCGTACTCGCGGTGGTAATGGTAAGGCGCGTTAAACCCTTCTGCATCAAATGTTCGCGCCAAAAAAGACTGCTTATCATTATGTTTTATCAGCTCGTATGAGGCCTTCATTTTTGCGTATACTGTCGGGTTTATTTGTGTGGGTAATTATATGGATAATATACGCCATTATTATGCCATAAAACATATTTTTTTGGCGATAAGTAAGCCGGATATTTAGCACACCAATAATTCCTGAATTATGAGCCTTACCAAATTATCGCACAGCACTCAACGCACGATAGATGATGCTCCCATTCATTAAACAGAACTCTGCGTTATTATAAATAAACAATTCAGCTATTTTTATTTCAAGGGGTTGCAGGCTTCGGATAACCGGAGCCTTTTTTTATGCAAATCCACGTCTACAGAAACGCCCCTAACTCCGTGAATATCCATATCCCACATTAAATTATTTCAAAATAAATTTTATAAATAAACGAACGTTCACTTATATTTGTGCCGTAACTATTTAACTATTAATGCGCACACGAAATACGGATAAGGAGCAACTGGTAAAACAAACGGCAATTGAGCTTTTGGTAAATGATGGCTTTGAGGGCTTTAGCATGAACAAGCTGGCAAAAGCCTGCGGTATATCGGTAGCTACGCTGTACATCTATTATAAAGATAAGGACGACCTGATCATTAAAATAGGTACCGAAGAATACCGGTTAATGTGCGAGCAGATTTTGGAGAACTTTAATCCCGAAGTAGGTTTTGAGGAAGGCTTGCGGCACCAATGGAAAAACCGGGTAAGGCACGCGTTGCGCAGCCCTGTTTTGGGCGCGTTTTTTGAGCAATTACGTTCATCAACTTATCAGCAAGAGATTTACGAAGTGTTTGTAGACGAGTTTAAAGAAACAATGGGACGGTTTATGCATAACGCCATTAAGCGCGGCGAAATTAACGCCATGCCTTTGGAGGTTTATTGGGCCATAGCGTTTGGCCCGTTGTATAACTTGTTGCGTTTTCACCAGGAAGGCCGTAGTATAGGTGGCAGGGCATTTATACTTACCGATGAAATGATATGGCAGGCATTTGCCCTGGTGATAAAGGCGCTAAAAAATTAAATGGTTTACCGGCAGTATTTATGAATGTTATGGAAGAGCAAATATTTGTATTTAAAACCAGCATTAAAACCGAGCGCGACAGGCAAAACATCTGTTCGCTGCTCAACGCTACAGAGGGCGTAGCCGACTGGAACGTTGACCTCGACGATTGCGACCGGGTGCTGCGCATTGTAACGGCAACGCTTGATGCCGTAAGCATTATTGAATTAATTAACCAAAAGGGCTATCTGTGTATAGAACTTGACTAAACAATTATCCCCACAAAATGAAACAACCACAATCAACCGCGGCAACACCGTTTACCGCATACCAAAAGCTGCTGATAGGCATACTGGCCTTGTTGCAGTTCACCGTAATATTAGATTTTATGGTGCTATCGCCATTGAGCGATATCCTCATGAAATCGTTAAACGTCACTCCTGCGCAATTTGGCTGGGTGGTATCAGTATACGCGTTCAGCGCGGGCGGCTCCGGCCTGCTTGCCGCCGGTTTCGCTGATAAATTCGACAGGAAGAAACTGCTGGTGTTCTTTTATGCCGGTTTTATATTAGGCACCTTCGGTTGCGCTATGGCCACAAGCTACCATTTGTTACTGGCAGCACGCGTTGTTACCGGCTTGTTCGGTGGTGTAATAGGCGCTATATCAATGGCCGTAGTTACCGATATTTTTGAACTTAACCAACGCGGCCGTGTAATGGGCGTTTTGCAAATGGGTTTTGCAGGCAGCCAGGTGCTGGGTATTCCTATCGGCTTGTACTTTGCTAACTTATGGGGATGGCACGCGCCGTTTTTAATGATAGTTGGCCTGGCCGTACTGTTAATGCTGGTAATGGTTTTAAAAATGCAGCCGGTTAATAAGCATTTGGCGTTACAATCGGAAAAGAACGCGTTTTTGCACCTTGGGCATACCGTTTCTAACAGTCGCTATCAAACAGGTTTTCTGGCTACAGCGTTCCTGTCGGTGGGTGGGTTTATGCTGATGCCTTTTGGCAGCGCTTACCTGATCAATAATATCCATATTTCACAGCATTCGCTGCCTATGGTATTCTTGTGCACAGGTATATCATCTATCGTGATTATGCCCTTCATTGGTAAGCTGAGCGATAAGCTGAACAAGTTTCACCTCTTTACCGGTGGTTCAATATTGGCTATCATTATGATCTTGATCTACACAAATCTGCCGCCTGTGCCGCTGTGGCTGGTGGTAGTGGTTAACATGATCATGTTTATGGGCATCATGAGCCGCATGATTCCGGCCACTACGCTTAATACCGGTATCCCCGAAATGGCCGATCGTGGTGCTTACATGAGTATCAGTTCGTCGTTGCAACAGGTTGCGGGAGGTATTGGTGCTGTAATCGCGGGGCTGATAGTATCGCAATCAGGCAAGGGCGCTCCTTTGCAGCATTACGGTACTTTAGGTATTGTGGTGGCCGCTGTAATTACCGCCTGTATCTTCTTTGTATACCGTGTAAGTGTAATGGTGCAAAACAAACAGCGCGAAGTAGTTAATGTAGCTGCTGCCGAAAATTACGATAGCATAGATGAGGTGCTGCCCGAGCATTTATAAAGTAAACCGGGTGTAATATTACCGTTAATGACCTGTCGCATAAATACCTTTTGGTATATTTGTTTATGGACAGGTCATTATCAAAAGCCGAACGTACCCGTAAGTTCATTATTGAAAGTACTGCCGAAATCTTTAACAAAAAGGGTTACGCCGGCACTTCCATGTCAGACCTTACCGAAGCGACCGGGCTTACCAAAGGTAGTATTTACGGAAATTTTGAGAACAAGGAAGAGGTTGCGCTGGCGGTATTTGATTACAACAGCGAAAAGGTGAAAAACCTGATCAGCGAGCAAATTAGCCGTGCCGCATCTTACCATGATAAGCTGATGGTTTATGCCAAAGTGTATAAAAACGTAACCAAAGGCTTTATTACACAAGGCGGCTGCCCGATACTGAATACCGCCATTGAAGCCGACGATACCCATAACCTGCTGAAAGATCGTGCCGCCAAAGCCGTAATAAAATGGAAGAAAAGCATCACCGACCTGATAGAAGGCGGCGTAGCCGCAGGAGAGTTTAAGCAGGACATCGAGATCCCCCGTACCGCCCTATCCATCATCGCCCTAATAGAAGGCGCGGTAATGATCTCCCGAGTAACCAACGACCTTGGAGCGATGGATAAAATATTAAAAACAGTAGAAGCAGTGATTGATGAGTTAAAAGTGGCATAAGGGTCGAGGTTCCGGGTTTCAGGTTCGGGGGCTACCTAACGCTTGTACACGTTGAAAAGTCGGGAGAAAGTCCACCTCGCATATAAAACTCCCCCTTCAGGGGGCTGGTGGGCTCCACGCCTTCCGCAAAAACCTTAACCAATTACCATGCATCATGTTCTCAATATCGGCATCAGTATAACCACGGGCTGCTAACAGGCTGGTAACCTTTTGCAGATCGGCAATGGTAACTAGATCATAAGGGCACTGCTCTCGCCCGAACGCGCCATCCAGGTCAGAGCCGATGCCTACGTGAAGTGCATTGCCCGCTATTTGGCAGATATGATCGATATGATCCATCATCACTTCGAGGTTGCAGTTCATTCCTTCGGGTGTTGATTGCCCGCGCACCCAGTTGGGTACCATCATCCAGGCATCAAGCGCAGCACCAATAACAGCGCCCCGTTCAATTAATTCTTTTATCTGTTCATCGTTGTATTGGCGGTTGTGGTTCACCAGCGCACGGCAGTTATTGTGGCTGGCCCAAATGTGGCCGTTGAAATGATCGAGCGCTTCCCAAAAGCTATCGTCGCATAGGTGCGTAGCATCAAGGATGATGTTCAGCTGTTCCATCTTTCTCAATAGCTCATGACCTTTTGGTCCCATGTATCCCGTGGCATCAGTACCTTGCGCATACCGGCCCGGGCCATAATGCGCAGGCCCTACCGCACGGAGGCCATAGGCATAAGCCCGTTCTAAATGTTCAACGGTAACAATAGAATCGGCACCCTCTAAACTTAAAATATAACCTACAGGCTTTTTGGCACTGTCCTCGCCATTGTTCCATAAAGCCAAATGATTTTCCAGCGTTTGCAGGTTATTGATCTGTACCATTTCGCCTGCCTCTTCCATGGCTTTATACCAGGCCAGTTGCCCCTGTGTTTGCGCCCAGGCCTGTTCCGGCGAATGCCAGCCGGGCAAAGCATTATCCGGTGCTACATAGCGCGCTATCTGGGTAGCTACTACCAGACCTATGTTTCCTTTGCGCAATTCGGGTAATGATACTACGGCCTTTTCACGGTCGGGTTTATCCGTAAGGCCTTTCTCCCTCGCGTTGATATGGGCTACCGGCAGGGTAAGGTCGCGGTTCCATTCCAGCGCGTTCATACTTAGGTCGAGGTGGGCATCTACAATAAACATAGGCTTAATATCAATAATTTATTTTACGGTCGCGGGCGGTGTTATGCCATTCACCGGCGATATAGTTTTTATCTATAATAACAACGCGCTCATATAGAGCCACGGAAGGGCATACGTGAAAAGGCAAGCCATAAAGCACATCGCCAACTTTATAGTCATGATTTTCAGCTACTTGTAATACTAAATGTTCTTCACTATGGCTTATCGATTTTAGTTCGGGCGCATTTAAAAACATCACGCGTTTACTCAACTCACTTTCCGATGCTACCGATTTATGGCCGAGGTCTGTACAGATCACCCCATCCGCAGGCAATGAAACAATGCGGCTTACCAGCAAAGCTGCCGGTAAAAAAGGCTGCTCTTCAAATAGCGCTTCGTAATTTGCATCCCAATAAATAAACGTTCCTGGACTGCATTCCACATCCTCCCATAAAGCATGTATCGGGAATGTTGGCGTTCCTCCTGCTATTACTTTCGGCGAATAGCCTTTAGCTTTTAATTGCTGCAACAATTCCCTTACGGGATCAAAAGCTTCGGCACAGCGGGCTTTCCTAGCTTCTATATCGGCATCGTGTATGTGGCCATCGTACGCGTGCAAGCCTATTAGGATAAGCGTTGCAAGCTGGTCAACTTCGGCATATAATTGCAATGTGCCATCGCCGGGTATTATCCCGGTGCGGTTCATCCCCACATTTAAATCAATGTAAACAGGAATGGTAATGCTATTCTCTGCGGCCGAGGCAGCGATGGCTTTTGCCGTATCAATATTATCAACCAAACAGGAATACCGTGTATTGGGATAGTTTTTTATGAGGTTGATGAACCGCTGTAGCTTTGGCCCGGTGGGCTGATAGGCCAGCAACACATCAGGTACTTTGCAAATTCCGCCTAATTCGGCTTCGGCTATGGTGGCGCATTTAAACTTGCTGATACCCGCCGCCATATTCAGCTTAAGTACCTCCCCGTTCTTGTGCGATTTGATGTGCGGCCGTAACCGGCTTACGTTATCTATCATGCCCGTCAGCAAGGCAAGGTTATGTTTAACCCTTTCGGGGTAGAGCACCAGTGCCGGGGTATCCAGCTTATCTATATCGGCTATTTCAAACCAGTTTTGTGCTGTAGCCATAGCAGTAATTATACTAATTCAAAAAGCGCTTCAATTTCTACAGGGATATTATCGGGCAATGAACCAAAGCCTACGGCGCTACGTACGCCAATGCCGTTCTCCGGTCCCCATACCTGCGCGAAAAGTTCGCTACACCCATTGATGATGTAAGGATGTTTTTCAAACTCGGGCACACAATTCACCATACCCAATACCTTTATCACCCGTTTTACATTATCTAAACTGCCCAGGTTTGTTTTGATGGTTGATAGGATAGCCAATCCGACTTGGCGCGCGGCAAGTTTGCCATCTTCCATATTAATGGTTTCGCCAATGCGGCCGATGATCAGCGTTTTATCATCCTGCACCGTGCCATGGCCCGATACATACAGGTATTTGCCATCAATTAAATAAGGTTTGTAAACACCCAGTGGTGCAGGCGCGGGCGGCAGGTTAAGGCCCAGTGCTTTAAAGTTTTCTTCAGGAGTACTCATTGTAATTTGTTTTATCATTTATGCAGATGCCCCACCTGTACAAGTACAGAAAAGGCGGTATGAAAGCGTTTGTTTTCGGGCTGCCATACAAATGCAATATGAGTATTATTATGATGAGTAGCAACCCGTAAGTAAACTGTAAAAGCCACAGTAAGGTAATTATCAGCACGGTATAACTAAAAGCGTTACATTTTTTTAAACATATATTATTATAAAATTTACATTTGTGGTTCGCCGGTGATGTAAGCGCCGGTTTAATTCAAAAATTGATCGCGATGTACGATATTTGCTGTGTAGGACATATCACCTTAGATAAAGTAGTTACCACCCAGGCCGTTAAACACATGGCCGGGGGCACTTCCTTTTATTTTTCGAACGCTATACGCAATATGGGCGTAAACTACATGCTGATAACCGCGCTGGCCGAAACCGAAATACGTTTTGTTGACGACCTGCGGGCCAAAGGCATAAAGGTTGATGCCCTGCCAAGTACACACACCGTAAATTTTGAAAATATATACTCCGAAAACCAGGATCACCGCACCCAGCGCGTGGCACAAAAGGCAGATCCTTTTACCCCCGAGCAGCTGACTGGAACCGAAGCGAAAGTATTTCATTTAGGCCCTCTGCTGGCCGATGATATGGATTTAACGCTGATAAAATCATTAGCCGACAGGGCAAAGGTAAGCTTAGATGTACAAGGTTATTTGCGCGAGGTGCGCGACCAACAGGTACATGCTATTGACTGGCCGGTTAAAAAAGCGGCATTGCAATACATCCACACCCTTAAAGCCAACGAACACGAAACCGAAGTGCTTACCGGGAGCAAAAACATCCACGAAGGCGCTAAAATACTGGCGGGTTGGGGCGTTAAAGAAGTAGTGATCACCCTGGGGAGTATGGGCTCGGTAATTTATGCTGATGGTGTGTTTTATACTATCCCGGCATTTAAGCCTACTGCTGTTATTGATGCTACAGGATGCGGCGATACCTACATGGCGGGCTATTTATACCAGCGCACAAAGGGTGCCGATATACAACAGGCCGGTGAATTTGCCGCCGCCATGGCCAGTATAAAGATCGCGGCATCGGGCCCATTCGTAGGCACCGAAGATGAAGTGGTTGATTTTATGCAGGTAAAGCAGGCTATTTAAGAAAGCACAAAGAAACAGAAAGAAATGTCTTTGCGAGGTACGAAGCAATCTCGTGGCTATTTATGTTTGCTCTGTATTCGACGGGATTGCTTCACTACGTTCGCAATTGTAAAGGTTATATAATTCGGTAACAAGATTAGCTTTAAAAAAAGTTAGTCACCATGCGCATCAACACGAATGACCTCACCCTTAAGCGGAACTATCTTCAGACCTATCGGTTGCTGATCAAAGAATACGAACAGGTAAAAGCAGGAGAGCACCCCACTTTCAAATTAGCGAAAGACTTCTACAGCGCCCATCATACTGACAGGCGGAGCTTTCTGAAGTATTACAACCGTTATAAGC
>NZ_BAABFT010000021.1:0-78256 GCF_039541195.1 Mucilaginibacter gynuensis
CCGTGTTTGCTACCTCTTCGTGCGCCAGTGCAATCGTTGGATAGTTGCCGGTATCGACATTACGCCCATTATGTGACGCAACTTGCCAAATGACATAGATTGGATCAAAGGTTTGGCCGGAAGCCGCTTTTATAGCCGCTCGTTTGCTGGCTATATAAGCCGTAAGTCTTGTTTTATAATCGGTAATCGTAGTACCCAACGTCATATCCTGCTCGCCTTGCTTCCAGCATACAGCTATCATTGCAAAGGTTTTATTTTGTGCAACAGAAAACTCCTTTGCTTTTTGAACATCTGTAATACCACGTGTGAAATAGGAGGACCCCACATCTAAGTTTGCCAAGCTTCTGCCGGTTTCACCAGGTGCCGAAACAAACATGGAAAATCCCAAATCAGCCGTTGTAAGCCCGGTGCTTTTCAGCAATGAGGCTGCCAAGTTCCTCGTTAAGCTCGTCAAACTGGTTTCTCCCAAGCTACCGTCAGGGCTGGCCGCTTCGATCAAAGGCACTATGCTTGTATACCGCAAAGCAGGGTCAGTTACATCTTGTGTCCTTACGCCACTATTGAACATTTCTGCATTACCTTCCGGCACAATTGATAACGGAGGCGTTGCGCGGGCAGCAACGGAATTGCTTTGACCGTCGCCCTCAATCATTACCCTTTCAGCAGGGATATATAAATCAGATGGCTTCACAAGCGGTGGCAAAGTCTGCAATCGCATATTTTCATCAAAATGCAATATTGCCCGGTTTTTGGAATCAACTATGGCCAGACCACGCACAGCCGGGTTTGCTACAATACGAAAACCGTTATCAATATTAAGGTTGTCAAGCAATAGCGGGTTTAATAGCTGAAGCTCATGTATGATGGCCTTAGCAAACTCAAATTCGCCACCGGTTTTGATTTGTGCATTTACTTTACTGCCACTACGGAATATTGCGCTGATACCAGCCGGTAAATCTTGTGTTTGAATTACTTGGTTAACTGCTGCAACCTCTTCAATAAGTGGCTCAACATCGACAACGGGCAAAAGCACGTCCTTTTGAGCGAGCTCCCAGTACTGGCCATCATAGTACGCTTTAGCGCTGATCGTGCCATAACCGGCCACCGGCACCGTTACTTGAATTGGCGTGCCGTCAGCTTTCGGCAGATGCAGGTACACACCCGGTTCTTGCAGATCGTAATAATCATTCAACAGAGGGTTTTCAGGGTTAATATTGGTATAGGCGGGGCCGCGGCTATTGCCTCGAAGACGGATAGCTTCAAAAAGCACTGTATTGCCATCGTCGTTAAGCCCCATGATTTTCGATAGCCCTGTAATTGTTCCCGATACTGGAAAGTCGGGCATTTTAATATCTTCGTTAGTATCATCCATGGTTTTAAGGGATTAAAATTTTATTATTTTGCTTTGTTACTATGTAATTGCCGTCCTTGTCGGTCAGGTATTTAAATTGTTTCCAGAAGCTCGGTATCGGTTCGATAAACTTCAATGTGTAATCACATCTCACCTTACCACGGTTGTCGTTTTTGATCCTCGTTAACCTGGTGAATGCCGTGCATGCCTGGTAGTAGATATAAAATGATCGGCCAAGTTCGTTGACATACATTCTTCGGGTACCCGGCTTTGAAAGCATGGTGAACATGGCTTTATATTTTAGCCAGAAGTCATCCTCGTTTTGCGCGAATATGGCACCGCCGATACTGATCTCTTTTTCTTTAAAAAACGGTTCAGTCAGGTCAACATCGATTCCATGCTCATCGTCCCAGCTTTTGGATGGGGGCGGCTTACGCTCTGGAAATTTCAGAAAGTCATCGCTTCCTGATGCTACTGCGAAACCATAAGTGTCAAACCAGTCTTGACCATCTATGCTATATAATCCTGATGCTGCTGACATGTTATCTTCCGTTTGCTGCTAATCCGTTAGCAGTTGCGTTAACTTTTCTATCTATGCTTGCTAATGATTTTTCAATATTCTCTAATCGGCTAATTGGCCTTGTATTAACCTCAATCTGCTCAAGCAAGGCGATCTTCCTCACGTTGCTATCCATCACATGTTGAATGAAATCGGCCATCGATGCAGCTTGTTGTTTGGCGAGGCTTAGTGACTCGATGCTGATAAGCCTAAGCCCGTTAAACTGCCCAACGATTAGCCCGCCCGTATCTTCAGTTAAACTCGCTTTGATGCCTCCCTGTAATGAGTTTTGAGCGTCGCCATCTTTACCGATGATCGCTTCGTATGCCTTCGCGCGTTCTGCGAGGATCGCGGCGATCTTGTCTTTCTGATCACGAAGCTGATCAATCTCCTCTTGAGTGAATACACCGTCATCGCCGGCTTTCAATAATTGATCGTAGAAAGGTTTCATCGCCTCCTCTACCTCTTTTCTTTGGAAAGCATTGGCGAAAGCCGATCTGATGCTGCTTTCAATGGCATCGGCAAATTTTTCCACTGATGTCTCGCCGCTTTCAAATACTGATTTGATGGAATTGTTCAGGCCTCTAAAGTCGATGCCGGCAATATCCAACTGCATCTGTTCAAAAGTCTCTTTCGATTTATCACCCAGATCAATAAGGTTCTGCACTATAGCAGCTGTTTGTTCATCCAACTTACCAGAATTCATTAAGTCCTGTAATTGTTCAATAGGAGTACTGCCATCCAGCTTAAAACCCTTTTCATTGAGCTGCTTAATAGTTTTCTGGGTAAGTATCCAGCTGTCATACCCTTCCCCGTTGTTGAATTTTGCTATTTCGTCATCCAGCGATTTGATACCGGTGAACGAAAGTCGGCCGCTTAACTTTGCTTGCGCGTCAAGCTGTGCTTTTTCAATATCGGCCAGATTTTTTTTGTAAGCATCTAACCTGCCCGGGCCATAAATATCCTTAGTCAATGCCAGCTGCCTTTCAAGCGCCTTATTGATCGCCTCCATTTGCTTAAGCTGCAAATCAGACTGGTATTGCTTTTGTGCATCGTTGCCGCCAAATAATGAGGCTACTGTTGATATAACACTGATGCCGGCACCAACTAATCCGAATCCGGCAGATATCTTGCCTAAGAAATCGGTATCCTTGCTGTTAAGCAAATCGAAGTTTGTTTTGATATCGGCTACGCTACTTACTATGTTGCCCAGAGTAGCAAGCGCATTCCCCAACCCCTGATCGAACTTTCCAACTTCTGTGGCCAGATTGCTAAACCCAGATGCAATTACTTTTAACTCTTGAGGAATTTTATTTTTTCGATCAATTTTGAAATCCTCCAGCTGATTATTAATCTTGTCGTAGGCTTTCTGCGTTATTTCTTTGTTAGCAAGCGCTTTATCTATATATGCCTTAACATCTGCAACGTCTTGTTTTGCCCTTTTATTCGATAAGAAGTGTATTCCGTCAAACAGCTCCTGATATGAATCAAGCTTTTTTACATTTTCAACATCCAAATCGGTTAATTGATCTTGGACATTTTTAAGTTGCTGATCCGCCTCTGCACTATACCCCTTTTGCCTAAGCTTTTCGGCATCAGCAATGCCATTTTTGACAATTTCTAAGCGCTTAGCCTGATAGGATTGAGCTTGTTTTCGCAAATCTAAATATTGGCCTGCTTCACCCTTGGAAACCTCATTCTGCTCTTTTTTAACTGTATCGGCTAATCCTTCATATGCTGTGCTTAATGCGCCTTTAGGCAATGTTGCTGCAAGGTTTGTAAGATAATCCTTGTAGCTTGCGCCGGATTTCAACAGATCGGCAAACTGTTCATCAGCCGATTTCCTATCCAGTGTTTTTTTCCAGTTCTCATACTCACCATAAGCAGCTTTTTTCTGCTCAATAGTTTTTTTGAGCGCTTCAACTTCTTGCTCTTCCTTAATGGTACCGGTGGCTGCACGTTCCTCGTTATTGATGCGCTTAATTACACCATCGCCAAGTTTAAGCTTATTGGCTTCAGCGCGCTGCTTGTCAAACTTTTCACGAAGGCGGGTAAGCTCACCCTCGTTTTTGGTCATGCCTTTAATACGGGTATCCAGTTCCTGATCAGCCAAATCCTTTAAAAAGCGCTGCTGATCATTCTTAAGTTTATCCTCAGCTTTTTTATCGCTTTTTACCTCGTACTTGTCGAGTTGTACAGCCACTGTCTTCAAGCGGCCATTGATGGCGTTGATTTGCTTTTCGTCAGGAGCGAGGGTAGCGGTCAGCTCCGCACTTTTATTTCTTAACGCTTCCTGGATCTTCTCGAAGTTCGTTTTGCCACGGGCATCCTTCATCAGCTGATCGAAGTTCTTGAAGGCATCTTTCAAGCCCTCCTGAAAACGATTCATTCGATCAAGCTCTGCTTGTTGCTCCTTTGTAAGCTTCTTTTCTTTGGTTGCCTCTGGCTTATTTCCAAAACGATCCGTGGTTTTCTGGATCATTTCGTTTTGCCTTGAACGGGCCGCCGCTATCTCACCAACGTTGCCGAAGACATTATCAAACGCGCCTTGGTTTATGCCGTACTTTTTGTTGAAGCTTTGTGTCGTTTTAAGTATTTCAGCATTTATAGCAGTAAGATCTTTTGCTTGGTTTAGTTGCTCGCGACGTTTGTCATAAAGCTTAGCAAGCTGATCAACTACCTTTTCGGCATCTTTACTTGCCTGCGCAAAGTTCGTAGTTTTACCGGCGCCCCTGATTTGTTCCATCAACTCATCGAAAGCAGGATCAGCGATTGCTTTGTAAGTTTCATTCGCTTTATCAACGTTCTTTTGCCTGAAGCGCAAATCAAGATTATCCCTGATCTTGCCGTTTAATAAATCATATGCATCAGCAAGGTCTTTATTGGTGGCTGCATCTTGGAGTAGATTAGGCAGGTACGTGCCATATTCATCATTAATTTTTTTGATGGCATCTTTCCGTTCCTTTGAGCCCGCTGTAGCGATTTTAGCCTGGTCAACAACATCTTTCAGCCTATCGCGCTCTTTTTGAAGTTCCGATAGGTAACCGGTTGTGGTTACTGTCAGGCTTTCCGTTTCAGCATTAAGCTGGCTGATAAGATGATAAAATGCGGCCGCCGCAACTGCAACTGCAATAAACGGATTGGCTTTGAGAAAATTGGTCAGCTTTAACCATGCTGCCGATAGTAGGTTAGTAGCACCTGCGCTTAAAGCTTGCGCTGTAGTGAGCGTGGTAGTTGCTACAGTTGCAGCCTGTTTGGTCGCTGTTTGTACTGCTAAAGTTTTTGAATAAACCTCACCCGCGGCTGTAAGCGCGGCCTTCCTGCTTATTTCGGCAGTTTCTTCAGCTTTTAAAACTTGGCTGGCAGCAACTTGCAGATTCTTTGCAGCCGTAACTTTATTGGTAGAATTGATGTTGGCAGCGGCCGCGGCATTTTCCGCTTGTGCGAGTGCAAGCCTTTCTTTAGATGCTATCAATGCAGCTGTATCTGCCCGGTAACGCTCAACTGCTGCTTGTTTAGCAATAGTAGCGTTATAAAGATCCTGGCCGGCAGCTTTTTGTTTGTCTACAGCAAGCTCGATCACAGCTACACGTTCGGCTTTCAATGCTTTTACGTTAGCAGCAACGGCAGTGTAGGCAGTTTCAACCAATACCGCGGTTTTGTAAACACCGTAGGCCACCACGATATCGCGTAACACATCAAGTAAGATGCGGTAATTGTCAACCAAGTTTGCAGCAAGCGAAATGCCGCCACCTAATATATCCTGATTGCTCTTGCCGATTTCATTCAGCATTTGATCAAAGGCATCCTGCAAATTACTTAAGCGGCCAGTTAGCGTTTTACTCTGTTCCTCCATTAAATTGAAGAAAATACCGCCTTGGCCGGTGAGGCTTTTGAACGCTTTCTCCACTTCAGGGAAACCAACTCTTCCGGACTCAACCAATTTATTTACCTCTGAATCCGTTACACCAAACTGTTTTGCCAGTTCCTGGATAATAGGGATACCGCGACCGGTAAACTGGCGGATATCCATCATGTAAGCGCGGCCCTGTGTTTTTAGAGTGCCATACAAGTATGCGATATCGCCGATCGGTGCCGAAACACCGGCAGCAACGTTACCCAACATCCGCAAGGTTTCGGTCACATCGCCGGCAGCCACACCATAGGCAAGCAATTGCTTAGTGCTTTTCGCAACTTCAGTAAGGTTAAAAGGGGTTGTGGCCGCTAATTGGATTGTTTCGCGAAACAACGCATCGCCGCGTTGCTTGCTTTGAAGCATGGTAGAATAAGCAACTTCGAGCTGCTCAAACTCGCCTCTAACTTGGATCAGTTGGTTTACGAATCCAGCTGCCTGCTGTATACTGAAAAATGATGCTGCTGATACCGCTGCCTTTTTAAAGATATTATCCAGTTCAGCGCCTCTTTCTTCTGTAGTAGATGCCAGGCGATTCAGGTCCCGTTCAATAGCTTTGATTTGCTGTTGAAACTGGCTGCCATTGATGGTAGCATCAAAACTTAAAGGTCCACCTAAAACGCTTACGCCCATTTTTAAAATTCTTCAAGTCCCTTTAGTTTGGGATTATTCGCGATCAGCTCGTGAGCTGTATTCTTTTTGCTGTCTTTTTTCTTTGGTGATTTATATTCCGGAATGCTTGCAAGGTCCATTTGAAAGTTCTGCCAACTGATCTGCCATAGAACTTCGTGAAGGCTACACTTAAAGTATTTCCGGTATGCACCAATTATTCTCCAGGGGCTATTGTCTCCGCTGGTCTTATCGGGCTCATCTTTTCTTTTGCCTTTCTTCTTTGCAGAATGTCGGCGCCTTTTATCAAGATGATAGAGCTTATAAAACTTTTAAGGTTGATCTGGGAAAGGACTATCTGTACCACTGAATGGATATCCTCCAGATCGAACTTTTTAACCAGGTCAAGCAGATCGGGAGTCGGCTCGTTTTCGTCGTTTTGAATGCCAACCGCCGCGATGTAAACAAGCTTATCAATATGCTCATGTATGTCAGCCAGAATCTGAACGGCTGTGCCCTCAATCAAGCCATCCGGAATCTTTTTAACCATTCCCGATATCCTGTAAAGGTTGCCTACGGTAATTGGTCGTATGGCAAACTTGAGCTTACGCACCCGGATACCGTTATGAGTTATCGGTATTTGAAAATCAATTTCAACAATCACCGGCCTGCCTGTTACCGCTTCAGCAACTTTTAAAAGTTCCTCGGCTTCATTCAGAACTTCTTTTTGCTCCATAACTAAGATTTATGCAAGCCCGGTTATGGGCTTGCAGTGGGTGATTAGGCTGGGTCAGGTACCGATAATTGATAAGCTGATGTTGCCGGTTTGTTAGGCGCTAACGCTTTCCAGTTAATAGTGATCTTACCAAGTTCAGCATCCTGAAATTGCAGGTTTAGTACGCTCACAAGCTGCATACGCACTACTGAAAGTATGGTGCCGTTTTTGCTTTCCAGCTCTCCAGAAAGTTCCAACGGAACAAACGGCGAGGTAGGGGTGAAGACTTTCTTTTTGTTTGCACCCGAGCCAACGGAGGTTACGGTACCGGGAATTACTTTAACGATCGTATCCGGATCGACGTCGTAAATTTCCACGACACCAGAAAGTTGCGGCTCTTCGGTTACAGTGCTTTCATAGGCCTGTGATTGTTCTTCAATGAAGAAATCCTGTGTGGTTCCTTCACTGGTTACGGCATTCACACTACCTTTTACAGTGGTGCCCAACGCTGTTAAGACTGTGCCCATGCCGCCATCGTTTGCGATAGCACCAAGTTTAAATGACTTATAGCCTTTTAATGATTTTGCCATTTTGTTAGTTTTTAAATATTAGTTGAATAAAACTCAATTCGTAAATTCACGTAGTGATCATTGTTGTCGCCCTCAATAAGATTGTCTTGTTGAAGTGCAAAAGTGTATTCGGCATCCGGGCCATCAATCTCGCGAACAAAATCAATGGCTATTGCAGTAAGCTCGCTTAACCTGGCAAGATCTGGCTGGGTATTATCGGTAACCCCGCTGAGGGTAAGCGTTAAATTCCGAACATAAATGTTCATGTTTAAAACGCCTTCCTGAAGCTGGGCATAATTCAAAGGCAGGCTATTGATTACAACATCTTCCTTTGTTGAATTGATCGGCCGCTTGCCTTTGTACAACCCACCGTTTACCCTTTTGGCCCCGGTGATGAGTTCACTTTCTTTTACATGCTTGTATAAGAGTGTTACTGCATCTAAAGAGGTTCTTGTCATGAGTTCCGAATGTTATTCTTAAGTTCTTTTATTGCCCTTTTTAAATCGGCCTTTGCAATAAGTGAGCTTGCTGTTAGTACATCTTTGCCGCGGCTTTCTACAGCAGCTGCGTAATCCATACCGGCGACTACCAGTAGCGTATAACCTTGTAAAAAGCTTGTTTTAAGTTCATTGATAAAGCTCTTCGCCTGATCAACGCCCTGACCGCTCTTTTTGCCTCTGCCAGCTCTTTCAAAGTTCTGTTTTACGATCTTCCCGTATCTTAAAACCACAAACCCGATCGAGCTTCGCAGGTTACCGGTAACGTCATTGTAGGTGCCTTTTTCCCGGGCATTTCTTACGAAGGTTTCACCGATGTACGAAAGCCGGTTGATGATGGCCTGCTCAATCAGCGCCTCTTTTTGTTCGACCATTCGGCGAACATCATCTTTTGTAAAACGAGCTTTTATACCCATAGCCGGCAATTCATTTGCCCTTTTGAAAAGCGAAGCACTGATCCTGATGCAATCTTCTCATCTCCCTCAAATACCTCTACCGTTATGCCGAATGGTATAGCGTCGCTGCGTGATGGCAGATAAACAATGCCATTATAAATGACAACTGTTCCATCCGTGCCATTTATGGAACGACCTGCCCCGTTTGGCTCGTATCTGCAACCTAATTCAACGCTCTCTCCGGCGGTACCTGGTATCCAATTACCATCACCATCCTGTATGGGAACATCGCCCTTTGAAACATATTTTAAGGTATGCGGACGTTTGCGAATCATATCACCAAAGTTCTTTGGAGGTTATCACTGGCTGGCCGGTTAGTGATGCTACAAGATCTGTTAGGCCATGTTTGCGGGCAAGCGCTAATACCTGGGCTTTTGCACCTTCAATATTAAAGCTGATGCTAAAACTACCTTCTGACTCTGACGCAACCTTAATCCGGTTTTGCAGAATATCAATTGCAGCCATATCTATGCTTTTCCCGTCAGCTTTTGAATACTCCCCGTCCGCAACATCATTGTCGATTAATGCTTTTTGGAGTTCAAAGTCCGAAAGGTCTGGCAGTGATACAACTGCAATTAAAGCTTCTTTTTTAGTCATCGTCTTCCTCTTCAGCGTCGCCGCCTTTTTTAGCCTCTTCAATGATGCCCTGGCTCAACAGGTTTGCAATCCTGTCTTTACCAATGTGGGTGATGTCGTATCCCTCGGTATATTCAACTTCAGAATTGTCTTTGTCCTGAAATTTCTTGCCTTTAGACACTACATATTTGGCTTTGCTTTTAACCTTCGGAAGCTCACGAACTACCAGCGGTTCGGTATTGGCGGTTAATATGGCAGATTGAGCCTGTTTAACTACCTCCTCCACAATGGTACCGGCTGATTCGCGGAATGCGCCTATTGCATCAATCAAAGCATTATTTGATTCAATAACCGAATTGTTTGAAGCCAATACCTCATCAATCCAGCTTGGGCGAACATTAGTTTCCGCGGCTGATTTGTTTACAGTTTGCTCAGATGTGTTGCCGGCGCTTTTATTTTCAGGAGCACCTGCGCCTTGCGCTGACGCTCCTTGAGTTTTATTTTCGTCCATTATGCGGTCGGTACGTCGGTTTGCAATATGAATATGCCATCGATCTGCTCAAGAGCAGGGAAGGCGTTCAACTCTGCCTGGGTAAACTCGCGCCAAGGATCGTTATCGCGCCATTTAGATACGATGGTACGATCATAATTGGCGTAGTTGATTCCTTGCACCGGCTCCCAGTTCTCGATAGATATAGCGTTGTGCACTATACCTAACTTACCGGCCGGAACGAATACCAGATTCTCAACCTTAAACGGATTGATTGTTTCAATCTTTCCATCCTTTTCAATGCCGCGGCGCTCATTGACAACTTTTAATTGTGGCCAACGGTTAGCACCTAAGAACTCATTAACACGGTCAAGTGTAACTATGAACTTGGCGTTGCTGCCGGGATTTTGATACCCTGACAGGGCCTGTTTAACGGCAGTGAGGTTTTGAAGCGCAAACCATAGTGATTCATCAATCCAAATCTCCGCGAATGAGCGGCCAGTTGCGCCTGCATAGCGAACAAGGTCGCGAATGTCGGCAAAAGGATCTGCGGCCGGATCGGTCCACACTTTTTCAACAGTTCGTTTTTGATCGGCTTTCGCTAACAACGGCACTGAACCGAAAACCGCACCATCCGGGTTATTGATCACGTTAACATCAATGGCGAAGGTTGATATACCTTGCAAAAACATGATATCAATACGGCGATCTGTTGAAGTTGCGGCGTTCTCCACATCGTTCCAAAGCTTTTTGATCAGCATGTTAAGCTTTTGCTCATCAGAGATAGGCAGGCTTTGCAATGCTTTTAGCTTACGATAGTCATCCTGGTTAAGGGAAAACTTTTCTTTCATTGCCGGGATTTTACCTTCCAGCTTTTCAAGGGCCGCACGGCTCCTTAAAGGTGCTGGTGAATCCGGATCAACGATTGACGCGGCTGCCTCGATGCGTGAACGGCCAATTGCTGTGGCAAAGGTCATTTCTACTTGAGGTAAGCCCCAATCAAGATATTGGCGCCAGATAGAGCGCCCGTAAAGCAGCTGTATTTGATCGTCAATTAAGGCTTGGATATTTTGGCCCTCGGCCAAGTTTCCAAATAGTGATGCTACTACTGCCACTTTTTAGTAAGATTGAGAATAAGTGAATTTGGTTTTCGGTGACGATGCAGCCAGAGCAGCTTCCAGCGCGGCCGAATATGGCACACGACGTGCATACACAATTGCGCCGATTACTACCGAGCAGCTTTCACCATCGGCAACAACCTGGTCGCGATACAGCAAACCATTTACCCCGCCAAACGAAGAATTGTTAGCGCCGGTTGCAGATGATCCATACACCAAAGCACTTGCGTTTAATGCGCCGATAGTGGTACCAACGGTAACAATATCGTAGTTTGCATTTGATGTATCGATAGTTGTGATAGGGTAGGCTGCGCCACCTGCTACGGCCGCGAGATTGTCGCCAACCTTGAAGCGGCTGCCTTTAGCTATTCTATAGCTTGTAGCGCCACCTGCCGCATTCTCTACTATGAGAGAGGTTGTAAGCGGCTTGGCTTTCCTGGTAGATTCGTCATAGGTTAGGGGAGTTCCTGCTTTGATGACAGCGCCGGCAACTAAACCGGTTACGTCAAGCAAAAAGCCACCCTGAGCTAATTGGATATCTTTTCCACTGCCTTGAAACACAGGAATGTCTCCAGTGCTGAAAGTTCTTTTATATCCGAGTCCAGACATGATTTTGATAATTAAATTAATTACTTCGTGGGTACTTTTGCAGCTTCCACATTTGCTTTTGCAAAGCTTTTGATAGCTGCTGAAACATCTTTAGTGCCCCCGGCGCCGCTGCTTGATGGCGTTCTACCATCACCGGCCGAGCTGTTGACATTAAATTGCTTGATATCGGCCCAATCCGCTTCAAGTTCCGTTAAGGCAGCTTCCTGATCATAGGTTTCACCGATAACATATTTGCTTGCAAGCCTTTCAGGGATACCCTTAGCTTTTGCAGCTGCTACCAGATCATTCAATGTGTTTTTGCCTTTTTCCTGCGCTAATTGTTGCTGTAATGACTGTACTGAAGTCATCAGCCCCTTTGCCCAGGATGGAACGTCTTCTTGTTCCGACCCGCCTTTGCCTTTGTTGGTGTCTTCATCACCCTCTGTTGTTTCGGTACCGGTTTTGCCTTTTGGCTTTGTACTGGCTTCCCTAACACGCCTGTCTGATTCAGATACTACTACATCGACAAAGATTCCGATTGTGTTTTCGAGTCCGTTAACGAAGTCCTCTACCTCGTCCTCGGCAGTCAGTTTGGTGTCAAGCTTTTCCACCAATAATTCCTGTCCTTTAGGAGTTAATTTTTTAAGCTCACCCGGGTATTTTTCAACCAGTTTGCGCTTCAATAATTCTTTTGGCATACTAAAATTTTAGCTGTGTGTTTTGAATGCTATAAAATTACGGGGGAGGGTTGAATGTGATTTTTATATTAAGTAGATTCGAGGCTCAGTCTACTTTTTTGAAGACAGATGGTAAAATATGATTGTAGAATTGTCATTTAAATGTCATATATAATAAGTTATCTTTTAAAAAATTCTTTTTTTGAATTCGCATTACATTACTTGAGAGCGTTTGTATTAGATTATTTTATATAACTGGTCATGGTTCATTCATTCATTCACAAAGTGGTATTAGAAGGGCCGAAAATGGCCACTATAAACAAAAGTTTATATTCTCTATATCTTGACAAGGCTTTATTTATTTACCCAACTAATGAGGTGGTCAACAATTAAAACAATTCGAATTACATTTCTATTTTTGTATTCAAACAAACAAACTGGCTGATCCACTTTTATGGGTTAGCCTTTTTCTATGCCATGAGTACAGTAAAATTTGACAAACAAATCCCAGCCAATATAGATGGCTTTGTTTCATTCGTATTAAACGAGGTGGAGGGAAACGCCGCCTTGTCTCAGGCCTTACTTCCATTAGGAACTAAAACAGCTTTAGCCCAAATGATTGAACGTTTAGCTAAGGATCCTTTCACCTATAGGATTGAAACTTTAAAAAGGGACCATGAAGAGTTAGTCGGCATGGTGAATGGTTATGTAATCAGTTATTTAGAGGCAAAAAAAGATCTCTTAATTGCGGTTTACAAGTATAACACCCCAACAGGGTTAAATTATTTTTTAATCCTTAAAGACGACAATTTTGAAAATAGGGAAGTTTTCTTTGAATTTTTAGATCAATATGAAGCATTGCAAATTGATAACGTTTTGCCCGTTAATATCACTTTCCTTCCGTTAGAAGCAGAGGGAGCAGTGAACGAGCTTGAGCCACTGAATGTTTTATAAATGAATCAATATCTAAACCAGGCGTCACATAATAAAAATTTTCTGAATTGCGTTGAAGCTAACTTTGACGATCGCTTTTTTGATTGGAAAATAACCATTACGTTTTATATTGCAATCCATTTACTTAAGGCGCTTGCAAAAGAACGGAAAAAAAACATAGGTGATACTCATCACGAAATTGCCAATTCTTTAGACGCCTCAAGATGTGCTAAACCAGTCATGCAATTCCCTCCCAATATTTGGAAGGCATATAAGCGACTTTTTGATTATTCTAAAAGTTCGCGTTATGATGGCATTGTTGATCATAATATTCAGGAACTGGCTAAACAGGCAGATTATAAGCAAGTGACATTATTATTTACCTCGTTTAAGTCCTACATGGACTCCCAAAAGATTACTATTAGTTAGCCAGCCATTCCGGTTTCCGCTTCCAATTCTCAAACCGCTCCGCATTTTCCTTAACGTATGAGGTGAAATTAGCTGGCATATCGCTAACCCTGCCTTTGAACTGGTATTTGTCAGCACTGCCACCCAGTACCGCGCGCTCATATTCATTAAACGCAGCCGGAGAAGCCATCACCGGCACCACATAGCAAATACATTGGATATGCCACTTGGTCCACTTGAATGAAGTAGGGTAGAGGCCCGCCAGGTAGTCACAGATATCATGTTTGGGATGATTGTTTGACAGTCGAACTTCAAAACCGAGCACGAAGGGGGTAGCATCCCAACGTTCATTATCGGCCTCGCGATAGCTATCATTAATTACATCGCGAGTCATTCGATAAGCGTTTTTGTAACTGGAGCGGTACACACCTTGACCGGGCTTGTATTTTTTGGCTGCTTTACTTAAAACCAGTTTGCCATCAGCATCTTTCACCCCGCGGAATAGCTTGTCCGGATTTACCAGGTATTGCTGCTGATCACGGGCCATGGCTGCCGCGCTTTGGCCAGCACTTATACCAGTGTAAAGGCCTTGCTCTATTTCTGCCTGGAACTGGTTAGTGTAACGCCACACTCGATCAGAAAGAGTTAGCCCGGCTGTTTTGCGGGCAATAAAAGCTTCGAGCGCATCAGTACGCGGATCGGCTATGACTGCACGTGTTGCAGCAGATATCTTCTCGCCCTTGTAAGTTGCCGCAACAATGTTCTCAAACTTTTCGCCTGACAGTTGCCACTCATAACGAATGCCATTTACCAGGGTGATCATCACCTCACCATGAAACTCGATCAGGGCTTCGTTTACAACCTTGTTTAGTATTGGATAATCAGAAAGTCTGAATGTTTTGCTTTTGAGATTGATTGAACCGGTTGAATCGAAGATCTTCTTTATTGCCTTCGCATACGCCTCTTGGATTCGCTTTTGGTTAGCGTTAATATTAGCCAGGTGACGGGCTTCAAACTTTTTGTTTATATCAGTCTTTTTTTCCATTTTTAAATAAAAAATTAACCCATGAACATACCTGTTGACTTTATAGAGCGTATTGCTGAAGGCTTACCATCTGTGGATACTTATGCATATGATTGTATTTATCATCAGTTTATTTATAACGGGCTATACTTTGAGCTGAAATTTTATAAAGCCAGTGATCATGGTTCCAAGCTATGGGTATATAATCCATTTTGGGTTCAAAATGTGATTTATCAACGGCTCCCAATCCGTTCAAAACTGATGATAAACTAACGTAGTTTGTTCATCAGTTGACGTTTACGATCTTTTTGGTAGTCGTTGAGCAGATGCTCTATTTCGTTTAAGAACACCCGCACCTCTCCACCGACGTACAAATGCTTATTATAATATTTTTTGAGCAATGAGCGGGCGAAGTCGTTAGTTTGTTTATGTAGAAAGGGCGCTTTTTTAACTTCGCGGAGGTTATTGGAAAATTGATCTTTTACTGCGTAAAGCAGACCTGCATAAGCCGGGACCTCAGCTGGGGTGATTAATCCTTCAGGAACACAATAGTAAAATTTATTAGGTATTTTATCTGCAGGCCGTCCTATATGAATGGTGCTTCCGCGAGCATATTGTATCCTGCCGTTTTCATCGACATAGCGAGCAATGTCTTTACCCCAAAAAAGATGATCAACATAGCCCCGCTCAACGGTTAGTGGCTGGTTATGCTTTTTCAGTAGTTCATGTTTTTCCGTTTTGTGTTTAAAATCACATTTGAAGTCGGCGCGGCTGATCTTGATCTCAACCTCCACTGCGTATTTACTTTTACTAATTGCAAAGAAGTCGCTCTCCCAGCTAAACATAAACGAATTGAATAGCTGATAGTCGTAATTGCCAAAATGGTGACGTACGAGCTGCTGTATATCTTTTTCAGTCATATATTTATTAACTTTAAAGTTATGAAGGCACTATTTAAAAGATTTTTCAGACCATTTTTTGCTATGCTGATTATCCTGTTGACTATAATGTCTCTTATAGCAATTTGTAGGTTCCTTGGTTTAGCGCTTTTAAACAGGGAGTTCGATAGTACTCCAATCTCCAATATTGGGTTTGTTGTCATGATCGGATTATCAAGTGTTACGTTTACTTGGGCCAAAACTTTTGAGACAAAAACACCCTCAATTTTTGAATCATTGAACCGAGATGCGGCTGGGGGAATAATTGCTGCACTTTGTTTCATTATCGGATCTTTGTTTAAGTATTTATGGTTGAAGTCTGAAGTGTTACATTTATACCCAATGTTAAATAGAGAGGTTGACAACATTTTATATATCATTGGAGGGATTGTTGCGAATGCCTTGGCTGGATATTATACTACCAATTTATTATTTAGCATATTTTGGGTGTTTTTTAATAAAAGGCGATATAATTAATTGTTATTGTTCTCCAACCGGTCGCTCATAGTGATAATCCCTTTCGTTAAAATAAGTTCCGGTCATTTCTGCGATATGCGCATTGATTTTTTCGCCATGGTGCATGCCGACATGCCTTTCAAGCTCTCTTAGCAGATTGATTGTTTTCTCGCGTTCTTCATCTACCTGTGCGGCGATCTTCAGCATGCGCTCACCAATAACTCCGTTACCGGCCGCGCCTTTTATAAGTTGTGTTACGTTCATTATTTGTATTCAGTTGAGTTTTTGGTAGACTCATTTTTGCAAAGCAACGTAATGGTTACTTCGGAGAAACCTTTACTTGTGTCCAATGACTTTGCAATGGTTGTTCCTTTAAGAGCTGGCACTACTTCGCCATGTTGATTAATTACTTGCATGATCCCAGCCTCATTGATAATCAGTTTGTAGAGTTTCATCTTATTCTTCAATTACGTGCCCTGGGCACCCGTGTTCAAAAGGATCAAAACCCTCACATTTCGCACAAGGCATATACTTATGTCCTTGTATTTGCAGGTTATGCAAATGAATTCGAGCTTTTTGATCGCTCACAAAGTTTCCATCATCATCAGTCATGACATCAATCTTTTTGCCTTTATAGGCATTTAGCAGTCCTTGAATATTCACTGCCATGTGTCGTTTAGTTTTCATATTGAAACAATAAAAACCGGGGAGCGTATTCTCCCCGGTTAATCCACGATCATGTGTAAGGTTTCGCCCTTACTCGCTATCCGGCGCTCTAAGTCCGGAATCCGCTACTTTGGTTTTATGCTTAGTAGCCGACTGACAAGGATTCCCTAAGCGGCTGGGTTGTTGTGTTAAAAAGGTAGCCGGCCCCTGCGCATGCTACCTTTTGCCTTGCATCAATGCTTACAGCTTAAACTGACGGTCTTCTGTTGCGGCGGCGGGATTCGAACCCGCGAACTCCGGGTTATGAGCCCAGCGAGATAGCCACTTCTCTACGCCACGATTCCATTTGATTCAAATATAAACACTTTGTTCCATTAGTTCCAAATATGGAACAAAAATGTTAAATGTTTTCTGGATCGCTCGAAATACCCTCCTCTTTTATTAACCCGAACTCTTTCTCACCGTCCTGCACAAGAGGGTTCAATTTAGCCGCGGTCTTCTGGCTCAATACCGGTTTACCGCCTGTTGCGGTGCTTAGCATATCAATGTAATCTGAAATATTATCAGGCAGCGGATTGCCGAACTCAATACTCATTTCAAGTTTCTTAAGGTTAGCCTCAGACTTCACATCAATCACCTTACCCATGAAGGCTTTCATGATGCTTACCTCCCGATCGATCATCTCCTCAAAGTAAAGATGCTGGCTCATGGCTTTAAGCACGGCGCCAAAGAACCGCATCTCCAAAGCTTTGCCGCTATCCTGGCCGAGTGTGGCCATGTTATCCATACTCAAATCCGGGGTATCCGTTAGGTAATGAATCAGGTGCCTGATATCTTCACGCTCTTCTTTGATCAGATCCACCACCATTTGCGGGTACAGATAGCTGGCCTTGCCGCCTTTTTCCATGATCACAACCTTGCCGGTGCCATCTTTGTGCGGTAATTTCTTTACTTCACCCTCCAGAACCAATATCGAATCACCTGAATAGTCATTGTTATCGGCACGTTTAGAGGTGAGCATTTCGCGTCGCTCGATCAAAGCCTGCACAATGTACCATTCTTGCCATTCCTGCCAGTAATACGCCACCGGAATCTTGCCAACCGGGTTTACCTTCGAATCAACCGACCATACGCCATTGGTTTTTGTGCAGAAGTAGTAAAATTGTGCTGTGTAGATATCAAAGTGCTCAACATCCTTATCATCTTCATTCTTGGTTTTATAACCACGGCCAAAGGCGCGCATTACTCCATAGATATCGAAGAGCGTGTAAAGGGTATCGCCCTTTGATTTGGCAAGCAATATGCACTTCAGGCTAACTACTCCCGGCTTAGCAAGTTCCTCTGGAGTAAGATCTGGATCACGGTATTCTACAAACAGCTTTGCCGACTCTGTCTCTGATTTCATCAGCCAGCAATTGGCAGCGTCCAATGAAGCCATGCGCATCTTTTTGCGTAATGCCAGAAAATTCGCGAACTCAGTGTCGGTACCGGTACTTTCCTGCTTGAACTTAACCGGCTTGCCGAATAAAAAGGCAACACCTGATTGTACAATTTTAGGCTGATAAGCGATAGGCAATTTCCATTGGGTGATGACTTCGCCACTGTCCAGCACTTTATCTGTACGCTTCATGACCTCATGCTGGTCGATGTTATATTCTTTAAGCGCTTTGGCTACCTTCTCTTTACGGTGTTTAAATTTTCTTATCACACCATCGATATCATTCGCGGCGATCAGCTTGATGATGGTTTGCAGCGCTTCCGGTGCGCTTGCAAGGTTTTGCTGTAACACTTCATCGGGCGTTACTTTGTTCTCTACTTCCATTGGTTATAATTTAAAAGAATCCAAGTTTGTTTTTATCAAGGTTTTCCTCCATTACGAAGATGTTCTCATCCTTGCCAAAGAATTCAACGGTACCGGTAAGGGTATCTTCAGCATCATCATGTTCATTGCCACCCTGGGCCATGTATTCAGTCACGCTTTTATGAAACAGTGGCCAAAGCTCTTCCCAGCCTTCCGGCATGTGTACCAGGTTGGTTACTTCAGCTGATTGAGTAAATATCCTTACATCTTTATTATTCGTTTGCGTAAACCAGGTTACTGCGGTTTTTATATTTTGCAGCAACCGAAGCTCTCGCTCAACATTCCTTGCAAAGCCCCGGCCGCCATTGTTACTTTCAACCCGCGCTACCTGCACTTTGTGCTTTGTCAATAGATTGGCAGTTAGCGGCTCTGTGGTTTCCATCGGATCTTGCGTGTATAAAACATCAAGGATGTATATACCGAACTCCGTTTCCACATAAACGATACAACAAAGATAATCTTTACCGGTATCAGCTGTATCTACGTACGCTTTGACAATCTTCTTTTGCGATGCCGGCAGTACTTTATACGTTCTGAATAACGAATACAAACGTCCGACCTTTGACGTTGCATTTTGCTGATACAAGCATTCAAAAACATGTTTGTTCCTATTCTTTATCTTGTTCAGCTTCTCCAAACCGTGCTTTTCCGGATATAGGGCTTCGCCTTCCTCCCGTGGGTCATAAGCGTTTGGCGGGCCTACTTTGATCGCGGGGTATGCCACAACTACCCAGTCATCCTTTTCAGATGCAAGCAGCTTGCCTGCCAGATCATCAGGGTGCCAACGTGTGAATACAAGCAGCTGTTGCGAACCGTTGTGTAACCTTGTTTCTGCAACCGTATCATACCAGTCCTGAACGTTTTCCCGTATGGTAGGTGACCAAGCTGAAGCGGCATCTTTGTAAAGGTCATCCATGATCAGGATATCAACTGTCTCACCGGTGAGCGGGCCGCCGACACCAACTGATCGCAGTCCGCCGGCATGACCTACAAGCTCAAACTCATCGTTCGTCCGGGCGTAACCATCAAAGCCATTTGATAGTTTGGTATCCGGATATATCGCTCTGAACTCCGGGCTATCAATGATCCGTTGTATTTCCCGATTGAACTTCCGCGCTTTCGTTGAATTATAGCTTACGATCGCTATTTTCTTATCAGGGTTATCACCCAGCATCTTTGCCGGTGTGCGCCGTGTTGATCCCTCGGACTTACCATGCTGCGGCGGCATAAACACCATCAGCTTTTTTATCTCACCTTTGATGAACCGCTCCAGCATGTTATAGTAAGATTCATGCAGCCAGGTGCTGTTGAAAATTGTGGGATAGGTATACTTGGTAAAGCTGTAAATATGGTGTTTCGCCATACGACGGTTCAACTCAGTTTGAATATTGATGAGTTGAACCGCCAATTCCCGTTGCCTGGCAGCGGTTATCATTTTAATTTATCCGCCAGCTCCTTCGCCATGGCGATTAATTCTTCAGTTGATTTTGCAGCGAGGCCTTTGTTAAGGCTTTCTCCATTCGTAGTGATATCGGTTTGGACCTTTTCGATGTACCCGCGCTTTTTGCCCTTAGTTTTTAGAAAGAAAATAGTAGCCGTATCAGATCCGCTGGCAATACTGGCCATGAGCTTAGTTTCGGCAAAATCTAACGCTACATCGGTAATGGCATCAACCTCTGCCTTGTACTTAGCATCCTTTTCAAGCCATAAATAATGAGTTTTACGCTCAATACCTACGGCTTTAGCAGCTGAAGTAACAATGCCCATACTTTTCTCCAAAGCTGCGATCATTGCTTTTTTTAATACAAGCGTTCTTTCTCTCTGTTTACTCATTTTTAGAATGGTGCCCCAAAGTCACCGGGTTTAGAGCCTGCTGTTATTGTTACTAATCTGCGCGGTGATCTTTTAGCCGCTGCTGTTTTTTTACCTTTCCCTGCCCGGCCATTGCCGCGCCCCGATCCGCTTGAACCGCTTGCCATAATTTTGCCCCCCTTACTGGTTTGTTAATAGTTTTAAACTTCTCTACGATTGATTGCTGATAGTCGAAATTAAAATCATAAAGCAACTCATTCTCCTCGATAACAAACTGTTCGATATTGCTGGAGCTTCTTAAGTTGGCTGATCCATGAATCAAAATCTTTTTATCACAATGCGTTTCAAATATGCAAATCTTACAATGTGTGCCGGCTACTGCTAATTGAAACTTATCATCCTTATCCAACTCCTGATATAAATATTCAATCAGATTATACCGTTCGTGGGAATAAAAATAGTCCGATACGATCAGGTTAAGCTCATCAACGAAATTACCATTCACCAGGTTCGCCAAGCTATCAACGTTATTTTCAGACATTGACAAAGTCGAGATGATCATCTGCTTAACGTGGAAGTTGTTTACCACAATAAGCGCCTCTATAAAATCACCGAAAATAAAGCTCCCGTTTATAACAACAAAATATCGGGATTTACTGTCAATGATTATTTCTTTTGCAAGCTTTTCCGCGTCATCGTATTTCAGTAAGTGCTCGGCAATCTCATTGCTTTTGGGCGGTTTAATAATTCGAGATTCGAACTCATGCTCAATATCAATATTGAAGCCTGAAAACTCATCTAAGTTGAACTCAAAATCTGGTTTAAAATCTTCCATCACTTACTTTCTTATTTTCGCAGTCGGGAAATAATCATTGATTAAGTTTTGTATTTCCAGCTTCGCCTCATCGTAATCCTTTAATGAGGTGAACTCAATGCTCATTCGCACTACCGACTTTTTAGCTGCGTCCTTTGTTTCGAGCTTAAGGTCAACTCCCCATTCAAACAGCTGGTTTTTATCCCACTCATTGGCCAGTATGTCAAAATCCCAAGATCCATTACTCACGTTATCGCGAATGATGATCTCGCGCTCTTTTTCTTCAGTAAGGCCCGACATCAAAACTGTGGGTACCTTTGACAGGCCGATATGTTGAGCAGCCCGCATGCGCATGTTTCCGGCAATGGCAACAAGTTTACCGGTACGATCGGAAAGGATCACCGGACGCGCCTCAAAGTACTCCGGATTTGACTTGATCGATTCGCATAATGACTTAAATTCCTTCTCTTTTATTGAGCGGGGATTGCCTTCAAGCAAGCTGATGCTGCTAACGTTACGATATTTTACCTGCATAACTTTGAATCTTAAGAACGGGAGTCAATAACCTTTTTGAAAAATCTCCTTAAAATGGCAATCAAAAAATAGAAGCCGGTAGCATGTACCAGGCTGTAAACTACAATAAAAACGAAGTGATACTATTCCATTTTTAGCTGACTTTGGCTATCAAATGATCGATGCATGCCTTGGCTTTAGTGGTCATCTTAGTATAACTTTCATCCACTAAGTCATCAACAATACCTGGCATCTGCTTTAGTAACTCATCAACATCTTCATCGATATCAGCAAAAAGTTCTACAAGTTTTCGTTCAAAAAGAACACCGGAGATCACATCATAGCTGCGATCTTCAAGGACAACAAAATAATGACGCACATTCGCTTCCATTTCATCGGCTAATCTTTGACTCCAGTGTTTACGCATTCGCTCCATTCGGATTTTGTCAATAACCTGCGTTTTACAAAAGTATGCCAAATTATCAGCTGTAATGTCAGCTAAACTTATCTTTCTTGATCTTGGAAGTCCATTCATTGTATTCAAATTTATAAAATCTCTCCACTATTTTTAATTCGCTCATACAGCCAGTCCACCTCTGTTTTAAACCCCTTATAAGCCTTATACCGAGTGATGGCAGCTACAAAGTTTTTACTTAACAACTTCCGGCTGCAACAAATTTCATCTGCCAAGGCCTTAACCAGTCCCGGCTTTACGCGGCTGGTTTCATAGCCTAACAATCGCTCCGGGTGATAGAGCTTCATCACTACTGCGATCAGCATCTCCCGCACTTCTGTAATTTTACATAACCTATGATCATCGTTACTAAGTACACAAACTATCCGGTCTTTCTGCTGTTGCCAGGATACCTGATCGATTTCAGTAACACTCTTGAAATGATCAATAACGTGATGCAACATGCCATAATCCAAAAGTCGCTGTTCAGGCAAGGCAGAATGGATCTGCTGTGCGATCTGACCGGCAACATCTGGATAGTCACGGTGAAGGATACTAAGTGTTAAAACAGGGTATGAGAACGTCATTGCGGAATAAAAGTAAGAATAATTTTTCAACTGTTCCAAACGTTCCTTATGTGGAACAAATTAGGCAAGCGAAATGGCTTTTTTTATTAGTTCAATTGTCTCCATTGTGCAAAGCTCATCTGGTACCCGCCTGATCAGGGTCCAGCCGTTTACATTCGCGAGTGAGCTTTTATCCATGTCACGCTTGATGCCGGTACCGGATGAGTGGCCACTATTACCCTTGGCCCAGATGCCACCCTCTACTTCAATTGCGATTTTTAATTGTACCGAATTCGGGTTAATTAAAGTGGTCGAATTTGACGACTTTACACCAGTTAGTAAGTTTTCCTTACATACTGGAATAGCGTAATCAAATCGATATCCGCGCTCCGTGCTGAAGTAAAACTCGGGCCATACTTCAAGGCCGAGCAGCTGCTTAACTAAAGTTATGAAGATATCCTTTTGCTTTTCTTTGTTGGCTATGTTTCTGGTATCATCAACCCAGCCGGTTTTGACATGTTTAGTCCCTGACCTGCCCTCGGGTTTAGCGAGGGCAGGTATTTCTGGATGGCCGGGAGGATACAGCACATTGTCCTTTTCGACATAACCGCGCTTTTTGCAATCCTGATATATGGCTTTAGCTTGTGCTGGTTTCATAATTAAGTTAGCAGGGGATTTAATAACGCCCCCCTGCAAGGTATTTCTATTAAAAAGGCCTAATAAGAGGTTGCTGCCTCAAATAGCTGCCTTACTTCCTCAGCAGGATGCTGAACAACAAAAAATTCTTTACGTTCAAATGTGAAGATTATTGTTTCATTAGGATTGCCAACACTGCTATAGAATGCAGAAACAGTATCAGGGTTTACAAAGAACGTGTCGTCTTTTCGAATCAATTTTACAAATTTTGCCATGGTTGTTTTTCTTGCAAAATAGTGCTTTAAGCAGATTTTGGCAACTTTCGCAATTGCCTCCCCAACACAACACACCGGGTCCCCCATCTTCAAACTCCACAAGGAAATTGCCATTGCGGCCGCGGATACACTTGCCATTAGGCTTGCGTACCGCGTTGCATGGTTTGTTTTTCAGTTCTGGTGATGTAAGGCGATCACCGCGGTAAATATAATCTATTCGATTTAATCTTCAGCCTTAAGCTGCTCAATTAAGTTCTTAAAGCCTCTGCCGTCTTTAATCGTTTTGCCGGATGCCCATCCAGAGTAAGGGTAATATTTTATTACCTCTCCTTTGTGGGTAAAGTTGATCTCAAAACTTGAAATGATAGAAACTTCATAACCCATCTCGGTTAATGTGTCAATTGCAGTCTTTGTGCGTTTGGGCTCCAATTCGGCTTGTCTTTTGGCATCATCTCTCCATATGTTTAACCGGTCTTGGGTTTCCAGGAAGGCATTAAAGCTGAACCAATCGGCCGCTATAAACGTAAGTTTTGGTAGGAGATCCTGGGTAGGATTATTCCCTTTAGACAGGTAGTATTCAGCAATAATACTATCATGCCTGCCTTCAGGAACGTCAAATGCGCCAAACGCCTCCATTTGGCCGATTACTTTGCTCTTAAGTTCTGACAGCTCGTTTTCCATATTCGAATTTACTACTTTGAATAATATTCCCAAAATGATAATCCGCCGTTGACATTCAATATTGGCTGATCATATTTAATCGCGTTCGCCAGTACCCAATGCCACTGCTCTTTGCCTTTGTCGTCTTTCTCGATCGCCCAGATTGACTGATGGCCTTTGACGCAATCAATGATATCAACTTCGCCGATGATCGCGGATGTAAGCCAGCATCTATCTTTCATTGCGTTCTTTAAGCTGCTGTCAAATGTTTGAAGCTGTTCATTGGTGAAAATAGTTAGAGAACCATAACCTGCCTGATATTTTTGCGACGCATGCACATACACCCTGCCACGAAAGTTTGTGCGCCAAGATCTATTCTCAATGTCCTTGATGCCGGCGACAATTAGTTCTGCCCACGGCTGTTTAATGCTTAATGCTTTCATGCGTTGAACCTCCCTATCATTATGGCCAAAGCAATTACAAAAAAGATAATCAACCAGGCTAACAGCCTGCCTTCTGGATGCACAGGCCTCGCGGTCAATACATCGGCCTGCCAGCCAAATTCCTGCTCAACCTTGCGGATGGCAGCCTCTCTATCTTCGGCACATACAGGGATGTGATGAAACCCCGATATTGAGCAGTTTACGTCAACAACAAAGTGTTGAGCTTTTGATTCAGTTGTGTTTTTCATGTTAAAATTGATGTGTAAATATTGAATACTCCAACCAGGCGCCGGCCCACATTCCAAATGCGAAAAAGGCCAGCGCGGTGAAGATGAATAGTAGAATTGCGTTATTGTCGTTGATCATAGCTTTTTCTCCAATCGGGGAAATTGGTTTTTAGCGAGTGCGTTTCCCCTTCATCCCCTCCTTAAACTCCGGTGCCGGCTTAAACGTTGCAATACGATGCTCGGGCAATATGAGCTTTGTACCGGCAGTAATATTCCTTGCTACTTTCTGTTTTCGGACTTTAGGAGCGAAGGTGCCAAAGCCGCGCATGTACACGCCCTCGCCTTTGATCATCGTTTTCTTGATGGTGTCATTTGTTGCATCAATGATTTCCCTAACTGTTGTTAGATCATATCCAGTGTTGTCGGATACTACTTTTGTTAATTCTGCTTTTGTCATTGTGTTGATATTAAAAGTTTGCTCCAGTCGAGCGTTAATTTGTATTCTACATGTTGATCATCATCGATTGCCTTACTCGTTAAATGCCATTGCAGGCAAAGTGGGCATTGATAAGTTCTATTCGGCAGGTGGCACATATCCCGGTTGTTATTCAGGATCACATGAAGCGCCTTTACTGCCTCGCCCTTATCGTGGAATGGTTTTTTCTTGCACTTGGTCCTCATGGTCTTCGAGTAGGATTAATGCCTTCGCGTTGTACCGGCCACAGTCCTCGCATATCACCATCGTGTTGATCAGGTTGAGGGTGCCGCCACAGTGGCAAGGCGTTGACAATCGTATGAATAGATGATCGGTCATTTTTGTAATGTGTATTTTGTGTCGAGGGTAGAGGCTATTTTCCGCGCTGATCAGCCGCGGCAAGCTCCTTATACCGACCTCTCTTAGCCTCAATTAATCCCGATAACTCCTCCTCATTTAGCACTAAATCATTAAGGAAGTTATTGAGCGCTATTTCTTTAGCAGTTCTAAGTACTACCTCATATTGCTGCTTGGTGATCATATCCTTTTCGATATTCTCTTTGAGCAATGCCAGCTCAGTGTTCAGCTTCCTACGCTTAAGCAAATCCATGCAAAGCACTATTTCATGCTCTTTTACCCTGACAGTTAGCTCTAAAGCTTGCTTCATGATGCCGATCTTGTAATCTTTATGGATTAATTCAAGCCTGTTAAGAAACTCGAACACAGTCAAGGCCGGGAGCCCAACTGGCCGGGAAAGCTTAACCTGGTTGATAGCATCGACACATAATTGCTTTCCCATGTCGAATTTTTCATCAATGGTCGGCTCTTTTCTTTCTTCGATCATGAGTCGGTTACGCTCTTCAACAAGTCGTGCCCGGTGATCGCTGTTCAGATAACCGGTAAGGAATTGTTCAAAGCTGACAACGCTTAAACCGAAGTACTGGCCATAAATCCCCCTTATACCATTGGCGAAAGCGATAGGGATTTCAACCAGGCGGATTGATGGAAAGTTGTTAAGAATGTTATCTGTCAGTTGATTGATCAAATAATCATTTTTTGACTTTTCCGGCACCACGGTATTGGTATCGGCATAACAACGGGCAACAGCAGCGTTAACCGTATTGAAAATATCCTCCTCAACTTCTGTGAGCAGATTCCCTTTCAGCAGCGGGTTGCTCTCATTTGATGTAACTGTAATTTGCGTGTTTGTCATGATCTTGGCCTCCTTTGAATGCCTTGAAACCCTTCAATTACGGCCGTTATGCCGCGATTCGAATCTTTAGCATTTGATTTATTTTTCGGTGCGGTTTCTTCCGCCAGCCGGTGTTCCCAGTTTTCCGAATTCCACACACCATCCTCAAATCGTTCGCTTTGCTTGCCTAAAAAATTTGCAAAGCTGTGTTTGTAACCGGTTATCAATTTCAGCTCGGAATAATTTTTAAATTGAATTTTAAAAAAATCAAATCGTCCTGAATTAAAAAGCGCCCGGCAACACTCCCACAAGATTTTTGCTTTATCCGGATTGGCTATTTCGTTAAAACCAAAAAAAACCAAAACCGAATTTTCAAAAACAGCATCGCGTGTGTAAAACTCCTTTCCACTCCTTTCCTCTACTACTACTCTACTCTCCTCTACAGCAGGAGCGTTCTCGAATGTTCCGGAATGTTCCGGAACGGTAGCGAATTTTAAATTTTTAAGAACGTCATCAGGTATAATTGATGGCTGCGGTTTATCGATCCTTTCGTTTGCAAAGTCTAATACGTAGTAGCCCTTTCCGTCAAATTCCAGGGGTACAAGAAAAGAGTTCGTTTCAAGTTCATTCAGCCAAACTTTAACATCATTTGTTCTTATGTCTTCACGAGTGGGGAAGACTTTATTTTTAATAAACACAGGGTTTGCACGTATCACACCCCGATCATCAGCAAAATTTTTTATTCCAATCCATAGTAAATGTGCTTGTAAAGACACACTATTCCATTCCTCATCCTCCCAGTGTTCGGGTTTTATAGTTCTTATCCTGGCCATCTTAAATGGTTAAAAGGGGTAATACAAAACAAGTAAGCGGTAAGCCGGCTCGGCCGGACAGGGCCTCACCGAGTTACCGCTAAAATATTTTAGACGACCATCCTGTCCGATGGGGTGACTGAAGTCGAATTGGGAAGTGTGATACGAAGATATACAAGTGTTCCAATAGTTCCAAATATGGAACAGTTATTTATAAAAAAAACTTTGTGGTACTTCGAAACACCTTTTGCGATCTTCATACCGATACCTCCGTTGATACACTTTCCAAATTATCCATCACCTCTTTAACCTGGCTTAAAGGCAGGCCAATAAAGAATTTAAAAACGCGGTGTAGCTCAATACCATACTCCTCGACAAATTCGCTGTCTGATATTTGAATGTTCACCTTGTCGTTATTTTTAAGATGAAAGTGGATAGCTTGCGCGTCTTTGATAATCCTGCCGGCAAATTGGTTCACCTGCGGGTTCTTAAAACGAACGTCCATATCTTGTTGGTACTCGATTTGAATCATTTCAGCCATGATCAACATGAACTGTACGGAGCTTTTTATCCGGTTCATCCGTTCCGGTGTCATTGTTTGCTTTATCATGCTGCTTGCCTTTCTTCGATTAGTTTATCAGCCATAGCTTCACACCAATGTTTTACCACCAACGGTACTACGCTATTGCCTATGAATTTCTTTTGATCTGTTTGATTACCGGCCAATTGATAGTCCTTAGGAAATCCCTGTATAGGAAGTAATTCTGATACCTTTAGCATTCTCATTTTGATATCAGATAGGCCGTACAAAGCCATAAACTTCTTAATACGGATCATGGCTTCCGAATCATCCTCATAAATGGGTATGCTCACTCTTTCATCACAAGTAAACTGAACGAGGTAAAGTGGCGCCTTGTCCTGCCTTGCTACAATAACTACGCATGGAACGTCAGTGCCTGTACAATGACCGCCGTGTGATGGATTTAAAATAAAAGGCTGGCAATTAATTAGCCGATGTTTATCATTAGGCATAATTGTACCGGCCGGAACTTCTATTGACGAACATTGATTGATGTTGCCATTACCGCTGAATGTTTTGTCAAAAAATACCGGCTGAATTTTAGAGAACCTATCTTTTGTCACAAGCGTCCCGGCCGGTTCCTCCACAGATGATATGTTATCGCCGTTGCCGTAGTATTTAGCAAGGAAAGATGGATTAACAATATAAGGGTGCCGCCTGCTTGCCAATAATGTTTTGGCGGGCTCGTTAATTGAGCTTCCTACATTATTGAAGTTAGTATTCATAATGAACGGCTCCGCCTGCACAAGCTCTTGGTTGCCTCCGGTTGCAGTTAATGTGCGAGCTGGCTTGTCAATAGATTGAACCCTCGAATCCGGATCGCCCCCATTACGTTGAACAATAAAGGGTGTGCAATTTACTAATGACTGGCCGTCAACGCATGTTATAGTTCCGACTGGCCCGGTTACGGGAATCACTTTGCCGAAAGGTTTACCACTGTAATATTTTGCAATAAAACAAAGACCTGTTCTGTTTTGAGTTGTAAGAACGCGAGACGGAGAATCAGTAGATGTTACTGCCTGCTTCTTATCGCCATTTCTACCGGTTGAATTATACTGCAATAAAAAAGCATCCTTCCCGCCCGCAACGAACTTTATTAATCCTGCTTCAATTCGTTCAAGCGATGCATCAACTAAAGGCTTCTTTCGGTTGAATATACTGATACCCTCGTCCTCAAAATCAAGTACATCTTTCACGGGTTTCCATTTCTCAACGTTAGCGGCAAACATATTTCCGGTTGCGGGATTTTTACCGTGAGTAGCCGCTGGCCAAACAATTGGTAACCCACTTTTAGCAAAGCATCCAAATAAGCGATTACGGGATGTATATGCTCCAAAATCAGCGCTATTGAGTTCCTTCCAGTCATCACGATATCCAAAGCTGCATATATGTTTACGCCATCTCATCCAATCTGTACCTGACTTCTTACTAACCGGCTTACCGTTGGCGTCAAGCGGCCCCCAGCTCATAAACTCAACCACATTTTCAATTTGTATATAATCCGGATCGATAGCATTTACATATCTATCAAGGTGGTCGGCTAATGTCCTACTATCAGCATCTCGGGCTTGACCACCCTTTGCCTTACTAAAGTTTGTACATTCAAGCGATGCCCAGAGTATCAACTTAGCATCAGGATTAAGCAGGCGCGCTTGGTGGGTAATTTCAATCAGCTCGGTAAGGTCAAGCGTTCTAATATCTTCCTCAAAATGTTTTACATCAGGGTGATTGATCCAATGTGATTTGATTGCTATAGGGTCATGATTAACACATGCTATGACCTTTGCAAGCCCGCTCCCGTTGCGTTCTGCCATTGCAAAGCCCGTTGTAGTGCCGCCTGCTCCACAAAATAAATCGACGATTAAAAATTTTGGTGTCATGCTGCACCCTCCACTTCAAGAACATCAAACAAACTCGGTATACTGGCCTTATGCTCCTCAGCTTTACAATAATGGGCGCCATCTGTAAAATACTCTGGGTTCAACTCGACACCTATTCCGTATCGGCCATGCTTAATAGCACGTACAGCCACCGTCATTAGGCCACCAAAGTAATCAAGGACCTTATCGCCTGGATTGCTCATTTGTAATATCACCCGATCAGCTGTATCAAATTGCATAGGGCATAAGTGCATTTCTTTCCCCTGGCTCCATTGAGAGGCATTCAGCGTCATCATGCGGGTGATATCAGTCCATACTTCATCAGTCCAGCTTTGAGGCTGTAAAAGCATAAATCCGGGCGGCAGTTTGCCAATCACCTCCAGACTTTCTGCTATCTTAACTATGTGCTCGAAATTCCACGTAGTATTAAGCGAGTAGTCTCGGAATAACTTAAAGATAGCATCAGGCTCAAGGCGTGCAATTTCGGAACTACTCATTAATCTATCGCCCGAGCTGCGCGTAAATCCGTGCGCGTCAAATTGCCATCGGGCACGGGAGTATCCGGTACCGGGCACAATCGGTTCTTTTGTTTTGTCCACAAACTTGCGTGTCGAGCCATCGGCCATTTGTTGCAAAGGCTTATCTTTAAATACCGGTATGTCAGCATAGGCATTTGATGTATCGCTCGGTGGTTTACGGAATAGCAATAAATATTCAGGCATGCCCACGCCCATTTTGCTACCGTCCTTACATTGTTCAGTCCAACCGAGGCGATAAGTTTGAGCGTTCTCTCGTACAACATCGGTAACTATCGTTTTCATGCCAATGTAGGCAAAGCCATGCTTTGTATAATGCTGGATCACGTCAAGGTGAAATGGATACACTGTTTGAAAGCCTAATCCGCTTAAGCCACCAGGTATGATTCGATCTTTAACATGTATAGCAGCTATACGGCCCGGCATTAGTACGCGGAAAGCTTCAGGTGTACTGTAATCCATTTGCTCGAAAAACTCGCGTGTGTTCTCTGTATGTCCGTAATCGGCGTAGTTTGGTGAGTACTCATATTGAGTAGCGAAAGGTATTGATGTAATGATAAGGCCTATCGAATTAGTTTCGAATCTCGGCAGTTCCTTAACATTATCATTATTAACAATCTGATATTTTTCACCCTTGATCTCGACACGCTCAACACCCATCTTTCGGGTAAGTATTTGCGCCATGGCCGCTTGTGACAGCCCGTACTTTTTATTGATTTCTATCATCTTTTCAACCATTTTATTGTGTTGTGTCCATTTGCGTTCGAGGTCTTTCCGAACCTTCCTTTCTGCCTCCGTGTAGATTATATCGGCCCGTACCGATTTGCTTACTTGCCCAAAGCGGAGCGTGCGGTGAAGCGATTGTATGAAGTCGTTAAACTTGAAGCCAATTCCGAGGTATATTGACCAGGCACAATACTTTTGGAGGTTGGTGCCCGAGCCTATCATTGAAGGTTTGCCGGCAAGCTCTTGTAGGTTACCGGTTGAAAAATCTCGAATAATAGATTCGCGGATATCAAGCGGCTGGCTACCAAAAACCGTTTTACACTCAGGCAAAAGCTTTTCAATCTCATTACGCTCTTTCTCCAGATCATGCCAGATGATGCGATGGGCAGATAGATCTTCATTGCGTAGCTCCAGCATTTTATTTACCCGCGCATTTAAGCTATTCCTTTTTTCTGTCGCTGCACCCTGGAGGCCGATGGCGGTTTCTGCATACATTTTAAACTGGCCATTCTTTTCGGTACCGGCCTTCGTATGATCACTCGGTATTTCATGCCAGCGCACATCAAGTGGCGGCATAATGTAACCTTCGTCATCGTTGGCATTGCCTGTAAGATCTGATGGCCTGTTAACGAATAGTGCCCAGCTTGCTACCCAAAGCCAAAACTCTTCTTCTTTGTGTTGGTGTAGGGTAAGTACGTCGGCTTTTGTGCTGTCACGTTTAAAGAAGCGTGTTTTAGCCTGGCTGATATCCATAATTCGAAGTATGGCAGCATAACATAGCAGCTCGATATAATCATTTGGCGCAGGGGTGGCCGTTGCGATAAATATATACTCGACAACTTCAGTACCGCGGCGGTTGCCATTCGGCCCGGCGTCGCCGGTAAGATAGGCCATAAATTCTCTAAATGTTTTAGAGCCACCGGAACCGCGCAGTATCGAAGCTTCGTCCAGGGATACCGCGACAAACTTTCTTGGGTCCAATTTACCCTCGCGGATTGTTTCGTAATTGGTGATATAAATACCGGTTTCGCCCGCTTCCTCAATGCTGCGAATAAATTTAGGAGGCGCATCCCAACCCAATATTTCTACTGCATCCCGTGCAAATTCTTGCCTAACGCCAAGCGGCGCGACTATCAACGCGCGGCCGCCGGTCCTTGTTAGCACAATGCGCAATGTCTCCAGCTGTGTAACAGTTTTATGAAGGCCAAATGAGGCAAAGCAAGCCCTACGGCCTCCCTCCACCAGCCATTTAACCATAAGCCGGTTATGTGGTTTCAAAGCCGGGTTAACCTCATCATCACTTATGGTAAATCCGTCGCTGGCCGCTAACCTGACTTTTGATTTTAAAAATTCCTCGTATGATAATCTTTCAAATTGCATAATGTTGTTCCACTCGTTCCATATATGGAACTTTTTAGGTAAATAAATTCATTACGTCGCTGATAATACTCACATCAACATTGTTTTCGGCGCCGGTGATGGTGCTGCCTAATTCCCTTTTAGTCTCGATCAGCTTGTAATTCCATTCGTCAATGGTATCCTTGCCAAGGAAGTAAGTGCACATCACGTTCTTATGTTGACCAGACCTGTAGCAACGATCTTCAGCCTGGTCCATAATTGCCGAGTGCCAACCCAACTCAATAAAACAGGCGTTTGAAGAAACGTCCTGTAAACCATCGACTCCGGTACCGGCGGCTTTAATAGTACAAGCTATAACCATTATTTTAGGATCAGATCTGAACTTATCGATCGCGGCTTGCTTTTCTTTGCCATCCTGCCCGCCGGTTATGCGAACCGAGTTTTTATACTTCGCCTGAATCTGATCAACTACATCAAGTAGATTACAAAAAACAACTACCTTTTGCCCCTGGCTGATCAGGTCATTGATAAAATTGAACGCATCCTGAAGTTTACCGCGGGCACTGATGTTTTTTAATATGCCGATGCGCACCATCACTTCGCCCTTCATCGATTGCTCAACTGTTTCCTCCGAAGCTGACTTATATTGCTTCAGGTACCCTTTTAGGTTGTTGACGGCCTGCTGGTATTCTTTTCGGTGTTTAGCGTCCAGATCACACATAACGATTTGCCTCGCTTTGTCCGGAAGGTATTTTTTAATTTCAGGATCTGACTTATTACGCCTGAAGTAGCAAACCCTGTTTAACAAAACATTCAGCTCCCGCAGGTTTGATGCCTTTTGTGGCCCGGCGCAATAGCGTTGCTTAAAGAAAGCGAATCCGCCAAAGTACTGCATCCTGTTGATGATCATCAGCTGCGCCGCCAAATCCCATGGTGTATTTACGAACATGGTACCGGTAAGGCCGATCACGACCGGCAGGCGTTTAGTGATCGATCTGGTAAACTTATAGTTTTGAGTGGTGAAATCTTTAAGCTTATGTATCTCATCAACGATAGCGGATTTGAACATATCCACTACTTTCGTTTTTACATTGACGTCGCTGACCTTGAACCGTTCACCACTTTTTACAGGTGCTATACTGTCTATAAAATATTTCCGTACACTTTCATAGTTCACAATAAACACTTGGGCCATGCCAGCGCGGTAATACTCCATAAAGTTGTTTTTAACACTATCTTCCAGCACGATGGCTTTAACTTTCGTAAACTTTTGCCACTCCCGGCGCCAGTTCTCTTTTACGCCACTGGGGCAGATCACCAGGCAGGGGAATGCTTTTAGCGCGGTAATGGTAGCTATAGATTGGAAGGTTTTACCCAAACCCATATCATCACCATTGATAAAACATTCCTTTTGTATACCGTACGCGATGCCACGGGCCTGATAGGGGCGGGGATCTATTTTGAGCGGGATGCTTACATCAAGCTCCGGTAAATCCGGGATAGTGTAATCTGTTAAAACTGGTATGCTCATATCCTATATTGATGAAACCAGTTTACGGGCAATTAAATATTCAAGGGCTTTTTCAGGCTCAAGGCCATCCCGATACAAGTCATTGACTTCTTCATGGCTTTCTTCGGGGATGATCAGCCCTTTTTCAGAAACGCGTTTGTCCAGAATATTGCGCCAGTCATGATATGCACCCATTATTCCCGCCCAGCAATCAACACAATAATGTTCACCATCTTCACTGTAACCTGTATTATCACCTTCGACCATATCTGTTCCACAGCCTCCGCACGAATAAATATCTTCTTCAATCCCACTATCTTGAATATAAGCTATTTCAGTGTGGAACTCTGGGTTCTGTTCCCTTGCTTGCTTCAAAGCTTCCTTCAGGGTTTCGGCCTCCACTTCAACGGTTTTAAAGGCCTTCATTTCTAACGTGTACTTTTCCATTATTTATTGATTTAATAATTTAAAATCGTTCTCCTTCAATATTTCGTAATAGGTCTTTTTGCCGTTGGTGAGATATGGGAAAAATACTTGCAATGCCTCAGCCTGTTCAAGCTTGATCATTGTTATTTGTATTTCAACCCATTCGGCGATGATCTTCCACGCGGTCCGCTCTGCCTGGGCTTTACAAATTTCATGGCTACGGTCGGTAGGCCTTGAGTATGTTGCAATCAAAGATTTATAAATGGCGTCTATTCGAGCCGGCAGCTGGAACGTCAACTGTTTATTATCTACCGGCAAAACAAACGCGATGGACTCACAGGTGCCGTCATCGCTATATCTTTTCATGATATCTCTTGCACCGGCACCAACAAGTAACTTTTCTATTTTCGACATAGAGTTACCAGCTGGTACTTCTGATGTATAATTTTTAATGCTCATTATAATATTTCTGGATGAAGCTTAATACTCCGTTTTTTGAACTATAAATTCCCGATTGCATTTTGGGCATATAACTTCGACCTCAATTTCTTCGCAATGGCCCGCTTTAGGAAGCCATTCATAGCTATCTTCAATTTCCGTCATCAGATCAATTAGATTGTCACAGTATGGGCAATCAACATTGCATTTTATTCTCCAGCGTGCTGCTATCATGGTTTATTTGTTTTAATCGGTTGAGTTATAAATCAGATTCGTCAAGATTTACACCGTTGGCATTCAATAGGTACTCTAAGGGCTTGATGAGCGCCTCATTACAATCATGTGTCATGTTTGAATAGAGCCCTTCCAGACGTCTTAAGCAAGCTGAAATCTCTTTCAATACTTCTATTGGTAAATTTTGATCTTCATCATCTATCCAATCGCTCCAAACTGCCTGTCTTACTTTTTCCTCGGCTTGCTCTATACCAAAATCGTAGGCCATTTCTATAGCTTGATGCCATCCTATTTGCCCCGTTTCATACTTACGTGAAAGCAGTTTTTTTACCTCATCTTTATTTTTCATCTATCTAATTCTATTGCCTTTAAATAAAGCAGGTACCGGCCTCGCGCTGGCCCTGCTTCAACCTAAACCTTATCACATGTAAGGACTGGGAATCACTCCGTGCCGTGCCTATTAGCCGGTTACTCAAAGTGTGCCATGACCTTGTGAACGGGGCAGGATTCGAACCTGCATGATGCTATTTGATTCATGGGTTACCTCACTTGTACTTCGTGTAGCATCTCCCCATCTGGGCGTCTACCATTCCGCCACCCGTTCATTAAGCCGCCCTTCGATCTCGCATTTCAGGGCGGCAACCTAAACCTTATCACAATACCTCATAAAGAGGAGTGGAAAGAGCCGGATTCGAACCGGCATCCAACGGCCTACACCCTGTACTTCAGTGCTCGCGTTGCTGATTTTCGACATTGACCACACACCAGTTTAAAAAACAAAGATTTCTCTTTACCGGGACCGAGTTTGCACGTTACAGGGGTCGAACATTTCGAGCAGCTACCGGAGGTAAAGCTCTTAGTGCGGCGCATGCTTTTTTTGCGCTTTCCAGCCGCCCGTTCCCGTTTTCCTAATCGTTTATTCGACATAATTTGTTCATTTACTTTTCCATTTTTGCGTGTTATCTGCCTACTATAGATCAGGCATTACCGTTATGCTATCTTTCCGGCCTTTTATTCTTCTTCTGGCTCGTCCTCGAATATATCGAGCTGTGCGCTTGGCGCGATCTTGCCATCCAGGTATGACAGCGCTTCTGTAGTAAGATGATCAACCAGCGCGCTTAGTTCATCTGCAAATGGGTAGCGATTCACGTCCTCTACCCATTTTACAAGCGGGCATGGTAAATCCATTACATCACCGCTTTGAAGTCTTTTATCTCCCTGGAGGATCACCCCGTCAACTTCTTCATAGCCATTAACCTTAAAAGAGTGTACGCGAAATAATTTGATCGTGTCTTCGTCTTCATCGAGCTCCTGTAATGTTATACCCACTGCCTCACGCGATTCGGATATGAAAGCCAAGTGGCCTCTCAACATCTCAAAACCGTGAACAAAATCTGGGTGCACCAGGTTGTGCCCGTTGTATGGCACCAAACCCGAAGTTTCGACAGGTTGGCCGTCGCGCATTTGAATTTTAGTTTGCTCATAGATTACCGTCGCGCATCCATTGCGCTTTAATTTTACTTCTTTGATTTTTCTGGTTAACTCCGGCGTTATTTCAGCTGGAGGGGTTACTGTTATTACTGTCATTGTTTAAAAAAATTAGAATTCTGCTGTGAATTGTGTGCACTTAATTTTCTCATCAGGTTTCAACTCTATCAAGATGGGCTGATGAGGTATTGCTTTTAAAAAGCCTTTCAACTTTTTAAGTTGATCACCAGTAAATTCAATGTAATTTGACTCAGGATCTCTGAAGGATTCAATCCATATATATTCTCCAGGGTCATCTTGATCATCCTGATCTGTTTTGATGTGAAGCTGCTTTTTTTCAGCATCTAACCACATAAAATAAGTCGTGCAATTATTGAGTTGTACACTCAAAAACTCTGCAAACTGCTTATTGCTTACAATGATTTTCATTAAAAAGGTGTTTTATCAAAATTTATGGTTAACCCTTTATCGGCAATATGCACGGCCTTGCCAGTATGGTTTTTTACTTGTTGTTTAAAGTCCACCGCGTTACTATTGCTTTCAGATAAGTGACACAGCACTATGTTGTTCACCCCACGTAGATCATTCGCGCTCAAAAACTGCTTACAGGTATCCAGACTCATGTGTGATTGCAATACGCGATTCCTTAAAAAGTCTGGTGTTGCACCGTCTGCCAATTTCTTATCGAGTATGGCCTGGCTATAATTGGCCTCGATAATAATGTTGTTTAGATGCGGAAACGAATACTTGCAATAATAGCTATCAGTAATAAAAACCAGTCGCCCCATTTCTTCATGCTCAATCAGGTAATTAACCGGTTCCGCGCAATCATGTACAGCATCGAATGCTTTGATCTTAAATCCGCCAAGTTGAAATTCTTTATAGTTCTCAACTGCATGCAGCCTGGTGCTTTTAAACCCAAACGCTTTCAGTGTACCGGCAGAGGAATAAATGTTTAATGCAGCATTTACCATATCGGCCGCGGCAACACAGTGATCCTTGTGTTCATGGGTTACCAGTACACCAACTACCTTGCTAAGGTCAAAGTTTAGCGCCTGCTTGATGTGTGAGGCTTTCACCCCACACTCAAGTATTAGCGTTTCATTGGCATTGTAAAGCAAGTAACAGTTGCCGGCAGAGCTTGATGAAATGACTTTTAATTTCATTAGAATCCAGGTCCTTTGCGTTCTTGCACGTTGGCAGGCTGATTATTCAATAATGCCCCGGGGTTGGATTCACCAACTACGGCTGACGTATTATCTACTAATGGCGACTCGGTTGTGTTGGAAATGGAGATTGGCAATTGCTTATCTTCAACATACACAGCGTCATCAAATGATAACTCGGTTTTGTTAGCATTCTGCGCGATCTCGTTTTGCACTTTAGTGGAAACAGTATCATTTTCAGTCTGCATCATGCGCACGAAGTGCTCATCAATCTTCTCGCTGTCGATGGTGATATCGTTATATGCAGCGCGGAAGATGGTTTTATAGCACATTTCTTCATACCAGCCTTCAACCTTTTCTTTGCCCACTACTTCACCATTCTTCCACACATCTTTTTCGCCGCCCCAAAACTCAGCTGCAGCATATTTAGGCTTGCGCTTTTCGATGTCTTTTAGGGTAAAAACTTCAAGCCTATTTTTTTCAGGGCTATCATGGAAGGCATGGTAATAAAAGCCGCCCTTAACCTCGCCACGGTCAAAATCATCAACAATTTGAAATTCGTAATTTTCAATGCGGTTATTCCAGCTCTTTTTTATCGACTTGAATACGTCCTTGGTATATACCAGTTCCACAATTACATCATCAGGAATTTCGAAGCCATACTTCATAGCTTTTAGCTGCATACCACGATACCCCATGATGAAGGTCACATCATACTTGTTGGTATTGTTGTTTTTGTAAGGGATGACGTTAATATGGTTCGGCTGGGCAGGGTCAAGGCCCACAGCTGAGAATGCTACCACATCGACTGCCAACTTTGGCATATTGATGTTTTCCCATGTGTAGGCTAAAAGATCTCTTTTCTCTTCACGCTTAGCCATGCGTTTGATTTCAGCATCCTTGAGCGCACCGTCAAGCTTGATGAAATAATTTTGTATAAGCTTTCTTTGAAATGAAGTAAGCTCCAGCGCACCGGCATTTGAACCAAACTCTTTCATTACAGCGTTGGTAAAGCGTTCGCTTTGTGATTGTGCGGGTTTCTGCACGGCGGCAGTTGTAGTTGTTTGAACAGCGGTTGTATCCATTTTCTTATTTTTTACTTTTATTGGTTTCTTTTAGCAGGGCATCAAAGTTGTCCTGTATGTATGTTTTTAATTTTCCTGCACGCTCGTTCCGATATAGCCATATTAAATAGCTGGCAGGCACATCTATGAGCCTTTGGCCTTTATATTGGCCAAAGGGCATTAAGCTTTTATCGGTGAATACATCGGGCTCCATTAGGCAACCCGGAGAAGTTTATCTTCAGGTGAAACGATCAGGTTAACTACCTGGCTATTGACAGCAGGGATATTTGATACGCTTTCCCTGTTATCCAGGAATACCGGGGCGAAAACATTGTAGTGCTTGCTAAGCGTATTGATGATATCTATGCCGGCCCAGATCTTTCCGGCAGTGTTCACATCGCTAAAGGGTACACCTTTGTAAAGTGTCTCGCAGGTTTCCGATTCGCCACCGTTGATCTGACGGTCGAATAATTTAAAGGTGACATATTGGAATTTGCCATTGATACGATCCTCCAGGATATCCATCTTCGAACGGTTAAACTCTTCGAGCAAGAATTCGGTGCGCTCCAAATCAGCAAGCTCCTGCGCAAGCTTTCTTTCTTCAGAATCAAGTTCCTGCACGCGTTTATTTGCCCGAGCAATTTGTTCCTTGCTGTTGAGCTTAGTCTTTAATGCATCTATTTCGCGAGCAATAGCAGTCTTTTGGGTATTAAGTTCACTCACGTCTGCCGGCTTGATGGTGGTACTCGCAGATTCTATTTTTGAAATATTGGCGCCTAACTGTACATACTCATCATTATTTGCCAACTCATCATCTAAGGAAAGTTGCGGTGCACTATTAAGATTGTTAAAAGCAGCCAACTCATTTTCAGCTTTTGATAACTCAATACGAAGTGTACCGATCGCGGTTTGGAGCTGGGCGATCATGTTATCGCACTCCTCAGTTTCTTTCACCAGTTTCTGGCCTTGTTCGGTTAGGGTGTCAAGCTCTTTATTCTTATTGTCAATAAAGTTGCTTGTCATCTGTGCTTTGCTCGCCTCGATATCGCTGGCCTCATAGGCGCGCTTACAAGTAGGGCATTCAAATTGATGAGCGTCAAACTTTAAATCACTTTCATTAACATTGTTCCAGTACGCTCTTAGGTTTTGGGTTCGCTCAACAAGGCCGGCTTTAGCCTGGGTGCGCGATGATAATAGATTCTCTTTCGATGCGATATCTTGCTTAAGGCGACTGATTGTATTCGTTATGTTGTTACGCGCAATCTGGCCTTGGTTATACCGCTCATTAAGCTGCGTTTGGATTGCGTACCTGATATCATTACGCTTAGTTTTCAAACTGTGCAACTCATTTTGTTTTTGCTGCATGGCTTGGCTGGCCTGTTGGTAAGCAACGTTTCTATCGTTAATAGAGGCTTCAATTAACTCAATTTCTTTTTGCTTGCCAGATATCTCAGCTTCAATAGCCGCATAATCCAATGGTTCAGGTATACCGCGCTTAACCTCATCAATGCGGGGAGGGATAGCTACCAGGTCGGTTTTGATCCGCTTTTTGTTATTCGCGATCTGTGCGCGGTACTCAACAAGCGATTTGCCGGCATTTAAAACCAAAGTCAAGCTATCTACCGCGTTGCGGTTCTCGGCCCGGGTGATGCGGGCAAAGATTTCATCATTAGTAATATTGCCAGCGAGCTCAAGCAATACATTACGGCGATCCTGCCATTTGATCGTATTAAAGTAAAGCGGGTTAGTGATCAGCTTTAGAGCGCTTTCCGGCAATATATCAGCGATCTTCTTTTGATAGTCACCTTGTGATAGCGGCACATCATTATAATAGTAAAATGTTTCGTGCCCAGTAAACTCTGCTAATTCAGCGCCTTTCTTTTTGGTCCACTTTTCGCGGAATACTTTTTTGATTTCAACATCGGCGCCATCAACATATATCAAGGCTGAAACAACATGGTCAGCGCGGTTCAGATCAGTATGAACTGTGTTTTTGATGCTGAAATCTTTATCGTCGTTGCTGTTTTTGTTGGTAAGCAGCCAGTGCCAGGCATCGGCCACTGTTGTTTTTCCTACCTCGTTGGCAGCGTAGATATTGGTTTGCAAATCGTTAAAGGCAATGGTTAGTTCTTTAATGCCCTTAAAGTTGATAATGGTGAGTTTTTGAAGTATAAGTTTCATGGTTAGTTAGCTTTTTTATAGTGAATAATTTCTTTAGCATCGCAGATCAGCATTTCAGTAGCGATAAATGTATCGGCAGCTGCCGTGGCTGAATACTCCCGGTCTGTGGCTACCCTGATGTACAAGCTCCAATCGTCGTAGGATAGCACAGGCCATTTTACCTCAATCGGAGGCACCGCGGTGGTTTGAACATTTCTTACTCTTAACCCTTTGCCCGGGAAATGCAAGATGATCCTATTGTTCTTGTGCTTTTTCCGAGGGATGAGCAGGTCAAGCATCGGTATGATCATATTACTTGGCATGGATAGCCTCCTTTCTGAAAGTGCGGCCAATGATGATCAGCAGTAATGTAAATACAACGGCGAACGTTATAATGGCGAGCAGGTACCACGACAATGACCAGATCAAGTAAGCATTGATAGTAAGAAGTACCAGTATTGCAGTTTTTAAAGCGGTTTTCATACGAAGTTGATCTCCTTTCCTGCTTGCAAATAGGATTTTACTACTTCGTCAAGATTATCTTCAACGAACATCGAAAGTGTAAGGTCGCTGTCAGCACACACAATCCCGTTATAAGCATTTGCTACGTATGAGAATAGCTTGTCGAGTGCTATTTCCCCGCTGTGCCATTTGCTGTCGCCAACAAAGCCACTTTCAAGGTCAGCTTCATCTATATAGCTAACCTCAACTTTGTCGTGTACAATCACGGCCCGCTCAATGAAGTAAGAAGGGCTTTTTGCTTTAGTGCCTTCGAGCACTATTTTAGCGATATCAAGGCGTGAGGGTTGACTCTTGACGAATCGCATTTTTCTTAATACTTTTGTTACCATAACTATTGATTTTTGATTTGCCTCGGTTGCCGCCGGGGCTTTTCTGTTTTTATTCAAATTGAGGCATCCAGCCTGGGAAGTACTCCTGCACTTCAGCTATCTCCTTTGCATACTTCTTACACGCTCTCTTAAACCCGGCATACGCCATTTCGCGGGCAAACTGTTGCTGCCTGGTGAGCGGCTTCGGTTTCTCAACCTTCACTGGCTCCGGTTTTTGCGGGTTTATGTTTGAATGAACTATATGCATTGGTTTATAAATAGGCCCATCCTGGGCGCTTTACCTGTTATTAATAAAAAGAAGGTGAGTACGCTCTCAAAATCGGCTTCCTCCAGTTGTTCCTTAAATGCTTCTTTCTTCATTCGTTTTTCGTGCCTTGAAAGGCATTTAAAAGGAACCTTATTCTTCAGTCGCATCTGATAATCGGGTTAATTTGGCCTGCCCTAACGGCGCATCCTTGTAAGTCACCGAGAAGCGTTTTACTGTAGTTGCATGAAACTTTGTGCTTACAATGTTGCTAACGCTGTTGAACTTGTCCTTAGGAAAAAGGAATGATCCATTGATTTTCACTTCGTCTATAAGGTCGCGCCAGGTCTTACGAACCGGCATTACAACTGCATTTGTTGAGTTATCCATAGTTTTTAATTAGTAAGTATGTTTTTGCGCTCGGCCCAAAGTGCCAGCTCGCGGCTGCTCACACACCCGGTTTTGTCCAGCATGTTAGCGATGTGCTTTTTTACAGTATGCACGGAGATATTAAGGTGATGAGCGATGTTTTTAGCGGGCAAGCTGATCAGTTTTATTACCCGTCGTTCGGCATTGGTAAGCTCGTCGATTGGAATAATCTGCAAAGCTGGTTTAGCACTGTCTTCAGCGCAATAGTTCAAGTTGATCGAAACGGTTAAATAGCCGTCACTACTACTTAAGGATGATAATGGTATTCTTTGTGTTAACATTTTCGGTTCTTTTTAGGTATTGTGTGGGTTTTGCTTTACTTTTAAATTTGCTTTTGTTTAGTTAAACAAAGATAATGGAACTAATTCCATTATTCCAAATTATTTATTGAACTTTTTCAAATTACATTGGAAGAAATAATTAAAAAGCTGATTAATAGCGACTTGAAAACTGTTGAAGCGGCTACAGGTATTCCCTATGATAGAATGTACAAGTGGATAAAAGGCAAGGGGAATCCAAAAATTGAAGATTATAATATCCTCGTGGCATATTTTGATGGAAGTAGTTCAATAAATAACGTCACTGGTAAGCAGTTTAAGACGGCGATAATTGAAAAATATCCAGATATAAGCGAAGCGGCTAAAGAATTGGGATTAAACCCGGAAGAACTATTAAAGATTTTTAAGAAAGCCAAGGTCACAGAAAATGTGTTAGAGGAGGCTTATTATAAATTGGGTATCGTGGTCGAAGGACATTCAGTAATTAAGCCTGAAGGTATTGTGAGAAACCTTTATAGCGAACCAAAAGGTATACCCATGTATAGTGATAAGGCTGCTGCAAGTGCAGTTGAGCTATATAACGATGAGGCATCAGATCAGGAACCTGCGTTTTTTGTTTCAATTCCTCAGTTCGCTGATTGCGATTTCGGCAAAATGATTTTCGGGCATAGCATGTACCCCACTTATGAAAGCGGATCTTATGCATTTATGAAAAGGGTAGGTGATTTGCGGCAGGTTTCACCTGGAGAAGTGTATTACATTGAAACAACCTATCTGAAGGTTACCAAAAGATTACAATATGGTAAGTTAGGGTTTGAAGATGATCATTTTCTTGCAATGTCAGATAACGAAGAAAAACGTCCGGACGGAGGCTTTAGATATGAAACATTCCCAATATTTAAAGAAGATATAAAAGCCCTTTATATTGTTAAAGGCGCATTAAAACAGAATCAGAATTAATCTAAAAAGCTAATATTATCACATGTATTTAAATATCAATACCCTTAAGTTTCTGATTTTTGTTTTCTGTTTCGGTTTAGTATGTAACATAAGTTATGCGCAAAATGACACTACCGCGCTAAATGATTTTCCCTATGACTCAACCACTGGAAAAGTTGAATACACGATTACCAGCACTAATAAATTATCAAAAGAATCAATGTATAAAAATGCACAGACTTGGATAGCTAAGACTTTCGGGGATTATAAATCAGTTGTGCAATTGGATGACAAAACAAGCGGCCGGATTATTTTGAAGGGTAAAGTTCAGGACCCCGAAACTACGTTGGATATGAAATACGCTTTTACTCTAATGATTGATATTAAGGCTATGAAGTTTCGTGCCAAACTCAGCGATATTAGTGAGATAATGACAATAGATGGGAATTCTAAATCTGAAACTATTGAGGATAAAATTACCAGATTTATAAAGCGGACAGATGCATATAGGTATCAGGGAAACAAAGGCTTTAATAAAGACAGCGATAGGCTAAAAGGGATGTTATTAAGCTTGAAAAACTCTATTGAAACAGTCGATGACTTTTAAAAAAAATTGGTCAAATTTCTAATGCGTTAAACTATGGCAAGATACATTAAGGATCCTTGGGCTAAGAAATCCAAAAAAGGCTTAAAACTTTTAAATAGCGCTGTTAAAATAGGAGCTAAGGCCGGCAAAGCTACTTATCGAAGTTATAAAAAGACGAGTTTACCTTCAAATAATAAACGATCCGGTTGCACTACCATACTCATTCTAATTGTAATAATTGCGGTAACTATAAAACTAATTATATGAAAGACGAACTATCCGATGAAGAAAGAGAGCGCCTCGAAGATGAGGCCTTTGCAGAAACCGGTTCATGCAGCTTCACTCTGGCCTATGATTTCGATATAACAGAGCAAGATTTGACAAAACAATTGGTGAAAGATACCGAGGGTAAATCAATAAAAGGAGAGGACCTGAAAGGGCACCAAAAAAACTAATATGACCAGAGAAAAAGCTGAATATTATGATAGCATCTTGGAGGAACTATCGGATGATGGCAGTTTCAATGATGTCGGTTATGAGGATGATGATAGTGAAGAATCAATAATCATGCAGAAAGCTTATCAGTATTTTAAATCTCTCGGTTTTGTAAAGTTACATGAGGCTGCTGGCGGTGGTATTTTTGGTGTTAATCTTTTAGCCCCAGGCGTAAGGTTTAAGCACGAGGGGGGATTTGTCAATAGCTATGAAGAGTCTGTAAAAGAGATTCAGCATAAACAGCTGGAGCAGCAAGGGATTATTAGCGCAATGAAAGAAGCTAAGGCCTCAAGAAGATTATCAATAATAGCACTGATTGTATCAGCACTATCCCTATTAGCACAAATAATAACCTCGTTATTAACTTAAACTTTTGATGAGCAAAATCCCGGATCTTGTAAGTTTGAATATAAGTATCCGTGATAAACTCCACTTCTCGCATTACTCTCGGCATATTCAAATTTATAATAAACTAAAACAATTAGCAAGAACTAATGGAGACTAAAAAGAAAGTAGTAATGACCGAAGACGCGAAACGATTAAACGTCGTCTTTGAGGACTTTGAGGGAGGGATGCGTGCCTTTGCCCAGGTACTTAATAGTTCACTTGCTTCGGTTTCCCGCATGCTATCCGGTGAACAGCCTATTCCGTTCGAAGTTGTAAAAACCATTTGCTATAAGCTTGGATATAATCCTACATGGATGATCACCGGCCAGGGAGCGAGAAGGAATAAAGTAGAAAAAAGCGGTAAAATTCTGATTGATTTATACATGCTGGAAACGGAAAATCAGATCCTTCGTAAGCGCATGGAAGTGATGGATATCAAGCTGAAATATTATGATGAGAAGATAGAAGAACTGCTAAAAATCGCGGGGCAAAAAGCGGGGTAAAAATGCCAAAAAAAATAGTAAAACTAAACGCGGTTAGCTTCAAAAAATCAGAGCCGACTAATTCGAATCTCGTTCCGGGCACTCAAAATTTTCAGTAATAATGTCTTGCTCAAGACATTAATTAGTATTCTTATTGAGGGTTTCTTTATAAACTTTGTTGTAATACCACTCCGTAAAATAAACCCCATCAGTCCAGCTCAATTTACCATATGATGCAGCCTGACCAATGAGAACGGCAATGTTGTGTAAAAAAGCATTCTTTGCATCCCCGTTAAGTATTTGGATATTTTCAATTGCGTTTTTTAATATTTGATCATCACCCTCATGAATTTCAGTCAATTTTAATTGTGCCAATATAGCCGGAAGTCGTTTACGCAGCCAAGCTTTTAAAGCGTCGTCGATATCACCAGGGATCAGCAAGGTAATCATATCCGCGGCAGGTGATTCAACAAAGTTTTTAATGTTTTCGGTGATCACTACGCCAATATGGATAGCTGTTTTCAAATCGGAAGGGATTTTCTGAAACAACTTTTTTATGGCTGCCCATATTCCGGATAATATTTTGTTTAAAGTCATTTTATTAGATGTGTATTGGTTTTTAACTTTTCTACTTCTTGTTGTAATATGGCCACCTGTCCTTCAAGTACCTTTAATCTTATTTCGCTGATACGGGTTTGTGCGTCTTGCTTAACCTGCATTTCTCGTATCCGTTTTTTGGTGCGGAGGGCAAGCTCGGTATACACCGTCCAATCAATGCCATTGGCCTCATTAACAAATAGGTAGTCGCGCTTGCCCGATTTTGCATCCTGTCCGTTATCATAACTTTTAAACTCAATTACGCTGCCATTATAAAACTCAAAAAGCCGGTCGGTTTTATTAAAGTTTTTTACCGCGCTGATAATGGCTTTGCTGCTATGATAAATATCAGCGGCATCGCGCAAAGCGCCTGCCTTTAAGTTAGGTATATCCTGACCTACAACGGTTATCACCTGTTTGTCATCCCGGCAGGCAAAGCAAAATAGCACCTGTAAAATACTGTAAGTTTTACCTGAGCTGGTGCCGCCCTGGTTAACAACCACATGCGATGATGTATTATAATTATGGGCAAATAAGGCAGAGGTTTGCATGCTGGTAAAAAATGGAGCAGTATAAATATGGGGAACTAAAAGCGAAATGTTATAAATGCCGATTGGCATAATGTTAATGTAAAGATAGGCAATATATTTTAGCTTTGCAAATATTTTTAGCATTTATAAAAGCTCAATAGCTATATCACGCTCGTTGGTGGCCGGTGGCGGCCCGCTGGTGATAATGTTCACTTCAATATTTTTAATAGCGTCTATCAGTAACGAGGCTTCGCCCGATCTGTCATTCCAGCCTATACTCTTCAATGCGAAAATGGCGCCGGTGGCCGATTGATAGTGGAGTTTCTTCTCGTACTCGGCCTCAATTCGCAAACGGGCTCGTTGCAGCGCAGCGGCATGCGGACCATTAGCTTCCTGTTCTTCAAACTCGCGGCGACTGTTAAAACCAAGGTGTAATATCAGTCCGCATAGGGTAGCCGGTTCGCTTTCGCGGTTCCATACTTTTTGTGCCGAAAACTCGGCTGTAGTTTTACTGCTTTTAGCCGGGAGGTTTTCCAGGTGATATTCGCCTTCAATATATTTAAAATAGGCTTCTATACGCCTTTGCAGCGCTATGGCACTTGTTGGTTTATTCATATAATTGGGGTGATTGATTGTTGGTATGATGTATTAGTTTTTTCGAAATGAAAATGATTTAGCTGCCGCGTGCAAATGCTGATGTAATTTACTTGTTAAATTGTGTTAATTTTACACTATTAGTTATCCGATGCTTGCTTTTTTAAAATCTATTTCACTACTTTTATAGCATCTACACCTAAGTAATGAGAGGAACGCAGTTAACTAAATATTTCACCATGTTTTTATTGCTTTGGGCGATGGTAATTACATCGTGCCGGAAGGATGACGAAATAAGTGAAGAAACTGCCAAAAAATCAACTACCGAAGTAAGCGACGCGTCAGTCGGAAACTTCCTGGCCTCAAAAGGTACCCTTAAAATCAGCATTGAAGACAGCACTTACACATTTGACGCCGCTACCGATAGCGTTGCCTTTGTAAAGGTTGATACCGCCGGTAACCAGTATTTTGGTATATCGGCCATTAATAAGGCACACACCATTAGTTTCGGCATAAGCTCGTTAGGCGTTGCCGAAAATAAAAGTACTACCAAGGTAGAAGGCAGCCAGCTTTTGTTTAAGGCAGGCCTTGGCGAAAATATTCAGTACACACTCAATCAAATTGCTCACGACGAGGATATGGGTAAGCTGAAACTTAAACAGTTTAATGATAAAAATGTACTGGCTAAAGGTAGCTTCACTACGTTTTTATCAAAGGATACCATAAAAGGATCACCGCTTTACAAGGTTACCGGCAGCTTTGATCTGAAGCTGAAATAATCAATTTATCAATTTTTTGTATAATTCCACTCAACAACCAGCGGTTGTATAGCGTTATTTATATGATTTATGTAATTTAATAGTTGTTTAAACACGCATCTGCTGTTTTATAGCTAAAAAACAGTTCATCAAGCTTATAATTACAAATATTTCTTTGTAAAATTGTGAAATCTTATTTCCTAATAAGATAGATGACCCCAATACATATTAGTACAATTTGAGTTTTTTCGGTAACATAAAAGGGCAATGGGAAAGAGTTACCGGCTCAACAGCCGAATTCGCGCTGGAGTTCCGGATTTTTCATTCGCTTTGTTTTATCAGCATTGTGGCTTTGGCCTACAATGTGCCTTTCAATTATTTTATAGGGCTGCCGCTGATAGCGCTGGTTAGCTTTGTTGTGCTGCTTATTTTTTCGTACCTGTTTTACCTTTCGCGGGTAAAACGGAAGGTAGCCCCAAGTACTACATGGTACGCCGTGTTTGGCAACGTGCTTTTCGCGGTTAACTACTTTATCAACTCGGGTACTTACGGGCCTACAGATCTGCTGATGGCGTTATCGTTGTTACTCATTATTTGCACCGCGCCCAAAAAGCATTATAAAATATGGCTCATAGTTAGCCTGGTTATGGTGCTTACGCTGCACTTTATTGAGTATTACTACCCTGAATTGGTGCCTTATACCTATACCGACCGCGAAAGCCGGTTCTTCGATCTTACATCGGCTTATATAGTTACCGTGGTGCTGATGTATTATACAGTAGTATACATTCGTAAAAACTACGATTTTGAAAAACGGCGGGCAGAAGAACGGGCACTGGCTATTGAAGAACAAAGCCGCCATATCATCGCCCAAAAAGATGAGCTGGAAAGGCTGAATACGGAAAAGAGTAAACTGATCGGTATCATAGCGCACGATCTGCGCTCGCCCTTAAGCAGCATACAAAGCTATCTTGAACTGATAACCGAGCACGATATTGACGAGCAGGAGCGCATAATGGTTAAAAAAGAACTGTTAAAGATAACGCGCAATACTACCGATATGCTGGGCAAGCTTTTAGCATGGTCAAAAAGCCAGATGGATGGGGTAGACGTGCAACTGGCTCCGGTAAATTTGCGCGATGCCCTTTTCAATACCCTTGAACTGGAAAAAACCATCGGCCAAAAAAAGAACATTATTGTGGAGCACGATATCGACTGGGATATCAGCATTATAGCCGATGCCGATATGCTGCAACTGGTGATTCGCAATCTGGTTAGCAACGCTATAAAATTTACCCGCTCGGGCGGTAACGTAAATATCAAGGCCAAACTCATAGGTGCCGAATGCTGGCTCATCATCCGTGATAACGGCGGAGGTATCCCGCTTGAACAACAGGAAGAACTTTTCTCGCTTAAAGCGAAATCAACCTTTGGCACCGCTAACGAAAAAGGCGTTGGCCTTGGTCTGCTGCTATGTAAAGAGTTTACCGAGCTGCAAGGCGGTAAGCTTTGGTTTGAAAGTACTCCCGGCGAAGGCACAGTATTTTATGTAGCGATGCCCGCTCAAAAAATTGAGAATGCCACTCACCTGAGTTTGGCCTAATTAAGTACTACCATGCCACCGTGCTGGCTTCAGTTTCAACCAGTTGGGTTAATACACCTTTTAACATCGCGTCGCGGGCCCATTGCTGTTCGGTATTGGTAGCGTCGTTGCGGTACCATGCTAACGCTTCGTTAATTTCAATTCTTGCTTTGTAAGCATATTTCTTTTTATGATGCACCCTGGTCCCCTCGTAGCTGTTGAAGCCCTCCTGTTTAATTATTTTGGCAAAATGGCGTACAGGTAGGTCGAGCCGCAGGCATTCGTCAAGTGAGTTTTTAAAATCGTGTTTGTCTTCCAGCCATAAGGCGAGCGTATCATCGGTAAGTTCGTGGTCGGCAACGGCAATGCGGCTGTAATTGTAATCAACCCCTATAACGAGCCACCAAAGCTGGGTTTTTAGTTTTTGTGATATTTTGATCATGATGTAGCTATCCCCCCAAACCCCCTTAAGGGAGGAATTATTAAAAGCAGATCGGCAGAGAACAGGGCAGCCAAAGGCCGCCTGCTACAGATGCAGGAGTTTAGATGTGATTGTTATTGAATAATTAACTTATAAAGCTCCGGAGTGTGGAGCAGGCGGCATCCAGCCGGGTATACGCTGCTGAATGGCGGCTATCTCATTGCTAAGCCTGTTGCAAGCCGCGGTATAGCCTTTCATTTTTTCCTCCATAAAGGGGCATTCTTTTGGTTTTGAAGTTTTTGCCTTTGAATTTCTGAGGGCGGAATAAGCTATGTGCATGGTTATGGTATTTGATCGGCTATGTAAATTATGATAAGGTTTAGGCTTTGTTGTAATAAGGTTTAGGTTGCTATGGCGAATTTATCTTGTTTTCTTTAATTTCTGTATTTTTCATTTGGCTTATATTAATAAATGTATTACTTTAGCATCGTTTAACAATACAAATATAAAGAAATGTCTGTATTTAAATCAAGAAATATTTTAATTAATTTATTGAATTATGGATGAGTCGCTGAAACCCAATAAGATAAAAACTGTAAGGCCCGAAACTTTAGAATTTATCATCTTATATACTCAGCTTAAGGGGCGTGCCTTTAGTGGCAACGCCCAGCTTGCCGAAGCGCTTGGGTATAACAGTGCCAGCACAATTACAGAAATTGTAAAGAGCAGGCAAAATATTGATCCTGAAAAATTAAAGATATTTAAAGAAATTTACGCTGATTATATAGGTGTAAAGAAAAGTACACCTGTTGAAGAGGTAAAGCCAGATAGAAAACTGAAAGAAGGCATTCCTATGTATGAGGTAATAGCCACGGCATCTGGCGTGGAGGTATATAACGATATTAACGACGCGCAGCCCGTAGGGCACATGAATTTTCCGGGGATTGAGGATTGCGACTTCGCCTTACCGGTTTGGGGCCACAGCATGTATCCTTACCTGGAGAACGGTTGTTGGGTGGCCCTTAAAATAATACACGATAGAAAGATATTACCCGGCGAAGTGTACTATATAGAATGGGGCGATTATCGTATGTACAAGCGTTTGCTTGCGGGCGATAGTCCGGATGAGGTGATTGCGCACTCGGATAATAATACCGAAATGAGCGGCACACGCTTAAAGTATGCGCCCTTCCCCATAAAAATTGAAGAAATAAAGAAACTGTGCCTGGTGAAGGATATTCATAAAAAGCACAATCATTAAGCCATCGGCTTGATGTTTTTTGACCGTAGGCCGATGATAAAAGCGACTGTTTTTATCATATTTGCCCGATGTTAATACGCCAGGCAACCTTAAACGATATACAACCCATCATGCAGCTGGTAGCCGAAGTTGTTCCGGCTATGCGGGCGGCAGGTAACCTGCAATGGGATAATACTTACCCTAATGCAGCCGTTTTTGAAAACGATATTCAGCTCGGTCAATTATGGGTTGCTGATGTTGACGGGCAGATAGGCGGAGTAACTGCTATAACCAACAGCCCCGAACCTGATTATGGCGCTGCCGGTATTGACATCAATATCCCGGCGGTAACCACACACCGGCTTGCCGTAAACACCCGCTTTCGCGGATTAGGCATTGCCGCAGCACTATTGCAGCAAGCGGAGGTAGTAGCGGCAGACAAAGGGATTAAACTGGCTCTCGTTGATACCAATACTGAAAATGAGGCGACCAACAAGCTGTTCCCTAAATTGGGTTACACACTTGCCGGCAAAATCACCCTTCCGCATAAACCAGGCCTGCTGTTTTATTGCTATCAAAAACAATTGTAATCCTCGCCGTATATTGTAACAAATAGGAGAGTGGCGGCATCTTAATATAAAAATGAGCGCGTTACCGAGGCCTGTTGCTTTAAGTTTACTGCTTTATGCGGTGGGTATTCCATTGCTTCTTTTTACTACATTTTCGGGATATTTTAAAAGCGGGCCATGTACTCCAAATTTCGATCTATTGGGCATTTTGCTGGCCGTGGTAATATCTTTCCTGGCAATTATCATTTCGTTGGTGCGCTATCTTTTACGTTCGAATCCTTATTTCTCCACTGTGCTTATCCATATAGCCGGTTTCTGCGCTGTGTTGCTCATTTGCTATATAGCATCTTAATTCGCCCAAAAAGTTGTTTTGTGTAGGTATCTTACTGATATTCAGTAGGTAGTTGCGTGTAGTTATTAACAATAGGGTGTATTTATCAACATGTGTGCGCTATTTGAAACACTCCATAGCTAAATTCGTATATGTTATAAAATGTCAAAACTACATCCCAACAGTTTTGAATAAACCTAAATAACTAAAATAACCGGTATGGATACAGTATTTTTTGCTGTAGTTATTGCATTGGTGAGTGCAGTAATTGTGCTTGAAGTAAACAAGCGCCAGCAAGCAAAGCGCACCAGTTTTTTTAACAGCGATACAATACCCCTGCTTATTAATGCCGAATGTAAAATACATGCCTTAATAGTGGCAATAGAAAAATACAGTAAAAGCAAAAGTAGCAAAGATGAAAGTGAGGCCCGCTACATTCAACAACAGCTCAGGCTAATAACTCAGCGTTATGAGTCGGGCGAAATTTCATTAAATAGCTATAACGCGTTGCTTGATAAGCTGATAGGCACGCAGCCCGATCAGGTGATGAATTATTGATAAAAGTGATCAGTTAATTAGCAGCAATGTGCAGTGTGTACCTTGCTGCTTTTTTATGCTTTCAAATTTCCTCGTAGGCGGGCAATTATTATTAAAAAGCTGAAACCTGCCGGTTAAAACTCTCGTACAACTATGTACAATTTGCTTTAACCTAAGTATCATTATTAATTATTGAGTAAAATTAGTAAGTTTATATATGGAGATTTGTCCGTATAGATTTAGTATACGCCATCACTCTCGAAAAAAGCTTATTTAATGGCCAAAGTAGCGGTAGGCCTATAAATATAAAGCCATACATAATGTATGCTATTGAAGATTTTTCTAATTAACTGACCATGCGCCTGCGGATCCGCCACCCGCGGGCTTTTTTATTCGCCTTATTTTGGTAAAATGTTTACTAATCCCAACTATTTATTATACTTGCACCCATGTCTGATGATGCAATTGTAAAAAGACTGAAAGTAATTGTAAAGGAAAATGGCGGGCAGGTTGGCCTTGCCGCTGCCATTGGCGTCGACCAGGGTTTCATCAGCAAAGTGATCAACCGCAAGCAGGAAATGAGTTATTATCTCATTCGTAAACTCTGCTTTCAGCTTAAATACTCACCCGAGTGGCTGATACTGGGCACGGGTGAAAAGAATATCAACAAGCCTGAAGGCGCCAAACTCATCACCGAAATACAAATGCTGCGTACCGAGATCGATATTTTACACGCCCGCATGCGTGCCTACGAAATAGAACTGGGCGAAATAAAGAATGGCAGGCTGGAAGAACAAAAAGCGGGATAGGGTTAAATGAGCTTCTGTTTTTCCAGAAGTTTATAAAAAACGCGTCATTGCTGCGAGGAACGAAGCAATCTCTACTTAGGCTGGGCTTGTGCTGTGATTAACGTCAGTCTGCTCTTGGGCGCAGTGCCCCATTACTTTTGAGGGCAAAAGTAACATACTAAGCGAAGCGATCTCATGAGCACCTATAAAAAACAAACAAACAGCGAATAAACCCTTGTCCAGCAAAAGGCTTCTTTGCCGCACAAAGCCATACCCTGCAAAACGTGCAGACCTTAGGGCTGGAACTTTTGCCCCGACGCTCATTTCCCAGCCCACATGCAACAAGTTCGCTATGCCCGCCTTTACGCTCCTGGCCACCAAAGTTCTGCCCGTTTTCGCCCGAAGCTGTTCGCTGACGAAGAAGCAGTACTATTACCATTATCATCTTATTGCAAAGATCAATACTGATAACATAGTTAATGCTATTACAGAAATGGTTTTTGTGCCGGAAAGATAATTTGAAATTATGAGCAAAAGGCGGCCTGCCCCGGTCTTGTTGTATTGTTACCGCCCTCCCGATCAGGCATTTTGTACCTAATCAATATTTTTATTGTGTTTACTTAGGTTTTCAGCAACAGCTTTTGCAGGTGATGTTGCATAGGTATAATATCAAGCCATATATACCACAGCTTATTGTGCGGGATAAACTTTATGGGTTTATCCCGTTGTTAGTATCGTAATTGTTTTTACTGCTTACAAATCGAAAGCAGGGGTACCATCAGTGTTGGTGGTAACACCGTGTTTGCGTTTGTGCAATTCCATGCCAACCGTTAAAACGCCAATGCAAATTAATAATGTAACAGCGATAGTGATGTGGCTTGGATGAATGCTCCCTGCAGGGGAACCAGTTAAAAACAAACCTAAATTTGGTATAAGCAGGCCTATTAAAGGGAAGCTCAAAAATATTCTGAATTTTGCTATATCTTCCATAAACAATAGTGTTTGTTATTACATTACAAATATATACAATAAATTGTTGTAATTAATATAATAAAATTTCACTTTGCTTAAAATGGGTGATTGTCCCCGCTATGTACACCGTGTTTTCACGGTATACATTTATGAGATATGAAGTATAAGTTAATATAGCTACCGGTTGTAAGGATATTCGTTAACCCAATGGAAACCTCTTCTTAACAGTATGAAATTGTTTAGATCATATTTTCGGAGTTTTATCTGCAAAACACTATTATTATGGTTTCCTTGTAACAAGAGCAGATCGGGCTTCTTTTCGGTGTAGTTAAAATATGTAACATTTCCGTTACTGCCGTATAATTCCATTTTTATAGTGTGCTTTAGCGTGTCAACCGTCATCCCGTAACCACTAATACTGTCGTTCGTCATTTTCACCTGTGCATATCCGGGGTAGCTCACTATTAATTTATGCCAGCAGGTGCTGTCGGTTTTTAGCGGGGCTATGGTGTCCTTGTTCCGTATAAAGCTTTCTACATTGTAAATGCCATAAAATGGCGGTTTCTTGGCCGTTTCGCCATATTGACTGCGCGCCTCCCAGTCCCCGTAAAAATTAGATACAACGATGTAAATCACCAACACATATTTAATAACGCATAAGGTAATATTCTTCCAGCGGCGTTTAAAGGTATGCGGTGCCATGTTTGCCGCAAGTGCGGGTTTGTTAAGTACAAGCAGGTTGATAAGTCTGCCTGCGTCTTTTGAAAGTATAAACAGGCACATTACAAAAAGCACGGTAGATACTATTTTAACCGGTACATCATACGCGTAATTAATGGCCATTATATTACCCGCTACTACTAAACCCAGCAAGGCCCCCATAATTGTAGTGCGCCTGAAGAACAAGAATATGCCGCAAATAAACTCGGCCAGGCCGGTAAAAATGTTAAAGCCTGTGGAGTAGCCAATATAAGTCCAGGCCAAGCCCATGGGCGATGAATCGCCATACGATTGCAGCAGGCGTGAAGGCGTTGGCCCCGGAAATTGTAGCTTGATGATCTTTACACAGCCATAGCTGATCATGCTAATGGCTACATAGTATCGTACCACCACCAGCAGCCAGTAAAACAGGTTATTGTAGTTTCGTACACGCCTGTCTAATACCGACCATATTAATGCTCCGGCACCTGCCGTTACAGATATAAGCAGTATAATGAGGTAATCATAAGTGGTATCGCCGCTACCGTTTGTAAAAATCGTGATGGGCTTTGGCAAATGCAGCAAGTGCGCGCCGCTCCATACAACAAGTGAGTGCACGGGCTGTATATAATAAACATGAAGGGCATCCAGCAACACCCCGTTAGGATTCAATACTACAAAAGCCAAAAAGAAGATCAGCGAAAAACGGAATGCCACTTTTTTATACAGCGGCCAGTAAGCAGATTCGGTAACTGTGTTTTGCATTGTGAGGTAATGGGTTAATACACAAGCAATATAATGATTTTTAGTATCTGCTTATATAATGGCCCTACCTCATTGACGGGTGAATTATTTTTTCTCCAGCTTCAGATACTTCTGCTGAACCACTACGGTATCGCCAGAGGTAAGTTCGCTGATTATATCGGGGTTTAAACTTACGGGCTGATTGGTTGCTGTGTAAGTACTCATAGAAAATTCTCTGCGCTGATAAACATCATAAGTAAGCAGAGGTACATAAAGGCTGCCTTTTTTTATATTGAGTACCAGTGATGGCGTGTAGGTGCATATAGTGCCATGATACCCCGCCTGTACGCAGGTCATACGGGTATCTATTTTCCCTAATGTAATTGAACCACCGGATCCGCCAAAAATAATAGTACCGGTAGCATAGCTGAGCGTATCCGGTATCGGCTTTTTGATATAAATATCAGCATCATCCTGGCGGTATATATTACCGTTAAACTGATAAATAGCCGCAATGCCATTATTTTGCTGCTGACGTATGCTTACCTTTTTTTCCGCTTTGAAAGCTATACTTATTACGGGCAGGTTGCTGGTTTCGGTGCCCGAAGTGAAGTTGAATACGTTGGTTTTTCGTCTGCTAATGTATTCTTTTATACGTGCTTGATCTGTTATTTTCTCTGAGGACGTAAACATTACAGGTTGCTCAAGTTCGGCAGTAGTTATGGTTTGATAATCACCTTGCAAAATGGTTGATATGGTGGGGCGGGTATCAGAATTTTTGCAGGCTGTAAATAGTATCACCATGGCAAAAAAAAGTGATTTTTTCATTCGTGTGCAGGTTCAGCAGTAAATTTTTGATAAATATAGCTATTTTGCTTTTCGGGTTAAAATGTATATTTACTGTTGCTAAATGCCTTGTCATTGTATTAAAATGAAATTCTACTGTACTATTTGCTTACTTGTCTTCACGGTTGTTTTTTCTTCTTGTAAGAAAGATAAAAACGATAAGCCTGTCAAAACCATCAATGTAAAAGAAATTACTGATGAAAATGGTAACCGGGTCATATTTATATATGATGATGCCGGCAGGGTAAGTGAAAGGAGATACTTGCCATACCTATCAGCCTCGTATAGCGAAACCGAAACTTTTCGCTATGATAATGGCGGGAGAATTAATAACATGATTACCACGCTTGATAGCGTTTCTTATACCTATAACCAGCAAGGCCAGTTAACACGTAAGGAAAGAACGCGTGGATATAAGAAATTTGAAGTCCCCAGTAAATCCATGGCTTATGAGTACAAGTATGATGCAGGGGGCAAAGTAGTACAAACTAAAATAATATCCGATCCCGGTAGCCCTTATCAACGCTATTATACTTATAGCTACAATTATAATGCTGCTAACCTGGTAAGTAAAATTACATACACTGACGATACCGGTGGAAGTTTTTATTATAAAGTTGATGATTACAATGATGCCGTAAAAGTTGACCCGTTAGTACTCGAAATTCCGTTTAAAAGTTATATTAACTTTGACGCTACTGTTTTGTCCGGATTAAAGCAATTGCCGCAACACCTCAGCAGTTATAATGGTGATATTAAGGATGGCTCTTTAAAATATACAATTACAATAACTGATAACCTATTGCGCGAGTTGGGCACCGAAAACGTATACCTGCAAAATCAACCGATAAAGGAATTGTATAAATTTAAGTATTAGTGGCTTGTTTAAAATCTATTTAGCTTCCTCGTAAGCGTAAACAACCGTCTTTTTGCTATCGCTTACAACACTACGTGTTAAGGGGTAATTAGCTTTGCTGTATTTATAGGCGTATTTGGTTACGTGCGTGCCCGAGGCGTCAATGGTAGTTTCTTCAGTAACTTCGTTTTTGTTGTGGGCGGGCATTATATTCATGCTTTCCAGTACGCCCCATTTAAAAGGCGAAGCCGAGAATGGTCCGTTTTTGGTACCGAAACCATATACTAAAGAGTGGTTAGCCGATTTGTTTTGCCTTTTAACCAAATTGCCCGCGTTGTAAAATAAGGTTACCCGTTCCCCTTTATCATTAGTTACAGCAGTTACGTTATTGCCGTCAACCTCATAACTGGTGGCGGGTTTCATAATGGCTTCATCGTAAAAGGTTGATGAATTGGGTTTGCCGTTTTGGTAGGCTATCTCATAAACTACGGTGGCTACATCATGGTCAAGCAAATCTATCCTTACCAGGTTGTCATCGGTATCGTAAACAAAAACGTGTATGGTAGTTAAATTATCCTTGGCGCTGTAGTGTACCTGCTTGGTGATATTCCTGTTGCGGTCGTATTGGTAATGGTATACCCAGGCGGTATCGTTTGGGCCGGTTTTAGCGGCATCGTCAAAGGCTGCTATAGTAGTTACTAAAAATTTTGCACCGGTATTAGTATTGTCGTCGGGTGGGAGCGGTTGGGTATCAACCGGCGGTTTTTGGCTCAAATCAACCAGTTCATCAGTTTTACAGGCCGTAAATGCTGTGGCAAAAACAATGAAAAGGATAAACTTGCGCATGTTGGTATTGTAATTATGATAAAGCGGTGCAAAGGTACAAAATGTCGATTAAAAATTTTAACCCGATGCAAACATTTTAGCTGTTGGCCATATTGTAATAGTTCACTCAACCTATTGATAAGTAACATGGTACCCATTTATTTCACCGTTGGCGGCTCATTGCCGGTTATGATAATTCCGGATACAGAGGCACACGTAGATGGGCACCCGGTTTTAACCTACACCTATAATATTTATATTGATGAAGGCCTCGAAGGCAACAATAATCAATCAGAAAAAGAGAGCGAACTGCTGCTCGAAAAAAAGATTGACCCGAGTTACCTTGGCCATATTACTGTAGAAACGCCGGGGCGAGTATTTAGCTATGTAGCCGATGGCAGCCGCGAACTTGAATTGAAAGAGATCCGCGAGATTGTTGATCATATAAATCATTATCGCGAATCGCCGGGGATGTGGCAGTATTAATATATTTGTGTTAAACAAAAATCTATCGCGACTATGCCAACTTCATTTTTAGGCCTACGAACCACTATTTATAAAGTTACCGATATTGATGCCGCCAAACAGTGGTATACAGGTGCTTTTAACACAGAACCATATTTTGACGAGCCTTTTTATGTAGGCTTCAATATAGCAGGTTATGAATTGGGCTTGCAGCCCGATGAACAACCGGCAGACGATAAAGGCAATAACGTGGTAACCTATTGGGGAGTAACCGATATACAAAGCGAATACGACAGGTTGATCTCTCTTGGTGCCGAAGAAGTGGAAAGTCCGCAAAATGTAGGCGGCGAAATTGTAGTGGCCGAAGTGAAAGATCCCTGGGGAAACAGCATTGGGCTTATTTACAACCCGGAGTTTAAGCTGCCATAGTTATAAATTTACATGGTATGTATGCGCGTAATAATGATGATTGCGCTTTAAAAGGCTACTTTTGCAGCTTTTACACATTATGGCTACTTCACTAAAAAATAAGTTCGATAGTATAATTTTTGACCTTGATGGCACCCTTTGGGATAGTACGGCTACCGTTGCGGTAGCGTGGCAAAATGCAAAGCAACAGGTTGATTATATTAACGACGATATTACCCAACAGCATGTTCGTTCCATAACAGGGCTTACGTATACCAGCATATTTGAAAAACTGTTTCCGTACCTGAACGATGAGCTTCGGGCCGATTTCAGGAGTAAATGCGCGGTATATGAAATTGACACGCTGAATAATTTAGGCGGCGATCTGTATCCGCACCTGGAAGAAGCGCTGAGCTACCTTGCAGGCAAGTATCAGTTGTTTTTGGTAAGCAATTGTCAAAGCGGTTATTCTGAAGTGTTTTTTGAGCACGGTAAAATGCAAAAGTATTTTACCGGCTACCAATGCTTCGGCACAAAAGGGCAGCCCAAGCACGAAAATATTAAAGATGTTGTGGCCGATTTCAACCTGAAAGCCCCTGTATATATAGGCGATACCCAGGGCGATTACGAAGCTACTGTGAAAGCAGGCGTGCCTTTCATTTTTGCCTCATACGGTTTTGGCAAGGTAGACGAAGGGCAAATTGCTACTATTGACGGACTGGATGAGTTGGTAGAGATACTTTAATTAGAAGCAAGAGTTAAGAGTCAAGAATCAAGGTGCAAGAGTTGAGAATCAAGAATTAAGATGCAAGAGTTAAGAAATAAGATAGAATTTGCCTCCTGACTCTTGCATCTTAACTCTTGCCTCTCTTTTTTACATAGTAAAAAAAACACGATGAAGATATCAAAATACCTGCATTCCTGCCTTGTGTTTGAGCAGGATGGTTATAAGCTGTTGTTTGATCCGGGTAAGTTTTCTTTTGCCGGTGGCGAGGTTACGGCGCCCATGTTTGCCGATGTGCAAAGCATTATCATTACCCATATCCACCCCGACCATTTCGACCTTGAAATACTCAAAAGTATTGTTGACCTCAATAATGCCAAAGTATACACCAACGCGCAGGTAGGCGAACAACTTACAAAGGCCGGTTTACCGTTTGAATTGATAGCGGAAGGCGATCTGAACATCGGTCCGTTTAAGCTGAAGGCATTCCCGGTAACGCACGAGCCATTGCTGGATAACCCGATACCGCAGATGACCGGCTTCCTGATCAATGATAAGGTACTGCATGGCGTTGATTCGCTGAATGATGAACTGCTGCCTTATAAAGGTGTTGAACTATTGTTATTGGTAACCATGGCCCCTTTCGCCAATGAGTTAAAGATAGCCTCCTTTGCCGATAAAATTCAGCCCAAACAGATCCTTCCTGTACATGACGGCTACGCAAAAGAGTTTTTTGTTAAACAACGCTATCAAAATTACAAAAGGCACTTTGAGCAGCAGGGGATTCAGTTTCATGAAATATACAAGGTTGGTGATAGTGTAACTATCTGACAACTCCTTTTAGGAATATGTTGATTTTATCGCTGTAAATATCATAATCGATAAAAAGTACCATAACGGCCCTGTTTACTACCATTGATAATGGTAAAATACCATCTATTTTTGTAGTATGAAAAAGGGATTTCCGGTTTATGATATCTGCACCCTGTCTGAACAGCAACAGCACGACCTTCAGATAGACCGTTTCGGGCACTATCTCGACCAGCATAAGAACCTGCACTTTCCGCATAAGCATAACTTTTATCACCTGGTACTTTTTACCGAAGGCAAGGGTAGCCACGCTATAGACTTTAAACGATTTGAAATTCAAACCGGGCAAATCTATTTTATGATTCCCGGCCAGGTGCACAGCTGGGATTTTGAGGATGCTATGGATGGTTATATCATCAACTTTTCGCCGGCCTTTTTCAACTCGTACCTGTTAAGGGCCGATTACCCTGAAACCCTGCCCTTTTTTAGCGGTAACATTGACGACGCGGTAATTAACTTAACCGAAGCAGAGCTGGCAGCTGTACGCGCCATTATGGAGGCTATTGTAAAAGAGAACGACAAGCCCGATAACCTGAGTTTAGATATGGTGCGGGTGCTGATGGTTCAGCTATTTACGCAACTTACACGCCTGCATACCGGTACTGCTAAAGCCACCGCGCCAAGTTATAATCAAACCTTGCTTAAAAACTTTCAGCGACTGATAGAGCAGAACTTCAGCAAATTAAAACTGCCGAAAGATTATGCCGAGCTATTGTATATCACCCCCAATCATTTAAATGCGTTGTGTAATGATATTTTGGGGATGTCGGCAGGGGAGGTAATCCGCAACCGGGTGGTATTGGAGGCCAAGCGTTTGCTCATCAATCAAAACCTTACCATTGCTGATATAGCAGGACAGCTCAATTTTACTGATAATTCCTACTTTACACGCTTTTTCAGGAAGCAGGTAAGCTTAACCCCCGACGAATTTAGAAAGAACAATTTAATTTATAAATAATGGAAACTCAAGCTCATCACCACAACGAAGATCGTGTACCGGTATTAAAAGCAGCAATACAGGCAAAATGCCCGCGTTGCCGCAAGGGCGATATGTTTGCAAACAGTACTTACAGCCTAAGCGGTCAGCAAATGCACAAAACGTGTCCGCATTGCGGCATGACCTACGAACGTGAACCGGGATACTTTTATGTAGCCATGTTTGTAAGCTACGCCATGAACGTTGCGCAAATGGTTACACTGGCTGTCGGTACCTATATACTTACCGGTTCAAATTCTCCGTGGTTATATGTAGCTATTCTATTAGGATCGATATTGGTGTTATCACCATTTAATTACAGGTATTCGCGCGTGGTGCTGCTGTACTGGTTAACCCCCGGTTTGCATTACAGGCCCGAGTTATCTCACGATCATACCCCTGATAATACTACCAATAATAAATTGGCACAGGCTTAATAGGCAGCTATAGAACAAGAAACTAAAGGCGTTTGGCGGATGAGCAAAATCATCCTCAAGCGCCTTTGTTGTAAAAATAATTAATGTTGTTTGCAACCAATGGGCGTTGGCTATCGTCTACCCCATGTACAAACCCTTTAATTATTACCCATGAATACACTATTATCTTTTAAAACCAATACAAAGCTTTTGCTGGCTGCCGCAATGTTGTTTTTAGCATTTGGCGCGCAGGCACAATATAAAACCAAACGCATTGGCAATAAGCCTCGCAACGGATCGAGCAATAGTACCTTTGCTGTTAAAAAAGGCGATCAGGTGGCCATTAAGATGGATGCAGGCAAAAAGCCGGTTCAGTTGCTAAAGCTTGATTTCGGTGCTAATAATACCCGCAGCGATACCGTAAAGTTTAAAGTGAACGTGTATCCGTTTAAAGATGTAACACCCGGTAAAAACCTGGTAACGCAAGAGATCATAGGCCAAATAATCCCCGGCAAACAAAGGGTTGAGGTTAACCTTGAACCATACAACATTACCGCCAGCGGCGATATACTGGTAGCCATAGAGTGGTTAAACAACCGTGGCGGTGCCGAAATGAGTTTCTCCATCGGCCTTTTCAACGGTGGTACCTATCATTACGAAATAGACACCTGGAAAAAAATGCCTGTAGCCGGTGTTGATTTTAATGTGTTGGTGAAGAAATAAGAGTCGGGTTTTTTGTCTGAACCTGGATTGTCTGGACCTGAATTGTCTGAACCTGAATTTATAGAATCTAAGAATTAGCAGAATTTTGCCACTCTTTTGCATGATTTAGACTTACGAAGTTTTTAAAACTTCGTAAGTCTAAATTGGTCATCGATAAGTGTTTTATTTCCTACAACTCACAACACACAACCTTCAACTCAAGTTACTCCTCCACCGGCGCGTCCCCGTCATCTTCATTAATGTTACTTATAACACCGGCAAATTTGGTATGGTAATCTTTGCTTTGGTTATCCAGTTTATTAGCTAAAGCGAGTTGGTTACCTGCACGGGCAAGCTCGGCCATTTTGTCTATGATGTGTACACCGAAGCGTACCGTACGTAAATCAAATGTCGAACCGTTATTTTGCAGCAGGTAGTGGTTATAGTCTATCTGGTCGGTAAGGTAATCATCAATAGTGTTGATCATTTTATTACCCAGTTTAAAATCTTTAGCGCGGTAAGCAATTTCGGCCATGTACGATTTATTGGCTGCTATATCCACGTACGGAAACTGCGCTTCCGGCATTTCATCGTCATATTTATGCAGCAGTTTAACCACCATATCGTTACGTCCTTCAGCTTGCAGGTTCGTGGCCAGGTCGAAAAATGTAACTGTCATGGCCGAGTAGAATTGCGTGATTGACTGTTGATCCAGGTACTTAGCACGTTTAAAATTACCGAACTTAAACTTGTTCATGATGGTGTTATACATCACCAGGCTATTGGTTTTGGTAGATTGGTGCTTAACCGAAGTATCGGGCTTTAAAGGCAGTAAACGATACACAAAACCTTCTTTGTACATGTATTGATCAAGCCCTATAATATTTGATAAACCCGAAGTAACGGCCAGGCAAAATGGTCTTTTCCAGTTGTTGTGAGCCAAAATATCTATCATTGCCAAATTGTTCTTCAGCATAATGTTAGAGTTGTATGTCCACTTAATGGTGTCGGTGATCATGCTTTGCTGCTCGGGCGATACCACACCGTTTTTAATCACATCATCTTTATTAACGGTAAGCTTAAAATGCTTGGTAGGCAGGTAGTTTGATGAAGCGCCGCTTTGGTATTCCACATGCGTACGCGGATCGTCCGACGTTACAAAGTCAAACACATCTTTCACCTCTACCGAGCCCGGTATGCCGGCATCACTGAAAGCCAAAATATCACGGGTGCCATCTTTGTATTTGCTGTAAGGCATGGTAATAGGCAATGGCTCAGATTTATTGAGTTTGCGCTGCATTTGCCTTACGCTCCAGTCGGCGGTAAATAGACTCAGATTCACCAAGCGCACATCAAGCCTAACACCTTCTACCTCTTGCAGGTACCAAAGCGAGTAAGTATCGTTATCGCCATAAGTAAACAAGATAGCATTTGGCGGGCACGATATCAGGTAATTATAAGCCATATCGTGCGCGGTAAGTTTAGTTGAGCGGTCGTGGCCGCCCCATTCCTGCTTAGCCATTAACGCGGGTGCCGCCAGCAGGCTGATCGACGTGGCCACAATAGCCGCGTTCTTAGCATTAAGCCATTTTTTAATAGCATCGGCAATGGCTACCACACCCAAGCCAACCCATATCGCGAAGGCATAAAAAGAACCTACATACGAGTAATCACGTTCACGCGGCTGTATAGAGGGCTGGTTTACATAAAGTACAATAGCTATCCCTAAAAAGAACCATAGCAGGGTTACTACCAGTGCATCGCGCTTTCTGCGTTTATAATGATACACCATGCCTATTAAACCGATAATAAGCGGCAGGGCATAAAGCGGCATGTAGTTTACATTATGGGTAACGGTTTTGGGCAGATGCTTACCGCTGTCAAATATTCCCGATGTCCAGTTGCCGTCAATACCGGCCATGCTGGTTTGGCCGTCCATTTCATTGTAGCGGCCGACAAAATTCCATAAAAAGTACCTGAAATACATCTGGTATATCTGCCAGCTGAACATAAAGCCCATGTTATCAACAAAGTTTGGCGTATGGCCCTCGGGCATCTGCATCCATTGCTGATAAAAAAGCGGATCCTGCCCGTCGTTACTGAACATACGCGGGAATATGGTATTATGATCATAAACCAGTATCTGCTTTTTACCTGTTTCCTCGTATTTTTTATCGCCTTTACGGTATAAAGTTTCGCCCTCTTTTTGGTCGATAGCCTTACCATCATAATACGGGCCGTACAATAGCGGACTTGGCACATATTGTATACGGTTAAGATAACCGGCCAAAGTAAAGGCATTGTCGGGGTGGCTGTTGTTAAGGGTAGGGTTTGCCGTAGCCCTGATGGGTACATACGAAAAGCAGCTATAACCTACATATAAAAAGGTAAGGCACAGAAAGGCCAGGTTCATAAAGTATTTGCGTTTGCGGATGCTATACAGAATACCCCAAACCACAAAACCGATCAGCAGGGCGAAAAAAACGATAGCGCCGGTACCGAAGCCCATGCCCAGTGTGTTCACAAAAAAGAAATCGAACCAGCCACTAAACTTTACCGTGTATTGTATAATACCATACTGCACAAATACCAGCAGAATTACACCTGTAAGGAATGCCAGTAAACCACTTTTTATGTTGATGTTTTTCGATTTACGGAAGAAGTAAACCATAGTTAAGGCCGGTATGGTAAGCAGGTTTAGCAGGTGGATACCGATTGATAAACCCATTACATAAGCGATGAACACCAGCCATTTATCAGAGCCTGCTTCATCGGCATGGGCATCCCATTTTAAAATAGCCCAAAATACCAGCGATATACATAAGGCCGATAGCGCGAAAACGATGGTTTCAACCGCCGAGAACCAAAACGTATCGGAAAAAGCGAAGGCAAGCGCGCCAACCAAACCGGCACCCATAATGCTGATCAGTTTGGAACTTTCAACAGCCTCGCCGCGATTGGTGGTGAGTTTTTTGGCCAGCGCAGTGATGGTCCAAAAGAGGAACATCACCGTCGCACCGCTGGCAATTGCCGAACACAGATTTGTGAAATATGCTACTTTAGTTACATCGCCGAATGACAATAAAGAAAAAACCTTGCCTATCATAGCGAACAGCGGGTAACCGGGTTGGTGCGATACTTCCAGCTTATAAGCGCAGGAGATAAACTCGCCGCAATCCCAAAAGCTAACCGATTGTTCTAATGTTAACGTATACGTTAGCGTTGCTATTACGAAGCATAACCAACCCAAAAGGTTGTTAATTTTATTGTAAGGCATTGTAATAAGAGTAAAAGTTTTTCCAATGCCGTAAATATCATCTTTTTTAACTTAAAAGGATTTTTGTTAACAAATTTTAACAGAATGCTTGGGTTGTAAGTTGTGGGTTGTAAGTTGTGAGTGAGTGAGTGAGTGAGTGAGTGAGTGAGTGCCGCCTTACCTTTCAGCTTTCGCTTTTAGCTTTTGCCTTTCAGCTTTTACCTTCCTCACTCACAACTTACAACTCACAACTTACAACAAAAAACACAGGCAATTAAACCCTGGCGTGTTTTTATAGTTTAATAATAAAGCAGCTACCGGTAGGGTTTGAGAGTTTAAGAGGCCCGGTTGATTGATGTGAGGTGTGCCGGTAGTTGCTTTTTTTATTAAACTGATAACACTATGAAAACTTTAAAAGTATTAACAATTGCAACAGTAGTTTTAGCCTTGGGTGCCATACAACAAGCCAGCGCCCAAATAAGAATCAGCGCTACCATAGGTACCCCGGTACGTTATTATGAACCTGCGCCGGTTTATTACGAAGAGCCCGCCCCGGTAGTAGTGGTTAACCGCCCTATAGTTTATCACCGTCCCGTTTACGAGCGTAGGGTAGTAGTGGTAAATCGTCCGGTTTATTATGGCCGCCCCAATTATTATCGTCCAAGAACAGTAGTGGTAAACCGTCCGGCTTATTACAGGGGCAACTATCACCAGGTAAAATATCATGGCCACGGCCACAACAATCACGGCCGTTACCGTGACTAAACAAGTAACAGATCGATAATTTTTCAATAATTCGTAATGCCCCGGCACGTGAAGTGATCGGGGCATTATTTTTATGATATGTAACAGCGGGCAATTTTTACGCTCTAATTATTTTTTGTTAATTAAATTGCAACATTAACTCTACTATATGCGCAGAGGCGGTTTCTTTAAAATGTTCTTAATACTGGCAGCCATCAGCTTAGTGCTTGATTGGTATATATATAATGGCCTTAAAACGATAACCACAGGCTGGAAAGCCGCTTGGGCACGCAAATTAGTGCTATGGGGCTATCTCATAATATCTATAGCGGTTACGCTGGTATTCATCGGCGGCTTTAGCTTTACCGATCTTAACCACGGCCTTAATCACTTTCACGAGTGGTCGTTAAGTATCTTCCTTACCTTTTTTGTAACTAAACTGGTATTTATCATAGTGCTTTCACTGGGCGATCTGGGGCGCTTTGTAAAGGGTGTAGCCCGCAATGTCGGTCAGCCGGAAGGGCAACAAACGCGGCCTTACTTCCCGGCCAGGCGTAAATTTATCAGCGAGCTGGCGGTGTTTTTAGCCGCAATACCTTTCAGCGGTTTCTTTTACGCTATGTTCAGGGGAAAGTATGATTATAAGCTGCACAGGCATATCGTCTATTTTAAAGATTTGCCCGAAGCTTTCGATGGTTTTACCATTACGCAATTATCCGATATCCATTCGGGGAGTTTTGATAATACCAAAGCCATGCAAAAGGGGATAGATATGGCCATTGCGCAAAAAAGCGACCTGTTTGTTTTTACCGGCGATATTGTAAACAACATGGCCGACGAAATTGAACCCTACATTGACCGCTTTAAGCAGATCAAAGCGCCTTATGGGCAATTCTCCATATTAGGGAACCACGATTATGCCACCTATATTGAGTGGGAGAGCGAAGCGGCAAAAAACGCCAACCTGGATAAGTTAAAGCAACACCATAAGGCAATGGACTATCGCCTGTTGCTTAACGAACATATAGAATTGGAAAAAGGCGGACAAAAAATAGTGCTGGCCGGGGTAGAAAACTGGGGGCGTGGTTTTATACAGGTAGGTGATCTGGATAAGGCGTTGCATGGTGTGGATGACGATGCCTTTACGATACTGCTCTCGCATGATCCTACCCATTGGGAAGAGAAAGTGCGCTATCACAAAAAGAAGGTACAGCTTACCTTATCAGGCCATACGCATGGCGCGCAGTTCGGGGTTGAAACAGCAGGTTTCCGCTGGAGCCCGGTGCAAAACCGCTACCTCGATTGGGCAGGCCTCATGACCATTAACGACCGCAACTTATATGTTAACCGTGGTTTCGGCTTTTTGGCATTTTCGGGCAGGTTGGGGATATGGCCCGAGGTCACCGTTATTGAACTTCGCCGGCAGGCATAATTGGCTCGGTTAAAACAATACTATGCTTTGATGCTTATTTAGTTATAAACTATTTAACATTATGGCAACTAAATATATTGATCAGCATGGCAACCCAATTGAGGTTGAAAAAGATAAAAGCGGAACGCTTTGGCACGAGATGAAACCCTTTGTAAAGTTCGGCCTTAAAACATTAGGTATTATGGCAGGCGCGCTCATAGCAATTGTTAAAGCCATCCCCAAGCCGGGCGGCGATGAAAAGCCGAAGCCCAATGGCAAGGTGATAAAAATATAATAGAAAGCGGTACTTTAAGTGCCGCTTTTTTTGTTTCTGCCGTGTATGGTAAACGGCGATCAATTTTAAGGCTGAACAGGGCTTTTATTCAGCTTGTTCAGCCTTTTTTAATACCTGATGAATTATAAAAGTGCCTTTTTAAGCTACAAATGAGGGTTTTTTTCAAAAAAAATTAACGACCATAAGTTTCTGTTTTTTAGAGAGTTAAGTTGTAAGTCGGTAGAAGTAAATCGGTAAAGTGAAAAATATTTACAACAACATGCTTTCTGTTGCGTTATAGTTATGAATTGTTTATCTATAATTAACACAAAAACTAAATTCAGAAACTATGAAGAAGTTAATGAGCGTGCTGATACTATCAGCTTTTACAGTAGGAACATTTGCACAGACAACTCCTAAAAAAGACACAACTAAGACTACAACTAAAACAGACACTGTTAAAAAGGACACTACCAAAAAGAACAGGTAATTTAAATTACTTGGTTGTAAGTCATCCAGACTGATTTACAGCTTAGTGTGTCTTTAAAAAAGAAAAACCCTGCACAGCGCTGTGCAGGGTTTTTCTTTTTTATGCGGCGATGCCGCTACTGATTAAAAATCGTGATATAAGTTTCTGAAGCTGCTTCTGATACCTAAAGTAAGCAGCATGGTGTTGTTGGTAGCCAAAGCATTCTTCTCGTGGCGATAAAGCGCGCCAACCTCTAAACGAAGGTTGTATTTAGGGTTCACCATGTATGATATGGTTCCCTCTGCATATTGCATGGTTGTGCTGATACCCTGGCCAACTGAGGTAGTTGCACCTTGTGCCGGTGTAAACGGCTTGTTAATATCCTTACCGTAATTAAGCGCGTCTGTACCGCTTGCATCAAGTCCGTATTTGGCGTGGATCACCTGGCCCTGAAAATCAAAGTTGCCTATGGTATAGTTCAGTATTCCCAATATCTCCCTAAAATTTGCCCCGTAAGGATGCGCCAGCGGCTCACCAAGTTGGGTAAAGGTAGTAAACCCATCCGGATGGCTATAGGTGTATGGCTTAACTGTATTGTACTCCGCAAGGTAATTAAGGTTACGCACCCCGAACAGATCGGCTCCGCGAACGCCTAATTGCCAGCCATTGGTATTGTCGCCGTTTTTGCTGTTGAAAAAGTCGCTGGCTTTAAAACGGTCTATCACTAACTGCCCGTAAATAGCGTTCTTATCAATAAACTTATATTTTCCGCTGATACCCGCTATGGAATTTCCCGGCTGTTTTGATGGGCCGATTGAACTTGAGAAGAATAGCGGGTTGAAATAATTTACATCAAAGCCTGCACCCTCGCCATTTACATCGGCCTCGGCAGCCATATAGGCATTAAATAAGCCGAGTGATACACGATTGGTTATGTTCCAGTCGAGGTAGTGGAAAGCGGCCCACTTGCGGCGGGTGGCGCCAAAGCTATCGAAACGGGTAGCCTTATAATCTTGCATGTAAGCCCACATGGCCATGTATTGGAACGGCCCAAGGTTTACAGTAGCCCTGAAGAGCGGGTAATTAGATGCATAATCCGACAGGAAGAGCGAGCGGTAACCATCGCCGATAAAGGTTTTGTCCTGCCCTAATGTTAGGGTAAGTTCTTTAATAGGCATGTATGACATTACCGCCGTTACATACGACCAATCTTTTGTGCGGGCACGGCCGAATTTACGATCGAACGCCTGGCCCGGTACAATGCCGGTACCGTTGATCTCCTGATCATAATAACGAGCGAACTTCGCCTGGTTTTCGTAACCGCTGGTGTAAAAAGAAAACTTTTTGCCAATGGTACCACCCAGTTGAAAACCACGGGTATTTAAACCAATACGCGATTTAAGGATGGCCCCGAACGGTGCAAAGGTGATGGTTTTATCATTAGGATAAGCGGAATGTGCTTCGGCCGAACTTTCTTTCAAATCGTGGCCCAGTATATTTTCGCTTAATACATCGAAGTAAAAAGTGTAATCCTTATCATTCACCTGTATCAGGTGTTCATCAAAAAGCTTACGGCCTGCCCAGCTTTTATGCATGGTGAAAATGCCCTCGGCAAACCATTTCTCGTGGCGCTTATTAAGGTCCATCAACTCATTATAGCGTTGTTGCAGGGTGCTATCAATAAACAAAGGCTTTAACGCAGTATGCGCCGTATTTTTTACCGAATAAACATCGGCGTTAAATTTTTGATAAAGCTGGTATTGATAGGGCAATTGTTCTGTTTGCGAGTAGCCTTGTGTTGCTGTTAGCAATAAGGCCGCACTCGCTAAAGCCAACTTGCATAGGTTTTTAGCGTAAGTTTTTTGCATGCGCAATAATTATTGGGACAAGATAAATATTTAAGTAACCAAAATTACACAAAGGTGTTCATTTTAATTGTACTGTACTTGGCGATGGTATGGAATAACATTATTCATAGATCGCGTCATTGCGAGGAACGAAGCAATCCCCTACTTGCAGAGCCACTCTGTATAGTTCGCGATTGCTTCGTTCCTCGCAATGACAGCTTTTTTAGCTATACTATTTGTACAACTCTTGCTCGTCGGTATAATATGTTTTGCGGCTGCCTGCTTTAACCTGTATTTCGACACCGTTGGGGCTGTGCGTTTTTTTCGAGTTATGGATCAGCATAAAATCGCGCACTTCACCATTAATAATATCCGGATGCTTTTTCAGGATCTGTTTTTCGGCATCGGTAAGTACCTCCTTAATTGCTTTGGCCAATGCTTTTACTTTATCGGTCGGTATTTTATTGCCAACGGAAAACGGCGATATCCCGGCATGCCATAAAATTTCGTCGGCATAAGCATTACCAATCCCCCTGACGATATGCTGATCGAGCAGGATGGTTTTTACATTGGTTTTCGTTTTGCCCAGCGTTTCTTTATAAAAATCGGCATCGGCACTATCGGCCAGGGCATCCGGCGCTTCCTTTTTTTCTGGATTGAGGGTAGGGGTAGCCATCTTCTGAAAATCGGTCAGCGTAAGTCCGGTATTGTCAGTAAAGAGGATGTCTATAATACTGTATTTGTTTTCGTTATCGCCTTCAAATAAAAATAGTTTGCCATGCAGCATCAGGTGCAGGCCTAACACATCACCTTTTGAAAACTCAATGTGGAGTTCTTTGCCTTCGCGATATATTTTTTTGATCTTCTGTCCGTCAAGTGTATCCTTTAATTCTTCGGGTGATACATTAAGTTTTGCGCTGGTAACCTTAACATCTTTTACGGTTTTGCCGGCTAAGCGTTTATCTAAGTTATGGCTGAAAGCCTGTAGGTCTGGTAGTTCGGGCATTGGTTTGTTTTTTATAGGTTAACAAAGATAAAAGGTTTATCTCAATTGTATTATTAATATGCCCCGGATTTAATAAGACGGTGTTGTGCGGCTTGGCACAAACAAAAAAACGCCCGGGGGAATACCCGGGCGTTTTTTTGTTATGATTATTGTAGTTTTTGGCTTATTTACCTTTACCGAACTCGCCGTTAGCTTTAATTTCAACCTCGTCGCTAACTACAGCAGCAGGGAATTTAGTACCGAAAGCGAAATCAGAACGTTTGATAGTACCGGTTACCTGGAAACCTGCATCGTCAGCTTTGCTCATTGGGTTAACAATAGTGCCGCGGTACCATAAATCTAAAGTAACCACTTTAGTTGTACCATGTAAGGTTAAGTTACCGGTTACTTTGTATTTTTTATCGGCAACTTTTTTAATGCTTGTGCTTGCGAAAGTAATTGTAGGGAATTTTTCTACGTCGAAAAAGTCAGCGCTTTTCAGGTGACCATCTCTTTTTTCGTTTTCAGTGTTTACTGAAGCAGTTTGTGCTGTAAAGCTGAATTTAGCATCGCTAAAATCTGGTTTGCTGCTAACAATTGTAGCGTCAAAATCTTTAAAGCTACCGTCAACATCTGATACCAATAAGTGGGTAACAGTAAATTTAAGGTTAGCGTGAGCCTTATCAAGGTTCCAGGTGGTTTGCGCGAAAACGGCCGTGTTTACTAAAATGGCGGCTGCTAATAGCATGATTGTCTTCTTCATCTTCTTTTGTTTTTTGTTTGTGTTTAACTTTTGTATTGTTTAATGCTGCAAAGGTATCTAACTGATTTATATATCAAATAAAAATAGTTGTTTAAACATCTATTTTGACGAAATTATGAGAAATGCTACCAAACCTATCGACTTTTATTGGCTTTTAAAGTATCCGGATAGTCATTTTGTAAGTTTTGTTTTGATGCTTAGGCTATTAAGAAATATTATGAACATTGCTACGTGCAAAATATATTCTTTAAAGGAGTGGTGGCCTAACAATTTTTAGGCCACAAGTGGTAAATCGTTTTTATTTTACTTCACACACTGTTATACAAATAGTGTACTAATTACAATAACCTATTACTTAAATTGCAACAAACCAATATATTAGATGCGAGTTTGGCAGCTTTGTAACAAAGCTATTGCATGAGCCGTATAACAATCACTCTAATTAATCAAGAGGCTCAATACTACCGTACTCAATATTGGTTTACATGCTACCATAAATTGAACTGCAAATTATTGGGTCCGTAACTATCGATGTATGGGACAGTGCTTTACTTATTCTTCAGCTTCGCTTAAAAAGGCTGTTTTACTTATCCTGGCAGTAATTGCATTTGGCACCGCCGATGCCCAAAACAGGCTGAAGTTTGTACAGATAACCCCAAGTCAAAACACCGGACAGGATTACTCGCCATGGTTGGATGATAACCTGGATACCCTGGTACAGGAAGCATGGCAAAATAACTTTGTATACGTTGATGTTAAACTGCGCTTTAAGTACCGCAGCAAAATAAGCCAGTTAAAATTTTACGACTACACCGGCGTATTTGATGATAAGCCTGCCGAAATTTACGCTATAAAAGATACCACTAAAACCTTCCTGGGTATATTCACCGGGCCTGGTTATAAAATATTCCAGTATATCAACCTGCAAACACCTGTTGAGGCCGATGGTATAGTGATCCATAAATACAGCAATAACATCCCCCAAAAAATATTCGCCTTTGGTACCGAGGATACAAACGCGCCAACTGCCGTTGATGTGCAGCCCGAAGCACCGGTGCAAGTACCGAACAATCCTACAATACCTACCGAAACGCCGGATGGCTTGGTGAAAATTCCTATCGAGTCTGACAGGTGGTACCAGCTAAACAACGTGAGCGATGGGTTACAAGGTATGTTCGATGGTAATACCGAAAACGAGGTGTATACCGGCTGGGGTAAAATATTTAATAACTACGATGCTTACTATCCTGTAAAGGAAAATGAAAAGATAGATATCTATAAGCTCAAATTCTACAACCGTACAGGAGGCTTGGGTACGTTCCCGCTCACGGTATCGGTAATTGATAGCACCGGTAAGCGCAGTGTGGTAGGTATTTATAAGGGTGGATACTATCAAAAATGGTTAGGCCCTAACCCCGATAACGTTGGCAATTTTTATACCGACAGCGTATTTAAGAACATTAAGTACATAGTGCTCAACTGCTGGTACCAGTTCCCTACCGAAATAGAATTTTATGGCGCGTACGATGTGCGTGTATCCCGCCCCGAAACAACGCCACCGCCTGATGACTCGGTTGCTGATAAATCATACCCGCTGAACAATTACTTTGGTGTAAATGCCTTTGAGTGGGATTTTGAGGACGGTGCCAATCCCGATAACGTGGAAACCAATAGGATGACCGCTGTAAAAACCTTTTCGGCCGTGCGCCATTATATGGACTGGCAAAAGCTGGAATCGGAAGAAGATAGCTATACTTATAGTCCAACCCGCAGCGGCGGCTGGAGCTATGATGCTATGTATTTGGCCTGTAAAAACTCAAGTATAGAAGTACTAGCCGATTTAAAAACCCTGCCCGACTGGATGCTGAGGACATATCCCGAAGCAGAACGCGATGCCGAGAACGTACCGGTAAGGTATGGTGCCGATTTTTCGCTTCCGGCCTCGTATATCGATCAGGCAAAGGTTGGTTTTCAGTTCGCGGCACGTTATGGTTATAATACCAAAGTAGATAAATCGCTGCTGAGCGTTAACTCAACCCCGCGCTGGAATGCCGATCCGGTTAATAAGGTAAGGGTTGGTTTAGGCTACATTAAATATATTGAGTGCGATAACGAACGCGATAAATGGTGGAAAGGCCGTAAAGGTTATCAAACCGCGTTTGAATATGCCGCTAATATGTCGGCCTTTTACGATGGGCATAAGAATACCATGGGCCCGGGTGTAGGTATAAAAAATGCCGACCCTGCTATGAAGGTAGTAATGGCCGGTTTGGCATCGGCTTCGCCGGAGTATTTGCACGCCATGGTAGAGTGGTGTAAAGTGAACCGTGGTTACAAAGCCGATGGTACCGTAAACCTTTGCTGGGATGTGATCAACTATCACTGGTACAGCCACGATGCGCAAATGATCCCTAACTCGGTACCAACAAGGGGCGTAGCTCCCGAAGTAGGCGGCACTTTTGAAAAAGCCAAGCAATTTTTAAAAGCAGCGCACGATTACGCTAACGATATGCCGGTTTGGGTTACCGAGGTTGGTTACGATGCCAATCCTAACAGCCCTATGCGTGCTATCCCGATAGGTAAGAAAACCATACTGCAAACACAGGCCGACTGGATATTACGTTCGTCGTTATTATATGCACGTGCAGGTGTAGAGCGGATCTTCTTTTACCAAATGTATGATGATAACTACGAAAACCCTATCCAATACGGTTCGTCGGGTTTAATGAACCAGGACCGCAGCCGCAAGCCTGCCGCCGACTTTATTGGCCAGGTGAAAAAACTGATGGGTAAATACAGCTACAAGGAAACCCTGAATAGCGACCCTATTGTTGATCGTTACGAGCTCGACGGGCAACAAGCTTACATCGCCTGGATCCCGGATGAGAAAGGCCGTACCGGCACTTATAACTTTAACCTCGGTACCGATTCTGCTTTAATATGTGTACCCACTATTGGTAAAAACACCATCGTATCGGGCAAGGTAAAAATCACCAATGGTATACTAACCCGCGCTGTTAGCGAAACGCCGATTATTGTGATGCCTGCCGGTAATAAGATCGGTTTGCGTATGAACGCCATCATGTCAAACAAAAAGGTGATAGGTAATAATAACAGGGCCGCTACCGCTATGGTTGATACCATTGCCAATACATTGGCGGTTGATGCTATTAAACTGTTCCCTAATCCATCGGCGCGTTATGTAAACGTGTCGTTCAATAATAAGAACTTCAAGAGTGTAAATATTACCGTGTCAGATGTATCGGTAGGCAGGGTTTACAGCAGCCATAAATACACCAAGGCCGGTGAAGATTTTTCGCAAACCATCGATATAAGCCAGGTGCCAATGGGTGTTTGCCTGGTGGTGATAAAACAAGATGACAAGGTTACCGTAAAACGTGTTATAAAAACAAACTAAAGAGTTTTGCTAAGTGTTTATGTTTATAGTTGATTACTCATGGCACAGTTTTCTTTTATCAGATGGTTCATAGCGTATTATAGTTAGGGGTAAATCTATAGCTATGAACCATCGCCATGAGTTTTGCTTAGTAGGGCATTTTGCCTACCGCAATGTATAAACTCATTAGGGGTATAAATAATAACAAGAATATCCTGGCTAATTGTTGCCTGTCGGCATTACCCTCTACAAATACGTTGTAAAGATCGGCCTTTATAGTGTTTAGTTTCGCGTCCATTGTATAAGTATTAAATTATACATCTATGACGCTGCCAGGCCACACAGGGTTTAACCGCTGTTATTGTAATTGATCAGTTACAATTTAGTTTAGCACATATCTCATTAAGGTTCAAGTAGATCTTCTTCCTCAATTTTCGAAAATTTCCGGGTGTCGCTCATCGTACTGTATATAATTAACGATACCAGTATGCAGGCGGTAACATACCAAAAGAACCATTCAGGGTGGTGCAAGTCCTTACACTTCAGGGCTATCAGCTCGGCCGTGCCGCCAAAAACCGATACCGCTATAGCATACGGAAAGCCCACGCCCAATGCCCGTATGTGCGCCGGGAAAAGTTCGGCCTTTACCACCGCGTTAATAGAGGTGTAATTGCTCACCACCACCAATGCCAGCATGATCAGCCAAAAGGCAGCCCAGTCGCTGTGCGTATCGGTAAGTTCGGTCAATATAGGTACGGTAGTAAGCGTCCCCAGCACGCCGAAAGTAATGAGCAATGGCTTGCGGCCCACCTTGTCAGATATCCACCCGAACAAAGGCTGTATCAGCATAAAAACAATTAATGTTAAGGTTGATATCAGCGTGGCGTTGCTTTTGCTGAAACCGCTGGTGTTCACCAAAAACTTTTGCATGTAGGTAGTGAATGTATAAAAGGCTACTGTGCCGCCCAATGTTAAGCCAATAACGGTGAACACGGCTTTCGGGTGCTGTGCCAAAGCCCTTAGCGTACCCTGCATCGATTTGCTTTTGCCCTCTGTTTGTGAGAATGATGCCGATTCGTGCAAACTGCGTCGCAGATACATGGTAATTACGGCCAGCATGGCGCCAATACCAAACGGAATACGCCAACCCCAGCTATGGAGCTGTTCTTCGGTTAAAAATACACGCTGCAAAAGCACCAGTACACCCAATGCGAGTAACTGCCCCATAATCAGCGTTACGTATTGAAAGCTGGAGTAGAAACCGCGATGCTTTTTGCTGGCCATTTCGCTTAAGTAAGTAGCGCTGGTGCCATATTCGCCGCCTACGCTAAGTCCTTGCAGTATACGGGCGATAACCAGCAGCAAAGGCGCTGCTACGCCAATCTTTTCGTACGATGGTATAACGGCAATAATAAGCGAACCAACACTCATCAGCAATACCGAAAAGGTGAGCGCTGTTTTGCGTCCCCGGCGATCGGCAAAGGTGCCCATGAGCCAGCCGCCTATCGGTCGCATTAAAAAGCCGATGGCAAATACACCGGCAGTATCAAGTAATTGCGCGGTTTCATCACCCTTAGGGAAGAACGATTTTGCGAAGTACAACGAAAAAGCGGAGTATATATACCAATCGTACCATTCTACCAGGTTGCCCATAGAGCCGCCTATGATAGATCGTATCCTGTCGGCAGTAGTAGTAGGTGTGTGGGTTATGTTGCTCATAGGGTTGGTTTATTTGGAGCAAGATAAAAATAAATGTGTTGATTAAGTTGCCTGTATTAAGGGCGTTGCTGTAGATGGGGTTTGATTTTTCTTTTTGGGCGTTGCCTTCGGCCCGTGCTGTACGCTCATACGCGCACAAGGCATTATGCGCAAGGCCGGTATCCGCTACCATCACTAACGCGAGGGCGTAAATGTAAAAACATCGTCATTGCGAACGCAGTGAAGCAATCCCCGACCTACAGAGGCACTTTGTATAGTTCGCGATTGCTTCGTTCCTCGCAATTGTAAAGGTTATATAATTCGGTAACAAGATTAGCTTTAAAAAAAGTTAGTCACCATGCGCATCAACACGAATGACCTCACCCTTAAGCGGAACTATCTTCAGACCTATCGTTTGCTGA